>CAYQZB010000001.1:0-164025 GCA_964421915.1 uncultured Lachnospiraceae bacterium
TCTTGGAACACTCATATGATCATACCTTTAAGATATCCTGAGATTTTTCTTCTATCGCCTTATCAATATCCTTGATATACTTATCCGTGAGCTTCTGCAGCTGATCCTCCAGATCCTTGATCTCATCCTCGGAAATATCCGTCTTAGCAAGCTTCTTGAAGGAATCATTGCCATCACGTCTGATATTGCGGACTGCGACTTTTCCTTCTTCCCCCTTCTTTTTGATATCCTTGACAAGTTCTTTTCTTCTCTCCTCTGTCAGCTCCGGGAATACAAGACGAATCACGGAACCGTCATTGGTCGGCGTGATCCCCACATCGGAAGCAAGGATCGCCTTCTCGATCTCCTTGATCAGCGTCTTTTCCCATGGCGCAATCTGCAGCATCCTGGGCTCCGGAACCGTAACATTTCCCACCTGCTGAATCGGCGTCGGCGTACCATAATAATCCACCCTGATACGATCCAACACATGAGGATTGGCGCGTCCTGCACGTATTGTTGCCAGTTCTTCTGTCAGATAATCATATGCCTTCTTCATCTTGACATCCAATGCTTTGATCTTCTCATCCATAATCTGTTTACCCCTTATTTGTTATCTCTTATCCTTTTTATTTGATATTTCTCATCTTCTTTATTTGATATTTAGGCTTCTATACCGTTACCTTTGTTCCGTTAAAATGTCCGCTGACCGCATTTAAGATACTGTTCGTTTCCGTCAGATCAAATACCCACATCGGCATACGACCATCCCTCGCCATGATGGAGGCCGTCATATCGATTGCCTGAAGATTACGCGCAATCACTTCGTCGATCGTGATCTCATCATATCTCTTTGCATTAGGATTCCTGCGCGGATCATCATCATAGATTCCGTCAATCGCCTTTGCAAGAAAGATGCCGTCCGCATCCACCTCAACCGCCCGCAATACAACGCCCGTATCCGTTGAAAAATACGGATGTCCCGTACCACCCGCAAAGAATACCACCCTACCGCTCCGGAAACACTCTATCGCCGCATCCTTGGAAAATTGCTTTGTAAACGTCGAGCAGATAAACGGCGTCAGGATCTCTGTCTCCATCCCGTGAGAACGGAACATTTCAGATACATAGATGCAGTTCATCACCGTCGCCAGCATCCCAATCTGATCCGCTTTCGTCCGGTCAATATTTTCACTGGTTCTTCCCCGCCAGTAATTGCCGCCGCCGATCACGATGCCGATCTGATGTCCCAAAGCCAGCAGTTCTTTTACCTGCTTCGCGATCCCTGTTATAATTTCATCATCATAACGCTTTCCTTCTGATGATAACGCCTCACCACTTAATTTCAACAAGATTCTCAATTTGCCGCCAACCTCCATGTCACAGCCTTGCTGCGACTCATATCCTGCTTTTCACACTACACAATTATTTCCCTATCTGGTCAAAGAAGGATGCCGGACTTACCTTTGCATAACACTGTGAACACATTCCCTCTACTACGGCGCCGGACGTGATCTGTACCGACTGCGACTTAATATCGCCCATAACGATGGCTGTAGAGTCCAAAATGACCGGTCCATGAACATCAATATTGCCTTTTACCGCGCCTGCTATAACAGCGCTGGTTGCCGAAATATCACCGATAATAACAGAGCTCTGCGCCACCTTGACGCTGCCTGTCGTCTTCACTGCGCCTGTGATCTGCGCCCCATCCGCATAAACATTGCCGGCTTCCGTATCACCATTGATCTCTCCAAAGATATTCGCCTTCCCCGCGATCCTGATGTTGCCGACAACAACGCCCTCCAGATCAAGATTGCCGTTGCTCTTGATATTCCCCGCAACCTTCATACCCTTTGTGATCGTTGCAGTTTCATCCGACACTTCCATTTCTTCTTCCTCTGCAAGCTCAGGGATCACCGTTTTGGTGGATACTTCCTCTTCCATCACATTTTCTGCTGCCATTGTGGTTTTTTCCTCCTCTTTCAATATATCTGCTTTTTTATTCTGAGTCTCGTCAAGCTTTCTGAATATGCTCGGCGCTTCCGCCTTTCGAATCACTTCCGGCTCCTCCTGCTCCGCTGCATCAGCTTCCTCTTGCTCCGCCATGTCGTCCTCCAAAACCTGAGCAGCATCAGAATCCTGCAATTCCTCAGCTTCCTCTCCGGCAATCCCTAAGACATCCGGTTCATCAGAAGCATCTTCTTCCGCATCGTTACTACTTAGCTTATCCTCTAAGTCATCCTCAAGCTCGTCGTCTAAGTCATCCTCAAGCTCGTCGTCTAAGTCATCCTCAAGCTCGTCGTCTAAGTCATCATCATCAAAATCATCATCCAGATCATCTTCAAAATCATCGTCCAGATCATCTTCAATATCTTCTATTCCATCATCTTCCGCCGCATCTTCCTTCATTATGGACGTCTCTTCCATCACAGGAGTCTCTTCCACTACAGGAGCTTCTTCTATTACGGCGGCTTCTTCCACCATGACTTCCTCTTCTATTACAGGGGCTATTACAGGGGCTTCTTCCATCACAGGAACTTCTTCCATAATAGCAACATCTTCCGCGACGGCTGCTTCTTCCATTACAGCAGCTTCTTCCATTATGGAAACTTCTTCCATTACCGCCGCACCTTCCATGAAAGCAGCCTCTTCCATTACCGCTGCGTCTTCCTCTTCATCAGAAAGCAGACCTGTAATATCGGGAAGCTCCCAATCAACCTCTGACATATCATCCTGCTGCGCCTTTTCCAATAATTCCGTCGTTTCACTGACGATTTCGGACTCCAGTTCTATATCATCCTCTTCCACCAGATCTTCCTGTATGTTCTCCTCTTGCACAGCTTCTTCTTCCGAAGCCATCATATCCAAATCCAATGCCACCTGTTCCGTTTCTTCCTCTGTCTTGGCAGACTTCTTTCTGCCTCTGCTTTTTTTGGCAGCAGGCTCTTCCTCCGGCCGTCCTGTTTCACTGCCCAGCAGTTCATCTACCGCTGCTTCGTAATCTTCTTTTAAATTTTGAAAAAATCCCATCTTACTCCTCCATGATATATTCTTCATCAGGCAGAACGTGTTGCACCGTATGTACCGAATCCGTAATCGGAACAATAACAATTCCATCCATTGCCTGTAATCTTTCGATAATGATTGGAAGCGCCTCTACCGTCGTTTCCTTTCCCGGCGCATCATGAAACAAAACCACATAGGTATTCCAGTTATTATTTTCCACCGGCATCATCACATTATTCACAACCTGACTGGTGCTGACATAATTTCTGGTTGCATCGCCGCTGGAAACATTCCAGTCAAAGTATACTATATCCTGCTCACTCAAAAAGTCAATACAATCCTTCATATTTACATTACATACGGTATTGCTGCTTCCTCCGGGGAACCTGTAATACCTGCATTTTACACCGGTAACGTCCATGAGATAACTCTGGATCTCAAAAAAATCTTCTCTGAAAGCATCCATATCGGAATATATTTCCTGATATTTATGGGAATAAGAATGCATCGCCAGAGTATGCCCTTCGTCTACAATACGCTGATACTGCGCCTCATACCCCGGTTTCCCATTAACAAAAAAAGTTGCCTTGACATTATACCGCGCAAGAATATCCAAAATCTCGTCCGTATTCGCCGAAGGACCGTCATCAAACGTCAGACACACCTTTCTGACCTCATCATAATCATCGGCAGCCACACCCTGCTGGGCGGAAAGCATTTCATTCTGCTCTACAACAACAACCTCTCCTGAGGTTTCTACCGCTCCGCCGTCGTTGCCGACGCCGTCAGAAGTCTGCGCGTCTATCGATACTGCCATAGCGATCCCATCCAGCCTCGCGGCCAATTCACGGATCTGCCTGTCCAGACCGCCAATACGGATAAATGCCGTAATACACAGGAGATTAGGAAGCAATAATAAAACAAAAACAGTTGAAACAATCATCCGTTTCATCCTGTTGATCCGCTTCCTCCGATCGTCATTTTTATTTTCCGGCATATATGTCATGATTAGAACCTGCCTGATTTCTAAAATTATGAAATCATTTTATCATAACCATTTTCCCTTGACAAATAGAAAAATCAGAGGAATTTTATGCCATTTTTCATTTTTAGTGTTCCAGAAATCGTTATTATACAATATATTGCGGTCATTTTTTCTGTTTATTTATTGTTAATATTTTTTATATTTTTAATTTATAATTAGTTTATTTTAATTTCATTTTTTGTTTTTATTATGTCAACTGAGACAGCAAAGCCGTTGCAAAACTGTGTGGTTCCGCCAAAGGCTCTGAGAAAACGTCTCTTCAATCAGCGCCTCCTTCAGAAACATACGCGTCGATCACCCTCTGATCCGCTTCTGACGCAATGCGCAGTTCGCTCCTTAAATAAAACTGATCGCAGACATCCCATAACACCGGCACCATACCGTACTCCCTGGTCATTCCAAGTATCTTCTCCAGACAGTCAGCGGAATCCGTCACTGTCGCGTCCCATGACATACGCTCCGGCGGATAGCCTGCGGTACATTCTCCGACAAATACCGGAATCCCCTGATCCAAGAACCGTTCTTTCAATAACCTGCACTGACTCCTACTGTAATCCAGCCACGCTTCATTTCCGATGCTGTTTGTCCAGAAGCAGGCATTATCAATATAATGCACCGATACCATCAGACGGCCTTCTGCCATATCCTGCGGCATCAGGAATCTCTCATCTGTTGTAGCGTCTATATTCGTGTTATAGCCGGATACAATCAGGATCCTTGCAGCGTTGCCGCCTCCGGTGCCACGCACGGCATCCACAAATGTCTGGTTCATGTTGTTTACAAACACATACATCTTCTCCGCAGTAAGCTGTCCCTCAGGACCGGTCATCCCCAGCGCTTCATTGAAGCCTTCAAAGACAAGCTCCTCCGGGTACTCCCTGAAATATCCGGCAATCTGCTTCCATAGGCCTTCCGTGATCTCAAGCACCTGATCCTGCGGATAATGTTCAATCAGGAATTGATCATAATGATGGATATTGATCACGACATACATATCTGCATCCAGTCCGTACGTAACGAGTTCCTCCACTCTGCCAAGATACTCCTGATTGATGGTAAATGTCCCGTCGTCCTCCATCATATTGCCCCAGTAAACCGGGATTCTGAGTGTAGAAAAACCTGCCTCTTTCATGCCGATTATCATTTCTTCTGTCGTCTCTACGGCACCCCAGCAGGTCTCATAGCAGCCCGGCGTATCATTACCAATCGTCTGCGCTCCCCCGGTAAGATTTGTCGTATCTGCCCAATAGGCTTCCATAGTATTGCCGAGGTTGATGCCAATGCCCATATGCTGCGCCATCTCCCATGCATCTGTAGGGAAATTATAGATGTCCTGATCATTCTCTCCGGATATGTCCCCGCTGACCTCCGCGAAACTATCCCGATCGTCCTCTGTCCCCGCCAGCTCCTCTTTGGTATTGCATCCCGCCAAACAAAGCAGCATGCAGATCACCATACAGCATGCCGTCATACCAAATAATATCCTGTTGCCACTCCACAGGTGTCCGGCGCTGTTATTCCCCATAACCTATACCATCCCTCTTACTTATATATATGGGTGATGGCAAAACTCCTATTGTTTTACCATCACCCAGCATGATCAATTTAATATCGTATTATAAAATATTTCACAACATCTTTCCTACCATACCCAGAACAGGCGGTAATCAGATACGTTTTCCGAAATGAACAATCGCAGCCATTCCCGGTCCGGTGTGGCAGCCGATAATGGGCGACAGCATAACCCTGTTCGTAATACATGAAGGATTGAGCCGCTTCACTTCCTGCTCCAGATAATCCGCTGCCTCTTCATTATCCGCATGGACGATACAGATCCGCTCTCCCTCTTTTTTCTCGGAAGCATTGTCATATAATTCCACTAATTGATTCAGAGCAGCTTTATTACCCCGTTTCTTTATAAAGTTCACAAGGGTTCCATCATTCTCAATCCGCAGGATCGGCCTGATATTCAGCGCAGTACCGACCACTGCCGCAGCGCCGGAAATACGTCCTCCCCGCTTTAAAAACATCAGATCCTCCACCATAAACCAATGGCAGATGCGCAGCCGGTTTTCCTCAAGCCACGCCGCATTCTCCTTGATGCCCATGCCTTCTTCCCTGTTCTTTGCAGCACATTCCATCAGCATCTGGATACCGCCGGTGGTACTGCGGCTGTCCACGCAGCAGATCTCAACATCAGGAAATTCCTCCATAAGCTCATTGGCCGCAAGCTGCGAGGAATCATATGTGCCGGACAAGCCTCCCGATAAAGAAAGATAAAGAAGCGATTCGCCTTTTTCTGCAAATTTCCTAAAGAAATCCAGATACACCTGCGGGGTGACCTGCGACGTCCCCGTCATCATCCCCTGCCGTTCTCCCTCATAATACCATTTTAACGTCTCCATGGACTCGTTGCCGAGACATACCATATCCTTGGAATCCAATGTGTAATTCATGGGGATCACATAAATCTCCTGCTCCCGCACAAATTCCGAAATCAAATCTGCCGAAGCGTCTGTAACTAATTGATATTTTCTGCTCATCTTCGTCTCCTATGCCGCCTTCGGCAGCTCAAATTTTCACGCCAAATGTCATAACAATTTTACTGGATGACACATCTGTTTCTTTATTATAACAGAAAGAGACGAAAATTAACACATATTTTTTATTTTTACCTTTTGGGAATCCGAAATGTGGTTTCCGCTAATGTTCTTTCCTCCGTTTCTTTCGTACTGCCGCTATCGCCGCCATAACCAGCAAAGCTCCTCCTGCAGCGCTCACTGCCGCATAGGGCAGTCCGGCATCGCTTTCCACCAACGCAAAGGATGCTCCATACGGAAGCATCGCCACAAGGTAGCTTCCGTCCTCCGTAACAGGGATCTGCGTCCATGCGCCGTCCTTAAAAAGATACAACTTTGTCCGTCCCGGCTCTGACACCGCAAAATGACATTCCAGCTCCGTCGGGAGCACATGCTGTTTTGACATCTCAATCTCCCATGCATACATATATAACAACGTATCCTGCTCCGTCAGAGGCAGCTGCGAAGCTGTCGTCACTTCACTCAGCCGCAGGCAATCTTTCTGATAAAACTCTCCCGCTGCCAGCATCAGTATCCTGCCGTCTTCAACCCTTTCCTCACATGCCAGTGCCTGATCCCATGGAATATATTCCGCTATAAACATCTCATTGTTAACCAGCGGCATATCATCATAATTCCACTGCGCATAATAACCTTCCTTCTCAGGAATCGCAGGAAAATCCTCATCCCTCAGTATATATCCATACAGCTTCTGCTGTTCTTCAATGACGTCTTCTTCCGTCATAAATGTTACTTTGATCTGGCAAAAATCAACCGGGATCCCCTCCATCTGCATAATATTATCATAGGAACTATGTTCCGCTATCCCCAGATAACTGATCCCATCGATCCCTTCCAGCGTATCACTGACAAAGAAATTGCCGATCCGGCTGCCTTCCTCATCTACTTCCCCGGCGATCGCGCCCCTGCACTCTCCTTCGCTTTTTAATTCACAGATACTGATACAATCCTCTATCGTACTTCCATATCCGCAGATACCGCCGATCCGGTCCTCTCCCTCCATGCTGCACAGACTATAGCATCCGCGCACTGCAGCCTCGCTGTACCCTGCAATGCCGCCAAGCTCATCACCCGTCGCCGCAATCACGTATCCATATGCCTCACAGGAATAAACCAATCCTAAAATCTGTCCGCCGACAATTCCTCCCGCATGATTTTTCTTAACTCTGACAGTACCGAAATTAATACAGTCTATAATGACGTCATTTAGCGTTGTACGCAGAACAATATTAACATCCCCGGCAAAGGAAAAATCCGTTTCCGGGTCACTACCGTATTCAATATTCATTGTACCTGCAATCCCACCGGCATTGATATCCCCATTAACACTGCCGGAATTGATGCACCCGCTGATTACGCCCTTAGCATCCGGGGCAAATGCCATACCGGAAACATCTTCGATAAATCCCCTTTCCCGTAATGTTGTCATGTCCACATCCACGGCATCCACTGCCGAATTGATCTGGGACATCACGCTGTTCATCCCCTCCGACGCCTCTTTACTGCCCCGCTCTATGATGTCCACAAACTGATCCATATCTTCCGCCCGACTGTTATTCTGCAGTTCTTCCTGCAGACTGGTTATCAGATCTTCTTCGCTTTCTTCATTGATCTCATACTGCTCCTGAATCAGCTGCAGGTTTTCATTGATGATCTGTAACTGATCCCTGATCCGCCGCGCTGATTCCTCCGTTTGATCCGAAATACGGTTTTCACTGATTTGAGCAAGCATATCCTGCAGTTCATCCGGCTCTAATCCCTGTTCCCATAGATCCTCTAAATCCAGATCTTCTGGTAGAATCTCATGATCCTCCAGATTCAGATCCTGTGTCATCAAAAGTTCTCCCTCGGAAGCAATCGCTTCCATAGCCTGAAAGATATTCTCCCGATATTGTTCTGCAGCAGCCTCATTTTCCGAAATGGTATCCAGAATTGTTACCAGATTCTGGGATACCGACTGCCACTCCTCCTGATACTGCGTCCTGAGCTGATCCGCATAATTCCTACTTTCTTCTGCCGTATCAGATACCGAGCTGACGATACTGTTTAATGTATTATTCAGACCTGACACACGGGTCTGCGCACTTTCCACTTTCTCCGAAAGATATGTCGCCTCCATAAACGGAGAAGCCTGACCGACGATACCTCCCACATCCTTTCTGCCATAGACCGTTCCTTCATTCGTACAGTCAAAGACCTGTCCGCTCTGACTGCCCACAATACCGCCAACATTATACCCTGTATGTTCAAATCCAATCGTACCGCTGTTTCTGCAGCCGGTGATTATCCCCTCCGACATACCGGCGATACCTCCCATATTGTTACGGTTCACAATATTCCCTGTCAGATTGAGAGTCCCGATATCCACTCCTCCAAGATCCATCGTAGTATCCAGTTCCTTTATGTTGATATTGCCTTGATTATTACAGTCCGAAATCAATCCCTCGTTCCTGCCTGCGATACCGCCCGTCTGATCAGTTGCTAAGACCATCGCATGATTGGTCGTCTTTAAGATCATCCCCGTCTCCGCATTCAAACCGGCAATACCGCCCACATCACTCTTTCCTCTTACATTGCCGGTATAGGAACAATTCAGTATCATCCCCTGATTAACGCCTGCAATCCCTCCGATCATAGAAGCGCTTCCTGTCGGGATGATACTGCCATGCACATTCAGATCCCTTACGAGTCCCATACTTCCGATATAACGGAAGAATCCATAATGCGAACCCACCGGCTCCATGCTACGAAAACTAATGGTATATCCGCACCCACGGAATGTTCCATTAAAATATGCGATACCATCAAAGCCAAAACCAGAAATATCCAGATCGCTTTGTAAAACAACCACCTTGCCGATACTCCATCCGTCTGTCTTACAATTTTCTGCAAACTCCAAAAAATCCGCCACCGTATGTATCTCAATCGTAACCCCATCCGCCTTTACCGGTATCGGAATTACGGTAAACAGCAGAACAGCCATCATAACTGCTGCAAATATTTGATGATGCATAATAATTTTTTTCATATGAAATATGCTTCCTTTCTGCACAACTCATTTTCTATTGATTCCTAAACTATTTATCTATCATTCTATCTTTTCTCTATCATCCTCACTATCATCTTCTCCGTGCATCTCAAGCTTATCGTCCATCGGCGTGATCTGAGCCTGTCTTCTGGGAAGAAGCGTATCCACATTGATCTTCATCTCTCCCTGAATCAGACCGCTCATATCAGCATCGATCATCCCCTGCACATAGCCGCTTACATGACCGGATACCAACGCCCTTCCCCTATACTCACGCTGTCTTCCTGTCAAGTTAATGGCAAGCGCCGTCTTTTCCAATATGATATCACCCAACATCAAGATCTGCGGGAGTACAAAAAGTACCAACAGAATGGATATCAATGTTCCACGTCCAAGCGCAATACCGATGGCCGCAATCGTCGCATCCGAAGATATATATCCGATCAGAAATCCGGCACAGGTTAAGATCGAACCGGAAGTAAAAATTGTCGGAAACGCCTTGTCGATCGTTTCGGTGATTGCATCCTTTAACGAAATCTCCTGCCGCAGGATCATATAACGGCTGGAAATAACAATTGCGTAATCGATCGTCGCACCCATCTGGATCGCTGAAACAATCAAATATGCAATAAAATAAACTCCCGTATCCTGCAGCACAGGTACTGTAAAGTTGATCCAGATACTTCCCTGTATTGTCAATACCAGCAGCACCGGAAGTCCTGCTGACTGGAAGGTAAAGAACAAAATAATCATGACAAACATGGCTGTCAGGATGCTGATGATCAGATTGTCCGTTGCAAAAGAGGATTCCAGATCATGTGCACTGGTGGAATTACCAACCAGAACCACCTGACTGATATCATAATATTTTCCGGCAATACCTCTGATTTCCTCCATCGCATCATAAGTCGGCTGCCCTTCCACCGGCAGTGTCAGATTCAGTACAAAACGGGAATATTCCTCCCCCTGTAATTGCAGCTGTCCATCATGCAGCGTATCATACAGGGTATTCAGCATCTCATCCATTTCATCACTTAAGGTAACATACCCCTGTTCATACTGGTCATATAAAAACAGGAACATATCAATGATCGGCACCTCATAATCACTGATTCCTGTTACAACCGGCCCGTACTGCTCCTGACTGTAGGCATAAGCGGAATACATAACCTCCACAATCTCCACATCCAGATCAGTCAGCTCAGCAAACTGTCTTGGGGTAAGCTTATCAGTCAGGTAATATTCATCATTGATCTTCTGATTCGCCAAACCGAGGATCTCAGATACATAAGGAAGCTGCCCCAGTTCCGCAAGAACTCTGGCTTCTGATTCATAATTCCCCTTTGGTACCATGACGACAAACTGATTCTCCGCCCCAAAAACCTCCCCGATCTTCTCCCTGGCAATCTTCGACGGCGTCTTTTTCGAGCTTTCCACGGAATTTACGTCATACAGGTACAGGCAGTTACTGGACATAATAAATGCGCCTACAAGAACGACGATAAATACCGGCGGAATAATATACTTAGTCGCAGCTGCAAATTTCCCGACAAAGGAAATCTTAGGAACATGGCATTTATGATGGGAACGGTCAATGCCCTTGGCGAAAATCAGTATCACTCCCGGCATCAGAAAGAAAACAGAGATCAGACTTAAAATGATCGCTTTGACCAGTACAATACCCATATCATATCCCAGCTTGAACTGCATAAACATCATGGCAACCATACCGGAAATCGTTGTCAGTGAAGATGAGCTGATCTCCGGAATCGCCTTAGAGAGCGCCACCTTCACCGCTTCCACGGATTCCATCGTTTCATGCTCCTCCATATATCGGTCACACAGGATAATGGCATAGTCGATCGCCAGAGCAAGCTGCAGAACCACAGCAATGGATTTGGTGACTGAGGAAATCTCCCCCAGCCAATAATTGGTGCCCATATTTAAAACTGCGGCAACACCGAAGGTGATCAGCAGCACCGGTATCTCAAAATATGCCTTGGTGGAAAGCAGCAGTACAGCGATGATGATTACCACCGCCAACACCAGAATGATATTCATATCATGATTTAAACTTTCCGTGCTTTCCTGTGTCTCACCGATCGTCGTGGAAATGTAATAATCATATCCTGTCAGCAACTCTTTCACCGCATTCATGGTCTGAATGCTGCTTTCCGCTTCATCGCTGCCGTCAACCGTCACCTCGATCAGTACATCCGTACCGCTATAATGTTCCTCATCCTTTTCCAAGGCAACCGACTTGACCCCCTCCAAAGATTCAATCTGACCGGCAAGTCTCTCCGCCTGTCCATAGGTGGCATTAGATAACATCACCTTCGCAGAACCATAGGTGACAAACTGCTCCTCCATCAGGGAAAGTCCCCGTCTGGTCTCGCTTTCTTCCGGCAGGTAGCTTGTGATATCCTGATTGACCTGCACCTTATTGATACAGAAGACACTGTAAATAATCGCACAGACAAATAAAATCTCTATGGCTTTACGCTTATTGACGATAAAATTTGCCACCTGATACCAGAATCCGCCTTTCTTTCCTTTCTCTTCCACAATGCACACTCCTCTCTTTTTAAACTCATCTATAGAACCACTTGCGAATACCAAAAAGGAGAACCGACCGCCGGTCGGTTCTCCTGTCTATCCTGCCTGTTCTTTGTTCTCCTGTTCCCATTTTCGTTTCTGAAAATCTTCTACTGTCATCGGTCTTGCGTAATAAAATCCCTGTGCAACATTGCAGCCATATTGGAGTAAAGACTCTGCCTGCTCCTTCGTTTCTACGCCCTCCGCCACCATGGGAAGTCCGATGGCGCTTGTCATACGTACGACATTCTCTACGATCTTCTGACCACGATCCGAGCCCAAGAAATCTTGTAAAAATGCCCGATCAATCTTAATAATGTCAAAATGCGTATCCTTAAGTACATTTAAGGATGAGTAACCTGAACCAAAATCATCCATCAGCAGCGTAAATCCCTCTTCTTTCAAACGCATGATATTATCGTGGGTTTCATTCTCATCCACCGTTTCCGTAATCTCAATTTCCAGATATTCCTTCGGAATCCTATAGGTATCAATCAGTCTCCTTAGCGTATCCAGATAATCCTCTGACTGAAAATGCTTTCTCGACATATTCACTGAGATTGGGAGAACCTCCTTCCCCTGATCCATCCACTCCCGGATCAGCTTACAGGCCTCTTCCCAGATAAATGCATCCATCTTTGTGACAAACCCATTTTTTTCAAAAAAGGGCACAAAATCTGACGGCGGAATCACTTTCCCGTCTTTCCTGACCCAGCGTACCAATGCTTCCGCTCCGACGATCCTGTTGTTCTCCATATTGTACTTCGGCTGAAGATACATCACAAATTCATGGTTCTCCAGCGCACTTTCCATATGATCCTCCAAATACTTTCTATTGTAGATCATATCCTTCATCTTATTATCATAAAATGCCACATGCTGCAATGCATTGCCCTTGATGCTCTGCCTTGCCATAGCGGCGCGGTCACCGTATTTGCGGAGGATACCATTGACATCCTCAACATAGCTTACGCCAAACACCAACTGATAATCGATCCCCTTAAATCCCGACAACGCTTTCCTGACCGTCTCGATAAAATCCAATATCTCCTGTCTGTCTTCATGGGGGACAAGTATCATAAAAACGTCCGCAGTCAGCCGGACAAAGAGCTGATCCTTATTACAGAGCACCTGCAGGGATTCGATAAAAAAGTTCAGCATCTCATCTCCGAACTGCTCCCCGTACATCTCATTGATCATCTTAAATTTCACAACATCAAACTGTACCAGCGCATATTTCCTGTCCGGAGCCTGACGGATCACCTCATGAGCCGCCTGCAGAAACGTGGCCGGAGTGCTGTCATTGGTAATCGTCTGTGCCAACTGCATACGGTAGATTTCCTCCGCCGTCATCTCACAGATCACCATCGTCATCTGTACGACCGCGCCGGCATCGTCCTTTCGGAAGAAACAAAGCGTATTGTGATAGGAATCCCTTCCGTCAGCCTTATACATACGGACGGATACCGACATATGGTGATCCTGTAACGGTGTAAACTCTGCTGCGCCTTTCAGTCCCTTTTTCAGGGTTTGAAGAAATATCTCATAAGTCTCCCGATCCTCCTCTACCACAAAATGCAGAAAACCATCCAGTCCATTAGACTGCATAGCTTCCGTATAGGCCAACTGGCTGTTGTTCTTCAACTGGCAGATTCCGTTTTCGCTATTCCAGAGAAGTTTTAAGATACCTTCCATGAATCGTCCTCAATTCCAAATAATAACAGTAAGTATTAATACTATATCATCTTAGAGGGACTTCGACAAGTTGCAACGTATTCCAAAAGCAAGAGGCATAATTTATTAAATTTGTACAAATTCTATCCGCATAAAGCGCAGGCTTCTTACAGCTTTACATGACGCAAATCCCGCCATAGGGACGGATCTTCAGCACATGGCAGGTGTCTTTTCCGAAAATAGCTTCTATTGCGCATTTATAATCATCAACCGCTTCCTTTTTGACAAAAGCCTGAATCGTCCCGGCAAAACCGCCGCCATGCACACGGCAGACACCGTTATCTTTCAGGTAATACGCGCTGACGGCAAGTGCAACCGTAATACTCTGCTCCTGTGGCTCCTTTATGCTATAAATATTCTGCAGATATTTTTCCGAAGAAGCGCCGCTTTCCCTGATCTCAGATAAGAACCTGTCAAAATCATTTTCCTCCAAAGCCTTGACCGCTCTGTCAACACGCCCCTGCTCCGTATAAAAATGGATCGCGCGGAGAACTGCCCTGTCGCCTGCTTTTTCACGGATCTTGGCAATGTTGGAAAAGAAGGTTTCCTCTTCCACATCCCTTAAATATTCCATTCCGAAATATGCGGCAGCCGCCTTCATCTCCCTCGGAACAGCCGCATAATCCTCCGTCAGATCCGCATGGGAGCCTTTCGTGTCAACAATACAAAGACAATATCCGTGCCCTTCAAAATCCACGGGGATCTGCTTGACCATCGGCTGCCGCACATCGGCAAAATCAATATAAACCAGCCCGCCAACGCTGCATGCCATCTGATCCATCAAACCGCAGGGTTTTCCAAAATAATTATTTTCCGCTTCCTGTCCAATCTTTGCAATATCTACGGAAGACACCTGCATATCATTGTATAATCCGGAAAAAATCGTCCCGATCAGACTCTCGAACGCTGCTGAAGAAGACATTCCGGAGCCCATCAGAACATCCGAGGTCACATATGCTTCCAATCCGCCCACCTGATATCCTCTCTGCGCCAGTCCGGCTGCCACGCCACGGATCAGTGCAGCCGTACTTCCCTTTTCTTCTTCCACAGGTGCAAGCTGCCCCAGATCACACTCAATCAGTGGAGCATCCCCCGATACCAGACGGACAGTCTTCTCCCCGACCCCCGCCACAACCCCGATCATGTCCAGATTGATACTTGCCGCAAGTACATGACCATGCTGATGATCCGTATGATTGCCGGAAATTTCGGTCCTTCCCGGCGCACTGTAAATGGACACCTCTTTTTCACCGAACAATTCCCGAAACCTTAAGAGCACATCCTGATACCGCTGCTTCTGATAGGATAATAACCTTTCATCCACATAGATTTCCCGCAGACGTTCATCATGGATGCCGCTTTGGATTTCCCGTATATATTCACTTGTGTTTTTCATGGCAATATCCTCTTCAATAAATTTTTAATACATTTTTAAAGTTAAGCCATACTATAAAAAACCCTCAAAATGCCAATTATCAAGCTTTTCAAAGGTTTTAACTCTTATTTCTTTTTATCATTCTACATCAATACATATGCTTTGCGATTTTTCTCTTAAAAGCTGTTGCATTATATACAACTATTTATAATATTACAAGCCAAATGTACGATATAGCCATGCCTTGCTGTCAACCAACATATGAAGTATTCTTATTATGTATATGGTATTCTCATAAATCATATAGTATATCCTGTTCTGCCAATTCAGTAATCTCAATTCAGTAGTGCCTCATTCTTTGTATTTCTTCTCCAATCTGTCACAAACAGTGTTAAAGTCTTTGGTGTTTCCGTCTTTCATCTGCTCTAATCCTGCCATAACAAGATTACGAACTTCCTTGTTCTGTTCATCTAATGCAGTTTGATAGTCATTCTTTAATGCTGCTTCCACACAAAATCAGTCCTTTCTTGTATTGGTGAACTCTATCAGAAAATTTTTTCTTTCCTGATATTATTTGAATTATATCTTATTATAGCTGCCTTTTCAAGAATTATTTAGTGTCTGCTCATTAAAACCCAATGCAAAAACATAGCTCTGATATCGTGTTTTCAGGCAGGTCTTTCCGCCATCTGCACCTTGAAAAGATCAATACTGCATCAATTTATTGAAAATCCCGAAAATTCAGAGAAAAATTAATTTTACATGGCAAGATTTCTTTGATATATGTTAAAGAATAGGTATCATATTATCGTTAGATGGAGGACCTAATCAATGAATATAGAAAATCTCATAGAAATATTTTACAACAGGGAAAAGACTCTATTGATAAGGTTACTATTTCATCATATAGAAAGGAGTTTGAATTAACATTTACCCATAATTCAACCGCAATTGAAGGTAATACCCTCACTCTGTCAGAAACAAAAGTTATGGATGTCCGTTAGAAAGGCAGCTGCTGATGCATTATGTAAACCACTATATTGTACACCAATGACAGTGCCTACACCTGTCCAATTATCAAGAGGGTTTGCTTGTCCCTCAGCCTCTAGGGAATCGCAAAAGTGACAAATTCAGATGCTAACACATTATTAAACGGTCCGTTATAACGCATATAAAGCTTATATTGCGGATTATATTCCCGCATCAGCCTTGGAATCTCATATATATGATGATTATTGTGATAAGAGCAGATTGCAAGCTTGGGTTTATCTCTCCGAATATGCTGCTCCGCGCCTTTCATCGCCTCTATTTCACTGCCCTCGATATCCATCTTAATAAATGTGATTGGCTCACAGATATCATCATCTAATCTTACCATTGGGATTTCTGTATCGCCCTTTGAACTGACAAGATTGCTGCCGGGGGCTCCATTAAATTCTGTCATACATATGCTGCCGTTCGTATTCCCGACTGCAGTCTGGCGATATATAATATTATCAAAATCTTTCAGATTTTCCTGCGTTACCTTCATAGATCCGGCAGTCATTTCATAACAGTATATCCGTTTATACAATCCGAAATTATGAATAAAAGACAACGCGGAATCCCCAGTATAGGCACCTAAATCAACCAAACATTCCTCCGGGCTGCAGGTTATAATATCAAAATCATAATAGTCATCATAGTTGTTTTCTTTTATGGAGTTCTTATATGCATAGTCAAATGTCAGCCAATGTCTGAGAATTCCGTAGAGTACCTTCTTAGAACGATAATCTGCAAGATTGTCATATAACCAGATAAAATCCTCCAAATGACTTTTTATTTCATGGACACGATTTTTTATTAAGTTCGTATCTCCGTTCTCCAAGTCCACAGAGCCCCAGAAATGGCGATAGCCATTATATACTTTTACGATTCCATCATACCCCTCTCTATCCACCTGCCGGATTTTTTCAAGATAGGTAACCCCCTCTGCGACTAATGCTTCTTCACTCATAGCAGAAACATGAGAAAGGAAAATATGAAAATCATAATCAATTTTATTTAAAAGTGACTTCCGGTATTGCAATTCGTCAGATAACGTATTCAGCCACTGCGCATACTGCTCTTTAAAGGATACCGGATTGTTTATATGCTTGTCAAAAGGAAACGCCGGAATCATTCTACAGCCAAATAATTCGATATTAACTTTCTCCACCCCATTTAATACTGCTTGAATCAGTTCATCTCCCGCATTTTGATATCGGCAGAGGATGGCACCCATTTCTTGCGCTAATTTTAACATATTTTCCTGTTGAATTAATTCTTTTCTCATTAACTTTTTTCCCCCGTTTTCAGCATCCCTTTAAAATCCCTGCCAATATAACATAATCCCCGCAGAGGTTTTTGTCAATATTCTTTATACTTGAGTTTCCGCAATTTTATCCACAGAACCCTGATTTTGGGTGCTCTTTTATAAATAACTTTAAAAAACAGATTGGTACTCTGGGAAGGTTTGGCTATTCTATAATTACAATTTACGGAAACTCAAGTTATTTAACATTTGGACACCATCAATGTATATATCAAAATCAGTACACTTCGGTAATGTGTTCGGTGGCAAAAATCAATCCGGGTTTGCAAC
Source organism: uncultured Lachnospiraceae bacterium (assembly GCA_964421915.1). GTDB lineage: Bacteria > Bacillota > Clostridia > Lachnospirales > Lachnospiraceae > NK4A136. The sequence goes on from CAYQZB010000001.1 coordinate 17,989, forward strand.
TTCATTTTATTGATATAAATAAAAATAATGGGAAAGATTATCTCTGTCTGGTGAATACATCATGGCAATATCCTTCCTTATCCGGACCGCTGCATTTATTATATCGCATCACCCTATCACAACTTTTATCAAGCCGGAAGTTATATTATTTCTCCATCCTCAACCCGAACAGCAACCTGCCAGTTATCTTCGTAAACGATGGTTCCAACAAAATTTGTATACACTACATCATAAGGCTTTTGATGCTTATCCAAAAGCGCAATAGCCGGCTCTAATTTCCCAACCATTTCTGATGTGCTTTCGCACTTAAAAAATGTAATGACTTGTTCATGGTTTTTGCAGGGTTCCGGTTCGGGAAGATTGTCTTTGAACCAATTATCAATATTGATAAATAATTCTTTTTCTTCATCAGTAAATTGTTTATCCCTTATCAGATTCCAGCAAAGACTGAATATACCTTTTGGGTACTTTGTAATGTAAGATTCTTCTCTCCCCTGTATCCTCATATATTTATATTGCATATTGTATTTCTCCCTAAAATTTAATTTTTCAGTTCTACAAACCTGAATTTGTCTATTTGCTTTTCCGCTTTACGTCGTCCATTTCTGCAATAAGTTCAGCTAACGGACGATATTCACCGCCCCACCATTCAAAGACGTGCATGCCTTCATCTTCAAGTACTGATTCTGTAAGTGTCATAACAGTCTTGTAGGTTCATCTAACTATCGCACCCCATTCTTTCCCTCGGATGCTTTTACCCAGTATTATGATACTCCCGATTCGAGTATTTCTATTCTCGGAACGTCACAGTCTATCTCCATCCACGCCCCGGTAGGAAGTATAGTCATAGGCGTTCTGTGAATGTAATCCACATTTTCCAATATGACCATGTCCGGTCTGTGAACTTCCTTACAGATAACCTTTATAATTGTTTCCTCATTGTCCTCATCCAGAGGACCTGTGATCACAGCTTTCGCCTTATCAAAAACTCCGGCCGCGGCAAATGCACGAAGTTGATGTAATCCGGCTAATTTACTGCCGTAAATGCTATCGTGTTCCAACGCAATAATGGAATCTTCCCATATATCGGGACCGGGAAAATACTTCGTCCCCATTATCTGCCAAAGAGGACCTCCGCAAACCGCGATAACATGGCCTCTGACCCTTCCGGACCCCTGCAATACCTTGTAGCCGGTTCCGGGTGTCCAGGGAATTATATCTTTCGGATCATCAATCTCATCATTATCCAAAAAGCGTTCATATTGAACTTCTTTCGATCCCTCTTTGACGGTGTATGTTGTAGTCCAGTCAATCGATGTGTTCTTTTCCGCAGGTTTAATTTCGCCGATTACCTCATTTGAAAACAATGTCCGTCTGATTGCCGCTTCCGTATACTCATCAAGTTTCCCTGGCTGTGCGAGTGGGGTCAGAACAGTGGGACCGTAATAAGCACGGACGCCTGCATATGCAAAAACAGCCATCCATGTAGCAATATCGGAAAAACCCATAAATACCTTGGGATGATCATGAATGACCTGCGAATCGATATACGGAAGAACACGATAGGAATCATCTCCACCCTGATTACAGATAATCCCTTTGATGGAATCATCCTTCAAAGCCCACATCAAATCCTCGGCTCTTTTCTCAGGATGCTCATAAAGATACTCGCTCCCTCTAAGCGCATTGGGAGTTTCAACAACTTTTACATTAAAGATTTTTTCGAATCTCCTTTTACCCAGCATATACCGGGGAATCATATCTTCATCCCCGGCACGGCCACCTGAAATTGAAATAAATGCTACTGTATCACCCTCGTTCAATTTGGGCGGAATGATTAGATTTTTCATTTTGCTTCCTCCTTAAATCCCGATTTGTTGAATTACTTCATACTGTTTTATCTTACCATAATTGCGCACGCTTTTTGCGCATAATTCAAATTGCGAAGCAATTTGTAATAAGCGCTGCCTTTGCGCTTATTTTACCATAATTGCTCACATTTTGCCATGCAAAAAGAGCTCCAAAGAATCTCTTTGCAGCTCTTTAAAAAATTAATCCCTTTCAATTGCAGTAACGGGATTACACACCCATCTGCTTTTTCACTTCTTCAGCGAAGTTCTCTTCTTTTTTCTCCATGCCCTCGCCGACTTCAAATCTTACCATCTTTGTGATCTTCAGACTGCCGGAAACTGTACCGAGGTACTGCGCAACTGTCTGCTTACCGTCTTCCGCCTTAACATATGCCTGTTCCAAAAGACAGATCTCCTTTATCTGCTTTGAAATACGTCCTTCCACCAAGCCGGTGAAAATCTTATCGGAAACGATGGAAGCTTTGTCGGCAAATGCCAGCTCAACCAACGCATTTCTTGCCCCGTCAGAAAGGAAGTTGAATAAGTAGTTCATATTGCTCTTCTTCTCTTCGTAGATAGCAATATCTTCCGCACTCCATACTGCGTCACCGATCGCCTTATCGATCAATCTCTGCAATAACGGCTTAGGAAGAGACGCAGGATCATTCAAAGCGCTGTCGATGGTAATTTCCCTTAATTTATCCAATTCTTCCGCGGAGATATCTGCCCTGCTGATATACTGCGGATTCATAGCCGCGATCTGCATTGCGACGTTGGAAAGCGCTTCCTTCGCTTCCGCAGAGGAATCTCCGTCCGCCGCTACAAGAACGCCGATCCTTCCGCCGGCGTGGATATAAGACGCAACAGCGTCTCCGCTGACCTTCTCAAATCTTCTGACAGAAAGCTTCTCACCGATGGTAAGCGTCTTTTCTTCCAGTTCTGACTTGATATCAAGAATGGAAACAATATCCTCGCCATCTCCCGCTTTTTCCACGGAAGAAGCAAGCGCCTTCTCCGCTACTCCCTGTACAAAGTTCTGGAACACCTCGTTCTTGGCAACAAAGTCTGTCTCGGAGTTGACCTCCACAACAACTGCCGTATTACCGGAAGACGCGACTCTCGCGATTCCTTCCGCGGCAATTCTGCTTGCCTTCTTTTCCATCTTGGCAGCGCCGCTCTTTCTTAACACGTCAACTGCCGCTTCCATATTACCATCGGTCTCGGTAAGCGCCTTTTTGCACTCCATCATACCTGCACCGGTTTTTTCTCTTAATTCTTTTACCATAGCTGCGGTAATTGTAGCCATATTCATCATCCTCCAATTTTAATTATATTTCGCAAAAATATTACCAAGCCGTCCAATGCAGATCTTGCCTTACGAAGCCAGACAGCCGGGTAATATTTTAATGTTTTGCTCTATATTGCTTATAAAAGCCGGATTATTAATTATTCTGCTGCTTCTTCTGCTGCTTCTTCCTCTGCGTCAGCCGCTGCACTCTCTGCTTCCTCGTCTGTCATCGTCTCGCCCTGATTTGCTTCGATGATCGCATCTGCCATCTTGGAAACGATCAGCTTCACTGCACGGATCGCATCATCATTGCCGGGAATGACATAATCCAGTTCCTCCGGATCACAGTTCGTATCAGCGATACCGATCAGTGTGATGCCAAGGGAATGTGCTTCCTGCACGCAGATTCTCTCCTTCTTCGGATCTACAATAAAAATTGCATCCGGAATCCGGTTCATTTCTTTAATACCGCCAAGATTCTTCTCTAACTTTTCCCATTCCTTCTTGATCTGGATGACTTCCTTCTTCGGAAGAACGTCAAATGTTCCGTCCTCAGCCATCTTCTCGATCTCTTTCAGCCTCTTTACACGGGACTGGATCGTCTTAAAGTTGGTCAGCATACCACCAAGCCATCTCTCGTTGACATAGTACATACCGCATCGCTCAGCCTCTGTCTTAACCGCCTCCTGTGCCTGCTTCTTTGTGCCGACAAACAGAACGGTTCCGCCCTGAGCAGCAATATCGGAAATTGCATTATAAGCCTCATCGACCTTTCCTACTGATTTCTGGAGATCAATGATATAGATACCATTTCTCTCCGTGAAGATATACGGAGCCATCTTAGGGTTCCATCTTCTTGTCTGGTGTCCAAAATGTACACCTGCCTCCAACAACTGTTTCATTGAAATTACGCTCATTTTTCTACCTCCGTTTGGTTTTGCTTCCGCATATTTCGCACTGACGCCACCTGAAGCGTAACAGGCACCGGCATCTCAATCCATATGCGTGCTGATTTTAGTTACCGGAAGATTATAGCATATTCCGGCAGGATATGGCAAGTACTTTTTCAATGTTTGAACAGCAGCCTTTTATCACAAGCCTGCTTTCCTGTGTTTCTTCTTCTGTTCCTGCATGGCTGCGTTAAAATGGATCTTTTTATTCCTCTGCGCTGTCCCCGATCCCCGCCTTATCATCCTCTATTTCCTGCTCCAGCTCCTTTGCCTTCTTATACATACTGACAGCATACATGATCCTTTTCTGATCCTCCGGTGTAAACATCGTAATTGCTCTTCCCAGATCTCCAATACAGTCCTGATTTACCATTAATGTTCCTCCATTCTCCAGAGAAACCATCAGACACTTATGCGGGTCACTGACATCCCCTAAACAGAGCTGGTTTTTCTCCGTATCGCAGAAAAATGTCACACCATTATAATTGATACATCCATCCGTCGCCAGATAATCATACGGCGCATGTTTTTCCCCTTTGATCTGCTTCAACAGCTTATCCTGAAATTCCTTTTTCTCTTCCACAGTTCTTCCTGTTCCCTGCTTTCTTCCATTCTCCAGCGCCGCCGTTTCATTCTGCTCCTGATTCTCTCCCGCCACCTGCCGGTTCCATCCATAAATTTGCTGACCTCCGCCTGTGATTCCTGTTACCATGTCTGTTCCTCCTTTTTAATATGCAATCATAGTTTCGTATATTCTTCCTTAGAGTCGCCAATTAGGTTTACATAACCTGTAGTTTAACAATCTATGTTCCAAAAATGATTTCATTATATGATGTTTTTGGAACATAGATTGTTAAACAAAGAGTTATGTAAACCGTCCAATCATGATCCTTCCGCTCTAATATGCATATGCCCACCACAAAAAAGGACAGCAACCCCAACTCCTTTGATTACTGTCCTAGTCTTTGCCATCTGTCATCCATAACTACATTATGTATCGACCATCCGGCACATAACTTAACTCTCATTGATTCACTTTTTGAGCAGAACGCATAAAACGACCATTTCCTATTGTTTTGACGTGATGATCTCCGCAATCTGCTGCTCCGTCGCTCCTACCGGGATCACATGGACACCTGTACGGATCGTCCTGTCATATCCATGGGAACAGAGATACGCATCATACTCCGCCTGCGAGGACACCAGTCCCAAGGCAGCCAGCTTAGCCGCTACCGAAACGGAAGAATCGCCATTGGTAACCGTGATTGTCACGCTGTCCTGTCCGGCTTCTGCGCCCGACATCCCCTCCCGTGGTTCCGTCTCCGTCTCATCATCATTCCCGGCTGCGGGCTTTATATCTTCCTCTGAAGGATTCCCGTCAGATGCATTCCCATTCCCCGATGTGCCGGAATGACCGCCCTGACCGCCTGCTGCATTTCCATCATCCGGCATGGCATCCTCACCATTGCCTGCCGCATTTCCATCATCCGGCATAGCAGCTTCACCATTACCTGCCGCATTTCCATTCCCCGATGCGGCAGCTTCACCATCAGACACTGTATTTCCATTACCCGATGCAGCAGCTTCACCATCAGTCGCCGCATTTCCATCACCCGATGCGGTATCTTCCCCATCGGATGCCGCATTTCCACTAGCTGACACGGCAGCTTCACCGCCTGCAATGTTTCCACCGGAAATACTGTTTCCGCCGCTGATCGTCGGATCGTTCCTCGACAGCACAATATTTTCAATCATCCCAAGTTCTCTTGCCCGTGCCATTACTTCTTCATCTGTCATCGAAGGCTCTGCCGCATAAACGCTGAAATGCAGGAGCATCGCAGTCACCGCCATGCCGATTCCAAGTCCCCTTAAATAATGCCGTAATTTCATATCTTACCTCACTCTGATAATGCTGCACACTATTTTGTTTCAAAAAGATCAATCACCAGCTTGACCTCGCCCACACCAAGCCCCAGCGACTTGGCTATGGCAACATTGGATTTCCCGCGCTTATGAAGCTCAAGAATCCGTTCATTGCTGTTGACGCTGCTTTCTTCATCCGGCGTGAATTTCAGATTGACATCCTTCCCGTCCAGCAGCATTTCCTCTGCCAGATTGTCTGCATCTGACTTTGCGGCGTTTTTTCTGACCGGGGTCTTATTGATGCGCCGTTTCTCTGCCGGCGCTTTCGCCTTCACCGGATCTGGTTCTTCTGCCCCCGCCATCCGGATCCTCTCGATGCCGGTCTGCGGTTTTTCAACAGTGTTTTCTCCCTGCGCATTCTTTCTGGCAAGCAGCATTTTTTCCTCTGCAACAACCGCCTGCTCCTGCGCTTTCTTTGCCCGCGCCCTTGCAGCTCTTGCTATCTTATTGGCTTCTTCCGCAATCTCCTTAGCGCTTTCGCCCGCCGTCAAAGCATCCTGCGACAGCTGGTAGGCATCCTGCGCGCTTTTATCGGTCTGCAAAAAAAGATTTGTCAGCTCCTGCTTACTGTTATTCAGCATATCGTACATAAAGACCGTTTCCTGATGATTATTGCCGATCTGCTCCATGACCGAATCCGAATATTCTCCAAAAGTCAGCATTTTTTCATTCAATACACGTTCCAGCGAACGTTCCGCCTTCTCCATGGAATACTCAATCGTCTCGTCAGTCAGCCGGGAGATCCGTTGTCTGGCATCCTCATATTCTTCATCAAAGATATCCTGTATCTGCTCCTTTGTCAGCGCATCCCCGTCAGCGCGGCCATTTTTCTTTTCCGGAATAAAAAAGCTTGCAAAAAATATTGCAGCTCCCGCAAAAAGCAATATCATTTCCATCCATTCCATCCGTATCTCTGCTCCTTATCCATGATCCGTATCTGTCCACACAGGCATCAGATACGGATATCAAAAGAATCTTTTCCCTTTTTTATTATTTTATCCTCAGTATGCTTTTTTCTATTCCTGCCGCCGTCCCCCTGATAGGAGCCGCCCCGTCCCTGTCCTCTGTCTTCTTCATTCCATTCTGCCTCTTCACGCTTGATGACCTGCGAGGATGCAGATTCTACATTGCGCTGCACCTGATTCTGAAAATTGCCGTAATCAACCATAGGTCTGGTATCTTCATTCTGTTTCATCGTCTGAAAATCCTGCTGTCGCGGAATCTGTCCCTGAAACTCTATCATGCTGATTGCCATACAGGCTCACCTCCCATGCTAATCATGTCGCAGCTTTGCTGCGACTCAAATAGCGATGAAAAACTGCTGCTAAAAAGCGAACAAGTTCGCTTTTGCGTTTTTCGGTGTGAAACTTAGTGTTTCTATGCCAGGAACCTTTGGTTCCTTAATTCCCTTTGGAAGTGAGCAAAATTGCTAAAGCAATTAGAAACACTTTTCACACTATAAGCTCTCCACCTTCACCGCGCCGTCCCGTTTTCTCAGGCAGCAGAATTTGATCGAATCCCTAATCGTAATTGATACATCCGATATCGTAACGACAACTCCGGGACACATTTCACCGGAAACCTCGATCTTGGCGTCCATCGCCTGCGCAAGCAGCTTTTTGCATTCCGACAATTCCTGCCCGCGTGACTCCACGACCTGCTGCAGATGTCTTGCCGTCTCTATCAGCTGTGACATATATTTCATCTGATCCTTCTGCGACACATTACTGTTAAGAAGCTTTTTTTTCGTGCTCTCCAGCACAGGCAGGATCTTATCCAGATTTTTCTTTGCTTCTTCCAGCTCTTTCTTCAACTGCGCGCATCTCTCGTTGACCGCAGGATCGACGCCGACCACAATATTGGTCGCCGTCCCCATAGGCGTCCCAAGATTCTTAGTCGTAACAAGATTGGTCGCAATGACCGTTCCGCCGATAATGCTTGCATTTTTACCGGATACATGAATCTCTGTCTTTGACTTCACATTAGACTGTACGATCGTCTCCGTTTCCACATATCCTCCGGCAGTTACGGAACAGTTCTCCAAAAACTTGGAGATCACGTTGCCTTCCGCAACAAGCTTCCCTTTGCCCATACCGTTGATGCCTCTGGCAAGGACGATATTATTGCCGGATTCCATATAAGCGCCTTCTACGGTTCCCTTTACTTCAATATCCCCGCGCGCCCGTACCGAAAAGTTGGTGCAGACATTGCCGTTGATCTTGACCGATCCGTCGTAATCGATATTTCCCGTTGAATTATCCACGTTCTCTACTTCAAGGACATTAGAGACAAAGACCGTGCCGTCTACAAGCGTCACATGACCGTCCACCGCGGAGCGCAATTCTGTTTTTTCTTCATTTTTCTCAATATTGTTGCCATGCTTGAGCGCCATCCGGATGACTTCCTTTTGGCGTATCGGAGCGCCTAAGACATTGATCCCCGGTTCTCCCAGATCCGCCGGCGTAAGCACCGCCAGAAGATCTCCTTTTTTACAATGGCTCACAAGATCCAGATCAAAATAATTCACCGTCCCGTCTTCACGAACCTGCGGGCGCATCGTTCTGTCCGTCTTGAAAAAATACTCTATCTTTGCGTCTGAGCCCTCTCTTGGCGGCTTTCCGCACGCTACTGTGCGAGGCGTTCCGTACTCTTTATTTTCCAGAAATGCCCTGATCGCCTCTTCATCCACGCCGTATTCCACCTTAGCGAGACGGAGTGCCGACTCTATATCCTCAAGCGTACACATTTTGCCGTCCGTGGAGGGCGGATAAAGACAGATGTTTGCTTTCATCTTATCAAATGTTATATTGACCATGCACCGTTCCTTGATCGGAAGGATCTTTTCCACGGTCAATAAAACGTCCTGTTCCTCTACAAGTCCGTTAATGGTATCACTCAATACTTTCAGATCATAGGGAAGTTTTTCCGCTTCCAGATAATCCAGAACTTCTTTAAAATTAATAGGACGACCATCCTCCGTGGGAGGATAGCATCTTAAATATACACCTACCGTTTTAAAAATCACTTGAAAATAACCGTTCATCCACACCTCTTATTTTGAAAAATTAGTATAACTAAATCTGCGACAATACACCCATATAATTCCCCAGTTTTTTCTTCATTTTCTGCAGCGCCCTGGTATGCAGCTGCGAAATCCTTGATTCCGACACTTCCATGATATTGCTGATCTCTTTTAACGTCAGCTCCTCATAGTAATAAAACAGGATAACATTGCGTTCCTTTTCTGTCAGAAGCTCCAGCGCCTCCTTCAGCATTTCTTTTAACTCCTCCTGCTCGACCTTTTCCTCCGGCATCTCAAAATGGTTCGGCTGCGAAGCGTCGTTTGGCACCTCGCTTCCCTGATCCATAAATTCATTCAACGAAACAACATTCGTCACCTTCATCTGTGACTGCCATTCCAGCAGCTCATCATCGCTGATGCCTATGGCGGCGGCAATCTCCTCGTCTGTCGCCGGGCGTCCCGTCTTGGCTTCGATATCCTTGATAGCGGTATCGATCTGTTTCTGACGCTGTCTGACCGTCCGGGGAATCCAGTCATTCTTTCGTATCTGATCCAGGATCGCACCACGGATACGGAGGGACGCGTACGTTTCAAACTTGATCCCTTTGCGGTGGTCAAACTTATCGATCGCATCGATCAGACCAAAGATCCCATAACTGGTAAGATCCTCAAACTCTACATTATATCCGAGATACATACAGAGCCTGCCCGCAACAAGCTTCACCAGCGGCGCATATTCTATAATTAACTTTTCACGTAACTGTGGGGATTCCGTTCTCGCATAATCCTCCCACAATCTCTTTTTACCTGCGTCGTCCATACTGCTTTTGATTTCTCCTTACCGCTTTTTATTTCTCTACTATCTCACCGTCTTCATCAAAAAAGTCGGAATAATCCATCTCGGTTCGAAAATGCTCCACAATGCTCTTGATGACCGTACCCAGAATAGCAAAAATAAGCATGGAAAAAAATAAGATAAGCAGGCTTTTTAACAGTTCATATCCCATCACCAAACAAATAATGGAAGTGATCAGACCTGCCGTAAGCATCATGATTGGCGGAATAAATTTCGTTTTTCTTTTCCTGCGTTCAATCTGCACCGCCTGATTATAATTCATGTGTTCTCCTCGCTTCTAAATGATAATGACACTTTTTCCGACCGCCCGGATTTCATAATTGCCATTTTCCGGATAATATACGACGGTTCTTCCGTAATCCTTTCCTGTATCCTCCGCCTTTAAAGGGATTCCAAGCTCCTTCAGCTTACTTTTTGACGCTTCTACATTACGCATACCGACCCCTGCCAGCTCTGTCTTGCTGCGGAAAGCGAACATCTGAGCTCCTCCCGCGATCTTTGCCTCCATACGCCAGCGGCTGCAGCCTCTCCTTTCCATCAGACGTACCAGCTCCGCAATTCCCGTATCCGCAAATTTAGCGAGGTTGGAAGAGCCTGTAATCTGTGTACTGTCCGGCAGCATAATATGTACTAAACCGCCAATTCCTAATGCCGGATCCCTGATCGCAATTCCCACACAGGATCCCAGTCCGATCGTTGTAATCATGTTCGGTGCACTGCACACATTTAAATCTGCAATTCCTACTTTAAACGTCTCAGCCATGATAAACTACCTTCTTTATCCACTTAAATTCCTTCCATTTTAATTTAAGACCGACTACTGTATCTGTATATAGCCGTTAAGATCATCGGACACCCAATGCATCTAATATTCTGTCATAAGATACCTCATCAGGCATCAGGATAAAATAACCCGACATATCTGCATCATCCGCAAAGTCAGTCTGGATCATCAGAATCCTGTCTCCAATCGTGCCAAACTCAATCGCCGGCACCGACATGATCGCGGCCGCCATATCAATGCAAAGCTCCGGCACCGAAGGGTATATGCAGAGATTGGTCAATGTTGACAGGGAATTTAAGTATGCCCCTGTAATAATATTGCCGATCTCCTTTAATGCGGAAAGCTCTATTTCATTAAAGTCCTCCCCTTCAAGCTCCATACCCATCAGCTTCGAGACCATCTCTCTGGCGGATTCCTTTCTCTGGATAAACATAATGCTTCCGGTAACATCCCCCTCCACGGCAAGATAAATACCGGCAACCAGCTGTTCTTCGCCTCCCATCGTCTCGCCGACATCTTTAAATTCCATCAGCCTGACCTTAGGCACAGCCATATCCACTCTGGTATTCAGCATCTGCGATAACGCTGTCGTCGCATTGCCGGCGCCGATATTGCCGATTTCTTTCAGCACATCATAATATTGTTCGTTGAAATTTACCATAAAATATGATCCTTTCCGTGAAAACTTACGCTTCCTGCAGGACTGCATTGATATCCAGTAACGAGATCAGCGCCTCGCCCTGCTTGCCGATTCCCTGTACAAACGTATTCCGTTCTTCGCGGTTTTCAAAAGAAACCTTCTCGATCTCCGCAACATTCAGTGAAACAACTTCCTTGACCGAATCTACCATCAGACCGATTCCGTCATGATTGATCTTTATTATAATAATCCTCGTATCTTTCGTGATATCATCCGCTTCCATATCCATCTTGATCCTAAGGCTCATCACCGGGATCACCTCTCCACGAAGATTGATCACGCCCTTCAGATATGCGGGCACCTTCGGAACTCTGGTAATGCTCTGCATCCTGACAATATTGTCTATGTTTTTGATATCGATCCCGTACTGTTCCCCGCCGATCCGGACAACAACATACTGTACGATCTCATTTACCTGTGTGCTGATTTCATATGCCATACTGATAACCTTACCTTTCTCTTATCTTCTTTTGCTGTCCTTATGCCGGACAGCGCCAACGCATCCGCCATCATCAGATCAGCGCATTCGCATCCAGAATCAACGCGATCTCGCCGTCGCCAAGGATTGTTGCGCCGCTGATAAACTTGCATTTATTTATGTACTTGCCCATAGATTTGATAACAATCTCCTGCTGTCCGATCAGTTCATCAATCACAAGACCCGCAAGCTTATCGCCCTTCTTCACGATAACAACGACCATATTCTCATCCGGCGCGCGCTTGGATTCGATATCCAGAACCTCGTCCAGACGGATCAGCGGAATTACGGAGCCGCGCAGATGGATGACCTCTTTGGACTGCACAGTCTTGATCTCCTTGGGATCCACGTCCTCGATCGTCTGAATACCGCCTAAAGAAATAGCATATTTCTCACCGCCCACAACAACCATAAGCGCCTGTATGATCGCAAGGGTAAGCGGAAGTCTGATAATAAAGGTGCTTCCTTCTCCTAACTTTGTCTTGACCTCGACTTCACCGGAAAGCGATTCGATCTTGGACTTAACAACATCAAGCCCTACCCCTCGGCCGGATACGTCCGACACCTGCTTCGCCGTGGAAAATCCCGGTTCAAACAAACACGCTATAATATCCTCATCAGAAGCTGCCGCCGCCTGTTCTTCAGTCATATATTCACGTTCTACTGCCTTCATCCGGACAGCGTCTGCATCGATACCATTACCGTCGTCACGCACTTCAATGACAACATTGTTACCATCCTGATAAGCATCCAGAAAGATAGAGCCGACGGGTGATTTTCCTCTTGCGGTTCTTGTTTCGGTAGATTCCAGACCATGATCCGCAGAATTACGAAGCAGATGCATCAGCGGATCACCGATCTCATCCACCACCGTCCGGTCTAACTCCGTCTCTTCACCGGTCATGTACAATTCCATCTGTTTGTTCAGCTTCTTGGAAAGATCCCTAATCATACGCGGGAATTTGTTCACTACGCTCTCGATCGGCACCATCCTGACCTTCATAACAGACTCATGCAGATTGGTCGTAACGCTTTCCAGATATTCGATCTGCTCATTAAATCCTGTGTCACGATCCGATCCTGCCGCGCTTGTGGCGCTGCTGACCAGCGAGTTCTTGGCAATGATCAGCTCGCTGACAAGATTCATCAGTACATCCAGCTTCTCAATGTCCACCCGCACGGTACGGTTCATCTGCTGTTTTGCCGCCGCCTTTTTCTCAGGCTGTTTTGCCGTCGATCTGTCAACAACATTCTGCGGCTTTTCACTTTTCTTCACAACCTCCGGCCGCATCGTCTGAGCCACTGCCGGCACGGCTGCTTCTTCTGTCTCTTCCGACTGCGTCTCCTCTTCCGGAGTGTAGATATCGCCAGTGGCATCCGCGATCTCCGATACCTTTTTCACCGCTTCGATCACTTCGTCCAGCTGCCGTTCAGAGGCCACGATCATGGAAAAATCAAGTTCAAAATGCTCATCCTCTATCTCCTGTGAAGAAGGCTGCGTGGAAATGATCTCCCCGATCTCTTCGATCGCCTTAAATACCAGAAACGCTCTTGCTGCCTTTAAAAGACATGCCTCCTGCACGATGACCGTGACGCCGTAAATATTCTTTCCTTTTTCCACTGCCTCCGCGATCCGCTGCTTATCTTCCGGCGTACATGACACCTGATTCCAATGGGTAGCCGTCGAAGCAGCTTCCTGTACCGGAGTCTCCTCTTGCGGAGGTGCCGCATCCTCCTCCTTGCCCTTGCTGCTCAAGATGCGGTTCAGCTCCTTAATCAGCGGTTCATTATCATTATCTCCCTCATCGGCATTTTCCTGAATACAGGATAGATAATCCTCCAATGCATCCAGACACTGGAACAGCGTGTCGATCATCGGGGCAGTGACCTTAATACTTCCGGTCCGCACTTCAGAGAATACATTCTCCATATCATGGGTCAACGTCTGCATCCGCTTATATCCCATGGTTCCGGCCATTCCCTTTAAGGAATGTGCCGCACGGAAAATCTCATTGATCGTATCCATGTTTTCTGAATCCTGCTCCAGCGCAAGAATCTGGGTATTCAGATTCTGCAGATGCTCCTTGGTCTCATCAAGGAAAATGTCAAGATACTGGCTAACGTCCATCTTTTCTCACTCCCACTCTTAATATTATTTCTTGTGCAATCTGATCCAGAGGCACAATTCTGTCTGCTTTTCCAGCTTCAATAATGCTTCTCGGCATGCCATATACGGTACAGGATTCCTGGTTCTGCGCAATCACAAAAATTTTCTTTCTTTTTTCGAGATGAACAATCCCCTCCGTTGCGTCATGTCCCATCCCGGTCATCACAACACACACGATCTCATCAAAGGGACTATTGACAAGCGACTCATACATATAGTCCGCACACGGCTTTACGCCCTGCCTGTTGGGTTGATCGGAATAATATAAGGATCCCAATCCCGCGCCGCCTGCATAATTGAGATGCTGTCCGCCACGTGCAAGATACACACAGCCTTTTTTGATCTGTTCGTGATCCTCAGCTTCTTTTACCTCAATCATGCTGATCTGCGTCAAGCTTTTTGCAAGATCCTTTGTAAATCCTTCCAGCATATGCTGTACCAGAATCACCGGTGCATCCAGATCAGCTGGCAGTCTGGGAATCACCTGCTTCAGCGCTTTCGGTCCTCCTGTCGAAACCGCCATTGCAACTATCTTGCTCATAACAACACCACGCCACATTATATCTACTGCATACTAGTAATGACAATATTATACCACATCATGCACTTCTCATGGGTGCAAAGTAACATTTTGCGCAAAATATTTTATCACAAAATTCTTAATCTTTTTTTGTGCAGATTACACAATCGATGGTATTTGCTGAAAAAAAAAAGGAACCACGCAGACCTCATCTGCCCGGTCCCGTCTGAAGCAGCCATTGCTACAAGCAAAATTGCCGATTAAAAAATAAGATATTAATCTTATTTTTTAATCTAGCTCCTGCGCCTCATCCTTCGTTCCTCCTCGAAGATATAGTGTATGATCGCCTCTCTCTTCCTGTCATCCAGATAGCGGAACTCTCCGCGGTATTCCACATTCTTGGTATGATTTCCCACCGGCTGGCTGTTCAGTATCTTTACCACGCAGCTGTATGTTTTCTGCTGTTCACCTGTGCTGAGAAGAAATCTGCAGTAGATCAGATTTCCTTTTTCATATACCATCGGAGTCACAAAGCGTATGCCGCCGCCGCTGATGTCGACAATCACGCTCTTATCCTCCGGCTGTCCAAGAAAATCGCTGTTCCTCATTGTTTCATACTGCACCGCCTCTTCCTCTGTCAGCTGCCTCGTATTCATGCCGATAACACAGGAATAACGGTAATATTCCCGCCGCTGCTGCTTTTTCAACTCCGAAGTGATCTCCAGCGAAGCTGCTACAAACTGCTCCTCCCTGTACCGCTCCGCCACGCGCGCCTCACAGGTATAGATCCCTTTCCTGCCATAGAAAAACGCCTGAAACTCCGTATCCTTTTCCAGCAGAAGAAGCTTCGTCTTTTCCATGGGCATCAGCACATCTATATGATCATCATCTGGGATTTCATAGATCTTTGTAATATAATATTTCTTTTCTTCCTCGGGTTCTCCAAATGCCGGAATCATCTCCAGATCCACCCGTTCTCCGGGTCTTAAAACTTCGCTCGCTCTGATCTCACTCATTATTTTTCTTGCTGGCAATAATATGCGAAAAAAACGCTGCCATTCCTCTCTTTTTTATTTTACCGCTCTGTTCCAGATTCATCAGCCGATCCGCTATCTCTTCATATGCCTTTGCGGAACGTGCGTTGGGATGCGCCAGAGAAACCGGCATCTGCTGCATGACCGCCGTACTGAGCATCTTATCATACGGAATCGCGCCAAGATACTCGATAGGCAGTGACAGGTATCTTGTAACGACCGTATTTAATTTATTAAACAGGGAATCCGCCTCGCTCTCACTGCTGACACGGTTCGCGATCACCTTGATCGTAGAATTGTCCCGGCTGAACCTCGGATGCCGGTTAAGCGCCTTCAACAGCGAATAGGAATCCGTAATGGAGGTCGGCTCCGGAGTCGTCACAACAATGATCTCGCCGCTCGCCACAAGAAACTCCATCACCGCCTCCGCGATCCCCGCGCCCGTATCTACGATGATCACATCCGCGATCGCATCCAGCTGCGCAAGGTTCTGGATGATATATGTCAGATACTCCCTGCTGAGATTGGATAAGCCCGCGATTCCGGAACCGCCGGAGATAAAGCCGATCTCATCCGGTCCCCATGTGATGATCTCCGTAATATTTTTTCCCTGATAGATCAGATCGCACAGATTATGCTTCGGTATCGTCCCGAACATGATCTCAATATTGGCAAGTCCAAAATCCGCGTCCAAAATAACAACACGTTTCCCCCGTTTTTTGAGCTGGATCGCCAGATTGATCGCCGTATTGGATTTTCCGACGCCGCCCTTGCCGCTGGTGATCGTGATGACCCTTGCCATCGGACGCTGCGTGTACGCTCCGGCCTTTATGATATTTCTTAACTGTTCCGCTTGATCCATACAATTCCCCTTTTATCCATTCTGTCCCCATGCCGAAGCTTTACTGCGGCTCAAATAGTGATGAAAAACGCTGCTTTTTGCGTTTTTCGGTGTGAGACACTTTTCACACTTATCCCTGTCCGCCAAGGATCTTCCTAACAGCCTCCTGCGGCTGGAAAAGTTCAATGTCATCCGGTACGTTCTGCCCGTTTGTTACATAGCTTAACGGCGCTCCGGTATGTATCTTCAGATTCAGCAGATTGCCATATTCCGTTGTCTCATCAAGCTTTGTAAAAATAATCTTATAATCCGTGATCTCTGTATAAGTATCTGCGATATTCATCAGATCACGATATTTCGTCGTCGCAGACAGCACCAGATAAACTTCCGTCTCAACATCTTCGCCAAACGCATGGATAAATTCATTCATATCCCTGCGCCGGTCTTCATTATTCGGGGAATGTCCCGCCGTATCAACCAGGACATAATCATATTCCCGGTAGCTCTCCAGATAGGTCCTCATCTCGTCCACTGAATATATGATATGAAACGGCACTCCTAAAATATTCGCATAAGTTTTTAACTGATCCGTAGCGGAGATCCTATAGGTATCCGCTGTAAACAGCGCGATCTTCTTGCCGCCGCTGACGCTGAACTGCGACGCGATCTTAGCCAGCGTTGTCGTCTTGCCCACGCCCGTAGGTCCGAGGAAAAATACCACCTTCGGTCCCTTCTTTTGGGCGGGGGTGATGCGCTCCACCTTGCCAAACTTCAATACCATCTTCTGATAGATATGGGACAGCACATGTTCCACCTTCATTTTTTCCCCGAAATTCTGCTCTATCTCATCAATCATCTGATTGGCATACTTTTCATGGACTTCATTTTCGATCATCGTGTTATAAAGCAGGCGGATAAATTCTGTCATTTCTGTATTTTTCTTTTCCTCCTCCGGCGCCTGCTCGTCCTTCTTATCTTCCTGCTTCTTAAGCTTTTCCTCCAGAAGGTTCTGAATATTTTCCAGACGTTCCTCAAGCACTGCTTCTTCCGCAGGCTGCGTCTTTTTTACGGAAGTCTCTCCGGCATCCTCGCCCAGCTGCCTCAACTTGTCGATGGACGCAATCACATCCTTCAGATTTTCCGTCTGCATCTTCTCCGTCTGTTCCTTTGCGCGCACTGCCTCCGCCTCTTCCTCTTTTGCCACCATTACCTCGACGGTCGGTGAGCGGAACCACTTAAACAGTCCCTTGGGTTTGATCATACGGACATTCATGACCACAACATTCTCACCCAGTTCTTTTTTTGCCTGCATTACTGCTTCTTCTTCTGTTTTTGCCTGAAATTTTTTGATTATCATTTATGCTGTCACCATTCCCACTGATTGTAATTCTACATCGGATTCCACTTCATTGTACGAAACAACCGCCAGATCGTTGAAATAATCCTCCGTCAAACGCTTAAAATACATCCTTACGATAGGTGACGTAAGGATAATGGAATTTTTCCCCATGCTCTCAAGTTTTTCCAGCTCCTTACGCACACTCTCGATCATCGCCTTGATCCGCTCCGGATCCAATGTAATATACGCGCCCTGCTCCGACTGCTTCACGCTGTTCATGATCTCCTGCTCCAGCTTCGGATCCAGTGTCACCACGCTGGCTGTCCCCGGCTCCGAGAAATATTTATTGGAGATGGCGCGCTTCAGCGTCTGTCTGACATATTCCGTCAGAAGATCCGTATCCCTCGTGGCAGCGGCATGATCCGCCAGCGCTTCAAATATCGTCAGCAGATCCCTGATGGAGATCTGTTCATTCAGGAGATTCTGCAGCACCTTCTGGATCTCACCAAGTCCAAGCAGCTTCGGCACAAGCTCCTCCACAATGGACGGATTGGTCTCCTTTAAGTTGTTGACAAGATTCTGCACGTCCTGCCTGGTCAGCAGCTCCGCAATATGCTTTCTGATCACTTCTGTCAGATGCGTCGCGATGATGGACGGCGGATCCACCACCGTATATCCCAGACTTTCCGCACGTTCCCGCTGTCCCTCAGTGATCCAGATAGCAGGCAGATGAAATGACGGTTCAAAGGTGGGTATGCCGGTGATCTCCTCCTCCACATACCCCGGGTTCATCGCCAGATAATGGTCAAATAAGATTTCCCCTTCGCTGACCTGTATGCCCTTGATCTTGATGATATACTGGTTAGGATTTAACTGTATATTGTCACGCAGACGGATGATCGGAACGATGGTTCCAAGCTCCAGCGCGATCTGCCTTCGGATCATAACCACCCGGTCCAGAAGATCTCCGCCCTGATTACTGTCCGCCAGCGGGATGATGCCATAGCCAAATTCCAGCTCGATCGGATCGACCTGCAGAAGAGCCGTCACATTCTCCGGCCGCCGGATCTCCTCAGCGGCGACTTCTTCCTCCTCAACCTTTGCCTCAATCTCTTCCGTCTTGATCGTGCCGGAGATGCTCCTTCCGGCAATGACAAACGCCAGCCCGAGACCGATAAAGAGGATATCGTTCAATGGTGTCAATATCCCCAGCGCCGCTATCGTGACACCCACAAAATACAAAACCTTCGGGATGCCAAACAACTGGCTGACCAGCACCGTACCAAAATCCGCATCTTTGGAGCCCTTGGTAACAAGTATACCTGTGGAAAGCGAGATCAGCAGGGATGGAATCTGGCTCACCAGACCGTCGCCAATCGTCAGAATGGTATAGCGATTGAAAGCATCACTAAGCTCCATACCCTGGCGAAGCACGCCCATCGCCACTCCGCCGACAATATTGACCGCCGTAATGATAAGCCCCGCCGTCGCATCTCCCTTAACATACTTCACGGCACCGTCCATGGAGCCGAAGAAGCTTGACTCCCTCTGGATCTTATCACGCTGCTCTTTCGCCTGTGCATCCGTGATCGCACCGGTATTTAAGTCAGCGTCGATCGCCATCTGCTTACCGGGCATCGCGTCCAGCGTAAAACGCGCCGTTACCTCCGCTACTCGTTCGGAACCTTTATTGATAACCACAAACTGAATAATGATCAGGATGATAAAAACAATGATGCCGACTACCAGATCGCCGCCGCCCACATACTCTCCAAATGTTTCCACAACATTCCCCGGATTTCCCGTGAGCAATATCAGCTTGGTGGAAGACACGTTCAGCGCGATACGGAAAATCGTGGTAAACAAAAGGATGGTGGGATAAAATGACATATCCAGAACTTCCTTGGTAAACATCGTGGAAAACATGATCGTAAAAGCCAGCGACATATTAAGCGCCAGACAGATATCCAGCAGCCAGTTTGGAATCGATACGATCAGCATGACAAATGCCGACAGCAGATATAAAGCCACGCCAAGATCCGCTTTTTTCATGTCCTTCCACTCCTTTCCTTCTTAATCTATCTTCCCCTGCGCGCGGTAAACCGCCGCCAGAACTTCGGCCACCGCCACATAAAGCTCCTGCGGGATCTGTTCCCCGATCTCGACATTGGCATATAGGGAACGCGCCAGCGGTTTATTCTCCATGATCTCAATATGGTTCTCCCTTGCGACCTCTTTGATCTTCTGCGCCAGATAATCCACGCCTTTCGCCACAACAAACGGTGCATCGGCAATACTCGTGTCATAACGGATCGCAACGGCATAATGCGTCGGGTTAGTAATCACGACGTCCGCCTTCGGAAGATCCTGCATCATCCTCCGTCTGGAAGCCTCCATCATCCTCTGCCGGATCTTTCCCTTGATCTGCGGATCACCTTCGGTATTCTTAAACTCATCCTTGACCTCCTGCTTTGTCATCTTCAGGTCTTCATGATGCTTCCATCTCTGGAAGATATAATCCGCCGCAGCAACCACGATAAAGATCAGGGCGATCTTTAATCCGATATTGATCAGCATATCTCCCGCCGTCAGCACTGCCTGCATCAGCGGCATCTGATAGACCAGCAGAATGATCTGCCATTTCTCCTTAAACTCATTATATATAACGATGATGATAATGGCAATTTTTATTATTGATTTCAACAGCTCCACAAGCGATTGGAGAGAAAAAAGCTTTTTCACCCCGGAGAGCGGATTCAGCTTGCTGAACTTAGGCTGCAGGGGCTTCGTCGTAGGTTTCCACTTCACCTGAGCCAGATCAGACACAAAACAGACGATAAATCCTGTCAGCAGGAATGGCAGTATGAGCACCACTACCCGCTGTAACGTAAAGGAAATCAGCGAGGAAAATGTTCTCGTCGAAATCTGTCCGCCTTCCAGCGTCACATATTCCGCCATCCTGCCATAATATCCCGGGAACAGCTCCAACAGCTGCCTGCCCAGTGTGGAGATCCAGAGCTTAAGCATCACGAACAATGTAATCAGGGTAAGCGTGCTCGCAACTTCCTTGCTTTTTGCTACCTGTCCCTCTTTTCTGGAATCGTCGATCTTCTTTTGCGTCGGTTCCTCTGTCTTCTCACCGCCGGGTCCGTCCTTTGCAAAGAACTGCAGCCGGTAGGCGAGAAGCGTATTATACTCAGCCATAGACAGCCCCCATTGCTTTTACAAACATCACGATCACGCGCTTCATCTGTACAAAGATAAGATCGGCAGCCGTGGGAAGCAGGGAGGTCGTTATCAGCAGTACGCCAAGTCCCGCCAAAACCTTGATCTGAAGACCGACCGCAAACATATTCATCTGCGGTGAAACCTTCGCCATGATTCCCAGGAGTCCGTTGACGATCAGTATCGTACAGAACACCGGCAGGCAGATCCTGAATCCGATGACGATATAATCCGTCATAAACGTAATAAACGATTCATAAAGCCGGTTGAGGATAAACTGCGCCCGTCCGACCGGTATCAGGATAAATGTCTCCGCCAGTGCGGAAAGCAGATACCGGTACATCCCGCTGAGCAAAAAGATCAGCATAAAACCATACTGGAAATACATACCGGTCACCGTCGTCTGCTGCCTTGTCGCCGGATCCATCAATGACGCCATGGCAAATCCGATCTCCGTATCCACCATATGTCCGGCAAATCCGATGATCATAAAGCAGAACTGCGCCCCCAGTCCGATCAGAAGTCCCGTGACCGCTTCCTTGATCACAAGACCCGCATATTGAAACAGCGTGCTGTATTCCGGAATCTCATGAACCGGAGCAACGCTGAACAGCAGATACGCAGTAAAGACGCTGAACGTCACCTTGACCATACGCGGCACATCGTTCCTGCCAAAGAATGGTGCCGCAAAGACAAAGCAGGACACCCTGACCAGGATCAGGAGATAATATTCCAATTCTTCCAAAGGAAAAGCTGCATCAATCATATGCCTTCACCACTTATTTTGCATATATCGCAAAGTTAGACCAAAGCTCCTGCATCAGCGTGATCATATTATTTAACATCCAATTGCCCGCAATAATCAGAGTCAGAAAGATGGAGAGTACCTTAGGAACAAAGGTAAGCGTCTGTTCCTGTATCGAAGTAACCGTCTGGAAGATACTGATGATCAGACCGATGACCAGCGATACCAGCAGCGCCGGCGCCGCAGTGGTGATAACACAGTATAAAGCCCGGGACATGATTGCGGTAACTGTTTCTACTGTCATATATCATTACGCTCCTTTCCGTACTCAGTAAAATGTCTTAACAAGATTAACTATGATAAGGTTCCACCCGTCTGCCAATACGAATAACAGAATCTTGAACGGCATGGAGATCGTCGTCGGCGGAAGCATCATCATACCCATACTCATCAGGATGGATGCAACGACCATATCGATGACCAGAAACGGGATATAAATCACAAATCCTATGATAAAGGCCTGCCGCAGCTCGCCTAAAATAAAACTCGGAATCAGAACCGTGGTCGGCACATCGTCCGCAGTCACACCGTCCCATTCCAGTCCGGCGATCTCCATCAATGTTGCCGTATCCTTCACCAGCGTCTGCCCGTACATAAACTCCCGCAGCGGCTTAAGACCGGCCTCCAGAGCCTCTTCCTGCGTGATCCTTCCTTCATCCAAGGGCTGTATCGCATTGGTATAGATCTGCGCAAAGACCGGCGACATGATATAGATCGTCAGGAACAGCGCAAGTCCCAGCAGCACCTGATTGGGCGGAGCCGTCTGGGTATTAAGCGCCGTCCTTGTAAAATGCAGCACAATAATGATGCGTGTAAACGAGGTCAGCATGATCAGCAGCATCGGCGCAATTCCGATCAGCGTCAGAATGATCAGGATACGCAGCGCGCCGTTGAGCGTTCCGTTGCCCTGATCCAACGTAACCGTAAAGGAATCTCCCACATTCAAATCGGCATTATCCCTGCCGTTCTGTGCAGTTCCGGGTTCATCCTCATAGGTACGCTCATCCGTCTCTCCGTCACCGTCCGTACCTGTCGCATAGACACGCATCGGTGCCAACATACACAATATGCCCACCAGAAACAGTAGGCATATGGGGCGCAATATTCGCTTATAAGTAATTATGCTTTTCATGAATGGATCACCCTATTTTTTATCCTTCAACAATTTTTCCTTAGCTTTCTCCATTATCTCTTTGAATCCCGGGAGATCCGTTCCCTTATCGTCCAAAAGCTGTATTTCCTCTTCCTTCAGCTCCGTAAGCATCGTGACCGTATCCTTACCGACCGCCACCGCCAGATAACGGCTGCCGATCCTGATGATCTGGATATATCTCCCAGGAGCGATCTGTGCCGTCTCTATCACGGAGATATTGGCATCACGAAGCTTTCCCTTCTGAAAATTGGCAATATAGCGCGTCGTAAAATACGTAACTGCCAGAACAAAGCCAAAGATCAGAAGCAGCGTCAGAAAACGTGTAACATTGTCCAGCGTATCAACCGTTAATAACATAAATACTAATCCTTAATAATCTCTGTCACCCTCACGCCGAAGCTTTCTTCGATAACTACGACTTCACCCTTGGCAACATATTTACCGTTGACCAAAACATCGATCGGCTCACCTGCAAGCTTCTCAAGCTCTATGATCGTACCCGGCGCAAAGTCAAGTATCTCATGGATCGTCTTTACCGTCCTGCCAAGCTCTACCGTAACCTCAAGCGGCACGTCCATGATCAGATTGATATTCTCCTGACCGATGATCGCCGCCATATCCGGCGTAAATGCCTGGAACTGTGCCGACTGCACATTCATCGGCGCCGCCATCTGCGGCATCATGTAAGGCATGGGCTGCCCCGGCATCATCATAGGCTGTGCCGCCATCTGCGGCATCATCTGCTGCGGCATATCCTGTCCCATAGGCATCTGCTGAGTCATCATCGGCTGCTCCATCATCGGCGCCGTCTGTGGCGCAGGCGCGGGCGCTGCCTCCGGCGCAGGTGCGGGCGCAGGAGCCGGCTCCGGTTCCGGTTCTGCCTGCTGGCTCATAAAGATATCATATAAAGAATGTGCAAAATCCAACGGATACAGCTGCATGATAATGGAATCAATCAGATCTCCGATCTGCATCCTGAATGCGATCTTGACAAATGTACCATTGGTAAACTCCTGTACAACTCCTGCATCCCTAAGCTCATTCACATCCACATGCGTCGCTGTTGGCGGGCTGATATCGATCTTCTGTCCGATCATGGAAGAAAGCGACGTTGCCGCGGAGCCCATCATCTGATTCATCGCCTCTGAGATTGCGCTCAGATGAAGCTCTCCCAACTCTCCGTCAGTATTCGTTCCGTCTCCGCCCATCATAAGATCAGTGATGATCTTTACATCCTCCTCACGAAGCACCAGAATATTGGAGCCGTTCAGACCGATCGTGTATTTGATCTGTACAAATACACACGGAGTCGGATAATCCTCCACAATACTGTCCCAAGTTGCAAGCGATACCTTAGGCGTTGTGATATTCACCTTTCTGTTCACAAGGGAATAAAGCGTCGTCGCCGAAGTACCCATGCTGATATTGGCAATTTCGCCGACAGCATCCTTCTCAATATCAGATAACAGTTCCTCATCTGAAGAAGCATCAGACGCAGCAGATGCAGCAGGCGCCGTATCATCATTATTTCCTGTATCAAGACCGTTTAAAAGGGCATTGATCTCGTCCTGTGATAGCATGCCATCCATCGTCTATTCTTCCTCCTCTCTATATACTGAAGTTACCCGGACTGCGTATTTATCATGATCCGTTCCGGGCACTGCCGCAAACTTCTTATACTGACCGACATATACATCCAGCTCGCTGTCCGTCCTTGTTCCCAGCCGGATGATGTCCCCCACCTGAAGCCCCAGAAAATCATTGACCGTGATCTGGCTTCTACCAAGATACGCCTTGACCGGCACCTGGACTCTCTTAAGCAGCAGCTCCAGATTCTCTCGGTTATCCTCGCCGGCATTCAAGGACTGGCTGGTGAACCAGAACTTCGTATTCAGATTGTCCAGTATCCCCTCCAACGTCATAAAAGGCAGACAGACATTCATAAATCCCGATACACCGCCCATATTGATGCTTAGCGTTATGATGGAAATCATTTCATTGGGCGCGATAATTTGCGCAAACTGCGTATTGGTTTCTATCCTTTCCAGCACCGGGGAAATATCCGTAACATTTTTCCACGGTTCCCGAAGCAGTCCCGTACATATGGATAAGATATTGTTCAATATCCCCATCTCAATCTCCGAGAAATCCCTCAGCTTGTCAATCGTCTCTCCCTGTCCTCCCAGCATCCTGTCCAGAATCGCATATGCGACATTGGCGGAAAGCTCTACAATGATATTGCCGGGCAGCGGCTGAAAATTGACAACCCCCAGAATGACCGGATTGGACAATGCATTGGAAAATTCCGAAAAAGTAACCGACTCGGAGCTTGTCACGTTCACCTGTATATTTTTTCTAAGATAAACCGGCAGGTTCGTCGAAAGCAGTCGTCCATAATGCTCAAAGATCAACTCCATCGTCCTCAGGTGTTCCTTAGAAAACTTCGATGGACGCTTGAAATCATAGTTCTTAACGCTTTTCTCGGAATCCTTCTGGATCTCCTGAACATCTACCTCACCGCTGGTCAGGGCAGCAAGCAGATTATCTATTTCATTTTGCGATAAGACATCGCCCATCCAACCTTACCTCCATGCTGCAGTAAACTCATGAATTACTGAACTATAATATTACTGAACGTCACTTTATAAACAAAAGTGGAACCGTACATATTCTGAATGCGTTCCAGAATCTCCTCGCACATCTTTGTCTGTACTTCCGGAATCCTCGCTTCCGTTGCTGTATAACCACTGACAACAGAGATAATCTCACTCTTGATCAAATCCTCCTTGTTGACGATGTCAGCGCCATACGCCGCATAATCCTCATGCTTCGTATTGATGGAAAGCGATACGGTAACTACCGCAAAATGATCCTTCGCATCGCCCTCTTCCTTTTCCAAAGAGATCGTCTGTTCCGCAATTCCATGTACCTCCGTATCAGCAATCGATACCGCGCCTGCACCATCCGCGCTGCTGTTCAGTTCCAGCTGCAGGATGCCGGCAATGTCCGTCACGATCTCCGCTGTTTTTTTATTGGTAGATAACACGGAGAACAGCATCACAGCCGTCAATATGATATTGACCACCAATAAAGATAAAATTACAAGAGATAGCAAATTCTTTTTCATGATAACCCAAACACCTTTCTTTTTTCTAAACCGGAAATATTAATACGCACTGAGCGAATTGTATATCTTGATTTCCACCCGTCTGTTCAGCGCCCTGCCCTCTATGGTATCATTCGCTGCGATCGGGCAGTACTCTCCCCTGCCGGAATGTTTTATGAACGCGGGATCCAGATTCGTGTGTCCGATCAGATAATAAAATACAGACAGCGCTCTGGCATCGGAAAGCTCATTGTTGCTCGGAAAACGCGCCGTATTGATCGGCTGGTTGTCGGTATGCCCCTCAATCTCTATCGTACTTTCCGCATAACGCTCCAGAATAATGCCCACCTGCTGCAGCACCGCTTCCGCTTCAGGCTTTAGCTCCGCGCTTCCCGAAGCAAACAGCAGGGAACCGTTCAACGTCAGCTGTACATACTGGGAAGTATAGTCAAGCTCAATCATATCATCCATGCCGCTCTCCGAAATCGCTTCTCCCACCATCTCCGCCATTTCTTCCGACGCCGCCTGCTTTGCCTCCTCCAGCATCTTCTCCGCTTCCGCCAGCATATCCTCAGGATTTTCTGAACTTTCTATCGGCTGACCGGTACTGTTAATATAATCATCCAGCTGGTTTAACTGGCTGACGCCGTTACTGATCAGGACGCCGTCGCCGATCGCCTGGGAACCCTTGGTAAAGATACTAAACGCCTGGGAAAACGAGGCCGCCACTTCCTCAAACTTCTGCTGATCTACAGTTGACATCGAAAACAAAAGCACGAAGAAACACAAAAGCAGATTCATCAAATCGCTGAATGTTGCCATCCACGCCGGCGCCCCGGGTGCAGGGACTTCTTCTTTTTTCTTAGCCAACTCTTCTCACCACACTTTCTATTTATAACACGGTACAACCTTCTTATTATACGGAAGAACGCGCTTTTTGCGTACTTCTATGTGAGACATAGAACTTCTTTGCAATTGAAAATCTTTGATTTTCAATTTGACAGCCCACTGCTGTAAGCAAAATTGCCGAAGGCAATCATATTGCCGGAAGCAATAGAAGTTCTTCTCACATTTATTCGGCAGCTTCTTCCCCGGCTCCTTCACCGAAACGATCCTTAGGAGCAAGGAAGGATTTTAATTTCTCCTCGATAACACGCGGATTCTCACCTGCCTGAATGGATAACAGACCCTCGATCATGATCTCCTTCAAAGTCATCTCTGCATCATTGTTGGCAGACAGCTTCGTGGATACCGGGATGGAAATCCAGTTTGCAAGCAGGGAGCCATACAATGTGGTCAGCAACGCCACCGCCATAGCAGGACCGATCGCAGATGCATCATCCATGTTCTGAAGCATATTAACCAGACCGATCAGCGTACCGATCATACCCCAGGCAGGTCCCATGGAAGCAAGATCCTGCCAGAATTTAACCTTCTGCTTATGTCTTGCATCGACGCTTCCCATCTCCGTCTCCATGATCGCGCGGACCAGTTCCGGATCGGTACCGTCAACAATCAGCAAAATCCCTTTTTTCAAAAACTCATCGTCAATATCGCTTGCCGCTTCCTCCAGAGACAGCAGACCTTCCTTACGGGCGATATTGGATAAATCAATAATCTTTTTAATAATCTCTATTGTATCTAACTGCGGCATCTTAAATGCCCTGCCGATACTCTTTAGTCCGTCTACAAAATCCTTTACGCTGTTCATGATCAAAACAGCACAAAAAGCACCACCAAATGTGATGATTGCGGACGGCGCATTCAAAAAGTTCAGCATTACCGAAAAATTAACGCCGCCATCGTCATAGACAATACCGAATATGACCATGACAAAGCATATGACTATACCCAGCAGTGTTGCTAAATCCATATTACATGTACCCTTTATTCTGCATTATGTATCGCAAAAATTTCCCTTCTAAATGATTTTACTAGATTTTTCACTTCTTGTCTACTTTCTTTTACAAGAAGTTTTTTTCCTGTAGTCAGAGAAACCACTGTATCCGGTGTTTCCTCCACGGTTTCTATCAGATCGGAATTGACCAGAATCTTACTCCCGTTCAGCTTTGTAACCTCAATAATAAAATCACCTCCAAGTATAAACCACACAAAAGGCTTGCGTGGTAAAACACCACGCAAACCATTATAAAACTTTATGGCACATTTTTCAAGTTATCTCTTTAAATTAACAAGTTCTTCCAGCAGCGTATCGGACACCGTGATGATACGGCTGTTGGCCTGGAAGCCTCTCTGCGTCGTGATCAGCTCGGTAAATTCCGTAGAAAGGTCAACATTACTCATCTCCAGAACACCGCTTCTGATGGAGCCGCCATCCGACGATACATCCACGCCGATACCGTCAAACTCACCGGAGTTCAAGGTCGCCTGATAAAGGTTATCCCCCGTCTTTTCCAGACCTGCCGCATTGGCAAAGTTAGCAACCGCAATCTGTCCCAGAAGCTTTGTCTGACCGTTATCATAAGCGCCGTAGATCTTTCCGTCATTCTGAATCGATACGCCGGTCATCTTACCCACAGCGCATCCTGCGCCGTTTCCGTCCTTATCGCCATAAGTCGCGGTAACGGTGGAAGTCTTCTCGTTATTGAGGTTCAATGATGCTGACAGATCGATTGCGATCTGTTTGAACGGATTGCCTGCCGTCGTATTCTTCGGCGTAATCATGAGGTTAAACTCCTTGAGATTGGTGGAACCGTTCAGTCCGACAAAGGTTCCCTTCTCCGCATCATAGGTTAGTTTAACGCTGGTTCCCGCATCCGTGGCAAAACCATCCACATTCAGAGTGCCGCCGGCAAACAGATTTACCGTATCACCGGCTGCGTTCGTATATGTCGGAGGGTTATTCAGCAGTATGGACAGAATCCTCGTCGGCTCAATTATAGGATCTTCAGCGGTTCCTGTATTTACATCCACCGTCAGCGCCAGCAGATCTTTATAACTGGTAAATCCAAAGGCTGCGGCATATTGGTTGGCGTTCTCCTCCTGATCAGCTTTCACAGTGCCATCTGTATTAAAGATATCAGCCGGCCTGAGTTCCGTTGTAGCTGTACCGCCGTTAGGATCCGCCACCGTGATGTAACCTGTATTAGGATCCAATGTGTATCCGTCCATTGTACTGTAGCTGTTCTTCTTCGCAGCATTGACAGGACTGCCGCCCTCATTAACACCCGTAAAGATGTTGAAATCAAACTCATCCCCAATCGATTCCTTCCCCGCCAGGACATCATCCAGAGTCAGGATATAGACGCCCTTTTCATCCGTCGCCTTAAGCTTAAATCTTGCATTGTAGGTATAACCCAGATTATCATAAAAGGAGAAATTCATCGCCTTGCCAGTGGCGGAAAGAACATTGGAATCGTTCCTGTCGATGATACCGGTGATACGTCCCTTTTCCGTTGCCTGCGGGTCGCTGGTAAGATTCTCCGCAGAGAGAATCTGCAGCCTCTGCACCGTATCCTGCACGATATTGCCTGTGATGGGATCCGGCAGCCAGCCCATGACATTATAGCCTGTGGAGCTCATGGCAAGATTACCTGCAGCATCCACATAAAAGGAACCGTCTCTGGTAAAGCTGTAGCCGTTTCCGTTGCTGACAACGAAAAATGATTCTCCGGTGATCCTGACATCAAATGCGTTGCCGGTATTCTGCGTGGAACCCTCCTGCGTCACCGCCATATTGATCGCACCGGACATTACACCAAGACCGATCTGCTTTGCATTCATACCGGCTTTTCCGGTATCTCCGTTGGGTCCTGACGCCCTCTGAGTCGTCTGGTACATCAGTTCCGTAAATACGATTGACTGGGACTTATATCCCACCGTGTTGACATTGGCGATATTGTTACCAATAACGTCCATCTTGACCTGGTGTGTTTTCAGACCCGCCACACCAGAAAAGAGTGATCTCATCATAATTAAGTGCCCTCCTTTTACGGATGGAGCCGGTAAGGCGCCCCGTTCTGTCAGTCGCGGGGCAAAGCCTCCTGTAAGGTCCGGCTATACGATTACTGCTCCATCAATGTTTGTAAATATGTTTTGATCTGTTTCCGTCTGATCCATCGCCGTGATTACGGTATTGCCCGGAATATTAACGATAAATGCAAACTGATCCATCAGTACCAGAGATTCATTGATCCCCTTTTCTCCTGCCTTTACCGTACCTTCCTGCAGCCGCTCCAGCTGTGTCTCAGAAAGTTCAATGTTTCTTTCTTCCAGTCTTCCTGCCGCATGCTTGGAAAACTTCAGCGTGCTTTCCGCCGCTTTTGTCTCTTCCGCTTTCTGTCCAAGAATCTCCTGAAAGTTTACTGCCTTGCCGCTATCCCGGTTCCTGAGGGCATCCGTGCCAACCGTATGATAGCCGTTTGTTACATGCGGAAAATAATTATTCTGTATCGACTCTCTTGTCTGCATCGTCTGCATTGTCTGCATCACCTGCATTGTTTGTGTCACTTTCGTCATTTTCCCCAGCCTCCGTGCTATTTTTCTGAGCGAGGAGCTCCTGCAGCTTCGCTGCGTATTTTTCGATCAGGTCAAAGGTTTCCTTCGGAACAAATGAGAACTGATAATCGCTCATGCCGTTGATAATCCTTGCAAGTCCAGTGATCGTGTCTTGATCTTCAAGAGATATATCGTCAATATCCGGCAATTTCTTTAGACCATCCGTGATATTTGTCAGCATTTCCATAGCTTCCAGATATTCATCATCCGCAATGGTATCAAGTTTATCAATAGAATATTTATTGCCGCCGATGGAAAGATATGCCTTATCTCCCTGATATTCCACATAATCGACCCTGCCCTGTATATACTCTGTCTCACCGACCGAGTTCTCTACCTTCATGATAACCTGCTTGCCGACCAGTCCCTGCGCCTGTACGGTACCCATCTTTTCGCCGATCGACTGAATCTCAGCCACCTCTGTAAATGTTGCATACTGGCTTACCCACTCCGTATTGGAAGTCGGCTCCAGCGGATCCTGATTCTGCATCTCTGCTACCAATAATGTTAAAAAAGCGTCGGAGTCCATTCCGGAATTATTCTTTTCCTTTGTCTTGCTGCTTGATGAGGTATTTACCCCTGAAACAAATTCGCCATCCTTAAATTGTGCTATAAGATCGCTCATAAGCCTTTTTACTCCTTTCCGAATACTTATACTTTATAATCCATCATGTTTCCGTCCGCCTGCATCATCTCCACGGTTACCTGCTCCGCTTCGTCCAGCGCCTCCAGATCTTCCGGTGAAGCAAACTCTCCCAGATCAATCTTTCTTGTGGCTTTTCTGAGATTCTCCTGCTCCTCTTCCATCTGCCGGTTGGATTCGTCTCCCTGCTGCAGGTTCTGTTCAAATTCGTGGCTTGCTACAGTTACTTCAACAGCTTCTACCTTCACGCCCTGCTGCTCCAGATTCTCTTTTAATACCATAATCTGCGCTTCCATCACAGCCTTTACCGCTTCATTCTGCGTGGTAAACTGTGCGGTTACAGCACCTTCTTTTGCGGTAACGTTTAAGCTGACCGTTCCGAGATTCTCCGGATTCAGCTGCATCTGCCACTCCGTAATATGCGCTGCGGTGTTCTGTCTGATATAGGCATTGATCTGGTCAATGATCTCCGTCGGGCTGCTTCCCATCAGCTCTCTTGCCGCTTCCAGCGCTATATCCTGCATCACCGGTGTGTCCGGCGTCGTCTGCTGAAGCGCACCGATCTGATCCTCTCTAACCGTCTGACGCCGCATTAAGGCATCCGTCATACGATCCGATCCAAAACCGCGCTGTCCGCTCTGTGTATCCGATGAAGAGCTGCCGCTGTTCTCCTCCGCATGGTCTGCCGGAAGCTGTTCCACAACTGCCTGTACCTCTCCGGCGTCTTCCGCTTCGTCATATTCCGTCTGTGCAGCCGCCTCAGGCATCTCCCTTACGGTCTGTATTTCCGCTGCCGTCTCTGCTTTCGGCATCGTCATGACAGCTCCTGCGTCCTTCGGCTCCTCCGGGCTCTCCGGCAGTCCTTCCAATACCGCTTTGACATCCGCCTCATCCACGCCAAGCTCTTTGGCAAGCTCTGCACCGATCTCCTTCATAGATGCATTCAGCTCAAGCACCGTCTGGGAAAGATTTTCATCCGTCACCAAAGACCACTTATCACCGTCGCCCAACACCTCTGCAACAAGCGCAGAAACATTCTCCGGTTCCAAAAGAGCCCATACATTCAGACCCATCTGAGCAAGGATTTCTTCCAGCTCTTCCACAGTAATGTCAAGCTTCTCCGCCGTCTGTGTCAGGATGTC
The DNA here is from genome assembly GCA_964421915.1 of uncultured Lachnospiraceae bacterium. Classification (GTDB taxonomy): domain Bacteria; phylum Bacillota; class Clostridia; order Lachnospirales; family Lachnospiraceae; genus NK4A136. The sequence continues at coordinate 50,333 of CAYQZB010000001.1, forward strand.
TTCTTCGGCTTCACTGACTACCGTCTCACTACCGGAATCCTCACTGACTATATCTTCTGTCTTCTGACCGCCGCTGACTGCTTCCTCAGTCTCCTGAACGCTGCCGGCTGCTTCCCCAGTCTCCTGAACGCTGCTGACTGTATCTGCAGTTTTCCCATTAGAAGCATTATCCTCTGTCTTCCCTGCCGTTCCTTTGACAGCTGCCGTCTTCTCCGGCTGGTTATTCTGCGCCTTAGGCTCATTCTGACCGGATACAGATACGTCGGGCGTGGTCATATTGACCGTGGTCATGTTGAACATGATTCCCTGAAACGCATCCTGGCTGTTCTGCCCGCTTTTTGCGGCACTGGCTGCCGGAAGCACATTCCCCATCATGAGACCCATTTCTACTTTTGATGTCATCCTTTTCCTCCTTTCCATAAATCTTACTACGTAAGAAGTATCGGACGAAACTGTCTGATTCTTAACCTTTTGAGGCAAATTTGTACCGTGGGCGGCACACAAAGCCTATCACCGCCTCATGGCGTTCTACTGGTTCATCAGCGCGGTCACCCTTGCGGCATTCTCCGGCTTCATCGCTGCTAAGATATTACCGCGGGATTTCGCGTCCATCGCCCATAAGATATCAGCCACAAGCTGCAGATTGCCCTGCATGACATCCGTATCAAAGATCGTCCCCGCCGCCGCCGCATCCATCGCGGCATATCCGTCCGCAAGGCTCTTGATCTGCGCATCCGCCTCCATATTCTGAACCACCTGCTGATACAGATATTCCGCCGTCGTCGGATCGATGCTTTCATAATATTCCTTATAAGCCTCCGGCCCCGGACTTTTTTCCGTATAGATCACTTCTTCATAAAATTCCGTCTTGATCCTTTGGAACTCCACCTGCTGATTTTCAAATGTCTGCAGCCGCAGCACTTCCGCTTTCAGCTGCTCGATCTCCGCCATATAATTTGCATTGGAGGATTGGACGCTGGCAAGCTGCACCTCCAGCTCACGGATCCGTTCCACCGCATCCGGCAGCGAGCTGTACCCATACATTCCCTCCAGATCGGCGATCTCCGTCGTATGATCCTTCGGAAGTATCTTGTTGATCACCGGAATATCCTTTAGGATCGGTGTCATAACATTGGTTCCAAGACCGCCGACATCCAGCTTGATCAGGATGCACAGGATCGCGATCCAGATGATGATGATAAACAGCGTGACCATAAACATGGAAAAACCGCCGCCCGGCGCGTCGTCATCCAGTTCCGCCTCCTGATCGGCAAGCTCTTTCGCCCTTTTCTTCACTTCCTTCTGCTGGCGTTTCTGATCCTGCTTTAATTTCTTACGCTCATCCTGTATTTTTTTCTTCTCGACCTTGATATCGTCAGCCATATCGATGTCCTTTCATTAAACCGGTATATTTATTTTCTTCCATGCGTATAGCTGGTAAGCTCATCGATCTCCTTGATCTCCGCAGCATTCTCCTCCTGCAGAAATTCCTCAAAGGCATGCTCCTTCAGCTTATCATGCACCTTTCTTTCCTGTATCGCCTTCTGCATCCTAAGCCTTGCCACTTCCACATTCTTCTGTGCGACAACCACATTAAGATGCTGCCTCTTTACCTGTTCCTCAGCATATTTCCTGGCGTATTCATTTTCCTTCAGTTCCAGAATGTTAAGCGCCTCGCCGCGCATCCGTCTTGCTTCCTCATTCAGCGCCTCTCGCTTTCTGACCGCAAGATTTAATAGCTCTTCTTCCTCCGCCAGCTTGCGCTGCGCCGCGGCAAAATTGTTCTTTTCCTGTTCCTCAAGCTTGGACTTGATATCCAGTATATTCTGCATCCGGTATCGAAATCTCGCCATGCCGCAACCTCGCTATCCCAAACAAAGAGTTATGTAATCCGACCATTCACAATAACCTATTCTCCCAAAATCATCAACGAGCATCAATGTTCAAAACAGCGCATTCAGCAGTTCCAGCGATTCTTCAAAGGTAAATTTTGTATCCACATCCTGCATAAGGAACTCATTCACTGCGTCGATCTTGGAAATGGCATAATCGATCCCGGCGTTGGAGCCCTTCTTATACGCCCCGATATTGATCAGATCCTCTGCCTCCTGATAAGTCGCCAGCACCGTCTTAAGCTTAGCTGCCGCCTGCCTGTGCTCCTTCGTCGTGACCATCGTCATACATCTTGAGATCGACTGAAGCACGTCGATCGCCGGGTAATGATTCTTATGCCCAAGCTTTCTGGAAAGCATGATATGTCCGTCCAGAATGCTTCGCGCCGTATCCGTGATCGGCTCGTTAAAATCGTCGCCATCTACAAGAACCGCATACAAACCTGTGATGGAGCCCTTGTCGCTCCTTCCCGCGCGTTCCAGAAGCTTCGGCATCTCCGAATATACGCTGGGCGGATATCCCCTCGTAACAGGCGGTTCACCGGTCGCCAGACCGATCTCCCTCTGCGCCATGGAAAAACGCGTCAGATTATCCATCATCAGAAGCACGTCCCTGCCCTGATCGCGGAAATACTCCGCGATCGCCGTCGCCGTCTGCGCCGCTTTCTTCCGTTCCAGCGCCGGTTTATCCGAGGTTGCGACCACCACCACGGAACGCCGCATCCCCTCCTCGCCGAGATCGCGCTCGATAAATTCCCTGACCTCCCTGCCGCGCTCTCCAATCAACGCGATCACATTGATATCTGCTTTGGTATTTCTTGCAAACATACCCATCAGCGTCGATTTGCCGACGCCGGAGCCCGCAAAGATTCCGATCCTCTGACCTTTGCCGATCGTGATCAGTCCGTCCACTGCCTTGACTCCCAGCGGAAGGGCTTCGTCTATGATCGATCTGGTCATGGCATCAGGAGACGGCGCATCCATCGGATATCTCTCCTCCGAATCATATTTAAAACCGCTGACGGGCCTCCCCAGTCCGTCCAGAATCTGCCCTAATAAAGCATCCCCTACCTGCACGGATAAAGGATGCTCCATATTTTCTACCATACAGCCCAAGCCGATTCCGTCAGTCGCCTCATATGGCATCAGCAATGTTTTATTATTATTAAAACCGACAACCTCCGCTAAGATCGCCTGTTCACCATCCATATCCTGTCCCGTATAGATCCGGCAGAGATCTCCCATCTTCGCATCCGGTCCGGCGGATTCCAGCGTCAGACCCACCACGTTAGTAATCCTGCCCAGCCGTTTGAAATAGAGCTTCCCGACTGCCTGATCGTATTTATCCAAGGAAACAGCGCTCATTTTTTCACCCTGCCTATCCTGTATTCTTGTGGCTGACGTCAGCCCTCGATTATCCGTTATAGCTAAGCAGCTTAAGCTGCCGTTTCAGCATCTCCATCTGCGTTCCCAATCCGCAGTCCATGATCCCCAGATCGCTTTCGATCATGCAGTCTCCCTTTTTCATCGTGCCGTCCGCAATGATCTCAAAAGCATCCTCCGGCATACCGGTCTCCACAGAGATCTGCGGCTTGCCGCTTTTGGCTGCCTCATAATCCTCTTTGGAAACATGGACGATATAATTCCTCCCGCTGTCAAGAGAAGCAAGCGATCTGTTGATTAAAAAAAGGATATTCTCCCGCTCCTCTTCCAACCGTATCCCAAGCACATGTTCATATACGCCCGTCAGCTTATCCACCAGCGCCGGTTCCAGCTCCTCCATCTGTTCCTGATACCGGTCTTCCAGTTCTTTTTCTTTGGTCTTCAGCTGCTGCTCCAGCTTCTGATAATGCGCCCGGCATTCCTCTTCCGCTTTCTGTTTTCCTTCGGCATACCCTTCCTGATATCCCGATTCAGAGGCTTTTACACGCAGCTCCTCAATCTCCTTCTGAGCCTCCGCCTTCATCGCCTCGATCTCTGCTATGGCTTCTTCCTTTAACTGCGCCTGCTCCTCAATGATCTCCTCCGGATCTGTTTCGCCCTCATCCTCTACAAGTCTTGCCACCTGTTCCGCATCAATGCCCTCTACAAAGCCCTCTTCAAATTCCTCCGGCTCGATCTGCTCCTGCATCTGAAGCGCCACTTCTCCGAGAATCCGTTCCACCGTCTCATTGTTGTCGATGATCACCTTATCTGTCTTATCCAGAACGACATAACCGCCCTTTAATATATTGCTATACAACGATATCGTCACCTCCGCCGCGGGAAATCACAAGCTCGCCGGAATCCTCAAGCTTCCTGATGATATTAACGATCTTCTGCTGCGCTTCCTCCACGTCCTTCATACGTACAGGACCCATAAATTCCATATCTTCCTTGATCATCTCTGCAAGACGCTTCGACAGGTTGTTAAAGATCGCATTCTGGACTTCCTCATTCGCGCCCTTCAGCGCAAGCGCCAGTTCGTTGTTATCCACGTCACGAAGCACTCGCTGGATGGAACGGTCATCAAGCAGAAGGATATCCTCAAATACAAACATCTTCTTACGGATCTCATCTGCAAGCTCCGGATCCTCGATCTCCAGAATCTCCATGATATGCTTCTCCGTACTGCGGTCTGTGGAATTCAGGATATCAACAACACGATCCACACCGCCGATGATGGTGTAATCCTGATTGACAAGATTCGCCAGCTTAGCTTCCAATACCCGCTCAACCTCCTTGATGACATCAGGACTTGTTCTGTCCATAACCGCGATTCTCTTTGCAACATCCGCCTGATTTTCCGGTGGAAGCGCAGAGATAATAGCAGACGCCTGCTGTGAAGACAGATACGATAAGATCAGCGCGATCGTCTGCGGATGCTCATCCTGAATAAAGTTCAGAAGCTGGAGCGCATCTGTCTTCCTGACAAATTCAAACGGCTTCACCTGCAGGGATGCCGTCAGCTTGCCGATGACATCAACCGCCTTTTCCGCACCAAGCGCCTTCTCCAGAAGCTCCTTCGCATAACCGATACCACCCTCCGCAATATACTGCTGCGCAAGGCAGATCTCATAAAATTCATTGATGACATCTTCCTTCACCTGCGGAGTAATGCTTCTGGTATTGGCAATCTCCAGCGTAAGATCTTCTATCTCTTCTTCTTTTAAATGTTTAAAAATCGTCGATGACTTTTCCGGTCCTAATGCGATCAACAGGATCGCCGCCTTCTGAAGTCCCGTCAGTGATGAATCTGCCACGATTAATCAGTCTCCCTATGTACTTTTAATATTTAGCCCCAGTCCTCCGTCAGCCAGTTCCTTAACAGATTGGCTGCCGCCTCCGGATTGTCATCCACAAATTTCTCAACAATCTTGCGGGACTCGGATTTATCTTCCAAATTAATCTCTTCCAGCGTATCCACCGGCGTTGATTTCAGAATATCGTCAATGCTGATCTCCTCTTCCTCGACCTCGCCTTTCGCGCTGCGCATGCTCCGAAGCACGACAAATGCCAGAAGTCCGAGGATCAGTAAGATCAGGATGATCTGCAGAACGTCCGCCGTCTCCACATCAATACCTTCTTTATCCACAAAGAACGGCTCCTCATAGACGATCAGGGAGATATTATTTTTATTGATGCCGGTCGCATTGGCAACAAACTGGTAAAGCTCCTCGCTGACCTCCACCTGCACGCGCGCGCCGTTATTCAGCTTATACTGCTCCCAGGTAACGCCTTCGCCGTCCAGCAGCCCCTGCGCTTTCACATCTTCTTCCCTGATTACATTATAGTTGATGCATATGGCAGAGATAGAGGATTCATCCGCCTTGATGCCGCCTGCCGGGATATCCTCGAAGATCGTCATCTCATTGGGCAGGAATTCCTCCGCTGTTTCCCTCACTATGGTATTGGAATACTGTCCATTGCGGTAATCGTACCCTGTCTCAACCTGTGAATCCGTTCCGGGCACTCCCGATACGCCGCCGTTACTTTCTTCATAATAAGTATCACGGGAGGCAAGCATGCCATCTTCCCTTCCATCCGGCGCACTGTACAGATGCTGCGATACCTGCCGGTTGGAGGTATCAATGACGATATTCGCCGCCACCTCCACATTGGAGAACGAATTGGACCTTAAGAACACATCCCGCACCCTGTTGACCGTAAGCTCCGTCCACTTGGACTGCAGCTCCATCAGTGAGCTGGCAAGCCCATAAGAGGAAGTCTCAGAGCTTCCGGCAAATAACAGATTGCCCAGATTATCCGTGATTACGATACACTCCGTGGAATCATTGCCCAGCGCCGTGGCGATAAATCTCGCCATACCCGCCGCAACATCTCTGGAACAGTCACCCGACAGCGTCAGCATGACGCCTGCCGAAGTCTCCTGCTGCTGCGCGATCAGTGTTCCGTCGTCCTGCGGAACAGTCAGCTGCACCTGCGCTTCTTTGACAAATGTATATGTCTTCAATGTTTCTTCCATCATTGATTCCAGATATACGACATATCGTCTCTGCCTATCTGCTTCTGTCGAGGTAAAACCGCCTGCCGAAACATTATCAATCCCAAAGGCGCTGGTATAAATGTTGTTAGAACCGAGAAGCAGATTTGCTTCCGTATAATTCTTGCGGTTGATATAGATCTCAAGCCCGTCCTCCGAGGTCCTGTAATCCATTCCGTCCGCAGATTGCAAAAGATCAATCGCAGTCTGGGCATCCGCAGGATTCTCCGCACGGTAGATCCTGACATACTGCGGTTTTGTAACATATACGATCAGGAACACAAATGCGGCGATCACAAATACCGTCAGCGCTGTGATCGCTATCTTCTGACGGGAAGTGAAGTGCTCCCACCAGTCCAGAAATTTCTTGGGAAGGCTTTTCAGCCACTCTATCAGCTTATCTACCATCTTACAATATTCCTTGCCTTTCTCTTAACGCATACCGCAGTTTTGTGCTATTTATCCTCTCCGCCCGCATACAGACCGCTTTCCTTCAGCGCCGGAACGCACTGCGAAGCCGCACTTCCTTAGAACTGCATATTCATCAGCTCCTTATAAGCTTCCATAAACTTATCCCTGACCGCTACCGTATATTGCAGCGCTGTAGACGCCTTCTGCAATGCGATCGCAAGATCATGCGTGCTTTCCGCCTTACCCAGGGAAAGCTTGATTTCTTCATTCTCCGCCTGAGAAAGATAGCCGTTGGTCGTATTGATATTGCCGATCACGGAATCCAGCACTTTGCCGAACATATCCTTCTCACCGGTCACCGGCTGAAGGGCAGGGCTTTGAAGCACTACCGGTTCAATCGGCTCTGAGCGCATCTCGCGCACTGTATTCAGTACCATATATGTATCTCCATCCTTTCCTACTTTTCACACTAATAACCATGCCGCAGCTAGAAGTTCTTCTCACACTTACTAGCTCTGCAGAATACTCAGCCCCTTCGTCGCAATCGACTTGCTTGCCTGGAATGCCGTGACATTGGCTTCATAGGAGCGTGATGCATCGATCAGGTTCGTCATCTCGGTGATGATATTGACATTGGGATACGTCACGTAACCGTTCTCGTCCGCATCCGGATGGGACGGGTCATAGACCATATTCATCGGCGTATCCTCATCCTCATGGATATCCGTGATCTTGACGCCGTATCCTATCGCGTCCTCCATCTCCTTAAAGGAATTCCTTCTGGTATGCCCCTTTCCCACCACATGATCCAGCACATGTGAAAAGCTTCCGACATGCTCCGTCTCCTGTGTCGTAAAGGTAACGACCTTCCTGCGGTAAGGCGTACCGTCCTCCGTTCTTGTAGTATTGGCATTGGCAACATTCTCCGCTATCACGTCCATGCGGTACCGCTGCGCCGAAAGTCCGGTTGCCGTAATATCAAATGCAGTAAAAATCCCCATCTTGTACTCTCCTTTCAACCCCCTGATAAATCCCAAAGCTCTTCCGCTTCTACTTCATGACCATCTTAAGGTTCTTAAACTCCGTATTGATCGAATCCAGCAGTGTATTATATGTAATCTGGTTTTCCGCCAGATAAACATTTTCAGTATCGATATCCACGTTATTGCCGTCCAGACGATAGGAATGATCCGCCTGCTCCGTATAAACCGACGGAGTAATATGGGAAAGCTTACGCTTATTCACATCAGATACCTTCGCATCCATCGTCTCAAAGTGGGAATGTCCCAAAGCCCGCTGCAGCTCATGTTCAAAAGCCACATCCTGCCGCTTGTACCCCGGCGTGTCGTTGTTGGCAATGTTGTTGGAAATCGCGTCATTCCTGAGCCATGCCGCGTCCGCCGCCTTATCCATGATATTGATATAATCAAATACATCTGTTTTCAGCATCCCTCATCCATCCTTTCCTGCTTTGCCCCGCTGAGCTGCTATCTGTTGTTGTGCCATATTATACTATTATATAAATAATTCCACCAAAAGACAAGGGATTAATAAAAATCCTTGTCTGCATAGCATAAAAAACGGATTCTGTGAAAATCCGTTTCCCCGTCTTTATAACCATGTTCCTTCACAGTCTGCGCATTGATGCGCCGGCACCAATCATACTTTTATATCATATGATTTAATATTATACACCCTTGGGAATAATATTTCCAGTATAAATTATAATTTCCATTATTTTCTATTTATCTGCCGTGGAAGCTTCCTTTGCGTCCTTGGCAAAGCCGCACTGCTGATCCATGCAGACCAGCTTGCTGCCCTTCTTCAACAGCAGGCTGCCGCATTCCGGACATTTTTCCCCGGACGGCATCTGCCATACCATAAAATCACACTCCGGGATGGACTCGCATCCGAAGTATCTTCTGCCCTTCTTCGTCTTGCGGATGACGATCTCCCCGCCGCATTTGGGGCAGGCTGCGCCGATCTTTTCCAGATAGGGCTTCGTATTGCGGCAGTCCGGGAATCCGGGACAGGCAAGGAATTTCCCATGCGGGCCGTACTTGATGACCATGTTGCGCCCGCACTCCTCGCATATGACGTCCGACTCCTCATCCTTGATCTCTATATGCTCCAGCTCCTTTTCCGCCGTCTTAACCGCCTCGTCCAGATCGGGATAAAAGTTGGCCACCACGGTTTTCCAAGGAACATCTCCTTCCTCCACGCTGTCAAGAAGCCCCTCCATGGTCGCCGTAAAGTTGACGTCCACAATGGACGGGAACGCCTCCTTCATCATCTGGTTGACTACCTCTCCCAGCTCCGATACATAGAGATTTTTATTCTCCTTGATGATATAGCGTCTGGCAAGGATCGTGGTGATCGTCGGCGCATACGTGCTGGGGCGTCCGATCCCAAGCTCCTCCAAGGCACGCACAAGGCTTGCCTCCGTATAATGCGCGGGCGGCTGGGTGAAATGCTGCTTCGTCTCCAGTCCCGCAAATGAAAGCTGCGTCTTCTCAGTCAGCTCCTTTAACATAAACGCGTTTTCCGCCTTTTCCGTCTCACCATCCGAATAAACGCTCATAAAGCCGTCAAACTTCACTGCGGAAGAAGCTGCCGTAAACCGGTATCCCGCCGCAGAGATCTTCACCGACATCGTATCATAGACTGCAGGCGCCATCCTGCTCGCCGCAAACCGTCTCCAGATCAGCTGGTACAGACGGAGCTGATCCCGCGACAGGGAATCCTTCACCTGCTCCGGCGTCCTCGCTATCTCGGTCGGACGGATCGCCTCATGGGCGTCCTGGATCTTCTTCGCCTCCTTCTTCACCTCAGTATCCACGGCAAGATACTCCTTGCCGTAATGTTCCGTAATATATGCTTTGGCGCTGTCCTGCGCTTCGTTAGATACTCTGGTGGAATCCGTCCTCAGATAAGTGATCAGACCCACCGTACCGCTTCCCTTGATCTCCACGCCTTCATAAAGCTGCTGCGCGACGCGCATCGTCTTCTGTGTGGAAAAGTTCAGCAGCTTGCTGGCTTCCTGCTGCAGCGTGGATGTCGTAAACGGCAGCGGCGCCTTTCTGGTCCGCTCCCCGTGTCTGATCTCCGTAATCTTATAAGCTGCCTTCTGCAGCGCCTTCTCGATCCGCTCAGCCTCCTCTTTGGAGCCGACCGTCTCCTTACCGTCTTTATCACCATAATAATGCGCAATAAATGCCTTTCCCTTCCTGCCCTTTACTGCAGGCAGGGAAAGCGTAACGTCCAGCGTCCAGTATTCCTCCGGGATAAATGCGGCAATCTCCTCCTCACGGTCACAGATGATCCTGAGCGCCACCGACTGCACCCTGCCCGCGCTCAGCCCCCTCTTTACCTTTGCCCACAGCACTGGGGAGATACGGTAGCCCACCATACGGTCCAGAATCCTCCTCGCCTGCTGCGCGTTGACAAGATCCATATCTATCTCCCTTGCGTTTTTAAAGGATTCCTTGATGGCGTTCTTTGTGATTTCGTTAAAGGTGATGCGGTAGACCTTTTTATCCTTCAGCTTCAGCGCCTCCAGAAGATGCCACGAGATCGCCTCCCCCTCACGGTCCGGGTCAGTCGCCAGATAGATCTTCTCCGCCTTTTTTACTTCTTTTCTAAGCTTGGCAAGCACATCGCCCTTCCCGCGGATCGTAATATACTTCGGCTCATAATCATGCTCCACATCCACGCCCAGTGTACTCTTCGGCAGGTCGCGCACATGCCCGTTGCTTGCCGCCACCTCATAACTGCTTCCCAAAAACTTTTTTATCGTCTTCACCTTTGCCGGAGATTCCACAATAACCAGATACTTTGCCATAACAGCCAGACACCTTCCTATATCTATATTTTATCCTGCCGCGGCATCCGCGGAGAGTCTTTTGTTATCCATGCTTTCCGCAATCACCGAACCCTTCCATGACTATCGGGGCTTCGATAACTATCGAAAATGGCGGTACATATTATACAATATGTACCGCCATTCACTATACACCAAAATAAATTTTCATGCAACCATAAATTTCATACAGTTTTATTTTCATGGAATCAATAACGCCTTAATGCACCCAGCCTACCTTCTCCCAGAAGTTGGATTCCTGAGATCCCATATTCTTATTATATGGATAAATAAAGACTGTTCCCGACACCGTTTGATATCCGTTATACACCAGAGACACATTAAAGTAAAGCGGCATACCCGTCTGAGCCATATATGCCTCATATCCCTTAATATCGGAATCACCCGTCGTGGCAAAACCATTACATTGATCAGCAAAAAAACCATTACAATAAATATCAAAGGTATTCACTGCCTCATTCGTCTTCCAGTATAGCGGACTGCCGAGCCTTGCCTGTGCAAAATTAGGATTGTTTCTATACTCCACAGTTATTCCCGGATTACTATTTCCGTCATGCCCATCATAGACATAGACATCGAAATCCTGAACGCCTGAGCTTGGTCCTGTATAATATTTCAGTGTCATCGTAACTGTATCCGCCTTTGTCACATCAATGCCCTGCACCGGAACAGCGGATATCCCAAGCATGGTTGTTCCCGTATAAGCATTCATCAGCCCGACATTACCCGTCCCAAAATCGACCTTCTTCGTGCCGACCCGGATCTTAAGGACCGTATGTCCGGCATCATCTCCCGTTGCAAGCAATGTATAATACTGATGCGCCGCAGCATCTCGATTCGTAGTATCACTGGTTGTCAATTTTGTACAGCTGGCATTAGTAAAATCATAGACCGTAGACGCCGCCACTGCATCCGCGCTGTCCCATGCAAACGTATAGTGAATATCCTCCGTATCATACAGCTTGGAAAGATCATATTCACGGAACCGCAGGACATCCAGATCATAATCAAAAGTCCCGCCGCTGGAACCGCTATTGCCACCGGAGCCGACCTGGTTTCTGAGATAAATATCCTGACTTGCCTGATATCCGTATCTTCCATTATTCATGGATACGTTTAAGGTAACCACGTCAGAGGTATAGTTCGCCATATTCAGCGAGATTGACTGTACATACTCCGCCATTAGGACATGATTGGAACTCGCACTGCCGTCTAAGCTTTCTTTATAATAATACAAATCTCCATAACCGCGTGCCAAATCCATATTCTCAATCCTGAATTGATAAATTGCATCATTATTGCTGATCGTAATATAATCAGAGCTCAAAGACGGCTGATAATTCGTTGATATCGAATCATTCACATCAATCAGCAGCTCCCCCATCTGCTGGACGATCTGCTGCGCCTCCGTCTGCAGCTCTACCTCATAGGTTCCGTTCCGGTAAAGCTTGGAGCTGTTCATCATCATATTGCCAAGCTCCGCCATAATGAGGGCAAACACGGCAAGCGTGACCAGAAGTTCCACCAAGGTATAACCCTTATTGTTTTTCATACGGACACCATCCTTTCCATTTTATTTATATTGAACTTCATGATAAAACATTATCGTAATTCCGTAGTGTGCTTGCCGGTATCAAGGTAAAAGATAACAGCTACCTTACGAGTGCCGTGGGAAAACTCAAACTCCTGCGGCAAAGCAGAATCCTGAATCACCATTCCCGCAGAATTAAAACAATATACGACATCAGACATATCGTCAATGGAACCGCTCCAGCTTGCACCATCACTGTATTGAATATCGATCGTGGCGTTATTGACTGCCGTTGGTGATTCAACAGCTTTATCACCAATCGTATAATACAGTACTCCTCCCTGCATCCATAACGTCAGCTTTCCCGCTTCGGTTCCCTTTGCCATGGACTGTATGCGCGCTTTGTTAAAAGCCGTATCCAGCGTATTGGCAGCCTTGGCAACATTGGCATTATCAACTATAACATACGTGATCGTAATCAATCCGACCGCCACCGCCATAATGGCTACTACCACCAGCAGCTCAATCAGGGAAAAACCTTTGTTGGAGCTTAAGATCGACTTTCTTTGACAGTTTCTCTTTTTCATGGCATCTCCTCCTCTATCAATCCTTGCTCCATACCCTGTAGGTGACCGTGGAATTTTTCGGATCCGCAGCCCCTGTCGGCGCCGCATAGACATCCGTCATAACCTCGCTGGAATTTTCATTGATAAAATACCCAACCGGCAGATAATTCACGCCACTGGAATCCGCGACAAATGTTCTCTCCCCATCAGACGCAGGCAGTTTAAAGCTGGAGGCATTGGACTGCACGGTCGCCTTATCATCAACGGTGCCCCCCGCCCATCTCGCCTTAAAGTTTGCGCCTGAATACGTACTGTCATTAGGTCGTAAATCAATCTGATGCTCGTTGCCGAGATTCCAAGACTCACAAGTATAGAACAATAAATTCTTGGCGGCTTCATAATCTTCATCCCTCATCTTTGTCATATAAGCAGTACCCTGCATATGATTGTACGTAATCTCTCCCATCGTTAAAACCGTCGTATTCTCAAAATTCATCCCAGACGTAATATTTACATCAATGCAAACCAAGATCAGCGAATTGCCCTCTGAGTGGAAATTAGAACCCTGTCCACGGCCATACACTACCGCGCGCGCATGGGTAGTTGAATCCTCTGCCTTATACTGGATATTACCTGTTCCGGTCGAAAACGTACCGCCGCCCGGCATGGGCTGATCTGCGCCGCACACATCCATAAGGCTCGCTTTTGTGAATTCTGTACCACCAAAATTATTAAATTTACCATAGATCATAACCGGCTTGAAAATCGAAGTCGTCACTAAGCCGTTGTCCAGATATGAACTCCTGCCAACCGTCTGCGGATTCGTATCCGTCACACCAATCAGGGTGGAACCGGACTCCACATTCACAGCTCCTTCGTGTTTTAGATCACCGGAAACGATCAATGCGGAACCGTTTTTCACCGTTATGCTTCCATACACCGTACATGTCCCCGTAATATGAAGTTCTGAATGATCATCAATTACTATGTCACCAACAACCATCGCCTGCGGCGACAGCAGAACCAGCGAACCTGAATTGCCGATTTTCAATGCCGGCCCACTGCCTCCATAATTCTGGATAAATACATTACCGCTGCAGACACGCGATCCGCCGTTTGACATATCAAATCTGGACTCTGTTATGATACTGAAATCATTGATATCAATCGTCCCGGGCATCGTATTCGGGAAATTTATCTCAATATCCGACGTTATCGTGCTGACATAACCTTCCGTTGTGGTGACAGTGATCTGAACGCCGCACAGCTTGATCATATCGCTGGTAATATATAATGCATGCTCTTTCAGATGACCGGTGTCATCCTTCAGCCTTGGCGATATCTCCACCGTAATATCCGCAATGCCCGCTTCCTGCTTGGCCAGAGTGATCAGATTCGTTACGTCTCCCGGCGTATAGGTGTCAAAACTTCCCTCCGTCGTTGCGCCGATCGCCGTCTTCACGGCTGTTCTTGCAGCATCCATACCTGACGTGCCAGCAGCAGTCTGCTGCAGCGTCGTTGCCAGCTCATCCAAAGCAAATTCATCCGTATAAAAATTATCCGTCGAAGAATAGCGCATCGACTTGGTCAGATAATTCATATACGCCATATACATAAGAGATGAAGCCATGATCGTCATAAAAGTCACGGCAATCAGTATCGTGACCAGAGCCGCGCCCTTATTATCCAACAGTTGCCTTCTTGTCTTCATAATTCTCTCCCCTCCTTTACTATACACCCGCCATGATGCCGCCATCCATGGTCATCAACACATGCTTACAACGTTCACCAACACCCATTTCAGGTTTATACTCATATAAGGTCAACAGGATCCGATAAGTATAATACTTAGCATTAGCCGTTTTTGCCATCGGCAGAAATGATACTACCGCATCAAAACAATAACCTTCATAATGGATATTGCCATATCCGATAAACAGAGCCGCTCCGGAACCGGGCGAACAGGAAGTAAATATACGGCACTCTGTACCGTTTGACCCTGCCACGGCATTAAACTGCTGTGCAAGATCATCCGCAAAGACCTGATTCATGCTTGCCATTACGGAATTATCACTGACAAGATCTATGGTATTCATGGTTGCCCCCTGCCATGTCACAGCGTTGCAGCTGACAGCAGACAATTGGGTCGCCAGACTGCCGGTGTAATCAACATAAGTCCCAGTCGTATTAAACCAATTATTATCGATCGTCGACAATGCTCTGTCACCGCTTACAACGTCAGGATTCGTTCCCAAAGCGCCTACAGAAGCCTTCACCTCAAGAAATGTCTTACCGGCAAAGCCCTCCATGATCGTCTGCGCCACCTCCGTCTCTATCATGACCTTGCGGGAATCGCGGTTAAGCTGCGCCGATGTGATAAACGCATGAAGGATGGGGACGATTATCACCGCCAGCATGCCGATGCCTATGACAATCTCAATCAGCGAAAATCCTTTGTTGTTTCCGTTTTTCATCATATCCTGATCCTTTCTAAAAAACCATAAAAACAAATAATAAGTTCCGTCTTCTCTGTTTATTTTTCATATATACAGCATATGCCTTCCGTTCGGAAGGCTATGCTGTGATTCTTTATTCTACCGGCGCTTCAGCTTCTGCTACCGGCTCCTCTTCTTCTGTCTCCGTAACCTCAATCGGTCCAAAGATGCCGACCTCTTCATTGCCGCGGAGATCGTTTTTATCCAGATCAAGATTGACATCATCTTTACCAACATGGATCGTAAAGTTAACATTCTCCAGTTCTCTGTCCGGTCCGGCGATCGCATACTGTTCCATCGTAATAGCGCCGCTGACGATTCCCGTCTCCGTATCCATAGCCATATCGATCTGTGTATAGATCATCGGATCCTTATAATCCATCAAGTATTGCAAAAGATATTTCATGCCGCCGTAATAGCATCGATAGGTCAGCGCAGAAGAGTTTGTGATAGCAACGAACTCTGTATCCATCGGTTCCGCAGGCATCGCCGTGGAATCATCTCCAACACCCATGGAATCAGACGAGATCTGCGTATTGATATTAACTCCGAATGCCACCGCATCAAAGATGATCGGATATTCCAGACTCATCTCCCCGGTCTCTTCATCCGTAATCACATCAGAAGAATATTCTGTCTGCAACAGGAACATCGCAAAATTCTCACGTCTGATATCTGCCGGGAAAGTTGCCACGATGGCATCACGTTCGTCATGCATACGCACGATCTCATCTTCATAAAAGCCACGTTTCTCATTCATCGCGTTCAGCTCATCAAATCTTGCCTGCAGCGTCTCTACCTCTACCAGCGTTGTCTCTGTCGCCACCTTTTTATCTTTGATATAAAATACATAAGGAAGTATGGTGACCATAAGTATCAAAAGTATAATGATAATCTTTTTATCTCTATCTGACATAATTACTGCTCACCTCCTTCTGTAGCTTCTGCATCCGCGTCTTCTTCAGGCGCCTCCGGCACAGGATTGGAGATGCGGCATGACACATTGTACGTTGTCTGTACAAAGGTCATCGTGTCATATTCCAGATATTCCGGCGGATACTCCTCGCCCTCCACATATTCTATATACTCACCAAGCACACCATCTTCATTGGTTTCTTCCCGCAAAAATACAGGATTGCCTTCTTCATCAAAACCAATCACAAACAGCGTCCTGTATATCTCGTTGAAGCCCGGCAGATCAAAGTCCGAGACATAATCCAGATTGCCGATCTTGAAGATCACATCCGCAATCTCATTCTTTGTCGTCGTATGCCAGCCCGATGTCACATCAAATGAGACATCGCCATTCGCAGCTGATAACGTACCGATGACTGCATCCTTAGGCATCATCTTTTCCAGATCCGTAATAAATGTCAGAAGCATCTCATTATCATTGTGCGTAGAATATTCAAATGCCTGTATAATTGCCAGCTCAGCCAACGCATTGTCATAATTGATCTTGATCTGTTCAATATCTTGAATTTTAATAATCTCCGCTTGCAGATATTCCTTCTTCTCCACAGCTTTATGATAATTGTACGCAGTAATACCAACCCATGTGCCCATCACGACTGCACAGACACCCAGAATGCCAAGAAGCACCTTAAAGACAGTTTCCGAACCCACTGAATAACTTGAACTGCTGCTCGTATCAACGCTGAGCCCGATGGGGTCGATCACCGCGCCGATATTCGGCAGATAACGAAGCACTTCTTCCGCCGTCAACGCTGCCTGACCCTTGATCGCCACACCAGCCAGCGTCTCAAAATGTTCAACCGGCGCGCCAAGCTCACGTTCCAAAATACGCTCAATACCGGCGATCGCACTACCTTCACCAAATACCTTGATACCCTGCAGAAGATCTGAAGGGTTCTTAGTTCTATGATATTCAACAACTCTGGCAATTCCATTGACAAGATACTGCACCGTCGCCGCATACTCGTCAGCGGTTACGTGCTGATCCAGAAGAGTCTCATTGGAAAGAAGCGTCTTCGCGTCTTTTTCTGATATCTTCTTAACATCCATCAGCGCATTGATAACGGCGTTCTTACCATAAGGCACACTTCTTTGCAGGATCAGTGTCTTGCCTCTCATAACATTGACAAACGTCGTATCCTTCTCAATCTGAAGTACCAGATCCGTCCTGCCCTCCGTCATCTGCATGGAAAGCAGCTGGATAACTGAGTTACCGAAATAATCAATGCTTTCTACATTAAATTTCAGTTCTTCCGCCAGCTCATAATAACATTTTACCAGATCGTTGGGGGCTGCAACTGCAGATACGCGGCATTTACGTCCTTCCTCTGTATGATAATCCTCCAGTATGGAAAATGCGAAACTGTAATCTCCCGCATTGCTCATCGGGAAATACTCTCCGGAATTCGCCTGCAGGATCTGCTGCAGCTTCTTCCGGCTCTTTTGATACGGAATCTCCACTTCCTTGCTGGCGATCTTCTTACTTGTAATTGTAAAGATCACATCCTTCGCCGTAAATCCCCTGCCGAATATAGATGTTCTGATTGCCTCCGAAATCGCTGTGATATCAACCAGATATCCGTCGTTTACGCTATTGTTCGGCGTAGCGATCTCGGCAGCATTCGTGAGGATTACAGCCTTATTGGCGCCGGTCTTCTGCATCTCAGCAATTCTGATCGCGTCCATACCGACGTAGATAGACAACACTTTATTTGCCATCCCGTTTGCTCCCCTTTCTATAGTGAGTAAAAATATTTAATAAACCGGATAAATATCCGAACTTATTCTAATCCGCAGTTTTCTTTTGAACCGTAATTTCCTTATAAAATAATCCGCAATTTCTTCTGTTCAGCAATCGCTTTCGCTCTGTCCCACGTTCTTACTAACGATTCTCAGTGAACTGTCAAAAAATTTCTTATATACCACTGTAATATCGTATCCCCATAACACATCACGATCACCGCAGCCGCCGAAAGATACGGCCCGAATGCCAGCATGTGTTCCTTTTTGGAAACCTTCATCACAATACTGTGGATCACCGCTCCCAGAATACAACCCAGCACCATCACCAGCAGGATCTTCTGCCACCCCAGCAGCAGTCCCACCGTCGCCATCAGCTTGATGTCTCCGCCACCCATCCCTCTTCCCTTTGTAGCAAGAGCAATCAGATAAAATATCCCACTGACCAGAAACATCCCGATCAGATGACTAAGCCAGTTCTGAGGATCAAACGCCGTCGCCGCAATGCCAACTGCCAGAATAAACCAGTTGAATTGCGGCGGTATCTCGAAGATCGCAAGATCGATCACCGATAACCCAAGCAAAGCGGAGGATGTCAGTGCATATAACAGGAACCCAACTCCAAACCCACAGCTCCACAAAAGCAAAAACCAAAGCACAAGATTGAGTCCAATAATAACAGCTGCTTTGACCGGTCTGTTCTGCTTTTGCTCTCCGTCTAATCCACGAGCTTTCCCCTCTGATGATACAGCCTGTTCTGCGGCCGTCGCGGAATCTTCCCGTGCTGACGAAGTCTCATCTTCTGCAGTCTGTGCAGTTCTAAGTATATACGCCGTGTATGTAGAGATGAATACACCACATGATAATGCGCCTATCAAGACTGCCACGTAACTCATCCTGTTCTGCTCCGCTCCTGACTAACTTGCAATATAAAACCGGCAGTACACACTTATCCAGTTAAATAGAATTATAGCAAAAGATTAAAAATGCGTCTAGTATGGAATTCACATTAATTTAACAAAATTGTAACTTTCGTCATAATGAACAAGGCTTTTGTTTTTTTTTTATGAAAAAATACACCGTCTTTATTGCAAGAATATGAATAACCATATATAATATGGAAGAAAGCGGGTTATATAAATTTATATAAATCATAATAATAATACGAATGGAGGACAAACAATGAAAACGAACGTCAAAAAGCTCCTGAATAACCCACGTATATATCCGTTATATTCCTTTATTATAACAATTGCAACCTTCTGCATTGCGCTCTTTGCGCTTGACATCCTTGGATATGGCAATAACACCATACTGAGAGGCGATCTGTTCTCCCAATATGTTCCTTTCATCCAATCCTTCCTGCGCGTACTGAAGGGCGAAGAAAGCTTCTGGTATTCCTTTTCCACCTATCTGGGTTCCGGAAGCATCTTAAATTATGCATATTATACCATCAATCTCTTTAATCTGCTCTATCTGATCGACGGTATTTCCATCCCCGCAATGACCGTGTTCATCATCGTTGTAAAGCTGGGGCTTGCCGGCGCTTCCTTCACCTTTTTTGCGCAAAAGGTGCTGAAATCAGACGCAGCGGCATCGATCCTTTTCGCCCTGTGCTATGCGCTCAGCACCTACTCCGTAACGCTTCACTTTCATATCATGTGGCTGGACGCATTATATCTGCTCCCCTGGATCGTATGGCTGATTGTTCGTCTGATCGATACCGGCAGGTATTTCCTTCTTTTATTTTCCTTTGCATACCTTTTCATCACCAACTTTTACATGGCGTTTATCATCGGCGTATTTTCCGTCATCCTATATCTTGTATATTTTCTGTATTCCCATGATATCAGGGAAAAGAAAAATTGGAAGCTTTTTGCTGTTACCTCCGGCAAATTTGCCTTAAGTGCAATCCTTGCCGCCGGACTTTGCGCCATCATCCTGCTTCCCACTGCCTGCTTTTTATTCCGTCATATGGCAGCAGATAATTTTGAATTTCAGACGCTAAAACCGACGCTTTTGGATCTTGTCAATACGCTTTTTATAGGGCAGATGGAAGACCTCGACAATAATCTCCCGTTTCTTTACTCGGGACTTTTGACGCTGCTGATTTTCCCATTTTATTTTATTAATAATGAAATCTCAAAAAAAGAAAAAATCTCCGCTGCGGTTCCGATGCTCTTTCTACTTCTATGCATGTTCTCCCTTCCTTTATATAAGTTCATGCATGCCTTTGACTATCCCAACTGGTACGCTTACCGGTTCGCTTTCCTTTTGATCTTCCTGATGACCGCTGCCGCCTGCCGCCAGTTTCCCTATCTGCATACGGTAGGACATTCAAAGCTCATAAAGTACGCGACCGGACTTCTTGTATTATATTCCGCAATGATCCCGCTGCATTCCATGATCTTCGGTGCGCTGAACACCAACAGCAACACGGGTCTTCTGATCAATGCCGCATTTATCTCCCTGTGGCTGATTGCATTCCATATTGCCCAAAAACCGCGCCGCTATATACTGCTCCTTCTGATCTGTATTGCTGTGGCGGAGCTCTCCGTCAATGCCTATCTGTGTAACCTAAAGTCCCAGACACAGGAACCGGAATACAGCTTTAACCAGTGGTATTATGCCCAGAAAGATGCCGTTGAGACGATCCGGCAGAAAGATGACGATTTTTACCGCATTGATGTCGGTCATGACATCATCCACAATGCGGCACAGATGTTTGGCTACGCAGGCTTCAATACCTTTTCCTCTTCTGATGATTATCCCCTCCGGCGGACGCTTTCCCATCTTGGTCTGGCAACGGGGAACCGCTTTGTCGCCAATATGTGTCGGACAGACCTGATAGACATATTATTTGCCGGCAGATACATCGTCACACTGCCCCTTACAAGCTCCCTGTCCGTCAACAGTATTACGCAGGATAACTTTGTCAGGGCAGAGATCACGGAATTCCCCTACGCGCTCTCCCTTGGCTATATGGTAAGCCCTCAGCTGCTCCTTTATACTCCCACCGATGATTCCTTCCTCAATCAGGAGAATCTGATCGCCTGCATGACCGGCAGACAATACGATCTTTATGAAGAAGTGACACCGGAGGAGCTCAATACGGTCTATACCAATATTGACATCATCAAAAACTTTGCCGGAAGCATCTTATTTTATCATCTTAGCGATAATGTAACGAATGGCAGCATTGCCGCCTTTTCGATACCGCATAGGGAAGGGCAGGATTCCTATTTTTGTTTCTTCCAGAGGCAACCGGGTGTTTTTAATACTACTGTCAGCATCATTTATGACCAGTTCGGCATAGATGAGACAAATGTCTTCAGCTATGGAAATATCGTCAAGACGATTTATCAGGAGGAATCCAGCGAAGACATCATTTATCTCTATTCTTCCAACAATGCTGACTTTGTCTGCGACGGGATCTATGCTTATTATTATGACGGCAGTCTTCTTGAGGAGCTTTACCGTGATCTTTCTGCCGGCAATATGAATATACTGGAAGAACGCGGAGACTATATTGCAGCCACAGCCACAGCCACCGAGGAGCGCCCCCTGCTCTTTACTTCCATCCCTTATGATACTTCCTGGCATATCTATGTAGACGGAGTGCCCACACAGTCAATGTCCCTGCTGGAGGATGCTTTTCTGGGCGTCGCTCTGGCGCCGGGAGAACACCTGATTGAGTTTCGCTATATCGAAGAAGGCAGCAACTTAGGCGCATGGATCACACTGATTTCCCTTGGGATCACACTCCTGCTCGTTCTGGTCTATGCAGTAAGAAAGACTCTGGAGGACAGGAAGCAGAATAATAACAATGAATAAGTAGTGTCTGCTGATTAAGCGATTTTCAGGCTGTTGCCACCTCCATATATCACATATCGGAGGTGTTGCCAGAGCAGGCGCAAAAGTATTCGTCTTTGGATCCTGAAAAGATTCGACATGAATACAGATAACGCGATGGATGTCAGCTGTGTTTCTTCCAGCCTAGTCATGATACATCCCATGCCATAGCAGCGTTTGCTGCGACTGAAAAACCGTTCCACTTCTATCCTGTCCGTGTTATCTTTGTGTTCCTGTTTCTTATCCGTTCTGGCATCCGTAATCTTTCCTCGCTCTCCGACGGTAACGCCGGGGAAGCTGCAGGCCATATGTAATGGCAAGGGTTTCTTTGTTGGCGGCTTCCTCTTTCGGCATGCTGCTTTTGGCTGTACCATTTCCGGAATACGGCGGTTCTGGTCTGTCACCATCCTTATGGGCCAGAAGATATTCATTTGCTTCGCTCAGCATATCTGCCGTGATCCGTTTACGGAACAGTACCAGAGTGCTTGTATCAAACGGCGGGGTATCCTGATATCCCGGCAGTCCGATAAAATACTGGAGATACGGATTTTCCGTGATCTGCTCCACAAGCTCCCTGTCGGAAAACTGGAAGTGGTTCTGGATGATCAGGGAACCAAGCGCCATGCGCAGCGGCTTTGCAACATTTCCCGTGTCACTCGGAAACAGATCCGCGTATTTCCCTTCAAACAGATCCCAGGGGATCTTATCCGCCATCCGGATCCAGCGGTTATCGGGATTCATACGCAGTCCCATGGGCTGGTCAAAATCAAGGAAGGATGTCTGTGTTTTATCTGCTGGCTTGTACATCTTGGCTCCTTATAGACTGTTTTATCAGGAAAATCTGCAAGAAAATTTAGTTGATTACTTGATTTCCCTTGCAATAATTATAGCAGAAAATGGGTCAAAAATCAGCATTTATCGGCATTTAAAGCTTAATCAGCAGACACTAAGTATACACAGTTCGTTGTCGAATGGGTTCAGCTACATATTTCGTATTCTTCTTCTCGCCTGCGCTCACGTCAAACCTTGATGAGGTCTATAAAGTAACCTACCAGTAACAATAATGGGGATCATCTTGATGATGATCCCCACATTGTTTACATTATGAAATTGTTGTTTCAGTTATCCCTAGTTTTTAGTAAACACCGATCTGATCGGTAGCTGACCAGCTATTCTGACCCTTAGAACCACGGCTGTCACTATTGGCAATAATTACCATGCTGCTGTTGCTGCTAAGTGTAATACTAATAGATTTAGTACCACTTACATCTGCAGACTTCAAGGAATTGGTAATATTAGTAGCACTCGTCTCACCAAGGATTTCGGAAACTGCACTTTCATATGAAGTATTGTTTCCAACGAAATCACTAAGGGGATGTGCAGCACCATCCTGCAAGGTATTAATTCTTGCACTTGCAGTGGTGTTAGCCAAAACCTCCGGATCCATCATAGCAGTAACAACTGCTGTCTGGATCGTAGCTGCTAACTGGGTATCTGCAGATACGTTGGACTTCTCAATATACTTAATCAGCTGAGGAGCCATAACGCCTACCAAGATAGCCATGATAGCGATAACGATGATAAGTTCTACCAGGGAAAAACCTTTGTTGTTCTTCATTTCTCTCTCTCCTTTTCTTTTATTTTGGTCATCGACCTTTATTTGATAAATTGATTGTAGCACTTATTTTTTGTGCTGTCCAGTCATTTTTTTACTTTTAATATATTGTTAATCATTATTTTTATTTATGTCATTTTTTTCTTGGTTCGTATTTCCCTTTCTACTTTTTTCCGGAATACCGTCAAAAGAAATATCCCACAGGCCGCTATACTGATCCATGCGGAAACGGTATTTAAGCGGCTTTGATAGAACATCTCGATCTCATGCGTCCCCGGCATCAATTTTGTCCCCAAAAATGTTTCATTTAATAACGCAATCGTTTCCACTTCCACCCCATCCGCATAGATCTTCCATCCCTTATCATAAGGAATGGAAGTAAAGAGCAGCGGCTTATCCTCCGTCACCTCTATCATGCCTCTGATCCGGCTTCCCTTCCTTTCGGTGATCATGAGCTGATGATCCTTTAATATATCATAAGCCTCCTGTAGCGCGTCCGTATCATAATAAGCAAAATAATGATTCCGGTACCACCCTTCTGATAATGACTTATCCGTCATCGCAACAGATACCTTGTCTCCTTCCTCTCCCCTCTCCATCTGTATGATTGCCGGTGCCGCCAGATAGATTCCCTTCTCTCCATAAAGTATTGGTGCGGACGGATTCCATATGGAGGTTTCCTGAGAAAAGTATGCATACGGCGTATATAAGGGGTCGGATGTGATCTGATAGACCAGCAGCGCGTCTGCCACCGCTTCGTCCTGCTTATATATTGCATAAGTTCCGGTTTCCGTCATGCCAAATGTCATATTTTCAGATTGCAGCAGGATGTCGCCCGCATAGGGGATCATACAGACGATATCCTCTCCCGTCATCCCATGAAGCACCCGGTTGAGATTATCCATGGCATTCTCCTGCAGGCTGATATCCTGTAATTCCTCCCTGACCATATAACCCAGTCCCAGCGCGGTATTATTTTTATAATATGCCTGAAGCGCAGTATCCATCTCCCATGGATTCTGCGCCATGACGATATACCGCTGTGCAAACAGCATCTCTGTTACCGGTGTCCCGCCGGTGTTGAAAACAGCTCTTGGCGTAACGCCATATCCAAGCAGACGAAGCGTATCCCGCAGACGCCAGTTTTCAATCGTAGAAAAATATGGGACATCCATATAATCAAACAGCGCCGACTGATCCCTTGTAATGGCGTTATGATACCGGATACGGTAGAACCCGTTATCCTCATGCCTGATTGCACGGATGGTTTCTTCAGCACTGACCATCCAGTTATCATAGACAATCTTTTGATCACTCAGACCATAGTCTGCCCTGCTGACGCAGAAAAAACCATTGACGATCAACTCCAACATCATCAGTATGACCAGAAACTTTTCTGCCCTTTTCCTTTTTTCTTCTCCCTGCCCCGCATAGCGCATCAATACCAAAAGCAGCCCGAGAAAGAAGATATTGAGTTCCCAACCAAGGATGGAGGCGCTTTGATATTCTTCTTTCAGCCTCTGCCCCTGCCACAGATAGAGCAGATAATAGAATATAATGTTAAAAACCGCAATCGTGGAAAGCTTTTTAAAGTTGGCCTTCCCCACCCTCTCCCATTCCACACAGCCTGCCGCCGCCAGCAAAAAACTGTATAAGAATCCAAAGCGGTATCCAAAAGAATCCGGCGCGTCAAAACAGTGAAGAAAAAGATACCCTGCCGGCCAAAGGGAACACAGCAGGAGAAAAGCAAAAAGAGCCGTCCAGACCGCCTTTTGTTTTTTTCCAAAGCGCCTGTCCGTATAAAAAAGAGGGATCATATATACAACGACAACACCGCAGTAGATCATCGGAAAGATTCCCTTAAGAGTCTGCATCTGTCCCAGAAAAAGATTACCATACAGATCGGGAAACGTAAGCCACAAACCCTCAAATTTCGACGCATCCGGTGCGCCGCAGACCAGCAAGGCATACGCCGCCGGTGCCAAAAATGCCGCACCCATCAGTGCTGCCCATATGACGATGCCGGCAAAACGAAGCCCCTTTTCAAGCCATTTCCTCCATAATCTTCCATACTCCGCCACCAGCAGTGCCAAAAACAAAATTAATGAAAAAAAACCGACCATATAAGCGGTATAGAAGTTGACAAGGAATAAATATGCATATGCCGCCGTCAGCGCTTTCCATTTCCCTTCTTTTACAAAGATCGTCACCAGCCCCATAATGACCGGAAGCATATAGACACTATCCAAAAACATGATATTATGATAATAAGTGACTGTATAACCGCATAGCGCATACGCCATGGAAAAAGCAACAGAAGAAAGGGTATTATTTTTTAAGATCGTCCCGGAAAACCACTGAAAGGTATATGCCGCCAGCGACAGCTTGCCGACTACCACCACGGCAGATGCCAGATTTCCATCCGCAGTCAGTAGATAAATCAGATTAAAGGGGCTTAGACAGTTGCACGCATAGACCGCCATCGTCGGTGTCCCCATGGAGATATAAAAAGAATAATCCAGATCCTCGGATCCAAACAGGGAATTGAGAAACTGATGGATAAATGGCACAAACTGCTCCGTCAGATCTCCACACATAAAGGTATAACCACCACCAATCAACCTTCCGGCAAAGCTGAAGATCAGCACCGCTGCGCACGCCGTCAGCGCCGCTGCAAGCGCGCCATATCCCCATCTATATTTTTTCTGTTTGACACTCGATTCCATCAGCCTTCTCCCTTCTCGCACTAATCCATACACTGACAATATAAGTCAGCAATCCAATCCCACTAAGAATCCAGCCCATCCTATTGATCTTACTGTCATAAGTAAATACCAGCGTGTGTTCTCCCGATGTAAGCTCTACCGCCAAAAACGCCCCATTCAGAACTGAAAATGTCTCTATCCTTTCGCCGTCTACGCTTACCTTCCAGCCATCATCATAAGGGATCGAAGTAAACAACACGGGAGCATCTGCATCGACTGTCACCACCGCCTCTATCGTATCTCCTTCCACACTGATGATCTTCATCTGGTGTCTTTCCAAAATCTTATAGGCTTCCTGCAGCCGCTCTTCATCATAATGATAAAAATAATATTGATTAAAAAAATAGGCATCCAAAGTATTTTCATTCAAAATGATCGACGCTTCATACTGCTCTGCCCCGTTTTTCTCCAGAGCAAACACTCTCGGACACGAAAGGATATCAGTCGCAAACCATCCCCCTTCGCCTGATGTTCCTGAAACCAGTCTTGGCGAAAGATCATTCCTGATTGCCGTATCTTCCGAAAAATAGGCATAAAGCGGCAGCGGGCTATCTGTTTTCATAACAAAAGATATGCTTCCTTTATTTAATTCCGGATCGTCCATCCCAATCAGGTATTTTAGACCATTTTCATCCATTGTCATAATCATATTATCAGATCGAAGAAGGATATCTCCTTCATACGGCAAAAAGCATGCAGTCTCCTCCCCAGTCATCGACTGCAGCAGAAGATTCTGGTTATCAAACGGATCTTCACTTAAGAATTGATATTTCTTCACTCCTTCCGCAACCATAAATCCAAGCGAAAGACACTCTTCATTGCGTTCCACCAACGCTGCGCTTTCCTGCTGATACAGATAAAAGTGTATTATATAATCCTGCGAAAACAGCATACGTGTAACCGCAGTCCCGCCATAATCGGCACATAGGCTTGTATTGGTATAATACCCCAGCCGGAACAATGCGTCTCTAAGCTTTCTGTTTTCCACTGTCGAAAAATACCCCAACCCGCGATAACCGTAAGCGGCAGAAGCGCCCGGACTATCAATATCTGTACACTGGATCCTGAACCCCTTCCTTTCCCCACGCAACTGTTCATCCTGTCTGATCCGCTCCAATGCCCCGACTAAAAGCCGATCCGTAAGCTGTATCATGTCTTTAGAATCAACGATGGCATAGCCCTGCCGAACATTATACAGATATCCGTTAAGCAAAAGCTCACCACACACAGAAATCATCAATATCCACTGCAGATATTTCTTTTTATCCACCTTGACCTTTCTATAGGATAGCAGAACTGCATAAAAGATCAGAAAAATTGCATTGAATTCCCATCCAAGCAAGGAAGAGCTCTGCATCTCCTCCGACAGCGTATTCTTCTGCAGAAGATACACAACGTAATACAAAATAATATTGACCGCCGCAAGCGCATAATACTTCCATGCACAAGTTTCCTTAGAAAATTCCCAAACCCTGCACGAAACTGCCAGCAGCACAAACGAATAAAAATAGGAAAACTTAAAGCCAAAATAATTTGGCGCATTAAACCCATGCATCAGAATATACAATGGCTGCCAAAGGGAACAGAACACTAGAAATATGATCGGAACCGCAAAAAGTATCTTTTCCTTTGCGCCGATCCGCCGCTTTAAAAAATATACCGGCACAAGAAACAATACCATAATACCGCTATAAACCAACGGAATGACAACATCGACCGACTGCATCTCACCGAGAAATAAGTTATTATAGATATCCAACAGGGTAAGCTGCAGCGATTTAAATGACGATACATCATCAACACTATTGCCCAACAGATATCCTGCTGTCGGCAGCAGCACCGCCGCACCGATCAGCGCCGCCCAGATGACAATCCCTGTAAATCTCAGCAAACAAGTCAGATATTTCTTCCAGTCTTTTCCATATTCCCATACCATCGTAAGCAATAAAATTAAAAAAGAAAAGATTCCTATGATATATCCGGAATAAAACATCACCACAAACTGATATGCATACGCCAACACAAGCCTGCGCCATGATCCGGTCTTTACATACCCGATAACAAGCGTTACAATCACCGGAAGCATATAGATGCCGTCCGTATAAAGAATATTATAATAAAATGCTATCGAATAACCAGACAATGCATAACAGACAGCCAAGATAGCCGTTACCGCGGAATCCTGTTTTAATATCCGTTTCTCAAACCACCAAAACGTATAAGCTGCAAGTGCATATTTGGCGATCACGACAACCGCCGAAGCAGTCGAAGCATCCCTTATCAGCAAATATACAAAATTAAACGGGCTAAGGCAATAGAAAGCATACAACGGTATCGTAGGTGTCCCCATCCCCACATCAAAGGTGTAGTCCATCGTTCCCTCTCCAAATAGGGAACGCAGAAAAAGCTTGATAAAACGAACATACTGCGAGCGCAGATCAGAGGTCAAAAAAGAGTATCCGCCAAACAATCTTTGCGATGCTGCAAAGATAAAAAAAGCTATCAATGCGGCAAGCCCTGATGCCAGCAAACCGTATTTCCTTTTTTTAAGTCCTTCCATTACCTTTTTTTTCACGGCGCTGCAATCTCCTTCATAACCATCACATATTTTTTCTGTTTTTCGTTTTTAATGGTGCTTTTGATTTTCCTATTTTTACTAAAAGCCCCGGAAGCCTTGGCTTCCGGGGCTTTTAAATACCTTTTTAACTGTTTTATATTTGTGTTTATTATTTCCTATCAGATGTATATTCACCCTTAAGTAAGACTGTCGTACAATGTCAGCATCGGCTGCATGATACCGATTACAAGGAATCCGACGATGACCGCCATAACTACGATGATCGCAGGCTCCATAATCGTCATCATCTGCTCTGTCGCAAGCTGCACGTCTTCTTCATAATAATCAGCTACGTTTTCCAACATCGTCTCGATATTACCAGTTTCCTCCCCAATGGATACCATATGCACTACCATCGGCGGGAACAGTCCGCAGCTCTTCAGCGGTCTGGAAAGCGGCACGCCTCGCATAACCTGCTCCTTCGCCTCTCTCAATGCCCTCTTATAAAGAAGGTTCTCCATGCTTCGTCCCGTGATATCGATGGCATCCACCATGGATACACCGGCTGCAAGCAATGTACATAAGGTACGTCCCAGTCTTGCACATGCCGATTTGGTCTTTACTGGTCCAAGTGCCGGCAGCTTAATTGCAAGCGAGCTGGTAAGCTCCTTCCCTGCGTCCGTCGACGCAAAGGATTTAAACCCTATAAACAAGGCAGCTATCACGATCAGCATCAACCACCACCATGCCACGAAGAAGTCACTCATACGAATAATCGCCATAGTCACCGGAGGCATCTCCGCATCCAGATCTGCAAACATGCCCATGAACGTAGGAACTACGAATGTCATAACAGCAAAGATAACGCCGACCATAACAATAATCAGGATGATCGGATAAGTAACCGCCTTTTTTACTGCCGCCTGCAGCGCCGCATCCTTCTCAAACTGGATCGCCATACGGTTAAACGCCGTATCCAGACTACCGGAAGCTTCTCCCGCTTCCACCATGTTGATCAGCATCTCCGGGAATACGCCGCTCTTCTTACGCATCGCCACTGCAAGGCTATCTCCTTTGGAGATATCCGTATGTACCGCCTTGATCGCCCCCTGCAGCGCAGAGTTCTCTGTCTGGGTACCTAACATCTCAAAGGAATCTACCACACTGACGCCTGCTTTATTGATGCTTTCAAACTGATGGCAAAATACCGATAGATCCCTTGGCTTTATCTTCTTACCAAAATCTAACCCAAAGCTTTTCTGCAAAGCGCTCGCTTCCTCACACTGGATGACCACGTTTTTATCCGCTTTCAGCATATTCATTGCGGCGTCACGCGATTTTGCTTCCAATGTTCCTTTTTTTTCTTTTCCTGCCGGGGTCAATACCCGGTACGCAAATTGTGCCATACGCTTCCACCTTTTCCTTCTTTATATTGTATTACTCAAAATTATTATCAACCTGCAGTTGAAGCGGCAGCCAGTTCCTCGCTGTTAGCTTCATTCGCCGCATCCATATCATATGCCACACGAACCATCTCAGCGATAGATGTCGTCCCCTCAAGCACATTCCTTGCTCCGGACATCTGCAGCGTATTCATGCCTTCTGCCACTGCCGTATTCTGGATGATCTCCGCCGTAACCGTCTCATGCAGGACACGCCTGATATTTGCCGAGATCGGCATGATCTCATAGATCGCCTTTCGTCCTTTATAACCGGTTCCGCAGGCTTCGCAGCCGCCGGGTTCGTAGATCGTGATATCCTCCATACCGGTATATCCAAGCAGCGTCTTCTCTTTCTGCGTCGCGATATGCCCCACTTTGCACTGCGGGCAGAGACGGCGCACCAGACGCTGTGCAATGATGCCTACCACCGCATCACCGATCATATAAGGCTCTACCCCCATATCTATCAGACGCGTAACCGATGCCGAAGTGGAGTTGGTATGTAAGGTAGAGATAACCAGATGTCCCGTAATCGACGCCTGTACCGCGATCTGCGCTGTCTCACCGTCTCGTATCTCACCGATCATGATGATATCCGGATCCTGACGAAGGATGGAGCGCAGCGCGCTTGCAAATGTCAACCCCGCCTTGACATTGACCTGAACCTGATTGATACCTGCCACATTAGCCTCGACAGGATCTTCTACTGTAATGATATTCACTTCCGGTTTGTTCAATTCATGAAGCACCGTATAACATGTTGTTGATTTACCGGAACCGGTAGGTCCCGTAACAAGGATGATGCCGTGCGGGTTATTCATAATACCATCAAGCTTCATCTCGTCATCAGGATAAAGACCAAGATATTTCTTCTCCTGACTCAGTCCCTGTTTCTTGGTAAGTCGCATAACCGTCTTCTCGCCGTATACTGTAGGCAGGATAGATACACGGACATCGAACTCGACACCATCTACAATATAGGTAAGACGACCGTCCTGCGGTTTTCTCTTTTCAGAGATATCCAGACCGGATATGATCTTGATACGCGCTGTCATCGCGCTCAGCATATTGGAGGAATATACCGCATCCTCACGCAACATACCATCGACACGGTTACGCACGCGTACATTATGTTCCAATGGCTCTATATGGATATCGGAAGCGCCTTCCCTGACCGCCTGCTGGATCATGCTCCTTACGATCTTAACAATCGGCGCATCCCCCACGGTATCATCTTCCACTTCTTCATCATCAGCAAACTCCGCGGCATGCTCCGCCTCAAACTGCTCTGCGGCTTCCATCGTCGCTTTCTTGCCATAGATCTTATCCAGCATGATCGATATCGCGCTCTGCGATGAATAGAATGGCTGCACCTCCATACCGGATGCCATCTCAATATCATCAATGATACCTAAGTTGGTAGGATCTGACATTGCGACATTGATCACATTCAGATTATCCGGATCAAAACCAAACGGCAGCACTTCATGTTTCTTGACCAACGCCTCCCCGGCGATCTCCAATGCCCTCGGATCGTATTCCTTTAAAGTCTCCGGCGTCACGCTCTGGTATCCCATTGTCCTACAGAAGAAATCCGCAAAATCCTCCTGTGAGATAAACCCTAAGTTCATCAAAGTCTCGCCAAGCTTTGTTTTCTGCGTCTTCTGTTCTTCTAACGCCTTCATTAACTGGTCTTCGGTGATCTTGCCGGCTTCTACCAGCATATCACCCAGCCTCTTTTTTACTCCAAAAAGAGCCATGCCGATCCCCTCCTGTCGCTTCTATTTAATTAAATAACCTAAAACAATATAGGAATTGAGTGTTTTTACCACAATAAATAAAAGCACGTAATTGCACTACTCTATTATTGCATAAATTTACGCAAAAGGAAATAAATTTTTTTGATTTTTTGATTCCAAAATTGTTTTTGTTATTATTAAACAAGATTATTTTCATGAAATTGTGCATAATATAGAATCTTTTTATGCCCATTCTTCCGTCTCTGACATTTCCTGCCATAATATCGGCGTCAGAAATTATAATCGCTGCGCCGGCGGTTCCGGCATGTCTGTATTTTTTACTTTCTTTATAGTATACTGCGGCAGAGAATTGATTGAGATATAGATCCTGCCGATATATTCCCCAAGCATCCCGAGCATCAGCATCATAAGCCCTGTAGAAAAAACCATAACTGCCGCCAGCGAGCTGTAACCCAGAACCGATATGGAATGGAACACAAGCTTTCTTACGATGATGCTGATCCCCCATAAAAATCCGGCAATCGCAAAAAACAACCCCGCCATAGATGCAATCCTGAGCGGCTTGACAGAAAATGCCGTCAGTCCGTTGCTCCAGAGAGCAAGCGACTTTGCAAAGGTATATCCCGTCCGGTTGTCATCCCCCCGCCCGCGCTGCTCCATCATCACGACATTTACCCTCCTGGTAATCGAAAAAACAAGTCCTTCAAAATAGGGATACGGATTTTTATATTTTATGATCTCATCACTAATCAGCCGTTTCATAACGGAAAAATTGTCAATGATCATCCCCTTCGGCTTATCCAGCATAATACAGCTGGTCTTCATATTGACCCAGCTCCCAAACCGCTTAAACAGGCTTTCTTTCTTTTTAAAATAATTTGCGGTGCAGACATCACACTCATCATTTTCCACCGGCGCAAGCAGACGCCAAAGCTCATATACCGGGCTCTGGCAGTCATCGTCCATATCCACCACGAACTCCCCTGTCACAAAGGCATGTCCCGCCAGAAGCGCCGCATGCTTTCCTTTGTTCTTGGCCAATTCTATATATTTTATTTTCGGATTCTCTTCTGCCAGCTGCGTGATCACCGCCCCGACCTGATCCGGTGAACAGTCATTGACACAGACCACCTCATAATCATATTCCTTTTTTTCCGATACGACACGGATGATCTCGTCGATGACCTCCTTAATCGTCTTCTCGCTCCTGTAACATGGTATTACAAAACTGATACGCTTTTTTACCGTCTGCATCTTACGGCTTTTCCTCCTATAACCGGTCTGTTCAGTGCCTTTTTTATCTATCACAAAACTGCAAAACCGTTTTGTCCGGCTTACATAACTCTTTGTATTTAATCATCCAAACAGCGCATACACCGCTATACCGGCAATGATCAATAACAATCCGCTTATCTTCCTGACATTTATGCTCTCCCGAAAGATCACGATCCCGAATATTGTCACATAAATATAGCTGGTCGCCTCCAGAATGGGACCCAGGGACAGCGGCACCACACGGTATGCATATACAGAGATCAGCGTCGTCCCAACAAAGATCACATATGCCGTAACCACCAGCAGATTCAGATATTCCCTGAGCTTTGAAGGATACTTTTTAAGCGCCGCCTTTTTCAGCATCACCTGTGAAACCGCGCCCAGAAACACTCCCAAAAGCAACAGTCCCGCATGCAGAAAAAGCTCCCGGTTCATAATGCCGCCTCCTGATCCTCTTCATGGTCGCCGGATGCGTAAAGCATCACCCCCGCAATGACCAGCACAGCGCCAAACACCTTTCCCCATGTGATCTTTTCCCGAAAGACCAACGCGCCCCAGACGATGCCCCATACTACAGTCACCGCCTTATTGGCATATGCCGTCATCAGCGGCAGCCTTTTTATAATCTGCTGCCAGAAAACCGCGTACGCACCCAGAAGAAGAAGCACTATCCCATAGCACAGCAGAAATCGGAAGCTCAGAAAAGGATATCCGGAAGCAAGCTTAGAAAAAACGGTACTCGCGGAATATACCAGCAGCAGAATATGAAGTCCTATATAAACATACATTTTTTTCTTCATCCGCTTCGGCTTTTCTCCTTGTTTTTTCTTTACTTCTTTTTTCTATGCTTATTTTTCTCAGATTATCACTATGATTCAGACTGTCTGAGCCCCTGCAAGCTTCTCAACCTCCGCTATGCTGAGAGCTGTAACTTCCGCGATCTCCTCTACCGTATATTTACCCCTTTTCAGCATTTTTAGCACAGTTTCTCTCTTTGCTTCCATTATACCCTGTTTTATACCTTGTTTTATACCCTGATCTAAAAACATTCTTGCACTTGTCTGAATCATTGGTCCTCTCATTATCTCACCTACGCCTTTCTGCACATTCTCATATTTCTGTGCAATTTTTTTAATGACATCAGCTGACAGTTCAATGATGATCCGCTTTTCAAACGCCCCGATAACCTCCTGTCGCTCCAGTTCATCAAGCCTTTCCAAAATATCCCTATACTCCGATTCGATTTTTTTCAGCTTCTGTTCATTGTTATTATACTCAGGGAATTGCTTCTCATGTGAAAAAATATAAAACGGAAGCAGCATCAGCAGCCTTTTTTCAAAAATTTCATCCAGCGAATATTTCTGAATCTTCATGACCGGTATATCATACTGCACCGTTCCGCCCGGTGTAATGATCACATATTTCATTTTATCCGGCGTTTTTTTATGATTTCTAAGATACAGGACCACTGTATTCGGAAATGTTACTGTCAGTGTTTCCTCCGTAACTTCTCCCTCATCAAGCGCGATCTGTGCGTCATACTCAAAAAGCCGTATCGTGATCTTCCCGTCCGGCAGACTGCTCTCACACTCTATATGGTATTTTTTAACGCATTCTCCCTCAATACTAAAATTTGTATCTGTGATCCGTTCCTTATCAGCTTCCTCCTGCTGTTCTAAAAAATGTTCATTGGGAAAAAACCGGATCTCCTCTTCCCCTGTGTATGCTTCCCCAAAGATCTCATTAATCAGGGGAATGACCAGCTTCCGACAGTCATTTAAGATCGTCCGGAATGCTCCGTCGTATATATTGCCCATACTTTAATCCTTTCCAAGTCTGCGCGACTTTATTATATCATTTTTTTATTGTTAATACAAGCGTTTGCGCATCATATGACAGGTTTTGAGCTCATATAATCCGCAATGGCACACTACCCTCCCCATGATCATAAGCTCCGACAACATTCCCTGCACGGTAGAAATATTCAGGGTCTTATCCATCCCACTTCCCTGTGCCAGCAGGCAGTTTAATATTTCATCCGCAGTCATCCCCTTTTCTCTTATTAATCGCAGGATTCTTTCTCCTATATTTTTTTCTGCTTCCGTATTTCCTTTTCTATCTGTCTCCGTCACTTCCATTGCTTCTTTTCTTTTTTCTATTTTTTCTGTTTTCCTCTTTTTTTCTCTTTTCTCCGCTTCCTCTCTTTCCCCTATTTCTTCTCTCTCCCCCGTTTTTTCTTTTTTCTCCTTTGCACCCACTCCGCTTCTTTCATTCCATCTTTCTTTCTCACCCGCCTTTTCTCCTGCACCTTCCCCTTCTGTTTCTTTTATTCCTTCCGGTCTCCGGCAGTAGTTTCTTTCCCCTGTCGTTCCTTCCTCCTGTACCCAGTGGCAGTTTCTTTCCCACGCCTGCCATGCCGCCTCTGCCAGATCATCGATATCCGCCACCACTCCTGCGCCTTCCAGGATCATCCTGTTGCATCCGCGGCTGAGTTCGTCCGTGATTCTTCCCGGCACCGCATAAACCTCTTTGCCCTGTTCCAATGCCATATTCACGGTGATTCTCGTCCCGCTCCGTTCCTTTGCCTCTATCACAAGGATCAGATCAGACAGACCGCTGATGATACGGTTGCGCATCGGAAAATGGCGCGCTTCCGGCTTTGTTCCCGGCGGGAATTCCGAAAGGACGCCGCCCTGTATCTGCAATGTCTGATAAAGCGTCCTGTTCGACAACGGATAACAGATATCCACGCCGCAGCCCAATACCCCATAGCTCATCCCGCCATGCTCCAATGCGCTTCTCTGGGCGATCCCGTCGATACCATCCGCCATTCCGCTGACTACCTGGATCCCCCGCCCTGCCAGTCCTGCCGCCAGATCCGCAGCCACAGTCCTGCCATACTCCGAACACATCCTTGCTCCGATAACCGCAACGCAGGGCATCGTTTCCGCGGGAAGCCTTCCTATGTAATACAGTAGAAACGGCTTGTCCGGGATCTCCCTAAGCCTTCCCGGATATATGTGGTCATCAAAGCATACAGTTTTGACTCCTTTCTTCTTCAGCCTTTGCCATTCTCCCGACAAATCCCAGCGTCTTCTGCATTCTATAAAATTTACCTTCTGCCGTTCATTCAGCCTCTGTTCCTGCCGGATATCTTTTTCCGCCAAGCCCCATACCCGACGCGCACATCTATAATGCTCCACAAGCCTGATTGCCGCAGCCGCGCCGATTCCTTCTACACACATCAGGAAATGCCTGCATGCCCGTTCGTATTCCATCCCTGTTTTTTCTTTTTCAGCATCCATATGTTCAACCATACTCCCTTCTTACTCTAATTCCCTGTATTTTTCTCCGGCTCCGATAACATATCGGTTTTGTCATGACTGTTATAATTCCCGGTATTTATCCTCCAGTCCCCGGTAACA
Organism: uncultured Lachnospiraceae bacterium; assembly: GCA_964421915.1. Classification (GTDB taxonomy): domain Bacteria; phylum Bacillota; class Clostridia; order Lachnospirales; family Lachnospiraceae; genus NK4A136. The sequence continues at coordinate 86,997 of CAYQZB010000001.1, forward strand.
TACTGCTTCCGTCAGATGCTCCCTGCGAATCCTCTCTGATCCTTCCAGATCGGCTATCGTCCTTGCCACCTTCAGCGCTTTATGATAGGAACGGCTGCTCAGATTCATCTTATAAAATATCTCTTCCATATATTTTTCCTCCGCCTGATCCAGCAAGATAAACTTTTCTATCTCCTTTGGACCGAGCTGTCCGTTAAACAGGATATTCCTTCCCTGATATCTTTTCTTCTGCATCCTTCTTGCCCGTTCGACACCTTCCCGCAGCATGGCGCTGCTGCTCCCTGTCTGTCTTCCGTTAAGTTCCTGATACTTCATCTTCGGCGCATCAATACAGATATCGATCCTGTCAATAATCGGTCCCGAAAGCCTCTCCACATAGCGCCTTACCTTTTCCGGCGTACACCTGCAGCGGTTGACATCCGGATAATAGCCGCAGGGGCAGGGATTCATCGACGCCACCAGCATAAAATCAGCCGGAAATATGCAGCTTCCCTTACTGCGCATAATATGTATCTTTTTATCTTCCATAGGCTGTCTTAAAAGTTCCAGGATGTAGGAAGGGAAATGAACGATCTCATCCAGAAAAAGGATCCCTTTATGAGAAAGACTGATGAGCCCCGGCTGCGGCGTCCTGCCTCCTCCTGCGAGTGCCTGCTGCGTCACCGTATGGTGCGGACTCATAAAAGGCCGTTTTGTGACCAGTATCTCATCTTCTCCAAGCAGTCCCGCTACGCTGTATACTTTTGATACCTCCATGCTTTCCTCCGGCGTCAACGGCGGCAGGATGCCGGGCAGACGTTTCGCCGCCATCGTTTTTCCCGCCCCCGGCGGTCCGATCATCAGGATATTATGAAATCCCGCTGCCGCGATCTGCATCGCCCGCTTAATGCTTTCCTGCCCGCTCATTTCCGCATAATCCATCTCTCCGGTCTGTGTGATCCCCTGAAACAATGCCGCCACATCAACCACCGTCGGTATGATCATCTCCCTCTGCCCTGTCTCATCGGACTGCAGATACAAAAGTGTCTGTTCCAGATTTTCCACACCGATCACCTCGATCCCCTGAACCACTGCGCACTCCGACGCATTGCTTTTGGGAACGATGCATTTTCTGATGCCCTTTGCTTTCGCCTCGACCGCCATCGGCAGGATCCCATGTACGCCCTTTACCTCTCCCGCAAGTCCAAGCTCCCCAACGATCATCACAGCCTCCGTCCTCTCCGGCGGGAAATATCCCAGCGCCGCCAGCAGCGCCATGGCGATCGGCAGATCATATCCCGTTCCCTCCTTAGGCAGATCTGCCGGTGAAAGGTTGAGCGTGACCCGCATCGGCGGCAGCGAGATCTCACTGTTTTTCAGCGCAACCCTCACTCTCTCTTTCGCTTCCCGCACTTCCTTGCCCAGCGACCCCACCATATCGATACACGGCAGTCCATTGGACACATCCGCCTCTACCCTGACAAGATAACTTTCAATTCCGCGAAGCGCGCCTGTTGTAATCACCGCAACCATAAATCCTTCCTCCTTTTTCCATAATGTAATTTTTGTAATCAACGCTGTCGCTTTATAAAAGCGAACAATTTTGAATACCCAAACTCTAAATATTTAAAATAATCAATAATAAAAACTAAAATAAATCAAATAATGAAAACATTTAAAATAATCAATAATGAAAACCAAAATAAATCAAATAATGAAAATGATTTGAAAATAATCAAAAAGCAGAAATAACCGCATCAACACAAATGAATCTCAAAATGAAGATAACATGAAAACAAAAATAATTCCCAATACGCATACGATCAAATCGAAAATGATTTCCAAATAAAAATAACAAATAACGAAAATCACTCCCGAAAAACTTAAAATGAAAAAATAAGAAATAGATTGCGGCCGGCCGGATGACCAGCCGCAAAAGACTTCATTAGATCACAAAACAATCAAGAAACACTAATAAGCATTAACAAAATATCAACAAGTCATAAACAAAGCATTAGCAATTATAAATAAAGCATTAACAACCATAAAAAAACTATAAACATTCCACAAACAAACTGCAAGCAATTGCAGGCAACCCACCGTTTAATGCATCTTCTGTGCCATTCCATCCGGATCGACCGCATACTGAATCGCCATCTCTTTGGAAATCTTTCCTTCCTGGAACAGTGCCATGATCGCCTCATCCATCGCAATATTACCCAGCTTTCGAGTGGTCTGCATAACAGAAAGCAGCTGATGTGATTTACCTTCACGAATTAGGTTACGCACTGCGGAATTGGAGATCATGACCTCAAATGCAGCAGCCCGTCCGCGTCCATCCTGCGTCGGGATCAACTGCTGGGAAATAACCGCTTCCAGTACGTTTGCCAGCTGTACCCTGATCTGCGCCTGCTGATGCGGCGGGAATACGTCGATGATACGGTCAACGGTACTTGCCGCGCCGATGGTATGTAAGGTAGAAAGAACCAAATGGCCTGTCTCGGCTGCGGTTACCGCAACAGAGATCGTCTCAAAATCTCGCATCTCTCCTACCAGAATAACATCCGGATCTTCTCGCAACGCAGCACGAAGTGCATTTTCATAGCTCATGGAGTCAAATCCGATCTCACGCTGGTTTACCATCGACATCTTATGTAAATGCAGGTACTCGATCGGGTCTTCCAACGTAATGATATGCGCATCCCTGTGCTCATTTACCTGATTGATAATCGATGCAAGAGACGTTGACTTACCGGAGCCTGTAGGTCCCGTAACCAAGATCAGCCCCCTCTTTCTGGTATATAGCTCTACAAAGGCATGTGGCAGTCCTAATTGCTCCGGAGAAGGAACGACCGTATTAACTGCTCTTAACGCCATCGCTACAGAGCCGCGCTGACGGAACGCATTAACTCGGTATCTGCCAAGTCCGTCCAACGCAAAGGACATATCAAGCTCGCCCTTGCTGTTAAAGATCTCTCTCTGATGGTCTGTCGTAATCGCCAGAAGCATCTCCAAAGTATCGTCTGCGGTAAGCACCGGAAAGTTCTCCATACTTACCAAATGCCCATTAACACGCATCTTAGGCGGCAGAGCAACTGTCAAATGAATATCGGATGCTTTTGCCTGTACTGCCGTAGCAAGAATTTCATTAATCTTTGGCATCTCATCTACCTCTTTCCTTTTTATATTTTATCCTGAACGGATTATTTCTCTATCTCTTTCATAGCATGCTTTAACTTTTCCAAAGCCCGTTTCTCAATCCTTGAAACATAGCTTCTTGAGATCCCTAACATCCTGCCGATCTCGCGCTGCGTCATCTCCTGCTTCCCCGACAATCCGTATCTTAAGATGATGATCTCTCTTTCCCTGTCGTTTAAGATCTCCTGCACCATTCCCGACAATCTTCCGAGGACATAATTCAGTTCCATCTGTCCCGCAAAATCCTGCTTTGCAATATCCTCCTTGCCGTAAACGCAGATGTCAAGAAAGCTGATCTCATTGCCTTCTTTATCCATGCCGATCGGCTCATACAGGGACACTTCCTTTGCGATCTTCTTTCGTCCCCGCATCAGCATCAAAAGCTCATTATCGATACAACGTGACGCATAGGTCACCAGCTTGGAACCCTTGCCAGGATCATAACTGTCAATCGCCTTGATCAGTCCGATCGTTCCTACGGAGATCAGATCCTCCATATCCTCATCCACATTCTGGTATTTCTTCGCAATATGCGCTACCAGCCGGAGATTATGCTCGATCAGAATCCGCTTGGCTTCTTTTGCCGCAGCCGGATCATCCCCCTTTAGTTCTTCCAAATATCTTCTTTCTTCAGGACCGGACAATGGCTGCTGAAATGTTTTCACTAGAAGACCTCGCGCGGCATTTATTATATCTTATGTCGCGAGACGGTCTAAAGTGCCTTTCCACATCTTTATAGATTATACCAAAAAAATCCGTACTCTGTAAAGTAAATTATTTTATCAAGTTTTATGCATATTTTACAATTATCCCCACTTTTGTCCGAATTATTCTCTCCTAATGACTGTCCAAAAAACTTTCTTTGTAATAAATATTGTAGTAAAATATCAAAAGAAGCAACAGCCGGCGTATGTTATAAACGCAAAATAGACAAAACACACATTGTGGATATATTATATTTAACAAACCTAGGAAAGGCAGGCACTATCATGTATTCCAATATTCGCACTACCCCCCCCGATTTCAGATTTTTTGCAACGTTATAATACGTGTTTTTATGATATTGATCCTTGACTGGCTTTTTTACCTCAGTATCTTTGGCACCAGCATGATCAATAGGACGATCGAATATGAAACCACTTTATATCTTACAGATGCGCCGTTTCTTCATGTTTCCGCCATTCTTCTGGTGTTTTTAATGGGATATCTTCTTTACTTACATCCGAAGAGAACGGCAAGGATTTTGAATACTTTACAGAATACACATATTCTCTTGATCGTCCATATCTTCATAGCAGTTCTGATGCTGGCAGCCATATTGATCTGCCGCTATCAGCCTGTAGCCGACCAATTCAGTTCGCTATATTCAGCATATTATTTTCTACAGGGCGATTATACTTCATGGAAGTTTGCAGGATATCTCTATATCTATCCAAAAATGAAGCCTCTGGTTCTTTTGTTTCTCCCTTTTGTTGCGCTTTTTGGTGCCGAGGGAGGCGGTGTTGCATTTCAGGTCTTCAATCTTGCCATGCTGCTTTTGGCATCCTACAGCCTGTATCGTTTCTGTAAAACAGTCGGGTTAAACAGTACCATTACATCCATACTTTTTATCCTGTATCTGCCTATCACTTTTTACTGCTTTTTTATCTATGGAAATATAGCCAGTCTTTCTCTCTCCATGGTGGCTTTCTGGAAGATTGCTGACTTTTTAGAGGGCAGCCGCGTCCGTGATGCCGTCTGTAGCGTAGCCATGCTTTCCATTGCCGGCCTAGTAAAAGAAACAGCGATCATTCCCTTGATTGCAGTCTTTATTGTCATCCTATCCAATGCCATCATCCACAAAAAAGCAAAACATCTTCTTCTGCTGCCGCTTTGTCTGATCTGCCTGTACTGCGGCAGTCAGGCAGTCGGTCTGACATTTGAAGGCATTACCCACGAGGAAAGTTCCACGGATCTGGCATGTTACGGACATCTTACTATGGGGATTTCCGAAGGCACATGGGCGGCAGATGGCTGGTACAACGGCTATACCAGCGCCTTGATAGCAGCCTGCAATTATGATCTGGATCTTTATGCCGCCGAATCGGAAAAAACTTTCCAGCAGCACGCACGGGAGTTTTGGAGCGATCCCTCTTATTTTATACCGTTTCTCGCCCGAAAAACTGCTTCTCAATGGAATAATCCAACATTTCAGTCCATATGGATCCAACAGGTAATGCTCAACCATAATCTGCTGCCTATCCCTTCCGCAGAAGCAATAGCGCCGGAATATCTATGTCTTGACGGATCCCCGTCCAACATGGTCTTTTACTTTATCTTTAATCTCTTGCAAAGCCTGATCCTCTTCGGCAGCCTGTGCTACTTTTTATTTGATGCCAAAAAGGCTACTTTGACCGCCTTTCTTCCGGCGATCGCGTTTATCGGCGGTTTCCTTTTCCTGCTCTTTTGGGAGGCAAAAGCGCAATATACGATACTCTTTTGGGTCTTTCTGTTCCCTTATACTGTTGCCGGATATCTTTCTTTCATGAGAAGGCTGATAAGCCTGAAAGGAAAGAAAGATTGGTATCGATCCAAAGAAGTGGTATTTTTAGGTATATTGCTGGGAAGCATTGTATTGCTTTCCATAACAGACACCGCTCTTATTAATGATACCATTAAACTTGGACGCGACGACCAGACAGCATTATATAATTACTATCTGGAACAAAACTATAATTATTATCAATAAAATGCACCATTCACTCCGCTTCTTTAATCTATCAGGAATCCTGCCATCACATAATTGGCAAGATCCCTTCCTCTCTCTGTCAGGCATACGCGATCCCCATTGAGCAAAAGCCCCTCCACGCTCATCTGGCGGAGCCATGCCCCATAGCTCGCCTCCATCCCAACGCCATACAACGCTGCAAATTCCTTTTTGAAAACGCCCCGATTCATACGCAGTCCAAGGAACATCGTCTCCTCCATCTGCTCCCACACTGGCAAAACCTGCATTTCCTCTTTTAATGTGTCCGCACGTTTCATATAGGTTTTCAGGTCAGAAGTATTCTTCCAGCGTTTATTATCGACCATGGAAGCCGCCCCAAGTCCGAAGCCAACATATTCCTTTCTGATCCAGTATCCGATATTATGCCTGCACTCATATCCGGGCTTTGCATAATTAGAGATTTCATACTGTTGGTAGCCGAACCTTTCAAGGACATCTCTTGTATCATGATACATCTGCCGTTCTTCTTCCTCTGACGGAAGTTTTTCTTTCCCATCCGTTTCCGTCAGCAGTTTTCTTCCATCTTCTTTTTCTATCTGTTGCTTTCCTTCCCCATCTTTTTTCTGATCCTGCTTCTCCCTATCTGTCTCATGGTCTTTCCCGACTGCTGCTCCGTCAGTCCCATATCGTTGATAAAATGGCGTCCCTTCTTCAATGATCAGTCCATAAGCTGATATATGTTCCGGAGCAAGCCCTACAGCCGTATGAAGCGTATGAAGCCACGACTCCACACTCTGCCCCGGCAGTCCGCTCATCAGGTCGATATTGATATTTTGAAATCCACAATCCCTTGCCAATTCAAAACTTTCTTGAAAATCCTGAAACCTGTGGATCCGTCCAAGCGCTGCCAACTCCACATCGTCCGCCGACTGCAGCCCTATACTCAGGCGGTTGATTCCCACCTGCCGGTATATCTCCAATTTTTCTTTTGACAGCGTACCCGGATTGGCCTCCATCGTGATCTCAGCATCAGAAGCAACATGAAACGACTGATATACCCTGTCAAACAAAGCTTCAGCCTGCCCCGGCTTCAGCAGGGAAGGCGTTCCCCCGCCGACAAAGATCGTATCAATCTCCCGATCCGCATAATCACCGCTTTCCTGACGTATTTCGCAAAGCAGTCTTTGCAGATATTCCTCCGGCACACCGCACTTACTGCCGCCGTCAGAAACTGCCGCCGTCCCGCTCCCACAATCCCTAACAGGGAAAGAAAGGAAATCGCAATAACCGCACTTTTTAATACAAAAAGGGATATGAATATAAATAGACATCCTTCTGCCCATCATTGCCTCCCCGCTGCAGAGCATATTCTACGAAAACGCCACATTCACACTGCATATGCTGCTTCTACCAGAAATTGAAACCATAATAGATATCGTAATACAACTGCGTATTGGCCATAGCCATCGGGAATTTAAATGGCGTAAACCAGAATAAAGCATTTACTGCTACGGAAAGGAATACAACCGTCAGCAATATTTTTTGAAACACCTTATAAGAATTCTTTCCGCTATAATGTTCCTGCATCCATAAAATTCCCACCCACGCTGCAATAAAAAACGCAAATGTAAAATCCGCTTGATAACGGTATATCACAGCGTTTGTAAACGCAACGTCAAGCATCACCAGCAGGAGTCCAATCAGTGACAGACACACACAGAAAGAATAAAGTCCTTTCTTTTGAAACTCCTTACGTTTTTCTAAGAACACCATGCTTGCCAGGAGAAAAAGATTTACAGGAATCAAGCCGGCATGAAAGGTTCCCTCTATATCGATACTGCTATGTGCATTCATATTTGTATATGTTTCAAAAGTATTTATAAAAGGGAAAAAATAATTAAAATCAAGTGTGTGAAAAAGATATTCTCCGATTGCATAATAGATCTGGTCTAAAGAAAAACGTAGATGTCTGATATCAAATGTCGTCAGATTATACTTCAGTCCAAATTCAAAAGGTGATCCGAAACGAATAGCATTATAGTACATCACCGGGATTGCCACAGCCACATACGGCACGGCAAATAATACTATCATAGTGATCCTGTCCTTTTTATCATATCCTTCCCTGTCAGTAAGCCATGCCCGCCCAAAGATCACAAACGCAAGCACACTGTAGAGCAGAAGCGTCGGTCTGGTCGCGGCAACCAGCGCCATACAGAACGATCCCACTATTATCCTGCCTTTGGAATATCCCGGCTCTTCTATCCTTTTTGCTGATATCCAGAAATACAGTCCCCATACAACCAAGGCAACAGCGCAGATGATCGTCAGAATATATGAATCTGCCTGTGTGATAAAAAACGGCAGCTGGCAGCTAAACAGTCCGGTCAGTGTAATCAATATCAACATTGCAAACGGTGTCTTCGGAAAATACCTGATAATGATCTGCCGTACCAATAAGACCAGCCCAAAACCAAACAGCAGGCAGCAGAAAAACACCGGAATGGAATTGGGCATATTCAATCCGGTCAAATGATAAATCGGCAGGTAAAACAGCAGACAGGGCAGGATTCCATGATATACATAATACGCTCCGTCATAATACGCGAAATCAAATTTGTAATTCAATTCTGCAGCATCTTTTTCCCAATATGCATACGGATTCTCCATGCTGACTAGCTCCTGCGGCGGCTGTTCCAAAAGGGATGCCTGCCCGGCATCCAGCGCCCATGCAAGTTCCCGATAAGGATTGTATGTCTGATTCATGACCGCAGGATTAGAAGCCATCAGAAAAAACGATATCCCATAAAATACAAAAAAGGCACCGGCAATTATAGATTTCATTTTAAATGTAATCTGCCTGCATTCCTCCTTCCACCAATCCGACTGCCTGCGCAATCCATAACACAGCAGAAATACAAGCCAGGTAATCACAAAGCGAACCACTGAAAAATCCAACGGCTTTCTTGCGTTCAGAGTGAGTCCATTGACCTTCAGCAGATGTCCTGCCGGAAGTTCTAATTGAATATCAAGTCTCTGAGTCTTCCCCATCGTCTGCATCCATTTAAACTGCGAAGTAAGATTTTGGGGCTGTACAGGCCAGTCTTCTACCAACCCATACATCACGTTGCCGCCACCTTCATCGCACACACCTATATCCACATAGCACACACCACTTTCCCGAAAAAACAGGTCGATAGAATCCGGAAGTTCCAACTCTAATCTGATATTCTTTATATCGAGACCAATATCCTGTATTGAAATGACCGCCGCCTGATCCTGTATACTGATGATACCGTCATCATATAATTTAACCCCTGAATATTTCACATTATATTCATCCCACGAATGTTCTTCATAGAAAAGGGACTGGATAGACCGGAAGTTAAATACACAGATTTCTACCAAAGCCGACGTGCACAGCAAAAACAGCAGATTTCTTACAGTGAGCTTTACCCTGCTAAAAATCCCCTTATCTTTAGTTATTTCCTTATCCATGATCATTTCTTTCTTACCCATTTTTTCCTCCGCTTTTCATGAAATTCCTTAATACCATAAATCGTCATCTAAAACACAAGTTCTATACCTGTTCCTACCAGAAATTGAAACCATAATAGATATCGTAATACAACTGCGTATTGCCCGAAGCCATCGGAAAATTTACAGAAGGCGTAAACCAAAAGACAGCGTTCATCACCACAGAAAGGAATACAACACCCAGCAATATTTTTTGAAATGACTTAATGGAATCCTTTCCGACATAATTTTCCTGCAACCATAAAATTCCTACCCAGGCGGTGATGAATAAGGCAAACGAAAAATCTGCCTGATAGCGGTATGCAATAACATTTGTAAGCTCTACGTCATATATCATTAAGAAAATTCCAATCAACATTAGACACAGACCGAAAAGGTAAATCCCTTTTTTCTGAAACTCCTTACGCTTTTCCAAGACCACTGCCGCAGCAAGCAGATAAAGATTAAAAGGAATCAGTCCGGCTTGAAAGCTTCCTTCAAAAATTGTAACGCCGTGCGCACCAATGTTCCAATATGACGCAAAGATATTAATAAACGGAAAGAAATAATTAAAATCAGGAATACGGAATAAATATTCTCCGATTGCATAACAGATCCGATCTAAAGAAAACTGAACATGTCTGGCATCATATGCTGTCAGATTATATTGAAATCCAAATTCAAAAGGCGAGCCAAAACGGATAACATTATAGTACATTACCGGGATTGCCACAGCCACATACGGCACGGCAAATAATACTATCATAGTGATCCTGTCCTTTTTCTCATATCCTTCCTTGTCAGTAAGCCACGCCCGACCAAAGATCACAAATGCAAGCACGCTGTAGAGCAAAAGCGTCGGTCTGACCGCAGCAACCAGCGACATACAGAAAGATCCCGCCACAATCCTTCCTTTGGAATATCCCGTCTCTCCTATTTTTTTTGCTGATATCCAAAAATAAACTCCCCACACAACCAGAGCGACAGCACAGATCACCGTCAGAATATAGGAAGTGGACTGCGTGATAAAAAACGGCAGCTGGCAGCCAAACAGTCCGGTCAGTGTGATCAATACCAGCATTGCAAACGGTGTTTTCGGAAAATATCTGATAATAATCTGGCGCATCAGCAAAAGCAGTCCTATTCCAAACATCAAACAACAGAAAAACACAGGGATGGAATTGGGCATATTTAACCCTGTCAAATGATAAACCGGCAGGTAAAACAAAAGACAAGGCAGAATTCCATGATACACATAATAATTCCCATCATAATACGCAAAGTCAAATTTGTAATCAATATCGGCAGCTTTTTTTGCATAATGATCATAGGGATTCTCCATGCTGATAAGTTCCTGCGGCGGCTGTTCCAAAAGGGACACCTGCCCCGCATCCAGAGCCCATGCAAGCTCCTGATAAGGATTGTAATCATCATGCATAATCAGGGGATTGGATACCATCAGAAAGCAGGAAATTCCATAAAAAATCATAAAGATAATCCCCAGTACGGCTTTCTTCTCCAATGTGATCTGTCTGCAGTCCTCCTTCCACCAGCCTGACTTCCTGCGCAGACCATAACACAATAGAAATACCAGCCATACCGACAGCATACGAACCATGGAAAAATCCAGCGGCTTTGTCGCATTAAAAGTAATTCCGTTAACCTTAAACAAATGCCCCGCCGGCAGATATACATTGATGTCAAGCCTCTGTATCTCTCCCATCGTCTGGATCCATTTAAACTGCGACGTAATATTTTCAGGCTGTATCGGCCAGTCCTCCATGAGCCTATACATTATTTCACTGTTGCCCTCATCCAGCACATCTATATCCACATAACATACACCGCTCTCCATATAAAAAAGATCAATGGCATCCAACAGTTCCAGATCCAGTCTGATATTTTTTACCTCATGGTCTATGTCCTGTATCGATATAACCGCATTCTCGTCCTGTATGCTGATAATATCGTCCTCATATATTTTCACTCCCGAATATTCTACCTTATATTCATCCCACGAATGTTCCTTGTAAAAAAGGGACTGTATCGACCGGAAGTTAAACACACAGATTTCCACCAATGCAGCAGCACATAATAAAAGCAGCAGATTCCTTACGGCAGGCTTTATTCTGTCTGATATCACCTTATTCCGTTGATTGCCTTTGTTTATTTCATGATTTTCACTCATTTCACTATCCGTACCCACCTGTTTCCCTCTCCCTTCCGGCTCCGATCTCATCATACAAAGACATCTGCAATATAACACATCAAAATCATAATGGTTTTCAACCTACTTATCTTCATCCAGCTTCAGCACGCTCATAAACGCCTTTTGCGGGATCTCTACATTGCCGACCTGACGCATCCGCTTCTTGCCTTCCTTCTGTTTTTCCAAAAGCTTCTTTTTACGGGTGATATCACCGCCATAACACTTGGCAAGCACATCCTTGCGCATCGCCTTAACCGTCTCTCTTGCAATGATCTTGCCTCCCACCGCCGCCTGGATCGGGATCTCGAACAGATGCCTTGGGATCTCATCCTTTAGCTTCTCACACATTTTCCTCCCCCGCTCATAGGCGCTGCCGCTGTGTACGATAAAGGACAGCGCATCTACCTCTTCCCTGTTGATCAGGATATCAAGCTTGACCAATTCGGAGGTCTCATACCCCTTGATATCATAATCAAATGATGCATACCCTTTGGAGCGCGACTTCAGGGCATCAAAAAAATCATAAATGATCTCGTTTAACGGCAGCTCATATTTCAGCAGCGCCCTTGTCTCCTCCATATAATCCATGGAAAGATACCTTCCTCTCCGTTCCTGACACAGTTCCATAATGGATCCGATAAAATCCTTCGTCACCATGATCTCCGCCTTGACAATCGGCTCCTCCATATGATCGATCTCCGAAGGATCCGGAAGATTGGTGGGATTGGTAAGATCAATCACCTCCCCGTCCGTCTTATAGACCTTGTAGATAACACTGGGCGCTGTGGTGACAAGATCAAGATTATATTCCCTCTCCAGCCGTTCCTGAATCACCTCAAGGTGCAGTAATCCTAAGAAGCCACAGCGGAATCCAAATCCCAGCGCCACGGAAGTCTCCGGCTCATAGAAAAGCGACGCGTCATTGAGCTTCAGCTTTTCCAACGCATCCCGCAGATCAGGGTACTTTGCGCCATCCGCCGGATAAAGACCGCAATATACCATGGGCAGCACCTTTTTATAGCCGGGTAGGGGTTCCTGACAGGGGTTGTCCGCATCCGTTACCGTATCGCCGACGGCAGTATCTTTGACATTCTTGATCGATGCCGTGATATAACCAACCATTCCCGCGGAAAGCTCCTCACAGGGGATAAACTGTCCCGCGCCGAAATAACCGACCTCAACCACGTCAAACGATGCCCCGGTCGCCATCATCTTCATCCTCGTGCCTTTTTTGATACAGCCCTCCATGATCCTGACAAAGACAATGACTCCCTTATATGGGTCATATAAGGAATCAAAGATCAAAGCCTGCAGCGGAGCGTCGCTGCTACCCTTTGGCGCAGGAATCTTTGTTACGATGCTTTCCAGAACATCCTCGATCCCGATCCCATTTTTTGCAGAGATCAACGGACAGCCTTCCGCTTCAATGCCGATCACATCTTCAATCTCCTCAACCACCCTCTGTGGTTCCGCGCTGGGAAGGTCAATCTTATTAATAACGGGAAAAACCTCCAGATCGTGATCCAGCGCCATATAGACATTCGCCAATGTCTGCGCTTCAATCCCCTGCGCCGCGTCCACCACAAGGATCGCGCCGTCACAGGCTGCCAGCGCACGGCTGACTTCGTAATTAAAGTCCACATGTCCTGGCGTATCGATCAGATTAAGGATATATTCCTCCCCATCCTTTGCCTTATAGATCGTCCTGACAGCCTGCGCCTTGATTGTGATCCCGCGCTCCCGCTCCAGATCCATATTGTCCAGAACCTGCTCCTGCATCTCCCGCTGCGTCAAAAGCCCCGTCTTCTCGATGATCCTGTCAGCCAGCGTCGACTTGCCATGATCGATATGGGCAATAATACAAAAATTTCTGATATTCTCCTGCATGATCTATTTATGTTCCTTTCTATCGTTACCTTTCCTTTACTTTCTTTGTATCATAAAGATCCGCAATAATCAATATCATCAGTAAAATCAATCCGCAAAGAGACATCCATTTCCCCTGCTGGGAATAAGGTGCAGTAAACTGCAATTCCACTTCATGCTCTCCAGTTTCCAATCTAAGCCCGATAAAGCCGCCCTCCAGCAGCGGAACAATCTCCTGCTCCTTCCCGTCAACATAAGCTTTCCAGCCTTCTTCGTATGGAAATGAGGTAAATAATACCGGCTTTTCTTCGGAAGCCACAACCCTTCCCTTAACATACCCGTCCTCCATCACATCTATCTGCAGACCTGCCTTTGCAAGCTCCTCATGATATACTGCCAGTCCGTCCTCATGATAAAAAGCAAAATCTGCGTTTGTCACCGAAAAACTTTCGTTCATACCCTTATTAAATCTTGGAAAAACAATATAAACCGCATAATTCTCCCCCTCCCGCTCCATCGGCACCGTATGCGGCTGTGAAAGAAAACTTTCTTCGATTCCAAGGAGTATAATATCAGAAGTCTCGCTGACCCACGGCACTCTGCCAAAAGTCCTGTCAAAGTCGGAATAAAAACAAGCATACGGTTTTACTTCTTCTTGATACGGCAGCGTGAATTTCAGATACGCTTCATCTGCATCTAAGTCCGGTCCGTCATCATAAACATTATAAGGATATATACAGATATCCCCATAATAAATTTCCATACACAAGACATCTTTCCCCGTCATACACTTCAGCAGTCTCTGCTGGTTCTCAAATACATTCTCCGAAAAGGCATAAGATAATATTTCATCCTGTACCATGTACCCCAACGGAAGCGGATAAGGATTCTTTATGATCTCATACTCCACCCCCTGTGTATCATATAAAAGCCGGATTGTATATGCAGTGCCAAGCAGTGTCTTCATAACTTCATCCTGTACAAAATCATAGATTGTAAAATCGCCTCTGGCATATCCCAGCCGATCCAGTGCATGGGAAGTCGTTTCATTTACCGCAGAAGAAAAATACGCAATCCCATAATAATCATAAGCCGTCTGCATATTATAATTATGCTTATCCTGATACGCTATCCGATATATCCCATCATCTTCAGCTTTGACCTTGGATATGACCTCCTCAGCAAGATGATGTCTTTCTTCATAAAACTCCCTTCCATAATATCCATTCCCCCCCATCAGATAATGTCCATTGACAATCGACTCTATCATCGTAAGCAGAACTGCCAGAAATACCAACCTCCTACCGTTTTTATCCTTCAAATACCTGTAAAGCATCCATATCCATAAAAGCGCCAATGCTATGGTCAGCAATATGCTCTTTAAAGAAGCGCCCTGCGCTCCTGCCAGTGACAATTTCCCTTCAATCTTTGATAAACAGAAAAATAACCCCAGTGTTACCGCAAGAAATATCACTGCAAGCAGGAGTTTTATCTGCGACAGCCGTTCTGCCTGTTGTCCGGACAACTGCAGCCAGGATAACTGTCTTACTGCAGCTGATGCCGCTACGAAAGAAAGCACATAAGCAAAACGGACAGTATATCCGTTCGGTATATTAAACATATGCAGAAACAGATATACAGGCTTCAGCATCATAGACAAAATCAACACAATAACCGCCACCGCTACGCAAATCCTTTCCTTTTTTGCAATCTCTTGGTTAATAAAGTAAAAAAACATCATAATGAATGTCAGCAATCCACAATACAAATAAGGGAAGGGTGTATCCATAATAATTTTCCTTCCTGGGAGAAAGCACGGAAGGATATCCCATGCCTGAGACATTGCGAACTCTGCAATTTCCGTTTCCAGACCTGTACTATTCAATGAAACTGCATAATATGCCGCCGGCAGGAGCACACATGCCGAAAGTAACATTGCAGTGACTACGCTCACAGCATATCCGAACAGTATCTTCATTCTTTCCCTGCCGCTATAATGTCGATGTACAAAAATACACAAGCAAAGATATCCCAAAGAACTGAGCCCGACAATAAATCCTCCATAAAAAAACGAAAGAAAGGATAAAGCATAAACCATCGCAAGTCCCACTTTTTTACCTGTATCCAAAAAATGTTTTACAAAGATCAGTACCAGGGGCAGGAAATAAAGCCCCTCTGCAATACTGTTCATCATGGCAACAACACAATAAAAACTACAAAGTCCATAACCGATAGCAACCGCAATGACAAGCTTACTTTCCTGCCTAAGATTATATCTGCCATACACGCAGAAAAACGCCGCTGCCAGAGCAGGTTTCATAAGTACTATTATCAATGTTGCAATCTCTATGTCCTCTATGAGCATATAAATAATATTCAGCGGACTCATTGCAGCAAACGCAAATAGCAGCGCAGTATTACCGCCCATGCCGATATTCCACGAATAGAAAAAATTGCTGCCCTCCCACAGTTTATTCATGAATAACCTTCCAAAAACGGCATATTGACAATATAAATCACCCGGGAATATTACCTTTTCCTGCCCCGGCAGGATCTTTGTTAAGAAAAAAATGACAATCATCGATAATAGCGTAAGTCCAAAAGTAATCAAACTGTCTTTCAATATACTTTTTTTATTCATGGCATTTCTTTTCCTTTCCTAATCTTTCTATCCATAGCAAACAAAACCGCCCATAAGACCGCACCACAGCCGGTCAATAATATCCCTGCCATTCTTCCCCGTGGTTTATAACGCAAGATCAGTTCATGCGTTCCCGGCGAAAGCCTTGCGCCCAAAAAGGAACCATCCAGCAGCCCCAGCAACTCCTGCCTGCTGCCATCCACCAAAAGCTCCCATCCCTTATCATAGGGGATCGAAAGGAATAAAATATCCCTATCTTCAGCCACGTCGATCTCCGCCTTGACATATCCATCTTGAAATTCTTCGATCTCCCACTGATTCTTACTTAAGATCTCATGCGCGCGGTCCAATTCTCCATCATCCTGATAATACAGGAATAATTTACGATACGCAGATTGGATCCCCGCCTCATTATAATCGATCAGCCTTACGGAAAACTGATCACCACGTCGTTCCATCTCTATGATTGCCGGAGAATACAACAATCGATCCGTCAGATAAGGGCGGCGGTAATTTCCCATGGAAAAAACATAGACCGCAAATTCCTTTTCCGTTAAGGTGTGGCCGGAAACATTCTCCCCCTCTGCATCATCAGTCAGTGAAAAATAGGCATATGCCTTTTCATATGATCCGACAGGAATCGCGTAATCCAATACGCCCACCTCAGCTTCCTCTGCTTTGGAAAAAGACATCCCCTCGCCTTCCACTTCCCATTCCATTCCGATGGGCAATAACTCCGGTACACCCGCCTCCCGATATACATCAATCTCTTCCCCCGTCATTGCCGACAAAAGCCGGTTCTGATTATAGAATACATCTCTTGTATATGGCTTGACCGTCAATATCTGATCACTAACCATATACCCCATTTCCAGCGTATGCTCCATCCGATAATATTCCGGTGTCTGCCGCGCTATTGCCGCCGGATCATATTCCTGCTGATCTATATAATATTTCACGCCCAAAAGCATATCTGTCACATCATTGGCGCCTGTCTGATAAAATCCAAATCTTACGGAATCCCCCATATAAAACATAAATGTATCCAATGCGGCGCTTCGTGTTGACGCAAATATAGGTACGCCCATATACCCAAGTAATGCCTGCTGATTAGTCGTCAAATAATAACTGAATCCTACCCGATAGATCCCCTGATCCTCCTGTTTCAAATCCTCTACCGCCCCTTTGGCTTCTTCTTGCCAACTACGGTACATCTCCTCTGATATTACAGAAAGCTCGTCAATGATCCAGTAAGAATTCAAACCGGTTTCCACCATAATCAGCAGCATGGCAGCCAACGTCAGCGATACCTTGTCCAGACGGTTCGTGAACACAACATAAAAAACTATGCACCAGAGCAGCAGAAATGCAATATTAGCAATTGCCGCCGGAACAGTAAGTGAAAGGATTCCTGAATCAAAAATACCTCTGTTCAGCAGATAACCCACAAAATAAAACAAAATATCAACTACTGCCACAGCAAAAAGCTTCTTCTGGCTGATATCTCTTAAAAAAGTACACTCTCTGCATGCAATCACTACCAACAGCAAAACTGTAACAAATGTATAACGCACCGTATAGCCATCCGGACGATTAAACAGATGCAGCATCTCATACAATGGCGAAATGTAACTAACCAAAAGCAAAGCCGACAGCGCAACACCTGCCGTAATCCTTTCCTTTTTGGATATTTTGTGATTTATAAAATACATCTGCAAAAGAAGAAGCACCGGCAGACCACAATACAAATATGGAAGATCCTGATTATAGGTAAAAGGACGGCCAAGATACATCGCATGCCAGAAATCCGTCGGAAGCAGCTTCAAACCGGTATAGCTGCTATCAAACACTCCTGAATTGTCAAGATAATACATAATCGCAGGACACAGCATCACCATGCTTAACAGCACTGCCGCTGCGACACTTGTCATATAGATCAATATCAATTTTACATTTTTTCTGATCCATCCTTTTCCATCCCTATACCAAAGAAGTCCAACAAAATAGAGGAGAGAAAAAATACCGATCAGATACCCATAATAAAAATAGATCACAAAAGACACAGCATATACAAGCGTAAGTCCACTTGCCTTCTTCGTATCAATAAAATGGTGAATAGAAAGCAGTGCCAATGGGAAAAGATATACACTGTCGCATGCAATATAAAAGACGATCTGAAAAGAGCATACCGCATAGCAGATGGAAAAAAAGATGCATTTTAAACCTTTCTCTTTCCTTCCTTTCTGCAGATACAGGCAGAACGTCAGGGCAGCAGTTGCAATCCGCAACAAAACTGCCAGCTCCGATGCCACCAGATCGTCGGATATCAATAAAAAGAGTAGATAAAAAGGACTATATGAATAAAACGCATACAGAAGGCTTGTCCCCTGTCCCATGGAAACATTCCATGAATATCCGGAAAAATTACCCTGTCTGATCTCCTGTGCGTGCAGTCTCGCAAAAGGGACATATTGTTTCAAAAAATCGCCGAACAGCACAGTGTATTTCCCATTGGAAAGCATCTGCGCCATGGAAAATGACAGCGTCACCGTCAACAGTGTCAAAATAAAAGCAATGACAGGATACCATTTGGGGTTCACTTTTTTCAAATATGATATAATACAATCCGTATTCATAATAATCAAGCGATTCTCTCTTATCTTCTTACCGAACTTATGCCACTTCCGTATTATAGCAAATTTTTTCCGGATTGTCATCACCTTCCGCTTAGAACCCTGTCAAGCACATCCGCCAGCGGGTAACAGGCATTCCTGATCTCCTGTACTGTATTATTCTGCGCTCCCAGCTCGATCAGCAGATACTTTCCGGTAAGATGCATATTATAACGATATCCCTTCAGATAGATCCGTCTTGCCAGTCCCGGATAATAGGAGTTGACCATCATCTGCATCTGAAAGGAAAATGCCAGATTTTCCTTAAGATTCGGATTGGCAAGATAATCAATGCGTCCCAGCTCATTCAGATAACTGAGCCCATTGAAAAACATAAACTGCGCTGTCGGCTGTCCGTTGATCTGCGTGACCAGTCTCGTCCCCTCCGCCATCTCGTCGCGGTGCAGGTCGATCACCACCTGGATGCTGGGATATTCCTCCAGAAGCTTACGGATCTCCGGTTCCGCATAGGAATAGGCATAATTGTGCTGCTGCGTATCATAACTGGCGACATGGTGAAGCACTTCATATCCGTACTCCTCCTCCAGAATATAAGCAAGATACTCTCCCACGCCGACGATCGTCGTCGAAGTGTCTCCCGGTACGGAATCCGCAAACGCCTCCTGCGAATGTGTATGATAGATCAATATCTGCGGTCCATCCACTTCCTTATTGATCGTCATGTCCTGCGACATCATATACTCCGCATTGATCTGATCTGCCGTCACACCGGTTGACGGATCTACAATGTAAAAATTCCGTATCAAAAAGGAATAATCCCGTAAATCATTCAGGCTGTAATATACCTTCCGCTCCGACGCAGGGACAAAATTTTCCAAGGTAAAGCCTCCTGCCGCCCCCGGCAGGATCTCCTGCAGCGGCACCGCATCATTGACCGAAAAGCCGGCATCCCCGCCCGGCATGTTCCATGCCTGCAGCATAGCATCGGAAGCTGCCGCCCATGAATCATCCGCCGCCGACGTTGCGCCGCCTTCGTCGCTGCCCTCCCGGAGGGCAAGCATCTCATAACTCAGCGTCATAGTACCTTCCTCTTCCCCATGTATGTAATCATATAACGGACTTTGATAAAAAGGAATGGAATAAAAAAATTCCTGCCATGAATCCGTCGTCTCCGAAGCTTTCAAAAATCCGGACACCGGACAGACCAGCACCGTCATTCTTTCCCCAAGATACCTGACGATATCAAAGCCGCCCTCCTTTACGGGATGTCTTCCCGCCTCTCCGACAGCTATGGCTATCAATAAAATCCCCGCCCCCGCGATACCGCAGAGATACTTTATTCTTTTTTGTTTGTCCTGTCTGTAATAAACCATAATTCAGTATATTGCCAAAAAATATATTATATGACTTGTCATGTTACTCTATTTCATGTGTCACAATATTTCATGTTATGCTATCCCATGTTGCTATATCTCATGTTATGATATCTCATATATTACAATATCTCATGTTATGATTTTTCATATTTTTATTACAGTATTTCATGTTACATTATCTCCGGTATCAGATCACTGTGTCGCCTCCTGCTCCATATCCAGCGCAATATTGATCGCCTCCGAGATCGTGTAGGAAAGTCTGGAAATAATGGAATCAATATCCTTACCGGTCACGTACATGCTGTTTAATTCACTCATGCCGTTGATCTTTCCTTCCTTCGTCAGTGTCACCGCGTCATTGACGATCGTCGCTGCATCCACGACCGTAGGGACGCCGATGGCAATCACAGGGATCCCAAGGCTTTCCTCCGTCAATGCATTGCGGTGATTGCCTACGCCGGATCCGGGCCAGATGCCGGTATCCGTGATCTGCACTGTCCGGTTCAGCCGCTTTGTGCTTCTTGCCGCCAGCGCGTCAACGACGATCAACAGATCGGGGTTTGTCTTTTCCACGACGCCTTTTACGATCTCCGCCGTCTCCATACCGGTCTTTGCCATGACGCCGGGGACGATCCCCGATATCATATGCATCTTGTGTTTTTCATACGCGGCTTTTCCATATTCCATAATAATATGTCTCGTGATAAACAGATGATCCACCACGCTGGGTCCCAAAGAGTCCGCCGTCACATCACGGTTGCCCAGTCCGACCACCAGGATCGACTTTTCCTCATCAGGTTCTTTTATAATATTTAAAAGGTGCTTTGCTATTTCCAGCGAGATCTCCCTGTGATAATCCTCGTCCGGCTCGACCAGCCCCGGCGCCTCCAGCGTAATATAATGTCCCATCGGCTTTCCCAGCTTCTTTTCGGCATTTTTACTCTCGATCACCACAGTCGTTGTCTTAATATCCATTTCTTCATTATAATTTTCCTGAATACGGACGCCATTGATAGAATGTTCCGGCATATTGATACATTCCTTGGCCTCCACCGCCAGATCTGTCCGCGCAATATAGCTTTCCACTTCCGCACCTCGTATCCTTAATGATATTTTCCGTATATTTATTATATTCGTAAACTTATTTTTTGCGAAAATTTTCAAAATATGTATTGACATATTTTACCCTGTAATTTACTATATAAAAGTGTGTTTATACCAGAAACGTCCGTGTCCGGATCTGGCATAAATGTTGAGTAAAGGGTTTCGTAATCTTACGACATATTCAAAAAACAGGAGGTGCAAAGTCTTGGCTAATATTAAATCTGCAAAAAAGAGAATCCTTGTCAACCAGACAAAGGCAGACAGAAATAAGTCGATCAGATCAGGCGTAAAGACTGCTGTAAAGAAGGTATATACGGCAATCGACGCAGGGGATCAGGAAGCAGCTAAAAGCGCATTGTTAAATGCGACAAGCACAATTGATAAAGCTGCCAAAAAAGGCGTTTATCATAAAAATTATGCTTCCAGAAAGATTTCCCGTCTGAATCTTGCGGTCAATAAAATGGCGTAAATCAAAATATTCAGAATAAAAAAAACTCAAGTACCGTCATGCTTGGGTTTTTTTTATAGATGGAGGAATCTATGCGTAAACGAATGTTAGCATATCTGTCTTATATGGATCAGATCTTGGCACACGAGCTGCCTGTAACGACAGCCTTCGATGCGGATGGCAATTATGAAGCAACGGCGCAGAAGGATATCATGCCTACCCGGAAAGAATATGAAAAGCTTCTTGCAAGGCATCTGGAACAGATCGCCTTCTTTTCCCATGAGCGGTTGATCCATCTGCTTGTCACACTGATGTTTGCGGGACTGGCATTTGCTGTTTTCTTTTTCTGCATTATGGAAATGAATCCGGGACTCCTTCTTTTGCTGGCAGCCCTAATGATTCTTCTGGTTCCCTATATCATGCACTACTATCTTCTGGAAAATGGCGTCCAGCGGATGTACCGCCAGTATGATGAGCTGGTGAAACAGCTAAAATAATCATGCTTTCTTTTCCTCTTTTGCGGCATTTTCATCGAGAAGCTTTTCGATCAGAAGTTTTTTGATATAGACATCAAATCCAAGCATACAGATAAACGCAAAATTCTTCAATTCCTCTCTGTCTTTCTTCTCGACATCCGCAAAGACTTGGGAGCTGCTAAATACTCTCTCGGTTTCTTCATATTTATCCTTTATGTCATTTTTCAGTCCGTCGCACTGCTCCTGCGCCATTTTGATCACTTCATCATAGATATCCCTGATCGTGCTTCCCGACTCTTTTCCAAAATATTTTTCCGTCAGCGGCTTCAGCATCATCTGAATATCATTAATGGATAAAATATTCTTAAAGTAATAGATCAGAGTCAGGATCAGGATATGCTCTCTGGAATATTTCTTTTTCTCCGGCGGAGGCAGGAGATCATTTTTTGCGTAATTATTGATCATGGTCTTTGTCAGAATTTTATCTTTATCCTTATATCTCGCCGAATCCTTCAGGTGGTCATCCATAAAGGTGGTCACCTGATCCATATAAAGCGCAATGTTCGGTATCTCGGCAGAATCAATAAACTTTATTCTGTCAAAACTTTCCATGATGCTGTTGATCAGATCTTCCGTATTAATTGTCATAAGATATATCCTCTCTTAATATCAACGTCAGGCAATCGCCAATTAATTGCTGTATGATTTTTCATTCTGCATTACTGTCTATGAGGTTTACATAACCCTCCCACAATCGCCTATGTCAATTCGAGCTCTACTGCTATACTTTATTATATAGTAAATAAAACTACATGTAAAGCAGTAATACCAAATATATGCCAAAGAAAAAGAATTTCATGAAAACCACCGGAAAAACCGGCGGATCATCCATGGATTTCCATACATTCCCATGGATCGATATACTCCCCGTTTCGCATGATCTGATAGGAGAGCACCGTATCATCTTCAGTAATGCCAAGCAGTATCGAACCCGTTGTAACAGCATCCCCCTCTTTCACCATAATCGTTCCGATGCCGGAATAGCTCGTCATAAAACCATTGCCATGATCAATCACAATCTTATATCCGCCGTCCTCCAAAGGGCTGACCTCAGATACTTCGCCATCTGCCGTCGCAACCATACTGCTTCCCATGTCTGTCATAAACTGCACCATGAGCTCTTCCGGTTCATCTTCTGCTTCAGTGCCCCCTTCTTCCGCTTCCGTACCATCTTCTCCGCCTTCTTTCGGCACATAATAGGCAGCATTGCCCCGCAGCGGATAAGCAGTCGGCATATGCTGGGCCCGTTCCTCCTCCTCATAAACAGCCAACGCCTCTGTCTTAGCCGTCAATGTACTGCTCAGGATATCCACTTTTTCATTTAATTCCGAAATCTGAAGTGCAAGCTCGTCTGATTGACGCATTTCCGTCGCCAACTGTCCCTGCAGCGTTGTGACCAGCGTCCTGGCGTTCGCCAGCTGATTACTTCTCCGGTACTCCTTAAATACCAGAATACCGCACAGCAGACCCATAATACACAAAAAACTTCCCAACAGCAAAAACATCTGCATCCTTCCCAGTGTATAATGATGCACTTCGCCTTTATGGTTTTTATGCATAACATAAATCCGGTAAAAGGTGATATTATGTCGCCCTAAATGGTCAAATTCTACTTCCTCACGTGTCGGCGGACGAACCCATGCTTCCTCACCGTTTTTTTCATCACTTACGGCTGTTTCCGATGTTTGACTGCTCTGCTCTAATAGTCTTCGCTCCTTTTGTGCCAGTCGTTTTTTTTCCTGTCTTTCTTTTTTACTTGCCATCTGATCTTCCTCGTCTGTA
The DNA here is from genome assembly GCA_964421915.1 of uncultured Lachnospiraceae bacterium. GTDB lineage: Bacteria > Bacillota > Clostridia > Lachnospirales > Lachnospiraceae > NK4A136. The sequence continues at coordinate 110,992 of CAYQZB010000001.1, forward strand.
TCCGGAAAGCCGTTTCCTTTCGGATATGCGGCTTTCCCTTTTATTTTTACTTTCTATATTTTCTTTCTATCTTTTTCTTCTATATTTTCCATTCATTATGGTCAGGTCAACATAATATTCCATCTATAAAGAACGCTACCACAGAATTTCAGATTTATCAAGATATTTTTTCAATTCCCCTGATTTTTCCATACAAATTTATCTCGCAGAATATATTGCTCCTTAAATTTACTTTTGTTTTTTTTCTTTACATTTTTCTTTTCATGTGCTATAGTATCTATGATGCAAACATCCGTTTGCAAGATAATTTATTTTTTGGGAGGTACTTGGTAATGGAAGGTACAGTTAAGTGGTTTAACGCGCAGAAAGGTTATGGTTTCCTTTCAACAGCTGACGGAAAGGATGTATTTGTACACTTCTCCGCAATTCAGAACGAAGAAGGTTATAAGACATTAACCGAAGGTCAGGCTGTGGAATTTGACGTTGTAGAAGGCGCAAAGGGACCTCAGGCCAGCAATGTTATTAAGAAATAATCATACTTGATTATTTAAACCAAGGTTTTAATCAGTTTTCGATGTGCCTTTTCCTAAAATATAAACTTAGTCATTCAGCAACTGATTTTGTTTTAGAATAAGCAATATTGTTTTAACGGATTAAAAACACTTAACACAAAAAGGAACCGCTTGCGGTTCCTTTTTTCCGGGCTTTTGCAAGGCTTACTCCGGGTTACAGCAAGCCTTTTTGTTACCGTCCCCATATGCGCACAGCTCTATTACCCTGTCCAAATCCAAGGAACCGCCAAATAGCTCAAGCGCGCTTCCGATCGTTACATTGACCCGTCCCTTCCCTATGGTCTTTAAAATCTCAAGATCCTGATAATCATGTACGCCTCCGGCATAGGTCACGGGTCTGCCGTCATATGTGCCAAGCAGCTCTACCACGCCTTCTTCTATTCCGGACACTTTTCCCTCTACATCTACCGCATGGATCAGATACTCGTCACAGCTCCCCTCCAGTTTTTCCAAAAGCTCAAGATCAAGAACGGTATCCGTATATTTCTGCCAACGGTCTGTCATAATATAATATTTTCCGTCTTTTTTTCTGCAGCTGAGATCCAAAACGATACGTTCCCTGCCGACCGCCTTCACCAGTTGCTCCAGCCGTTCGTAATCGATCCTTCCTTCACGGAAAACAAATGACGTTACAATCACATGGGACGCCCCCGCCTCTAAAAATTCCTCCGCATTCCGATCCGTGATGCCGCCGCCTGCCTGCAATCCCATAGGAAATGCGCGAAGCGCCATCAATGCCTGCTCTTTTGTTTTTTCATAAAGCGGATGCTCTGCGCCGTTTAATAAGATAACATGCCCGCCCTTTAATTGTCTTTCACGATAAAATGATGCAAAAAAAGCGGCATCCTGCTCTGCTACAAAATTTTCATCCGCGCGGTCCTTCCGTCCCATACTTCCGCCGACGATTTGCTTTACTTTTCCATCATGGATATCAATACATGGTCTGAATTCCATTCCCACACACTCCTTTTCCTATGAAGCCTCCAACAATGCCGCACTTCTTTCATTTTTTAATCCAATTCTTTCATAAAATACATTCTTTTATGAAACACATAATTTTTTTGTGATTGCAAATACTAACCACAAGGTCTAATCTTTAATATATTACAAAACTCTGACTTTAAACAGACCTTGGAAAGGAATGGGCATTCAACAATGAAAAGACAAAGAAAATATTATTTACCGATTCTGCTTGTCGTAATGTGTTTCGCCATTACCGCATGCGGAAAGAATACGAACGGCAATACCGCCAATGGCAATTCCAACAACAGCGGATCCCAGAGCGCAGGCAATGACCAGAATAGCAGCGACAAAAACACTGCCAGCAACACAGGCACTACAAAGCCGGAGAATACCGGCAATAATATCGCCAACAATGCCGGAAATGCCGTTGATGATGTAGTCAATGGCGCAGCCAACGCTGTCAATGATGTTACAAACGGCGTAGCCAATGGCGTTGATGATGTAACTGACGCGGTTACCGGCAACGATTCCAACAAAAACAATAATTCCGGAAGCAGAAGACGTTAGACCGCCCTCTGACCAGGCGCTCCTACAAGGTGCGCCTACTTACATAACTTCACTGTTTTTGCATTTTTTGCAATTTTCCTTCTATTTGCAATTTTCCTTCTATTTACAATTTTTCCTCTATCTACAATCTTCCCTCTTTTTTACGCCTTTTCCGTAATTACGCCGCAGCGGAACGCCTCTAAAAGCTCCTCCAGATCCTGAATGCTCTCCTTTAGCTGCCTGCCGATGTCCGTATCCGCAACATAATGCCGCATGGGATATCCCTCTACCAGGATAGAATCCGATACGATGTCTGACTCCTTCTTTACTGCCGCATCCTTACTTTCAAACGGTTCGTGGGCCACCAGCCACATACCATGGGAACTGGCGATCAGCGTATATCCCGCAATCCCCGTCTTGCCCTGATATGCCTTGGAAAATCCGCCGTCGATGACCAGCAGCTTGCCGCCGCATTTGATCGGACTGTCTCCTTTTTTCAACTCCACCGGAACATGCCCGTTAATGATATGGGAATGCTGCTCATCCAGATCAAATTCCCGGAAGATGCTGTTGATCACATCCTCATTTTCCATCAGCGCATAATAACTGTTCTTCTTTTCCCTGCCGGCTGCCGGATCAGCGATAAAATAGGCTTCAAAGGTCGCCATTTTATCTTTGCCGAATACAGGTGAGCCGGGACCTGCCCAGATATACCAGAGGATATCCTCTCCTTTGCGCTTCTCCGAAATATCATGCACGGAATAATATCCCTTCCTTGCATATGCCTCCAGCACGTCATAAAGCTCCCGCCCGCGGTACTTCTTTCCGTAAATATTAACCTCACTGAAGGTTCCGTCCTCCTCCATCGGGATGCAGCCGTGATACAAAAGATTGGAATTATGAACCTTATACAGGCTTCCCTTGGAATACAGGAATCTGACATGCTTCTGCAGCTTCTCACTGTGAAGGAACGCCTGCTGAAGCCGTTCCACCACCAGTGCCTCCTCCGGCGTCAGTTCATACGGATGTCTGGGATCAACAGTGGGAAAATCCACATCCCGGAGCTCATATTCCACGCCGTCTACCATGACAGTCTTTTTATCATAATCGATCTTATCCAATAACAGCCTATCCTCCATCCCAAACTCTGGATGACGCATGATCAGCTGACCTTCCAGCTTCAGCTGGATCATGGTGATCGCCTTGTGCATCTTCATGTCCAGACTGAGATCCTTGGTATTGTAATCCGTATTATAGCGGATGGCAAATGCGCTGCAATCCGTATGCTTATAAGTTTCCATCGCAAATGTAGCAAGGGGAATCAGATTGATGCCGTACCCTTCCTCTAGCGTATCCAGATTGCCGTATCTTGCAGAGATGCGGATCACTGTCGCGATACATGCCGTGCTGCCGCTCGCCGCCCCCATCCATGAGATATCGTGATTACCCCACTGAACGTCAACGGAATGATACTTCATCAGCGTATCCATGATGATATGCGGTCCCGGACCACGGTCAAAAATATCGCCCACGATATGGAGGTGATCCACAACCATCCTCTGGATCAGATTGCAAAGCGCAATGATAAACTCCTGCGCCCGTCCGATCCGGATGATCGTATGGATGATCTCATTATAATAGCCTTCCTTGTCCTGAACCTCCGCTTTCTCCGTAATCAGCTCCTCAATGATATAAGCAAAGTCCTTCGGCAGCGCCTTCCTTACCTTGGATCTCGTATATTTAGATGCGGTACGCTTCGTGATCTGTACCAGCCGGTGCAGGGTGATCTTATACCAGTCTTTAATATTTTCTTCTTCCTTTTTGATCCGCGCCAGCTTCTCCTCCGGATAGTAGATCAGCGTCGCCAGTGATTTTTTATCGTTCTCCCGAAGTGTATTGCCAAATTCCTCATCAATCTTACGCTTAATGGTGCCGGAGCCGTTCTTCAGCACATGGTTAAACTGCTCGTATTCTCCGTGGATATCCGTCAAAAAATGCTCCGTTCCCTGCGGAAGATTTAAAATGGACTGCAGATTGATGATCTCCGTGGAGGCTGCCGCAATATTCGGATACTGCTTCGCAAGCTGTCTCAAAATTTTTAATTTCATCCCATCCATAATTTAACCATGCCTTTCCGTAACCTGCGATTTGGGCCGCAGGCACAAATTGCGAATGAAAAATCTTTGATTTTTCATTCTAACCATATGCCTTTCCGTAACCTGCAAATTCGCACCGCAGGCACAAATGCAATTAACAAACAATCTTACTGCGTTCAAAGCAATTTGAGGATCTGACTCAAATTGCCGATTGGAAATCGAAGATTTCCAATCTGGCTACCCAATCACATCCTTCATATCATACATCCCCGCCGGCTTTCCTGCCAAAAACTTTGCCGCCTGGATGGCGCCCTTTGCAAAGATGGATTTGGAATATGCCGTATGGGAAAAGGTAACCACTTCATCCGTACCGGCAAAGATCACATCATGATCTCCCACGATCGTACCCCCGCGCACTGCCGATATTCCGATCTCTTTACCGCCCCTCTTCTGCCTTGTCTGGCTTCTGTCAAATACATATTCATACTCATTGTCCAATTCATCATTGATGGAATCCGCCAACGCCAACGCCGTACCGGAAGGCGCATCCACCTTCTGGTTATGATGCTTTTCCACGATCTCAATATCAAATCCTGCCGGCGCAAGGATCGACGCCGCCTCTTTTAAAAGCTTTAACAGCATATTGATCCCCAAAGACATATTGGCTGATTTTAATACTGCCGTCTTTGCCGAGACTTTCTTCACCCGCTCAAGCTGCTCCTCGGAAAGCCCTGTCGTGCAAAGCACCACCGGCATCTGCTTCTCCCAGCAATAATCAAGCAGCGCGTCAACCGCCTTTGCAGAAGCAAAATCAATGATTACATCCGCATCGACAGTGCACTCCTTTAAGGAAGAAAATACCGGATAGCTGTTACTGATATGCTGCGACACGTCGATCCCTGCCACGATTTCTATCTCTTCATCCTGTGCAGCCAGATTGGTGATAACCTGTCCCATTTTTCCGTTACATCCATGCATGATCACTTTTGTCATTTTAATAACCTTACCTTTCTCATAACCTGCAGACGTTAATGCACTTTAATGCTATGGTGCAGGCACAGTATTCGCAAAATTAATAAATTCGTTTTTAAAAGGGACAGGGATACCCCTGCCCCATCTTATCATTTCCATATCAATTCTCCATGTCAGAGCAGCTTGCTGCGATGACACGCGATGATTCCGCTTTGCGGGAGCTGATCGCTTATAGGATCCCATATGCTTTCATGGCTTTTTCCAGCCTTGCCGCATTCTCCGGTTCCATCTCTGTCAGCGGCCGTCTTAATGTTCCCGCATTCTGCCCCTGAAGGTTCATCGCTTTTTTCACGGGGATCGGATTAACTTCACAGAACAATGCCGAGATCAGGTCGATTGCCTCCAACTGGAGTTTTCTGCTTCCCTCCACGTCCCCATCAAAGAACTTCCGGCACATGTCATGGGTCTGCTTCGGCGCGACATTGGACAATACCGAGATCACTCCTTTGCCACCCAGTGAAAGCAGCGGAACGATCTGGTCGTCATTGCCGGAATACAGATCGACATCTTCTCCCGCCAATGCCATCAGCTTCGCCACCTGGGAAATATTTCCGGTGGCATCCTTTACGCCGACAATATTTTTCACCTCACGGCACAATGACACAATCGTCTCCGGAAGAATATTCACGCCGCCGGTCCTACCCGGAATATTATAGAGGATCATGGGAATCGATACCGCATTGGCAATGATCGTAAAATGCTCCTTCAACCCTTTCTGCGTCGCCTTATTATAATAAGGTGTCACCACAAGAATCCCGTCAACACCGATCTTCTCCGCTTCCTGTGAAAGATAGACTGCTGTCTCCGTACAGTTGGAACCGGTGCCCGCGATCACCGGGATCCGCTTCGCGACTTTTTCATTACAATAACGGATCACTTCAAGATGTTCCTCATGCGTAAGCGTGGACGCTTCTCCCGTCGTTCCGCATACGATGATTGCATCCGTTCCGTTGGCAATCTGATATTCTATATTCTTACCAAACTGCTCATAATTAACCGATCCATCTTCGTGAAACGGCGTGACGATAGCTACTCCTGCTCCTTTAAAAATTGCCATGATACTTCTCCTCTCACATTTTTCCTTTTGACGCCCGTGTGCATAAAAATACGCCGACAAACAAGATGCCGGCGTTGATTCGCATATATCCGATAGCGCCCCATCTTTATAAGATGACAGTTATACAGTTATTCACTGTATCCCCAGGAAGACACGCAACAGGTCATGTCTCCTTCGGCGTCTTCCCCTTTCCTGCATCCTCAACTGCTCCTGTAACATCCTATGCAGTACTCTTAAAAAACGCAACCTCTATCTGTTACTTTTTTAATATAACACTCCATTTATGTTCTGTCAATGAAAACCGCCGCTTTTTTCGGTGTGAAACTTAGTGTTTCTATGCCAGGAACCTTTGGTTCCTTTATTCCCATTGGAATGGGCATTAGAAACACTTTTCACATTACTATCTAACCCAGACGATGTTCTGCGCGCTCCATTCGCTGCTATTGTCGTTGATATAGGAATCAAGCCCATTGCCGCCATAATAAATGGTCACATCGCTGCAATTTTCAAATACATGATAGCCGATGCTCGTTACGTTGTCTGACATCGTGATTTCCCTTAGACCGCTGCAGTTTTCAAATACGGCATTACCAATGCTCGTTACACTGTCAGGTATCGTGATTTCCGTCAGACCGCTGCAGCCATGAAATGCGCTATGCCCAATGCTCGTTACGCTGTCCGGTATCGTGATCTCCGTTAGCCTGTAACAGCCATCAAATGCCAAAACACCAATGCGCGTAACCGAGTCCGGTATCGCGATCTTTGTCAGATGCCAACAGTCATCAAATGTGCCATCATTGATGGCCTTTACACCATCCGGTATCGTAATTTCCGTCAAACTCCTGCAACACTGAAATGTCCGAGTGCCAATACTCGTTACGGAATCAGGCATCATGATCTTTGACAGACTGCTGCAGCTGGCAAATGCCTCACTGCCAATACGCGTTACGCCATCCGGTATCGTAATTTCCGCTAAGTTTTCACAATAATAAAATGCATTATCACCAATCATCATTATGCTATCCGGCAGTGTGATTTCCGTCAGATTATGACAGCTGGAAAATGCGCCGTCACCAATGCTCATTACACTGTCAGGCAGCGTGATCTGCGTCAGACTTCTGCAACCGAAAAATGCGCTGTTACCAATGCTCGTTACACTGTCAGGTATCGTGATTTCCCTTAGACTATAACAGCCGGAAAATGCGCTGTTACCAATGCTCGTTACACTGTCAGGTATCGTGATCTCCGTTAGACTGCTACAGCCATGAAATGCACCATTGCCAATGCTTGTTATGCTGTCGGGTATTGTGATCTCTGTCAGCCAGTCACAACCTGCAAGCGCCCCGGTGCCGATACTTGCTGCGGCGCTGTCCGGTATCGTAAGCTCCGTCAATCTGCAGTAGAAAAATGCTTCTCTGCCAATGCTCGTAACCGAGTCCGGTATCGTAAGCTCCGTCAAAGCGCTGCAGCCATAAAATGCCCGATCGCCAATACCGATCATAGTATCCGGCAGCGCGATCTCCGTTAAATTAGTACAATTCTCAAATGCGCTGTCACCAATGCTCATTACACTGTCAGGCAGCGTGATCTCCGTCAGACCCTTGCAGCCATAAAATGCCCGATCGCCAATACTGAGCATGGTATCCGGCAGCGCGATCTCCGTTAAATTAGTACAATTCTCAAATGCGCTTTTACTGATTCTCGTAACAGAGTCAGGTATTGCGACCTCTGTCAGCAAGCCACAGCCGGAAAATGCATAACTGCCAATCCCGGTCGCGGAATCCGGTATTTTGATTTCCGTCAGGCAGCCGCAATTCTTAAATGCGCCGTTCCCAATGCCTGTTACGCTGTCCGGCAGCTCAATCCGCGCCAGACTGCTGCAGCCATTAAATGCATTGTTCCCAATATTCGTTACGCCGTCCGGTATCGCAATATCCTGTAAACTGCTGCAATCGAAAAATGTCCTCTCCGCAATTATGGTGATGGAATCCGGCAGCATAAGCTCTCTCAAACCGCTGCAGCCGCTAAATGCCCATCTGCCGATACCCGTTACGCCATCCGGCAGCTCGATCTCTCTCAAACTGCTGCAGCCGCAAAATGCTCCCTCGTCAATTACGGTGATGGAATCCGGCAGCGTGATCTCTCTCAAACCGCTGCAGTCATAAAATACATTCTTGCCAATGCCTGTTACACCATCCGGCAGCCCGATCTGCGTCAGACTTCTGCAACCGAAAAATGCGCTCTCATCAATATATGCCAGAGACGACGGCAGGAAGACCTCCGTCACGCTGCCGCAGTACTTAAACGCTGCGCCGCCTATGCTCGTTACGCCTTCGTCTATGATGACGCAGCCTATCTGACTCCGCAGGCTGTCCCATGGTGCGCTGCCCGCGGAATATATGTATTCATCCATTTTCCCTGTACCGGAGATGAGCAGAACTTCATCTTTATAATACCACTCCAAAAATTCCCCGCATGCGCCGCTTTTTTCTGGCTCTTCCATGGTAGCCCTTATCAGATTCTGCACATAGGTGGGAAACTGCTGTCCGCCCACCGCCTGACTGCCTGATGCCGCCTGATTGCCCGATGCCGCCTGATTGCCCGATGCCGCTGCCAGCTGCTCCTCCCTCTGATATCTTGCATAGGCATCCATCAAATAATTCACGCCAAAGAAAACCCCTGCTACGGCTATCACTGCTATAATTGTAATCAGCGTTATGGCTTTATCTTTTTTCATCCCGCATCCTTTTCCTGTTTCATCTACAATATATCAAAAATACCTCTTCTTTGAACATACAACAAAAAAACGAAAATCTCCTGTAATTGTACATGAATTTCCGCCGCTTGTCACTCACATATCGAAAATTTAGTCTTTATTTAGAACCTTTTATAACCCCTCATATATTTCTGCTTCTCAGAGCAAATTCGATGCATGAAACGCTTTCATCAGCATTTCCCTTTATTAAAAAACAGCGGTTCAAAGCAAAGAACATCTCTAAGCAGACAATAGAGGGGCGATTTTTATGGAGGTGAAATCCACTGCTTATGGAATCTTAGGCGTGAAGCCATTGCTGAACGTCTTAGATTCCATTAGCAGTTAGTTCACCGGAATATTGCCCCGTCTGCGTGAGATGTTCTCTTGTTTTGAGCCGCGTCACATATGCGTCACATATTTCACACCAATTCAAGCTTACTGACAGATACCTCATATGCCACTCTCCGCTCAGACTCCTCCTCCGTGATCTTTTTCATATACTCCCTGCTCTGGATCCTTCCCCAAACTGCGCATCTGCTGCCCACCTCAAATGTCGAAGCATACCTTGCATTCCTGCCCCAGCAGATACATGGGATATAATCAGATTTGCCATAGGGGCGGTTCACTGCAAGCAGAAGATCAGCGATCTCCCTTCCCAGTGGAGTCTTACGATATACCGGCTCCTTGCAGATATACCCATCCAAAAAGATCTGGTTGGTTCTGCCGCCCTCCTCAAGCTCATCAATAAACTCGATCTCTCTTACAAATACAGACAATACTAATTTATTCTTTCTCTCCTCATGGCGGTTATAGGATCTGAACTGTCCAAATACCGCCACCTTGCTGCCGACATAATTCTGCGTCGTATCCAAAAGACGCTCCGATATCATCAGCGGTATGATATCCACGGAATCACTCAGACGATAGACCTGAATATCTACCATATAAAATCCTTCTCCGTAAATCTCATGGCTGTAAGCAAAATCACTTACGATCTCCCCCATCAGGGTTACCTGGTTGTTCTCAATCACTTTTTCTGTCATAAAATCTTCTCCCTTCTTCTTATGGATAGTCCGAGTTCAATAGGTTCTTTTCCTTCTCCTGTCCTTCCATGTATATTCGTTGTTAAATACATGATATAACAAAATTAACCATGATTTAAAGCCTCATCCTCCGCAGAGTTCCCGATTTCTTTTTCTTTTCCTGTTATTCCTGACATTTCACGACAAATATCCTTATCCTATTTTGTCGAAAAATCAGAAAAAATGCAATACTTGCAACCAATCTTTTCAAGTGATATACTATATGAGTTTGGTCTGCATTATTTGAATTGAATATTTTATATATAAAACAAAACATAAAACATAAGATAAAACGCAAAATATAACGTGCAATCTATAATCTATCTAAAGAAAGGTTCGGTACAAACCATGCTGAATAAAAGAGAAGATATCCGAAATATTGCCATCATCGCCCATGTAGACCATGGCAAGACAACTCTGGTGGACGAGCTGCTTAAGCAAAGCGGCGTATTCCGTGAAAATCAGGAAGTCGCGGAACGTGTCATGGATTCTAACGATATTGAGCGGGAACGCGGCATTACGATTCTTTCCAAAAATACGGCAGTTACTTATAAAAATACAAAGATCAATATCATTGACACACCCGGTCATGCTGATTTCGGCGGCGAGGTGGAACGTGTACTGAAAATGGTCAATGGCGTCATCCTTGTCGTAGATGCCTTTGAAGGCTCCATGCCACAGACAAAATTCGTGTTGCGCAAGGCTCTGGAATTGAAGCTGCCTGTCATTGTCTGCATCAATAAGATCGACCGTCCCGAGGCGCGTCCCGCCGAAGTCATCGATGAGGTACTGGAATTATTTATCGAACTGGATGCAAGCGACGAACAGCTTGACTGTCCTTTTATCTTTGCTTCCGCAAGGGAGGGGACCGCTTCCCTTGATCCTGAGATGCCCGGCAAGGATATGGTGCCCTTATTTGAAACGATCCTTAACTATATCCCTGCCCCGACGGGAGATCCCGACGCAGGCACGCAGATCTTGATCAGCACCATTGATTATAACGAATATGTGGGTCGCATCGGCATCGGCAAAGTGGATAACGGAAGCATCTGCGTCAATCAGGAAGTCGTCATTGTCAACGCCCACGATCCCGAAAAGTCTAAAAAGGTAAAGGTCAGCAGGCTCTATGAGTTTGACGGTCTGGAAAAAACCGCTGTTGAAAAATCAGAGATCGGCTCCATCGTTGCTATCTCTGGCATTGCGGACATTCATATCGGAGATACGCTCTGCGCACCGGAGCATCCGGTTCCAATCCCATTCCAGAAGATCTCCGAGCCGACCATTGCAATGAACTTTATCGTCAATGATTCTCCTTTTGCGGGACAGGAAGGGAAATATGTTACCAGCCGCCATCTGCGCGACCGGTTATTCCGTGAGTTAAATACAGATGTCAGCCTTCGCGTGGAAGAAACAGATACGACGGAAGCCTTTAAGGTGTCCGGCCGCGGTGAGCTCCACCTTTCCGTTTTGATTGAAAATATGCGCCGCGAGGGGTATGAATTTGCTGTCAGCAAGGCTGAAGTACTGTATCATTATGATGAAGAAGGCCATAAGCTTGAGCCCATGGAGCTTGCATATGTGGATGTACCCGAAGAATTTTCCGGCAGCGTGATCGATAAGCTGAGCCAGCGCAAGGGCGAGCTGCAGAATATGGGCACCGCCAATGGCGGATATACACGCTTGGAATTCATCATCCCTTCCAGGGGTCTGATTGGTTACCGCGGGGAATTTATGACCGATACGAAAGGAAACGGAATTTTAAATACGGTTTTTAACGGATATGCTCCATTTAAGGGCGAGATCAGCTATCGTAAGCAGGGCTCCCTGATCGCCTTTGAATCCGGCGAATCCGTCACCTATGGCTTATTTAACGCGCAGGAGCGCGGCAGCCTTTTCATCGGCGCCGGTGAGCGCGTCTATGCAGGCATGGTGATCGGCGAGAATCCCAAACAGGAAGATATCGAGCTGAATGTCTGCAAGAAAAAGCAGCTGACGAACACCCGCGCTTCCGGCTCCGATGATGCCTTAAAGCTGACGCCGCCTAAGATCATGAGTCTGGAACAGTGTCTGGAATTTATCGGAACAGACGAGCTTTTGGAGGTAACGCCGAGCCATCTGCGCATACGCAAGAAAATTTTAGATCCTACCCAGCGTAAGCGTGCCGCGATCAGCGCAGCCGCAAAAAACCAATAAATTATTTTTTCTTAGATCTCGTATATCCATCCTTCCGGCGCCTTGATCCTGCCCATCTGAATACCGGTCAGCGTATCATACAGCTTCTGGATGACAGGTCCCATCTGGGTCATGCCGCTGGGGAAACAGATCTCTTTGCCATGATCAACGATCTTTCCGACCGGTGAGATCACTGCAGCCGTTCCGCACAGACCGCACTCTGCAAAGTCTTTTACTTCCTCAAATGTAACCTCTCTTTCTTCTGCTTCCAAACCAAGATATTCCTTGGCTACGATCATCAGGGACCGTCTTGTAATGGATGGCAGGATACTTGGTGATTTCGGAGTCACCACCTTATTGTCCTTAGTCACGAACAGGAAATTGGCTCCGCCTGTTTCCTCCACCTTGGTACGGGTCGCCGCATCCAGATACATATTTTCATCAAATCCATTCTTATGCGCCGTCACGATCGCATGAAGGCTCATGGCATAATTTAGTCCTGCCTTGATATGTCCCGTTCCATGGGGTGCAGCACGGTCAAAATCGCTAACGCATAAGGTAAGGGGCTTTGCACCGCCTTTGAAATAAGGACCCACGGGGGTAACAAAGATCCTGAACTGATATTCATCCGCCGGTTTTACGCCGATGACCGGATTGCTGCCGAACATATACGGTCTGATATATAAAGAAGCGCCTGATCCGTAAGGCGGCACATAGGCTTCATTCGCCTTTACAACCTTTTTAACCGCATCTAAGAATCTCTCCACCGGAAACGGCGGCATCTCCAGACGCTCTGCAGTGTCATGCATCCTCTGTGCATTTAGATCCGGGCGGAAGGTCACTGTCCTGCCATCTTCCGTTGTATATGCTTTCAGCCCTTCAAAACAGGTCTGAGCATACTGCAGCACACCGGCGCACTCATTTATCGTAATCTCTGCATTTTGGGTCAGACAGCCGTCATCCCATGCTCCGTCCTTATAGTTGGAAACATATCTCTGATCCGCCTGCACATAACCAAATCCAAGATTTTCCCAGTCAATATTCTTCTTTTCCATCTTGACATCTCCCTTCGATTCCGCTTTCTCTAATTGTTGTCCAATATTGTTTTTTATCTTACATCCCATATTTGCGCCTGTCAAGAATCTATAGCATTTTTTTTCATAGTATGCTATAATACATGAGATAACCATAACCGACGCAGCTCCGGACATTTTCCGATTTTACCCTGCGCGCCATAAAGGCAGAAAGGTTCGTTATGATCAAAGATTACATAGAGTCCTTTGTTAATTTTTTGAAAACAGATGTAAAAGATAAGAATGAAACCAAAGAGCTGGCCGTCCTGATCCGTATTACCTGCTGTATTTTTGCTGTGTATTATCTGATCACCGGCATTACCATCGCTTTATTGCAGCATTATTATCTCAGCCTTTTTCTGATATTTGCCATCGGAGTTTTAGCCGGGGCTTTCATCTGCACTTATGAGAATCATACTTTTCTTGGGCTCGTCATCTTAAATGTTGTCCTGCTGGTATTTTCCACGATACTTGCTTTATATGTAGGATTTGATATGGATTATCATATCCCTATCTTCCTGAATATCCTGCTGGTATATTTTAATAAATCCGACCGCATGATATTAAAACGTATTTATGCTTTTTTTATCTGTGCTTATATGATGTGCATCACTCAATTCTGTGAAGCATGGAATCACGCATACATGCCGGACGGCTTCTTCCGCATCTTCATCCAGTCATTGAATATGCTGGTATTCTCCAGCTGTATCGGAACAGTTGCCTACTGCTTCTGTAATAAATTCAATGAAGCAGAAGAAAAGCTTAGAAGGATCAATGATAATCTGGAACGCATGGCCAATCTCGACACCCTGACCGGATTGTCCAACCGCCGGCATATGAACGAGCAGATGAAGGGACTTGTTCATGAGTTTAACCGCACCGGCAAGGTCTTTACGATTGCCATCGGCGATGTGGATTTCTTTAAGAAAGTCAATGATACTTACGGTCACGACACCGGCGACTACGTGCTTTCCACGCTTGCCAATCAGTTTATCATGTTTATGCGCGGCAAAGGACTGGTAGCCCGCTGGGGCGGTGAAGAATTCCTCTTTGTATTTGAGAATATGAATATTGAAAAAGCGTTTAAAAACATGGATGAACTCCGCAGAATCATTGAAGCAAAGCCGATGAAATTTAAAGAATATGATTTTCATGTTACCATGACCTACGGCATGGAGGAATTTAATGACCGGCTGGGGGTAGAAGCAACCATCAACCGTGCAGATGAAAAGCTTTATAAAGGAAAAACCGGAGGAAGGAATCAGGTCGTTATATAACCGCGTGTTATACACGCGGTTATATAACATATCCCATAACATTCGTTATGGGATATGTTATGGGATATATAAATCAACCAATTTTTTAGTGATTTCCTTTGCCCAGTTTAAATAAACCGGAACCGTTGTATCTAACAACTCTTTTATCGATTCAATATCCTGCACGGTAAGTTCACCGATTTTACTAAATACGCTTCCTGTCGCTTTTGTGCCTCCTATGGCAATCATTGCCCGCGCATGGTCTCCAAGAGCAAAATATTTACCGATACACAATGCTCCGGCAGTAAAATCACCGACTGCGATTGCTCCACAGGAAAGGATTCCCAGACTGATTGCTCCCATAGAAAATATGCCTACGGAAAAAGTACCCGCCGATAAAATTCCCATAGAAATGATTCCTATAGAAATCAATCCAAGAGACAGCATTCCATAAGAGAAAAGCCCTAAACTTAACAACCCAAGCGATACGATTCCTTTCGCCTTTAGCCCGACCGCAATGACGCCTCTGGCGTTCAGTCCCAGCGCAAAAAATCCCCTTGCATTCACCGCAATATGCCATAATGGCATTCCCCAGACTGTCTTTACGCTTTTTCTTTCACGGAATGGCTTTTTTGAAGAATTCTCCGCTTCCTTTCTTCCCGCATTATCATCTGTTTCAACCGCATCCTTTAACAGATAATCTAAGGAACAGTCAAACAATTCACCCATCCGTATCAGTTTATCAGTTTCAGGAAAAGTAATATTACTTTCCCACTTGCTGACTGCCTGCCGGGAGACGCCAAGAAGGTTCGCAATCTGCTCCTGTGTATAATTATTTTCTTTCCGTAATTTTGAAATTTTATCGCCTAATGTCATAACGTATCCTCCATTCTGAACAATCTATTCATGATCATTGTATCTTCTATCTCTCCAAATGACCACCATCATAGAAGTTCTAAATGTAAGCTACAGGTTGCGAATTAGATTTCAGGCTTATTTATAATGGAAAAACGTATTTATTTCACCGTTTTTCTCTCATATTTCACAAACTGATACTCCAGATCAAAATAAGTCTCTTCCTCACTGCTGGATGTGATCCTCCATTCTGGAGACTCATCCAGATTGGGAAAAAATGTATCCGCTTCATAGGCATGGGCAATTTTCGTCACATGCGCCGTATTACAGTATGGCAGCATCTGACGGTAAATGCTCTCGCCGCCGATAATATATACATCTTTAGAGTCATAGGCTTCTAAATGCCGGAGCAGTTCCTCTGTAGAATGCAGCACAACCGCACCTTTCACCTGATAGTTCGGATCCGTTGACAAAATAATATTGGTACGGTTCTTCAGAGGCTGCCCCTGGGGAAATGTTTCCAGAGTTTTTCTTCCCAGCACAACTACCTTGCCCGTGGTTTCCTCCCGAAACATCTTATGATCCTTCGGAATACTGACAAGCAGTTTATTCTTATTCCCAATTGCCCAATTTTCATCTACTGCAACAATCAAATTCATCTTTCTGCCGTCTCCTCATTTCATAATATTTACTTAGGTGATTGCAAAACAATTATTTTATATTCTGTCATTTCAAAATTCCGTCCATTAGGTTTACATAACTCTTTATTCCCCTTTTATATTGCGATCGGGATATTCTCCACCTGAGGACCGGTCACATAATTTTCCACTTTTACATCATCTCTGGTAAACTGATAAAAATCCTTAATTTCCGGATTCAGCCAGAACCTTGGCGCGTCATAGGTCGGTCGTGTGATCAGCTCTTTAACGATGTCCACATGGCGGTCATAAATATGCGCGTCAGCAATCACATGCACCAGCTCCCCCGCCTGCATATCACATACCTGCGCCAGCATATGAAGAAGCACGGCATACTGTGCAACATTCCAATTATTGGCTGCCAGCACGTCCTGAGAGCGCTGGTTCAGCACCGCATTGAGCGTCAGCTTATCTTCCCCCTTCTGCTGTGTCACATTGAAGGTCATGCTGTATGCACACGGATAAAGCGCCATCTCATGGAGATCCTGATGCACATAGATATTGGTGATAATCCTGCGGCTGAAGGGATTGTTCTTCAGGTCATAGATCACACGGTCCACCTGATCCATCATTCCTTCCTTATACTGATGCTTTACTCCAAGCTGATATCCGTAAGCCTTGCCGATGGAGCCGTTCTCATCCGCCCATTCATCCCAGATATGACTGTGCAGGTCATGGATATTATTGGACTTCTTCTGCCAGATCCAAAGCATCTCATCCGTAGCGCTTTTCAAGGCAGTCTTACGAAGAGTGATCAAAGGAAATTCTTTTCTCAGATCATACCGGTTGATAATCCCAAAACGCTTGAGCGTATAGGCTAACGTCCCGTCCTCCCAATGCGGACGCACCTTCTCCCCTTCCGTACTGGTGCCGTTTTCCAAAATATCCTTACACATATCAATAAATATCTGATCCGCCAAACTCATGTCCTTATTTCTCTCCTTCTCACGAGCATGTCATATCGTACAATCAGAGCCGTTACGCCAGCCCCAATACCCTCGTTGCAATCTGAAAATAGATCATCAGCGACAACGCATCCACGATCGTAGTAATAAACGGACTTGCCATAACCGCGGGGTCAAAGCCTATCTTTTTTGCAAGCATCGGAAGACTGCAGCCCACCAGCTTAGCGATCAGCACTGCAAGAAACAGTGTCATGCACACTGTCAACGCTACTGACAGCGTCACCCGATCAAGGAACATCAGCTTTAAGAGATTCGCCGCTGCCAGCGATATTCCGCACAAAACCGCCACACGCATCTCCTTCCAGAGAACACGGAACATATCTCTGAACTCTATCTCATTTAAAGATAATCCGCGGATAATCGTAACACTTGCCTGTCCGCCCGCATTGCCTCCGGTATCCATCAGCATCGGAATATATGCCACCAGTATTGCGCAGCTGCTCAGCGCATCTTCAAAACCGGCGATAATACTTCCCGTAAATGTTGCGGAAATCATAAGAAGCAGCAGCCACGGCATCCTTTTCTTCCAGATCTCAAAAACGCCGGTCCTCATATATGCCTTATCTGACGGCACGATAGCCGCCATCTTTTCGATATCCTCCGTCGCTTCTTCCTGCATGATATCCACAACGTCATCCACGGTAATGATACCCACCAGACGGTCTTCATTGTCCACAACAGGCATAGAAGTAAAGTCATATTTCTGGAACTGATGCGCAACCTCCTCCTGATCCATCAGGGTATGGATGGATACCACGTTTTCATGCATGATATCCCCGATGATCTCATCCGGTTCACTGAGAAGCAGATAGCGCAGCGCCACAGTTCCCTTCAGTGTCCGCTGATTATCCAATACATAACAGATATTGATCGTCTCGGAATCAATACCAATCTTTTTAATACGCTCAATCGCCTGCTGAACCGTGTTATCTTCCTTCAGATCAACATACTCCACCGTCATAACACTTCCTGCGGAATCCTCAGGATACCGCAGCAGATGATTGATATCCCTTCTTGTCTCCGGGCTGGCGTTGGCAAGCAGTTTTTTCACAATATTGGCAGGCATCTCCTCCAACAGATCCGCCGCATCATCCGACATCAGATTATCAATAATATTAGCCGCTTCCTTATCGGACAGTTTCGTAATGATTGATTGCTGATTCTCCATCTCCAGATAAGAAAACACGTCCGCAGCCATTGATTTGGGCAGTATCCTGAATATTTTTAACAGCTGCTCCTCCTCAAGGCTTTCCATAAAAGAAGCAATATCCGCGTCGTTCATTTCCGCCAGTTCCTGACGGAGACGGGTATATTGCTTCGTTTCAATCAATTCTTTTAATTCTTCCATAATGATACCCATGCCTTTCTCTCAGCTTCCAAACATACAGATTTCAAAGCTAAAGTAAAAGCATGTGACACCAATGCATACGAGCTCACAAATCTATCCTCTTAAAAGCCGAGTATTTTATTTTTCGTTCATGATAGGGAACATCATCATTACTATGAATCATAAAACCACCCCGCTTTCCTTGTAAATTATTTGATCTGCGCTGCAAAGCAGCATAATTTCACTGCAAACCCTTTGAGCTTAGTGTTCATTATAATGCATCATCATTACCCTTGTCAAGAAAAGTACACCTGCCAAGATCCTCTATTTCCAATCTTCCCGCGCTGGCGTCCCTAAGCTTCCCGATCCTGTTTTCATAATGTTGTTCCGGTATCGTCATCAGAACAGTCACGTGCTCCCGGTAAATCACTTCCTCCATCTCCTGCCCTTCCGTCCTGCAAAGATGTTCCACCTTCCCATAGTCGTTATAGGACATGACCAGCTTCACCTTTCTGCCTTCCCGGAGCACTCCGGTCTCGCAGTTTTTTAACCCCTCTTTGACTGCCTGTGAATATGCCCTCACCAGTCCGCCCGTGCCTAACAGCGTACCGCCGAAATACCGCGTCACAACCACAACCACATCCCGAAGTCCCTCTCCCGTCAAAACCTCCAGCATCGGTCTTCCCGCCGTTCCCGACGGTTCCCCATCATCGCTGCACCGCGTAATCTCGGCATTCCTGCCGATCACCATCGCCGTACAGTTATGCTTCGCATCCCAATATTTCTTTTTTACCGCTTCAATAAAGGCGGCAGCTTCCTCCTCCGACGCTGCAGGCTGCAGAGAGGCAATAAACCGCGACTTTTTTTCTATAATCTCACTCTGTCCGCCCTTTAATAAAATCTTATATGTCTGCATAAATCCATCATATCATGTTCATATTCTAAAAGAAAGATTTATTCCAAAGAAATAATAGAAAGCTATTTATTTTGTTGCCAAAATCTAGTATAATAAAATAATATATTATGCAATGATTCAATTACGGATAAGGGAAGGAAGCTAAAAGAAGGTCTATGAATTACAGCAAAAAAGGCGTCCGCGAAAAACAGCGCGCCCTCAACTCCAAAGGAACAAAAATCAAGAAAATGCTGGGCATCACGATTATCAAAGCATTGTTGATTGCAATCATCTCATTTGCTGTGGTCGTAATGTGCATGGGCATTGGTGTCTTTAACGGCATCATAGCAACAGCGCCCGATATTTCAACCATCGACGTAACTCCTTCCGGCTTTGCCACAATTCTCTATGACTGTGAAGGGCATGAAATGACCAAGCTGATTGCGGAAGACTCCAACCGTACTTATGTCAGCATGGAAATGATTCCGGAAAATCTGGCGAATGCTTTTGTCGCTATTGAGGATGCGCGTTTTTATACCCACAACGGCATTGATATCCAGGCAATCCTGCGGGCTGCTGCCGCTGTTGTACGCACCCGTGAACTCTCGCAGGGCGGCAGTACCATTACCCAGCAGCTGATTAAGAACAATGTATTTGAAGACTTTGTTAATGAGACTCGGATGGAAAGCGTCCGCCGTAAGATCCAGGAGCAGTATCTGGCTCTGGAATTGGAAAAGGTGATGAGCAAGGAAGAGATCCTTGAGCTTTATATGAATTCCATCAACCTCGGTCACGGCACACTGGGCGTTCAGGCCGCTTCCCTGCGGTATTTCAACAAACCGGTATATGAACTGACCTTATCGGAATGTGCAGTCATTGCCGGCATCACGCAGAATCCTTCCAAATATGATCCGATCACTCATCCGGAAAATAACGAAGAAAAACGCGGAATCGTACTTGAATATATGAAGGAACAGGGCTATATCACACAGGAAGAATATGACGAAGCCATGGCAGACGATGTGTATGAGCGGATTCAGGTGACCAACCAGAATGTCATCGCTTCTTCCGTATATACCTACTTTGTCGATGAAGTCATTGAAACCGCTAACGAAGAACTGACGGAATTATTTATTAAGAATGGTTACACGGAATCTCAGGCTTCTACAATGGCATATAATCTGCTTTTCAGCGGCGGTCTTAGTATCTATACGACGCAGGATCCCCAGATTCAGGCGATCTGCGACGAAATCTATATGGATGAATCCAATTATCCCGAAAATACCAAATGGTATCTGGACTACCGCGTTTCCATCCAAAAGCCAAACGGAGATGTAGAAAATTACAGCAGGGAAATGTATGCTTCCTATTATAAAGAGATAGATCCCAAGTTTAATCTTCTTTATTCCTCTCAGGATGAAGCATATGAAGCAATCAAAGCCTATACGGAAGCAATTATGAGCCCCGGTGATGAGATCCTTGCCGAGTCCATCACCTTGACACCGCAGCCACAGGTATCCCTGACCGTGGAAGATCAGTCAACCGGGTACGTCGTTGCGATGATCGGCGGCAGAGGCATCAAGGAAACCAGCCGTTCCCTGAACAGGGCATCCAACACGGTCCGTCAGCCAGGCTCTACCTTTAAGGTTGTAGCCGCTTATGCACCGGCATTTGACAGTGCCGGCATTACGCTTGCCAGCGTATTTATTGACGCGCCTTACCATTATGATAATGGCACTCCGCTGAATAATTATGATTTTAAATACCGCGGCATCTGCTCTACCCGATATGGTATCGAGCAGTCAATGAATATTGTTACCGTCAAGGTTTTGACGCAGATCACGCCGCAGCTTGGCTATGATTACCTACAGAGTTTTGGATTTACAACCTTGGTAGACAGACGTGTCACGTCAGACGGACAGATCCTTACCGATATCAGACAGCCGCTTGCTCTGGGCGGCATTACGGACGGTGTTACCAATATGGAATTGAACGGCGCCTACGCCACGATTGCCAACGGCGGCCTGTATATGGAACCGCTCCTCTATACCAAGATCGTGGATCATGATGGCAATGTCCTGATCGATAATACCGTCAATCAGGATCAACACCGTGTCATCAAAGAAACTACCGCCTTCCTTTTGACCAGCGCCATGGTGGACGTTGTAACCAAAGGAACCGGCGGCTCCGTCAACTTCGGCAATATGGCAATCGCCGGCAAGACAGGCACCACTTCCTCCTATGTCGACGTATGGTTTGCCGGTTTTACGCCTTATTATACCGCTACCACATGGACCGGATATGATAATAATGTTGTCCTTACCGGAGCCGAAAGGAATCTGTCCAAAACCATGTGGAGGACCGTTATGAGCCGTATCCACGAAGACCTTCCGTATGAATCGTTTGACATGCCGGGCGGCATCGTGACCGCAACCATATGCTCCCGCTCCGGGAAGCTGCCGATAACCGGTCTATGTGACAATCACTTAAGGACAGAATACTTTGCCGAAGGAACGGTTCCCACAGCAACCTGCGATGTCCATTACTCAGGCATGGTATGTCTGCAGAGCGGTATGTGCGCATGCACGAACTGTCCGTTTAAAGTTCCCGGCGTACTGGAACTGATGCCGATCGAAAGCACAGCCGTCCAGGCCGGCTATCCTTCTGCCGGCGTGGATGCCAATGGTAATCCCATTACATCCACCCGAACCAGCAATATGTGTCCGCATAACGACGCATTCTTTGCATCGCCGGATCATATGGCAGTACTTCAGCAGCAGCTTCTGGAGCTGCAATCGCTCGGATATAACGACTTCACGCTGGACGGCGTTCAGTGACAGAGTAACCTTTACAACTGCCAATTATACAAACCATATATTAATCGAGTAGGGGAATGACCTTCTCCCCTACTCGCCGTGCGGTCCGCATGCTGCGTCAGCAGCAAATTTCCATATGCGGATCTGCGCATATAGAAAAAAACGACGGTATCACAATCCATACCGTCGTTTTTATTTTGATTACATCATTTATTCTGTCGCATTATTCTTATATTCTGCAAGGTCTGCCTCGCTTGGAGTATCGTATAATACGCTTCCATTATCTGTTGTACGCAGCTTATAGTCTATATATTCACTATAGATATATGCTTCCTGAGCGGAATACAGCAGCTTAGTCCATCCATTTGACAAGATCTCCAAAACCTCATATTCATTATTAGAATATGCCGATCCCAGACGATTGTATTCTGTACCCGGTCCGCTTCTGACATTCACGCTTGAGTTTGTGTTAGGAACAGCCACCAATACAGTAACCGCCTCGGACGGCTTCTCAACCGCCTGATCGTCTGACACTGAATCCTGTGAAACAAAGCCTTCCTGCACAATATAACTATCGGAGTCTGCAGCCTCTTCCAGCGGCGCTCCTCTCATCTGTATTCGGACGATCACAACCACGATCGCAATAGTCAGACAGATCATCAAAGCTGTCAGCAGCGCACTGATTGTCTGTTTTTTCATAATTGATATGTATACTCCTTATTCCATCTTATTGCCGCAGCTACTGCAGAAGGATGCGCCAACCTTGAGCGCTGCACCGCATTTAGGACATTTTGCTCCCGTCACTACCTCCGCCTGAGCATTGCAGGCTGCATTATTATCAACTTCCTTACCGCAGGTCGGACAGAATTTTGTATCCGACGCAACCTCTGCACCACAATTCTGGCACATCTTCGTTCCTTTCGCCCGACGGATAGACGCCTCTAAGTGGTCGATTGCCTCTTCCGCTTCCTTGATATGGGCAAATTGTTCTGCGTATTCCGGCAGCGGATTCTCCTTATTCTGCTCATAAAACGCTTTACCAATCTCACGATAATAAGCATTTAAAGATTCCTCGCAGCTCTTCAGCTGAGAGTTCAGATTACTTACCTCCATCATGGATTTTGTCTTGTTAGAAACATCATTTCCAAAATTTGAAATCGTAGCCCCTACCTTGTCAAAAAAAGCCATTTGCCCTCTTCCTCCTCATTTTAACAGATTTCGTCAATCATTGTATCTATTATACTCTATTAATTGGATTTTTTCAACCATACGCCAATACAAATAATTCCACTATCTGTCAGCGTGAAGCATCCCCGCAAAATAAATTATATTTTATAATACAATAAAATGCACGAAACGCATCCTTTAAGCCAATCTTCTTTCCCTCGCTGTAATCTCTGGGATAATAGGATATAGGCACCTCATAGATCTTACAGTGCATTTTGGCAAGCTTCGCAGTTACCTCCGGCTCAAATCCAAATCGGTTTTCTTCCAATTTTATATTCTGAATAATCTCTCTCTTAAACATTTTATAGCATGTTTCCATGTCCGTTAATGCAAGATCGGAAAAGATATTGGACATAATCGTCAGCAGTTTATTGCCCAGACTATGCCAGAAATGCTTGATCATATAATATCCGCCTCTCATATATCTGGAACCATAGACAACGTCCGCATCCATCCTCCCCGTTACAAAAGGCAGCATCAGCTTCTGATAATCCTTGGGGTCATACTCCAGATCGGCATCCTGCACAACGACCAGATCTCCTGTTGCCGCCTGAAATCCGGACCGGAGAGCTCTTCCTTTTCCACAGTTTCTCTTATGGAAAAGCGCCTTGTCAATTTTAGACATCAATTTTTCCTTAATCAATTCCCTTGTGCCATCTGTTGAACAATCATCAATTACAATAATTTCGATATTGCCAAGCCCACAGTCTCTCACCGCATCCAGACATTTTTCCAACGTATCCTTTTCATTATAGCAAGGAATGATCACTGTAAGTTTCAAATCGTTCCTTTCCATCGTCATGGTATTTCCCCCTCTTTATCTTAATATAATATGTGATTTCAAAATTCTCGATTAACAATCAGTTATTCTATCCGTGAAGCCCCCGTGACTGTCTGTCCATATCCTCAATGACAATATCATAAATTTCACCAAGAGACGCGCAATATTCCAAGACCTGCCACGGCTCATTCGTATGAAAATGTATTTTTATCAGTTCCTCATCTCCAACCGCCAGCAGACAGTCCCCCTTAAAATGCTCCGTAATATAGTCATTGATCTCATCCTCGTCAAGATCGCTGCCCTCAATCAATAACTGCGTATCATATTTATATTCTAACATGTTCCACCTCGTATCTATATTAATTTTTCACAATATTGCTTTTTTGGCATCCATCATTTTAATTCTTATGTTCTACCATAATTCGGCGTGCTTTTCATGCCATAAAGCAATTTGTAATAAGCACTGTTTTTGTGCTTATTTTAAGTGCTGCTTCTGCGCTTATTTTACCATCCATTCCATCGCCAGAAGATATCCCTGCAGTCCCTTTCCGACGATCTGATGATCACAGGCGGGCGCAGTCACCGAAACCTTGCGGAATTCTTCTCTTGCATTGATATCGGAGATATGAATCTCCACCTTCGGCATCGTCACGCTTGCTAACGCATCATGGATAGCATAACTATAGTGTGTATATGCACCGGGATTAATAATGATCCCCTCCGTGCCGTCAGAATATGCATCCTGTATCCTGTCAATCAGAGCGCCCTCATGATTGGACTGGAAAACCTCCACCTGACATTGCAATTCCTTTGCTTTTTCCTCTATTATCTGCAACAGATAATCATAATCCTGCTGACCATATATTTCTTTTTCCCTGATCCCCAGGAAATTAAGATTGGGTCCGTTGATGATCAATAATTTCATAGATATGCTCCATTCTGCAGATTTTTATATAATATAAACTTACTTTTTCAGTATATCATATTTTAAAAATGAAATATACCCTGTTTTTTAATTGCGTACAATACATAAGATCTCACTAACAACCTCTTCGACCGTCTTACCATCTGTCTTGGTTACATAATCCGCCGCCCATTCATATATCGGGGTACGTTCCTCCAGCATCCCTGCGATCTTTGCCCGCTGATCCGTCCCCTGAAGCAGCGGGCGCTGCGTATCCTCTTTGACACGTTCGAAAATCGTATCGGCATCTGCCTTCAGAAAAAAAACAGTTCCGAGATTTTTTAAAAACGCACGGTTTTCTTCCCGTACCGGCATACCGCCGCCGGTAGAAAGGATATAAGCAGATGTTTTTTCTGACAAGCGTCTTAAAAGCTCTGTCTCAAGATCGCGAAACGCCGTCTCCCCATCCGTCTGAAAGATCTCGTTGATGCTTCTCCCCTGCTCCTTTACAATCGCTGCATCCGAATCAATGACCTCCATACCTGTCTTTTTATGAAGTTCCTTTGCAATTGTAGATTTTCCGCTGCCCATATAACCGATCAAAATAATATTATGCTTCATAAATTCCTATTTTTCCTTTATCTGATACAATATTTTTGACGCTCCCGCACCCGTCCGCGACAATCTTATGCTTTTGTAATTCCCATCGCTTCTTTCATCTGCCGCAATACATCTGCCGCCCACTCGTCCGGAATGGAGATATCATTCCAAAGCTCATACGCATAGATCCCCTGAAATAAAAGCATCCGAAGTCCATTATGGCTTTTTCCCCCATGCTCCTTCACCAGTCTCATAAATTTTGTTTCATAGGGATTGAAAATAAGATCATAGCCGCATGCGAGCCTGTCATAAAACGCAGACTCCTCTATCGCCGCCTCATCCGTCTTCGGACTCATACCCACGCTTGTCGCCTGGACGGCAAGCCAATCCTTCTTTTTCTCTCTCCCGGCAGCTTCCGATTGCGCTATATGACTTGTCCCGGCTGCATCCTGTGACATTTCATCCATAACTGCCGGATAATCTTCTTCATAAGAGGCAATCTTTACCACGATTTCCCTGTCGGCATATGCCTTCTGAAAACGCTCCGCCAGCTGCACTGCCTTTTCCTTTGTACGGTTTAATATAAGAATCTTCTTTACCTTCGCTTCAAACAACATTCCGAGCACAGCGTTGGCAACGCCGCCCGCGCCGATGACGACAACATTTTGTCCTTCCAGTGAAACGCCGTCATAGCACATGGCTCTATATAAGCCCGGCATATCCGTATTGTAGCCTTTATAACCATGTTCCGTACGCACCAGAGTATTGACTGCCCCGAGAATCTCCGCTTTTTCATCTATTTCACAAAGATACTGCATAACTTCTTTTTTATAGGGAACAGTCACGTTCAACCCTTTTGCACCAAGCGCATACGCGCCCTCTACCGCTACCTTTAACTGCTCCTGCTCCACGCGAAAAGCAAGATACGCATAATTGTCATGATGCTTTTTGGCAAGCGCAGCATGCAGTACAGGGGAAACAGAATGTTCCACCGGATTGCCTAACAAGCCAAGTAATCCTGTTGTTCCATTGATTTTTATTCCACTCATGATTTTTCCGCCATTTAAATAATATTTACTTTTACTTTAAAATTTTCAATTTTATTTCATAAAATTTAACTTTATTTTTCAAAGTTTAATTTTACTTTATTATATTTTAATAATTATTTAATTTTTCATTTTACTAAATCTTTTCCGGTAAAAATAAATCACGATTTTCTCCAAATAACGTTTCAGAACGATCTGTATCTCCTCCTTAGGATGGATCGGCTTCACCAGGATCGTCCTGATCCCGATCCGATTGGCACCCCAGATATCCGTGAATATCTGATCGCCTACAAAAAGCGTATCCGACAGGTCTGTCCCCATATACTCCATGGCATCCAGATACCCTTTTCTTCCGGGCTTTCCCGCTTTAAAAATATAATCCGTCCCCGCTTTATCCGCAAACATTTTCACTCTTGGTTCTTTATTGTTGGAAAGCACAATCGTCTTCCATCCCATCTTATGCAGCTTCTGAAATAACGCATTGCTTCTTTCATCCGAAGGCGCACCATGCGGCACCAGCGTATTGTCTATGTCAAAGATCACGCCGCGATAACCCTCTGAATAAAGCCTCTTAAAATCAATCTGATACGTGGAATCCAGATATTCTCCCGGATAGAGTTTTTCCAGCATGCACTCATTTTCCTTCCCTAAACCAAATAACTTTTTGCGGTTTAATTGACGGAACGATTCCCCAGATCAGCGCTGGCCAGCAGAAGCTTTGTATAATCCTCCTTTGGCTCCCGGTACATCACCTCCGGCTTTCCCTGCTCTATGATCTTCCCTTCCCGCATAATTAAGATTCTATCACAAAAATGATACATTGTCCGCAAATCGTGGGAAATAAATAAAATAGAAATGTTATTTTTTTTCTGAATATCTTTTAAAAGCTCAAGAATCTGCGCCTGTATCGTCACATCCAGCGCAGATACCGGTTCATCCGCAATCAAAAGCCTGGGGTTTTGCATCAGAGCAAGACCGATACACACCCTCTGGCGCATCCCGCCGGACAATTCAGACGGTTTTTTATCCAATACAGACGGTTCCAATCCCACCTGCTCCACCATATACATTACTTTTTTTAACCTTGTTTCCGCATCATCCTTTGTATTGAGTTTCAGCGGTTCCTGCAATATCCATGAAATCGTCTTTGCAGGATTTAAGGAGCTGTACGGATCCTGGAACACCATCTGCACCTTATCTGCCTTACAATCGATCGAGCCGCTCTTTTTCTCCACAAGACGCAGGACGGCTCTTGCAATGGTCGTCTTTCCGCAGCCGCTCTCCCCGGCAAGTCCTAAGCTCTCCCCTTCCTTCATCTGAAAGGTCGCGCCGTCCAAGACCTTCTTTTCCTGTTTCCTGACAAAAGAAAACCGCTGTGCGGGATAAGACACCACAAGGTCTTGAACTGATAAAATATATGCATTTGATTCATTTTCCTGCGACATAACAATACTCCCCATCATATATCCACTGCAAATCCATGTGCATCCATGGAAGCTTCTAAGCAAGCGCCAATTAATCAGTACTTCCTTAACTTATTGGTATCCTTGGGATTGCAGCGATCAGGCGTTTTGTATAATCTTCCTGCGGCGTTTCAAATACGGCGACGCATGCTCCCTCCTCCACGATACGCCCGTCTTTCATCACGATCACGCGATGACAAAGCTGCCTCACCAGACTAAGATCGTGGGAAATAAACATGATCGCCGTATGATTCTTCCTATTAATTTTCTTTAACAGCTGTATGATCTGTGCCTGAACAGTCACGTCCAATGCCGTCGTCGGTTCATCCGCAATCAAAAGCCTTGGTCCCGACACCATTGCTGCCGCGATCATAACGCGCTGGCGCATCCCGCCCGAAAGCTCATGCGGATAGCTGTCATATACCCGTTCCACATCCTCCAGCTCCACCTTGTCAAGCCATTCCAGGGCCGCCCGCTTCTGTTCTTCCTTCGACATCTCAAAATGGATACGGAGCGCCTCCTCCACCTGCTTTCCAATTCTCATCGTCGGATTTAACGCCGTCATCGGTTCCTGAAAGATCATGCTGATCTCATTGCCCTGCAGCTTTCTCAGATCAGAACGACGCATGGAAAGCAGATCCTCCCCGTCAAACAGGATCCTGCCCGTTTTTTTCATATCTTTACGGGACAATAATCCGGCAACAGCCAGCGCCGTCATGGATTTGCCGGAACCTGACTCACCCACGATACCAAGAATCTCCCCTTCCTCCAAAGAAAAAGAGACATCCTCCACCACACGCTCCGGAAGCAGATGATCATAAAATTCAATTGTAAGCTGCTCTATAGTCAGAAGCATCCTATATCTCAACTTTCCGTTGTGTATCATAGACAAATTATCACTACGCAGAGGCACATAAAATGCCCAAATACGGCATTGCCCGAAAACGGCATCTAAATGCCGGCGAGCGCACAAGCGCCCTACGGATGATATGATCTATGCTTCACAACTATTTTTTGAAAAAACCGTATTTTTCTGCTGTACTATAACCGCCTCAGGTATCCAGTCCCTCTGACATCATCGAAAATCCCAGCACCATCAGTACGATCATCAGTCCCGGAAATATTGCATACCAGGGAATCGTGAATAAAAATGACTGTGCTTCGGAAAGCATCCTTCCTAGCGACGCATCAGGCGGCTGGATACCGATGCCCAAGTAACTTAGACCGGCCTCCGCCAAAACCGCGTTATTGAAGCCAATGATGATCGAAGATAACAGGATTGGAAAAATATTGGGCAGAATATGTATAAAAATAATTCTAAAATGAGATGCCCCCAGCAATCTTGCGCTGGTCACATAATCCAACCCTTTCTGTTTCATATATTCTGATCTGACGATTCTTGCAAAGCTTGGGATAAATGCAATCCCCAGCGCCAATGTAACATTGACCGTCCCCATCCCCAGAAGACTTACCATGACAAGCGCCAAAAGGATACTGGGAAACGAAAATAACGCGTCGTTCACCCGCATCAGCACTTCATCCAGCAGTCCGCCAAAATATCCCGTCAACGCACCCAAAACCAGTCCAAAAAATGTACCGATACCGACCGTTGCAGTGGAGATAAAAAAGGTATTTCTGATGCCCTCCATCACACGGCTGAAGATATCACGTCCAAAATTATCACAACCCATCCAGTGCTGCCAGGAAATACCGGTATTCTTTGCTGCCAGATTCATAGCGTCCGGATCATACGGCGTATAGAAACACCCGATCAATGCCAGAAGCGCAAGAACTGCCGTTATACCTGCACCGATCATAAAATATGCATTATGATATCTGCTTTTCATGCGCTTCCTCCCTTCAAAAAATCCATATTATTCGGCAATCCTCGCATCTAATATGCGGTACAATATATCCACCAGAAAATTAGTCACCAATACCAGTACCGCGATCAGTATAATGATCGCTTCCACCACCGGGAAATCACGATTCGAGATGGAAGTCAGCAGAATCCGCCCCAGCCCCGGAATATTAAATACCTGCTCCACTACAATACTGCCCGCAATCATATCCGTAAATGCCATCCCCCAAAAAGTTACGACAGGAAGCATTGCATTTCTCAGTACATGGCGGTAAAGCACTTCCGTCGTGCTGTTTCCCCTGCTGTATGCCGTTCTGACATAATCCTTTTTTGCTTCCGTCAGGATGGAGCTTCGGATCAATTTCACCGCCATAGCGCACTTTGGTATCGCGATGGCAATGGACGGCATGATCAGATATCCTAAAAACGCCCAAAAGTCCTTGGTATAGGAGATATAACCGCCCGGACGGAACCATTTAAGCACCAGTCCAAACACATAAGTAAATATAATGCCTAAGAAAAATGCCGGAATCGACATCATCACCTGATTGACTGCATAACCGGTCTTATCCAGCTTGCTGCCGGTATATTTCGCTAACAGAACACCAAGCGGCACCGAGAATACCATCGTAAGCAGCAGCGCGATCACAGACATCGTCATCGTAATCGGCAGCTTTTCAGCGATCATGGATGATACAGGGATATGATAGCTGTAGGATTCTCCGAGATCGCCACGAAGAAAGCTCCCTACCCACTCACCATATCGTACCAGAAACGGACGGTTCAGCCCCATCTGCTCCCGAAGCTGCTCCACACTCTCCTGCGTTGCATTCGTCCCCAGCAGCGAAGTTGCCGGATCTCCGGGGATAATGGCAAATGCAGCAAATACAAAAAAGGATACCACCAGAAGCGTGGCGCACATTGACAAGAACTTTTTTATATAATACATAACCATGTTCTTATGCCCCTTTCTCCCCTGATGATATCCCATATCCTTGGCGTCAAATATACTTTACGCCAAAATCATTATTTATAATACAATTTTGCAAAATCCTGCACATAGATCGGATAAAATTCGTATCCTCCGATCTTTTCATTGATCGCCACAAAGGACGGCAGATCCTGTATATAAACATTAGCCGCTTCCGTAGACAAAATGCTCAGACATTCTTTATAATATTCCGTCTGCTTGACGTCATCCACCGTAGCAATGGCATTGGAAAATGCCGCATCATAGTCAGCGGAACTAAAATTGATAAAGTTTTTGCCGTTATCCGATACAAAACGCTGCAGCAGCGCCCTTGCCGTCAGCTCGCTTGCATCTACGCCCACAACGGTCGCCTCAAAATTGCGTCCCACATAAACATCGGATAACCATGTATCCCACTCAACCAGATTGATCTTAGCATCCACGCCGATCTTCTTGAGCTGTTCTACCAGCACCTGTGCGGTGGAAACATGTGGCGCATAATTGGAAGGCACCGTAATAGAGAAGGAAAATCCATCCGGATATCCCGCATCAGCTAAAAGCGTTCTTGCCTTCTCCAGATCCTGATCATAGGTATGATTTAAGCTTTCCTCATAATATTTACCAAATGCCGGGAACACACTGCTTCCAAGCTCTGTCCCTTTACCGTCGGATACGTAATCCATGATCTCCTGTGGATCGATGGCATAGCAGAGCGCCTGACGTACCCTGACGTCATTAAATGGCTCTACAGCGTTGTTCAGATACATCGCCTGTACCAGATTCATCGTACCCTCCAGGATCTCAAACCGGCTTCCTTCCAGCTCCTTCACCTGGGAATCCGTAATACGGCAGTACATATCGATGGAACCGCCCAACAGCTCCATCGTGATGGCATCCGGATTGGCACAGATCTTCAGCGTGACATTACGGATATGCGCGGGCTCACCCCAGTAGCCGTCATAGGCTTCCAGTATAATGGACTCCTGCGGCGTCCTGCTGACAAAACGATACGGTCCGGTTCCAATCACGACATTATTCGGATCCGTATTAGACGCCGGCAGGATTGCCGTAGTCATGGATGCCAGAAACTCCGTATCCGGTTCCGTTAATGTGATGACCACCGTCCTCTCATCCGTCTTCTCAACACCGGCAATATTAGAAAATGCCGCCACCAGCGGTTCCCCTGCTGAAGTGTCGGCACAGCGTTCAATCGAATAAATCACATCCTCTGCCGTCACCGCACTTCCGTCATGAAAGGTTACCCCATCTCTCAATGTAAAGGTATAAACCTTTCCGTCTTCGCTTATGACATAATCTTCGGCTAAGGCAGCATTCAGATTACCCTCGGAATCGTATTTCACAAGTCCCTCATAGATATTGAACAGGATCTCATCTGTTCCTGCCGCGTTCACAATGTGCGGGTCAAGACCGTCTTCCAGATCCTGTGGAATACCAATAGTAATCGAATCCAAAGAAGTGCCTCCAGCCTTATCGCCTGTGCATCCGCCCAGTGCAATAGTCGTCGTCATAAGCATGCCTGCCAAAAGCAGACCAAACAGTCTCTTTCCTGCTTTCATGCTTTTCCCTCCTTTGAAAATATTTAGTTGTCGTGCATATTGTATTACGAAATACTGAAAAATGCAACTTATTTTTACAAATTGTTTACCAGTTCTCGTATGCAGCTTCCGTCAAGGTGATCCCATTAACGCCCAGCGGGATCTCATGATCCAGTCCCACAAATTTACCGTTCTGCTGCCACAAGACTTCCTTGACAAAGGCATACTTTTCCTCGTCCCATGTCGTAAAATCATCCAGCACCAGTCCGCCGGTATCACCGGAATTGGCATTAAAACACCAGAAGGTATAATGCAGATGATATTTCCCAATCAGCGTCCTAAGATGCGTCATCCATGTCAGATTCGGCTCGCGCATAAATCCTCCCCACTCCCCGATCAAAAGAGGCGCCGTGCCGTCCTCATAGATATAGAACCAGTTATCACGCCAGCAGTCCTCCATCAGGGAATCATAATCATACCCTTCATAAAACCATGGCTGCTGAAAGACCGTAGGACCGTAATCATGCGGGGAATAGACCAGCTTATTGTTAAATTCCCCCAGATCCACCGGGTAATCCTTAACACCGCGCAGATTGCCGCCCCACCAGCAGAAATAATAATCATCTTCATTCGTGGAATGATAATCGCCATTAGCCGCAAGATCCATCGGATAGATCTCCAGTCCTTCTACTAAGATCAGCACATTCGGATTGACCGCCAAGATCTGCGCCGCCGTCTTTTCCGCAACATATTTCCAGTTATTCGGATCTGTCGAATCATTCCAGATCGCCTTATTTTGTTCATACGGCTTGCCGTGCGGTTCATTCTTCAGATCAAACGCAACGATCGTATCATTGTCCTTATACCGGTCCGCCACCCATACCCATGCTTCGATAAAATCTGCCTCGTCGATCTCCCCATCTACCCAAAGGTTGACCGTATGACCTGAAGCATTGGTCATAGCACAGTGGGTATCCAGCAGTACCTTGATGCCGTTCTGTTCACACAGTTCCAGAACATAATCAAAGATCTCCAGCGAATTCATGCCCACCAGATAATCATTGGTCGCCTGATTAAAATTCGCCGTAGGATACTCCCCGTTCTTCCACTGCAATAATAACTGCGAGGAAACAGGGATTCTTAAAATATTAAATCCGTGATCGGCAATTGCCTTGATTGAGCTATTTAGATCACAAGTCCAGAGTCCGTCAAAACAATTCGTGCCTGTATTATAGCCAAACCAGTTGATACCCGTCAGCCAGACCGGTTTTCCGTCGGCATCCACGATCCGGTTGCCCTCCACAAAAAGCCAGTCCCCTTCCGTCGACTGGGAAGCATTACTGGTAAATACCACCGGAGCGCCCTCCGAAACATCCTTCCCGGATGCATCTGATCCGTCTCCCGTCTGATCCGCCGCTGCACCGGTATCCTGTCCATCATCTTCTTTCATGCTCTGCACCGTTCCCTCCTGCGCAGAATCACCGGCAGAAGCCATATTTTCTCCGCCTTCCGCCATAACAGGCTGCCCAGCCATATCTGCGGACTGATCCGCTCCTTTGCCCGTCCGAGCCAAAAATACCGCGAATACTGTAAGGAAAATGACTCCCAGCACACCGCATATGATAAAAATCACTTTTTCTATTTTTGACTGATCCATCCGCTCATCCCCGATCTTTATTATAAGTACAGGATAACATATATCTTTTCATAAATAAAGAGGAACTTACCAATGGTCTTTTCCATCTATAAAGAAGAACTTACCAACAGTCTTATCCAATTTACCAAAGGTCTTTTCTGTAAAAGAATGACAAAATTCAGAAAATTATGGATATTTTAAAAAAATATAGTATAATAAAGCCAGAAAGGAAGATTCTCATGAAAAAAAATAAATTAATAACTGTTATATTAATATTTTCTGTTGCCGCTCTTTTAATTGCCGGACTTGCCTATATGCAGGACAGCCTTGCGGCATCGGGCAACGCCGTTATATCTGCCTCTACCGCATCAACCCCGTCAGACACGGATGGTATTACCCAAAATACGGCAGCTGACGTGGTTATCTCTTTATCTGCAAATGTTTCAGAAGATTCCGTTCCTTCGGAACCCGTGTTTGAGGAATATGATATCCATCTTATGATGGTCGGCGACAATCTGCTGCATATGGGAGTTGTCCAGACCGGCAGACAAAATGACGGAACTTATGACTATACCTGTCTTTATGAGGGCATCAGCGATTTCATTGATGCGGCGGATATCAGCATGATCAATCAGGAAACGATCCTTGGTGGCAATGAGCTCGGATTCTCCGGCTACCCTAACTTTAACTCCCCGACGGAAGTCGGAGATACGCTTGCAAAAGTCGGATTTGACGTCGTCCTGCATGCCTCCAATCATGCCGCTGATCAAGGCGGACGCGGTCTTTTAAACTGCGTGGAATTTTGGGAGACAAAGCATCCCGAGATCCTTATGGTCGGCATCAACGGATCTACCCCTGAGGAATCCGACGTATCTACAGGAGCCGCGGCTGCACCGGAACCGGAATACGACTACACCGTTTCCGCCAATGCCAATGATAACTCCGCAATTTCCGCCAATGCCAACGATCTGACAGATACCATCCCACTCATTGAAGCACAGGGCGTTACCTTTGCTATCCTGAACTATACTTATGGGCCGAATATGGGTTCCATCCCGTCAGATATCTTCGGGCACCTGAATATCCTTTGCGCGTGGAATGAATCCAACAGATATATTGATTATACAAAGCTGAATCCGCAGGTGCTGGAAGATATACGGCTGGCTGACGAGCTTGCGGATATTGTCATCGTATGCCCGCACTGGGGCACGGAATATACCACTAAGCCTTCCACCTATCAGGAAACTTTTGCTATGCAGATGACGGAAGCAGGGGCAGACCTGATCATCGGCACGCATCCGCATGTCATACAGCCCGTAGAATGGATCACCGCCGACAACGGCAACCGTGCGCTCTGCTATTATTCCCTTGGTAATTACGTCTCCACACAGAAGCAGTGCATCTGTATGCTGGAAGCCATGGCATGGGTCACCTTCCATGTAACGGAGGACGGCATCGAGATTGACACCGAGCATACCGGGGCAATCCCCTTAGTCTGCCATTATACAAGCGATCCTGTCCGCGTGGAAAATATCTATCTTCTGGAAGATTATACGGCGGAACAGGCCGCCGCACATGGTATCCGTTCCTATGGAGGAGTTGTGCTGTATCTGGAGGATCTGCAGAATTGGAGCAATGAAGTGCTGAATGAAAATGTGCTCCCTGCCGAGGCAGCGCTTGGAAACCATGATTAAAAATATTCCACCGTCTTCTGAAGCGTGGCATCATACCGTAAAATGAAACACTTACAGGCATATAAAAAGGACGTTATTGAAGCGTCCTTTTGTTATGTTATTTAATCAATCACATTTTTGATTCCAATAATATTGTCATACAACGCATCCCCTACGATAACGCCCTTACGCGAATTAGCCTCATGGATGATCTGACCGTTACCGATATACAGGGCAACGTGCGTACAGCTTGCGCCGCCGTTCGAGGAATAACAGATGATATCTCCCGGCTGTATCTCACTGTAACTGATGCTCCTGCCTGCCGACGAATACTGCCCTGCCGGCGTCCTGCTCAAGGAATAGCCATATTCTTTATAGAGCAGACAGGTAAATCCGGAACAGTCCGTTCCTCCTGCCAGACTGGAGCCGCCATGCACATATCTGTTTCCAAGGAACTGCATGGCATAATCCACAATCGACCTTCTAAGCTCTTCATTGGAGGTATATGTTACATCCGGCGGTGTCAGGTCAGTCAATATCTCCGGTCTGTCCTGCTGGGACTCTCTCTCTCTTTCCTGCTGTGCTCTCTGCGCCGCCAGCTCCGCCTGTTCCTCCGCGATCGACTTGGCATATACAAATTCCTCATCAATCGTCACATACTCAGCGGCAATATATCCCTGCTTGCTTTCAGCATACTGCACCTTGAGCCATTCGCCGTAGTCCTCCAGCAAAAGCGCCTTTTCCCCACGCGTCAGATAGCCGATGCGTTCTGACGTAATATCGGGCTGCCCGCGCACATTCAGTCGGTCAACTGCCACTACGGCATAATGCGTAACATAATCCTGCGCCGCTTGTGCCGCTTCGTCTCCATAAATAAAATATTCCGCTTTAATATATCCTTCAACACTACCGGAAATAATCTTAAACCAATCATCTTCCTCTCCGGCAACGTCCTGAATCTCCGCTACTGCACCGTCATAGATCTTGCCGACGATCGCGCTTTCCGTATTCGGCTCCTCTCTGACATTCACATAATTACTTACCTGCGCGATTGCAAGATTGGCATATTCACTTTCTTCCTCATCCTGCTCCTCTTGTTCTGATGCATTCCGCATTGCCTCGTCAGGAGCCGCCAAAGCCTGCTGCAGCATATCCTGCACAGCCTCATCCGCCTCGGTCATCTGATTGCCGGAAATCGTCAGCCGTATCACCTCTAGCGGCACACCATCTTCTGAAACCGCACCCGATCCTGCTGCCATAGCTGCTTCCGACCCGGTAGCAGATGCACTGTACGCCACAACGCACACAAGAATCAGCATCGCCGCCACTGACAATATATTGATCAATTTATACAACATATGATCCTGTTTTCTGATCCAGTCGATTTCCTCCGGCCAGTCTCTTTTCTTCATCCTTATCCTCCATGCTGCGCCTGTATTTTCGCGTAGCTAATGGTTTTTGTAATATTTATTACGAAATTGTTACAATTTTGTGACGATGAGGCTATTATATCACAATTTTGTAACATGTCAACCATTTTTTTACATTTTTGTGATAAGTGAGCCCCATTTTTTAATCCTAAAACACAAGGAAAATAAACTTTTTGTACCATCAGTTCTCCACACTTTACATTTCACCGGAAAGATGTCATAATAGACATATCGTTTTGGTGCATTTAATATGGAAAAAGAAAAATACAATATAGAAAAGAAACGGAGAAAACGACATGCCCATCACAGAGATTTTAGAAGAAAACTGCCGGAAATTCGGTTCCGATATCGCATTAGTCGAGATCAATCCCGAGATTAAGGAGAACCGTCGCGTCACCTGGAAAGAATATGAACTGATCGAACCCAATCCCACGACCCATTACCGTCGTGAGATCACTTGGAATGTATTTAATGAAAAGGCAAACCGGTTCGCCAACATGCTTTTAGACCGGGGTGTCAAGAAAGGCGACAAGGTCGCCATCCTTCTGATGAACTGTCTGGAATGGCTGCCAATCTATTTTGGCATCTTAAAGACCGGTGCGCTTGCCGTACCGTTAAATTTCCGGTATGCGTCTGACGAGATCGAATACTGCCTGAACCTCTCCGAGTCGGACATCCTTGTGTTCGGTCCGGAATTTATCGGACGGGTGGAGGAGATCGCCGAACGTATCAGCAAGAACCGCCTGTTGTTCTATGTGGGCGACAACTGTCCTACCTTTGCGGAAGACTACACGTCATTAACAGCCAACTGCTCCAGCGTTTCACCGAACATCAAACTGACGGATGATGATGATGCCGCAATTTATTTTTCTTCCGGCACAACGGGCTTTCCAAAAGCGATCCTACATAAACATTTAAGTCTGATGCATTCCTGCAGGGTAGAGCAGAATCATCACGGACAGACAAAGGACGATATCTTTTTATGCATCCCGCCGCTTTACCATACCGGCGCAAAGATGCATTGGTTCGGCAGCTTCCTTGTGGGCGCCAAATCCGTTCTTTTAAAAGGGACAAAGCCTGACATCATTTTAAATGCCGTATCACAGGAACGCTGCACCATCGTCTGGCTGCTTGTTCCCTGGGCGCAGGACATCTTAGACGCCATTGACCGCGGCGAGATCAATATCGACAGACTGGAGCTTTCCCAATGGAGACTGATGCACATCGGCGCACAGCCGGTTCCTCCCAGTCTGATCAAACGCTGGAAAGAAATCTTTCCGGAGCACCAGTATGATACCAATTACGGTCTCTCCGAATCCATCGGACCTGGCGCAGTCCATCTTGGCGTAGAGAATATCCACAAGGTCGGAGCCATCGGGAAAGCAGGCTATGGCTGGGAAGTCATGATTGCCGCTCCTGACGGAAACCCGGTGAAAAGGGGAGACGTCGGCGAGCTTCTCCTAAAAGGGCCGGGCGTCATGGCCTGTTACTACAATGATCCCGAAGCTACCGCCGAAACTTTAAAAGACGGCTGGCTTTATACCGGCGATATGGCAATGGAGGATGAGGACGGATTTATCTTTCTGGTAGACAGGAAAAAAGACGTGGTCATCTCCGGCGGTGAGAATATCTATCCGGTGCAGATCGAAGATTTCCTCCGCACCAACGATAAGATCAAAGACGTGGCTGTCATCGGTCTTCCGGATAAGCGCCTTGGCGAAATCACGGCAGCTATTATAGAGATCAAAGAAGGAATGACTTCTACAGAAGAAGAGATTCAGGAATTCTGCACGAAGCTTCCACGCTATAAACGTCCTCGTAAGATCATCTTTGCCGATGTTCCCAGAAATCCCACGGGCAAGATCGAGAAACCAAAGCTGCGAGAGATCTATGGTGCCGCTCATCTTGTTGCGACCCAGAACCAAAGCTGACGGGATGCATCCTTCTCCCGCCGCCAAAGACCAACAAGGCAGATATATCAGCTAACGAAAAAAGGCTTCCGAAATGTAACACATTCCAGAAGCCTTTTCTTATATGAGCAGACCTGTCCAGCATATGGGACAATATACGCATGTTCACCTCAGTCTTCCGCCAACACTATAATAAAGTCGCCTTCCGTATAGGTGACTTCCTCCTCTTTCCTGGGATTCGTAATAACATCAAATCCATTGTCCATCTCCTTGCGGTAACCGACCGCAACTTCACCCTTAAGCGCAGCGCTTGCTGATACGGTATAAAAATTTACCGGCTCGCCAAGCTTCACATAATCCTCCGCCGGTCTGAAGTAGATCTCGGAGCCTTCCTCCTGCAGAAGCTCCGCAAAAACATTGGCAAGCTCCCTGTTCTCGCTTATCTGCGTCATGATTAGGTTGATGATGTTGCTGCCGATGATAAAATCCTCTTCCCTGATCTGGGAAGCCAGCCGCTGGTTGCCACTCTTCATCAGCTCGCTTGTAATAGTAAAATCAAGATCCTTTCTGATAGCAATATCCTTCAAAAAGATCAGCTGTAGCAGCGTATCCGCATCCGACTTTTCCGCATTCTCCGTATCGTCATTTAAGATCAGAATCTTCTTTATGTTATCTGTGACAACCTGCTCCAATACTTTCCGGTTCGTCTCTTTTTCCTGAATATGCTTAATCTGTAAGTTTTCAAATTGATCCAATGCAAACGGAAGATCCTCGATACAGACGATAACGATCTCGGAGCCCTTTTTCACAAATTTATCATACTCCTCTAAAATCCCCTCCATTTTTTCATTAATGCCAAGCATCAGGATCTTTTCCTGCTCCCGCTTCTGCTTCGTATCGTGTTCAATGATCTGTGCTTTCTTCACCCGATCTGCAGGCTCATTGACCTGGAAGACGCCGTCATCCTCTTCCAAAAGTATCAGCTTGTCCTCTTTTTCGATCACCATATCCATTGGAGGATTTAAATAAGATTTATGATCATGCCATATGCCAAATACGATCTCTTTGGAAAATCTGTTAAGACTTTCCCCAAAGGTACAGCCTGCCAGCTCCGGCACGCTCTCGTAATAAAGCTCGTCTCCGTCATAATCAAACAACTCAACCAATACCTGATAGATACCGGCACAGCGGCAGGAATGTGCGATGATCCTCGAAAGCGCCCTGCCTGCGTATATGATCTCCGCCCTGCCTTCTCCCGCGATCATGGCAGCATCGACATTTTCCTCATCATGGATCGTGGCAACCATATAAAGCTCCTCATGGAGAAGCTCATGATTCTTCATATAATTGTTGGCAGACAGGATGATCTTGATGACAGAAGCATCATCATATTCGTTGACTATGACACACTTGCTGGTTTCCATGGAACACCGCCCATAAAGATGCTGATCACTTAAGGAACCGCTGCGGCAGATGATCCTCGTCGTCCTCGTATCAGGGAACTTATCGTGGATCATTTTTTCCATATCCTCTTTTTCTTCCGTACCCACGACGACGATGCAGCCATCCTTATGATTGCTGTTTGCTTCGATCAGCTCCGATAACAGCGTGTAGATATTGTCATTAAATCCGAGTATGACCACATGATCTTCTTCTATAATCTTTGAAAATCCTTTTCTCAGCTGATTTAGTCTTTCCTCTATGCCGGCGGAAATAATACCGATCAGGATACTCATTACCAGCACGCCATACAGAGTAAGAACCGACATACCGATCAGATAGGCAAGACTGCTGTCTTCCGGCGCGCCGGAAAGCACTCCCGGATCCAGTGCATGCATAATGGCATTCCACGTCTGATGCCCGATGCCTGTTTCCTTACCGAATATAGTGACCAGTGCGCCGACCAATACCGCTACCAGCAGTGTCAGCCAGAACAGGATATTGACCAGAGAGACGGTTCCCTTGGACATGATATTATCTATCTTATATTGCATTTTTTCTTTTCGACTGTGCTTCATTGTCTTCTCCTCTGCAGATATTTTCTTTATTTTATAAAAATTGCAGATAAAAAGCAACAAGACATTTAAGTGGACCTGGCGGGATTTGAACCCGCGTCCGAAATATCCGCCATCGCTCTTCTACTATCATAGTCTGTGGATTAACATTCCCTCTGCCGTCCCGTCATAGACACCGTTACGGTTTTAGTAGCTTCATGGATCTGCTGCATGCGCAAAGCTTAACATGCACGTTTCCTACAAGTCCGATGCCCTGTTCCTGATGTGTAGGTGCATTAGGGAGGACAGCTGCCCTTAGGCAGCGTATGCTAAATTGTCTTCAGCGTTTATTTTTAATTTGTGATTTGACGCATCACCTGCGGATAGCTTCTTCAACTTAAGACACCCCGTCGAAACCTTTCAAGCCCATAGTTGATTACATATACATAGCTGAATTTCCCTTTTCTGATTTCCTCCTTTCCTGAAATTTTTACACAATTACATAACTCTGTTTGGATATCTCATCCTGTCAAATCGCCATAAGTTTTGAATATCACATTCTGTCAAATCGCCATGAGGTTTACATAACTCAAAACCTGTACAGATATGTTCCAAAAATGATTTCATTTATGATGTTAGAACATCTATGTTAGAACATAGATGTCCGGAACATATCTGTATAGCCAAAGAGTTATGTAAGCCGGAGCAAAACAAAACCCAGTATGTCATATCTTCCAAACTATTACAAATTTAGAATATCACATCCGCCCCGATCCATCAACCGGAAAAAATACTACAGGTTCTTCACTTTAAACTCCCGCTCCACTTCACGCCTCTGGTCTCTTTTGGCAATTGCTTCCCGCTTGTCGTAAAGCTTCTTTCCTTTTACAAGAGCCACTTCCACTTTCGCCCTGCCATTCTTGAAATAGACCTGCAGCGGAACGAGCGTATGCCCCGCTTCCTTGCTGCCGCCGGCAAGTTTGGCAATCTCCTGCTTATGAAGCAAGAGCTTACGCACACGAAGCGGATCTCTGTTAAATATATTGCCCTTTTCATAGGGGCTGATATTCATGCCGATAATATATGCTTCGCCGTTCTCAATATTAATATACGCTTCCTTAATGCTGCACTTGCCTTCCCGGAGCGACTTTACTTCCGTGCCCACCAGCGCGATCCCCGCTTCATATGCTTCCACAATAAAATAATCGTGAAATGCTTTTTTATTGTTCGCAATCAGTTTCTGACCTTCTTTTTTTCCGGACATATCTTTCACCTGTTTCCATTGTTCCTGCATTAATTTTTAATATACTTTCATAAGCTTTGCTATAGATCTCTGATCCTGCATAACAGGACAGATTTACTGCAATAGATCCCTGAGCCCGCATACAGGACGACCTTACTGCAATATTACTCCACCAGCATAAAATCGATCGTCTTTAATATAGTATCGACCTGATCCACCTGAACCGTAACCGTCTCGCCCAGACAATATTTCCTTCCCGTCGCCTGTCCCACCAGTTCATAATGCGCGGCATCATAGATAAAATAATCGCCTTCCATCTTAGAGATATGGACAAGCCCCTCCACAGTATTGGGCAGCTCCACATAAAGCCCCCAGCCCGTCACTCCGGAGATCACGCCCTCAAAGCATTGTCCGATCTTATCCTCCATATACTCTGCTTTCTTTAGTTTCTCCGTCTCACGTTCCGCCTCATCCGCCCGCCGTTCCAGCTTGGAACACTGCTGCGCCACACCATCCAGAATCGCTTCATAATGCGCTATCTTCTGATCATTCAGTCTTCCGCGGATCTCATCCTTTAAGATCCTGTGTATCTGCAGATCCGGATATCTCCTGATCGGCGAAGTAAAATGGCAGTATTCCTTACATGCCAGTCCGAAATGCCCCAGACATTCCGTAGCATATTTTGCCTGTTTCATACTGCGAAGGGTAAGTCTGGTAATCAGATTTTCCTCCGGTCTTCCCTCCAGTCCGGCAAGGAGCTTCTGTATCTCCTTGGGATGGATTTCTCCTTTTGCCCCCTTCATATGATATCCGAAATTCTGCAGCATCGCTGCCAGCCCCTCTATCTTATCCGCATCCGGCACTTCATGAACCCGATACAGGAACGGAAGCTCCTGCCAGAAAATATGCGCCGCCACTGTCTCATTGGCGATCAGCATAAAATCTTCGATCAGCTTTGTTGCAGCGTTGGCTTCATAAGGCTTGATCTTAGTCGGTTTTCCGTAATTATCCAGAATGATCTTCGCCTCCGGCAGATCAAAATCGATGGAACCGCGCTGCTTTCTCCTGTCACGCAGTATCTTGGAAAGTTCATGCATCCGCTCAAACATCGGAACCAGTTCCTGATATTCCTGCCGGTACTCCGATGCTTCCTCCTCCAGAATCTTCCGCACCA
The DNA here is from genome assembly GCA_964421915.1 of uncultured Lachnospiraceae bacterium. Taxonomy (GTDB): domain Bacteria; phylum Bacillota; class Clostridia; order Lachnospirales; family Lachnospiraceae; genus NK4A136. The sequence goes on from CAYQZB010000001.1 coordinate 154,620, forward strand.
CCGTATAGCTCATGCGCCGATCAACATGGATCACGGATTCCACGATCTGATGATCCATCACCTCACCGCTCCTGCTGATGCGCATGATACAGCTCATCGCCAGACGGTCTTCCCCTGCATTTAAGGAACAGATCCCGTTAGACAACCGATGGGGCAGCATGGGGATCACACGATCCACAAGATACACGCTGGTCCCGCGGGTCAATGCCTCTTTATCCAATGCGGAACTCTCCTGCACATAATTGCTGACGTCCGCAATATGGACTCCAAGCACATATACATCTCCTTCCATCGTAAGGCTGACCGCATCATCCAGATCCTTTGCATCCTCCCCGTCGATCGTAACCATCTGCCAGTCTCTCAGATCCATCCTGCCTTCCCGATCAGCCTCGGAAATCTCCATCGGCACTCTCTCCGTCTGGCGCATAACCTTCTCCGGAAATTCTACAGGCAGTTCATATCCTCTTACAATGGAAAGGATATCCACACCGGGATCATTGATATGCCCGATGATCTCAACAATCTTTCCTTCCGGTTTCCTTCCTTTCTTTCCATACTCCGTGATCTCCACCACTACCTTGTGACCATCCATAGCGCCTTTAGAACATTCTATCGGAATAAAGATATCTTCCGCGATCTTCTGGTTATCCGGTATAACAAATCCGTAATTCCTTCCTGCCTGATAGCTGCCGACGATCTGATGAAATCCCCGCTCTATGATACGGACGATCTGACCCTCCTGCCGCTGCTTTCCCTTTCCCTGCGTTTTTTTCAAAAGCTCGATCTCGACCTTGTCCTGATGCATAGCTCCATTAATCTTTTCTTCAGGAATAAAAATATCTTCCAGCGTCGGATTCTCAGCCTTCCCATCCAGCTCCACAAAACCAAATCCGCGGCTGTTTCCGATAAAAGTACCGGTCAGCATCTGTCTGCTGCCCTTGGTATATTTTCCCCGCTTACTGATCTGAAGCTTATTCTCCGCCAAAAGCTCATCCAGTACAAGCTTTAAATCATCCCGTTCCTCCGGCTTCACCTGTAAAAACATGGCAAGCTCTTTTTCCTTCATAGGAACATAAAGGGGATCTTCCATCAATTCACATATCATTTTTTTTCTTTTTTTCAGTTCCTTTTGTTCCATTGCATCTTATCCTGACTCAAATTTATTATACGCAAATTTTCCACGCCCAAACATTTCCGGTATATGAATCGCATGATTCACGCACTCAAACATTTCCGGTATATGCGGCTTTATAAAACCAATGTCCTCAATACCTAAACATCCCCGCTATTGCTGACATAAACAAAATGGCTCCCTTGCAGGAGCCATAAACTTTCTAAGAAAATCTATTTCATCAGAAACGTGTAAGATTCAGCACAGCCGCCAGAACCATAAAGATAATGGTAAGCCATGTCGTAATCTGTACCATCTTCCCTTCCATAGACCGGCTCTTATTCTTGCCCCAGTACGTTTCCGCCATGCCGCTGATCGCGCCAAGTCCGGCTGATTTTCCCTCCTGCATCAATACCAAAACTGCCAGTGCAATACTGACTATGATAAAAATAACCGTCAATACTGTTCTCATCGTGATATCCTTACCTTTCTTCCTGTCCTTCCGCCCCGCAGCAGAAAACGGACAGCCATCCAAATAACAACAATGCTTAGTTTACCACATCCCATCAGGAATAGCAACACTTTTCTGATAAAAAATATATCCCTTTATCAGGATTCCATTTTATCCAGCCGCTCCAATAACATCTGGTAAAAATCAAGTTTTTTCCGATCGGTCACGGGTTTTCCCGACTCATAATATTCTATGCCCAGATGCCCCGCAGACAAAAATCCTTTTTTCCGGACCGTTGCCACAAGATTTCTTACCGTACCATCGCTTCCGTCTATCACAGCGCAGTCCCCGCCAAAGATCTCCCTGAGCATCTCTTTGAAATGATTAAAATGCGTGCAGCCAAGCACAACACATTCATACCCTTCAGGATGCAGTTCGTCCAATTCCTCATGAAGATAACGCTTTACCGCATCACTTTCAAATTCTCCCGCCTGCGCAAATTCCACAAGCTTCGGCAATGCCTTAAGATCCACCAGATGATGTTCATCCACCTGATCCACCAGCCTGTGAAGCTTTTCCTCCCGTATGGTTAGCGGGGTAGCAATGACCAGAATACGGCTGCCCCTTCCATGTTCCACTGCCGGCTTTACTGCAGGTTCTATGCCTAAGATCGGAAGATCATATTTCTCCCTAAGACTCTCCGCCGCCACGCTGGTCGCCGTATTACAAGCGATCACCACAATATCGCAGTCCTTCCTGACAAAAAATTCCAATGCCGCTTCAGAATAACCGATGATATCCGTTTTATCCTTAATCCCATACGGCGCATGCTCCGTATCAGCATAAAATATGTATTCTTCCTCCGGAAGACTCTTGACCGCCCTGTGCAACACGGTCAATCCGCCGATGCCGGAATCGAATATCGCTATTCTCATATCAGTTTTATGCCATCTTTGCCGATGGTCTCTCCTCATTTTCTTAATGACTCTATAGGCGTTGTTCCATCCCGACTCTTCGGTACAGTTCTTTCAGTTCCTCCCCGGCGATCTGTCTGGATTCTCCCGGCCGCAGTCCTTCCAGACGCACATTGATGATACGGATACGCTTGATCGATTTCACCGTATAGCCGACAGCCTGCCACATCCGCCTGATCTGCCGGTTCATCCCCTCAGACAGGATCATCTTGACCTGATACCGTCCTGTCTTTTCGATGATACACGGCTTTGTCTTTCTTTTCAGGTCGATGATATAGATCCCCTTCGCAAGTCTCGCCATGACCTCCTTCGTTACTTCCTTATCCAGACGGACCTGATATTCCTTCTCATGTCCATGCGCCCCCTTCATGGCAGCCTGGATAAAATCGCCGTCATTGGAAAGCAGGAGCAGCCCTTCCGAATCCTTATCCAGCCTTCCTGCATAAGTCAGCCGTTCCGGATAATCAATATAATCCATGATTGTCTCTTCGGCATGTTCGTCACGCTCCGTAACCACAACACCCAACGGTTTATAAAAGGCAAATACCACCTTTTTTCCGGAAGGCCTGACTGCCCTGTCGTCCACCATGACTTTTTCTGTTCCCACAACCCTGCTGCCAAGCGTCGCGATCTTACCGTCTATCGTAACCTTTCCTTCTTCGATCAGTTTATCTGCTTCTCTCCGCGAACAGACACCGCACATGGCAAGATATTTATTTATCCTGATATCCTTTTCCAATTCATTTCTCCATGATAAAACAAGCTTTTTACCATCAAAGGAACTTTTAACCCTGCATCATTATATATGATATATTTTTTAATAATCCATTAAATGCTGCTCTTTTTAGTCAGCACTTCATATTCCGGAAAGCAGTCAAATGTAGCAAAGTAATCCTGCGGCGTTTCCGCCCGTCTGATAAGCTGCACGCTGCCGTCCTCTTTCAGCAGCAGTTCCGCGGATCTCAGCTTTCCGTTATAATTATATCCCATGGAATAACCATGCGCTCCCGTATCATGGATCGCCAGGTAATCTCCAATACGAATCTCAGGCAGCATCCTGTCGATGGCAAATTTATCATTGTTCTCGCATAGAGAACCTGTAACATCATACTTGTGATCACAGGGCTCATCTTCCTTTCCAAGCACGGTGATATGATGATAAGCGCCATACATCGCCGGACGCATCAGGTTGACCGCACAGGCGTCACAGCCAATATATTCCTTATGAGTATGCTTCTCATGGATCACCTGCGTAATCAGATGCCCGTAAGGTCCCATCATAAACCGACCCAGCTCCGTATAGATCGCCACATCGCCCATCCCTGCCGGAACTAATATCTCATCATACACTTCCTTTACCTTTGCACCAATCAGTCTGATATCATTCGGTTCCTGATCCGGTTGATAAGGGATGCCGATCCCGCCGGACAGATTGATAAAATCAATGGATACGCCCGTTTCCTTTTTCACCCGCACTGCCGTCTCAAACAGCTGTTTTGCCAGCGTCGGATAATATTCATTGGTAACCGTATTGCTCGCCAGAAAAGCATGCATGCCGAATATCTCCACACCCTTTTCTTTTAATACGCGGTAGCCTTCGATCAGCTGCTCCGTCGTCAGTCCGTATTTTGCATCCCCTGGGTTGTCCATAATACCGTTGCTTATCTTAAATACGCCTCCCGGATTATAACGCAGGCTTAATTTTTTCGGCAGCGCCCCCAGCGCTTCCTCCAGAAAATCAATATGCGTAAAGTCATCCAGATTGATCGTCGCCCCGAGCCGGTCTGCCAGAACAAATTCTTTCCTCGGCGTGTCATTGGAGGAAAACATAATGCTGTCACCCGTAATCCCCATTGCCTCGCTCAGCATCAGCTCTGTCTCGGAAGAACAGTCACAACCGCATCCGTACTCATTCAAGATCTTGATCAAAAATGGATTCGGCGTCGCCTTTACCGCAAAATATTCCCGGTAACCCGGATTCCACGCAAATGCCTCCTGCAATGCCTTGACATTCTCACGGATACTTTTCTCATCATAAATATGAAATGGCGTGGGATATGTTTTTACGATTTCCTCAATCTGCTGTTTTGATATAAATGGTATTTTTTTCATAATCTTCATCTCCGGGATATATTATCGTATCAAAAATCATCTCAAGTTCTTTTCTGGGATCCTTCCCCAGTTTCAAGGTATCCTCTATAGGCAAAAATCCCCCTGCCATAAAGGAATGACCGCCGCCGTTACCGTTCATCCCGCGTTGCCGCAAAGCGCTTCTTACGATCTGCCCTGCATCCAGATCTTCCCGCTCCGAACGGACGGAGAATTTATACCCCTCCTCCCGAACCGCATAGACTACGCTGAATGTCACCTGCTCCAATGCCAAAATAAAATCGGAAATAATTGCGATCAGACCGTTGGGACAGTCAAATGGGATACAAGCATATCCGATATCCTTATATAGTGAAATATTATCAATCGCAGCGCCATATGCCCTCAGATCCTTAAAATCGATCTGATTGACCTGCATCTGTGCCAGAAACTCATGATCCGCATATTTAAATAACATATAATACATCTTCACATCCAGCTCCGTAACGCCGCGGGTAAAATCAAGCGTGTCCATCTTAATGCCGTACAGCAGCAAGGTAGCGATCATCGAATCAAACTCTATCCCCGCCTCCATAAAATAATCTGCTATAATACTGGAACAAGCGCCCACCATTCGGACATCCTTATATTTATATTCATCACATTTTACAACCGTGGGATGATGATCGATACATGCCACTTCTTCCCCTGTCAGATCCGTGCAGTTCTCATTATATTTCTGCGCATCGACGATCACAATATAATCCTCATCACAAAGTTCAAGATCCCCTGCATAATAAATCTCCATCTTCGCATAATCAATCAATCTGAGATCCGAAAATTTTGAGATCACGCCGTCATAGACCAATTTGCTCTCTATCCCCTTTGCCTTCAATAAATATTGCAGCCCGTAAGCCGACGTCATCGCATCCGGATCAGGACAGTTATGCGTCTGGATAAACACACGGTGTCCCTTCAGGATATCCACCAGCCGTTCAAATGTTTTGCCCATTGCAACCTCCTTCTTTTATCTTAATCTTTTTATGTTATCTGCCATTCAATCGGCTCCACCCCGTTTGCCATCAAATACTCATTGGTTTTACTAAAATGCCTGCATCCGAAGAATCCTCTATATGCCGACAACGGGCTTGGATGCGGCGCTTCCAGCACCAGATGCTTTGGATTATCCAGCATCGCCTTCTTTTTCTGTGCCGGCGCACCCCACAGCAGAAATACAATCGGTCTGTCCTGTTCATTGACCGCCTTTATGATAGCATCTGTGAACTGTTCCCAGCCGATCCCCCTGTGGGAATTGGCCTGATGTGCCCTGACCGTCAACACGGTATTCAACAGCAGAACTCCCTGCTTTGCCCATTGTTCCAGATATCCATGCTCCGGAATGCTGCATCCCAGATCATCATGCAGCTCCTGATAGATATTCACCAGAGAAGGCGGTATGGCAACTCCCTTTTTTACGGAAAAACAAAGTCCGTGTGCCTGTCCTATATCATGGTAAGGATCCTGCCCCAGAATGACCGCCTTGATCTCATGCAGCGGCGTCAGATGCAGCGCATTAAACACATCCTCCGAGGCGGGAAATATCTGTCTTGTGTTATACTCCTCCAAGACCCTATGATACAGCTCCTTATAATATGGTTTTCTAAATTCCGGATTTAAAACCGGCAGCCAATCATTTGTAATCCCTGCCATACTGACACCCTATCTTCCATTCATGTTCGCACAACAACAATCCCTGTGAAGAATGCCCGCGCTTTGGGCATTCTTCGGTGTGAGACTTAGAACTTTTCTGCAATTGAAAAACTCTGATTTTCAATTTGGCAGACCCTTGCTACGAGCAGCTAAAAGTTCTTCTCACACTAATCCCCATATTATACAGATACTCTTTCAACTCGCAGATCTCCAGTTCTTTAAAATGAAACAGCGATGCTGCCAATGCCGCATCAGCCTTTCCAACCGTCAACGCTTCATAAAAATGTTCCTTTGTTCCTGCTCCGCCGGAAGCAATCACCGGAACAGATACATTCTCTGATATGATCTTCGTCAATTCCAGATCATATCCGGCTTTGGTCCCATCACAGTCCATGCTTGTAAGAAGAATTTCACCCGCGCCCAGCCGGTCGGCTTTCATCGCCCATTCTACAGCATCTATTCCCATATCGACACGTCCGCCGTTTTTAAAGATATTCCATCCGCTGCCGTCTTCCCGTCTTTTCGCGTCGATCGCAACTACCACACACTGGCTTCCAAATTTATCCGCCGCTTCTGCAATCAACGAAGGGTTCATGATTGCAGCCGAATTAACTGCCACCTTATCCGCACCCTCCCGGAGTATCTTTTTAAAATCCTCAACAGAACGGATGCCTCCACCTACTGTAAACGGGATAAATACTTTCTCAGCAACCTTACGAACCATATCTACTACAGTCTCCCTGTCATCAGAGGACGCTGTAATATCCAAAAAAACAACCTCATCCGCTCCCGCTTTATCATATGCCTCTGCAACCGCTACCGGGTCGCCCGCATCAATGAGATTTACAAAATTGACTCCCTTTACCACCCGCCCTGCATTAACATCCAGACAGGGAATAATCCGTTTCGTATGCATCATGCTCTCCTAATATCCAGAAAATTCTCCAACATATGCAGCCCCACCTCAGAACTCTTTTCCGGATGAAACTGACAGGCGAACACATTCTCCTTTTCTACCGCTGCATGTATCGTAATCCCATACTCTGTTTCTGCAGAAACAATGGATTCATCTGCCGCCTTTAAATAATACGAATGAACAAAATAAACATACGCTTCTTCTTTACATCCTTGAAACAGTCTGCTTTCCCTTGGAAAATGTAAGGAATTCCAGCCAATCTGAGGAATCTTCAACCCTTCCGCATCCGGTATCCTACGGATACTTCCTTTGAAAATACCCAGTCCCGGAACTCCGGGGGATTCTTCACTCTCTTCAAATAACAGCTGCAATCCCAGACAGATAGCCAAAAATGGAGTTCCACTGTCAATAACCTCATGAATGACCGGTATAAGCTCATATCTTTTTAGTTTTTCCATAGCATCGCCAAAAGCGCCTACTCCCGGAAGGATGATATGCTCTGCACTACGAAGCAGTTTTACATCCCGCGTCACAACCGCCTCCTGTCCAAGGCGCTGTACTGCCTTTTCAACGCTTTTGATATTGCCGGCATCGTAATCAATGATTGCCACCATTCTATTTATTTCCCCTATCCCTAAAACTGATTGCTCTCGATCTGTACATCCACCGGATTGCCATTGATGCTGCCCTCTGCCGGAAGTGTCTGCACCGGGTTTGTCTGCACCGGAGCTGTCTCCGTTCCTGCCGTCGTTTCCTCAGGGTTCTCCCCCTGCTGGTTAATATAACTTTCCTCCTCCGGAAGGATATCGGGCATTGATTCAATCTGCCCACCGCCTGTCGGATCGTCACCCGTCGGTACGTAAGGTTCCGTCACGGACGAAAGCGGAAGTCCGTAGATCGCATTGATCTCATCCACTTTAAAAGTAAATGGCGTTCCATCCACCAGGGAATACAGTTTATTGGTATAATCCAAAGCATCATACCTTAATATTTCCCTTGCTTCATCCCACGTTATCTGATAGTCGGTCATCATGGCATTTTCCATCTGCCCCCTGATCTCATTCAATTGACTGACAACGCCCAATCGCTCTGCTTCCGATAGCAGCTCTTCGTATTTTCCAACTCCCTGAATCAGCGCATCTACAGCCTGATAATCAAGATGCATTGATTTATTATTCAGATAGGATTCATATTTACGCTGCAAAAGCACAATTGTCCTCGCGCTTTCGTAGATCAGCTGGTCGCTCTCACTGCGTTCCTTTCCGTACATCGTCATAAAGGCTTCCATATAATCGCCCTGATAATAGGAATTTCTGGCATTCTGCTTGATCTGCATCCCCGGGACACAGACAGCAAGCAGCAGCAGCGCAGCCAATACGGAAAAAGCAAGCGCAAATGTCCTTATGATATATTTCTTTGGAATCTTTGGAGCATTATCAGTCTCGCTCGCTGCCTTACCGACTTTTTCCTTCTTTGGTTTCTTTTCTTTCTTGGGTTTTTCTTTCTTCTCTTTTTCTTTCTTTTCTTTTTTCGGTTTCTTCTCCTTTTTCTTAGCATCCTCCGCATCCAGCTCACTCAGGATATTTAGATTTTCATCGCTGAGCTTTGTAATATCCTGTTCCGGAACGGTGCTTTCATCATCCTCACCCGATGTCAAAGCTCCCAGCAGTCTTTGGAAAAATCCCGGTTTCTTTTCCCGTGCTTCCTCATCTTCTGCCGATTCTCCCTCCGCATCCGTTTTCGCTTTTTTGGCTTTCTTTTCTTTCTTCTTTTTCTTTTTTCCTTTTTTATCTTCCTCATCCGCAGAGTCTTCTTCAAAGGTCATACCATCATCCAGCGAGAATCCATTTTCCCCTTCCCCGGTCATGCTTTCCTCTACAAGCTCATTTTGATCCGACTTCTTTAAGAGTTCGGCAATATCGCTAAGATCATCATCATCGCCATCCAGTCCATCAATCAGCTGGGTAATATCGAGATCGTCATCTCCTGCCATATCTTCACTGTCAAGAAGTTCCGCCTGCTTCAATTGCTCCGCAATATCCTCTTCCGATAAAGCATCATCATCCAGCTCTGCTTCTTCCTGCGCACTCAACAGCGCGGCGATCTCATCCGCTGTCATGACATGATTGGGATCGTCGCCTACCTCCGGCTCGGAC
>CAYQZB010000001.1:164125-320931 GCA_964421915.1 uncultured Lachnospiraceae bacterium
CGCTTCTTCCAATCCTTCCTGCGCACTCAACAGCGCGGCGATCTCATCCGCTGTCATGACATGATTGGGATCGTCGCCTACCTCCGGCTCGGACGCTTCTTCCCCGCTTTCCGCTTCTTCCAATCCTTCCTGTGCGCTCAGCAGTGCGGCGATCTCATCTGCTGTCATGACGTGGTTGGGATCATCGTTTATCTCCGGCTCGGACGCTCCCTCCCCGCTTTCCGCTTCTTCCAATCCTTCCTGCGCGCTCAGCAGCGCGGCGATCTCATCCGCTGTCATGACGTGGTTGGGATCATCGTTTATCTCCGGCCCGGACGCTTCTTCCCCGCTTTCCGCTTCTTCCAATCCTTCCTGTGGCTGACCTTCCGTCATGGAAAGCAGTGTTTCCACTGACATGTTTTCCATATCACTCCAAGGCTGGTTTACCAGAGACGGATTGACAGTCTGCGCTTCTACCGGAATTTCCGCTATCGGCGTTTCATCTACCGGCGCTTTCTTTGTCCGTTCTTTTAAAGCTTCTTCCTTTTTAGAAGAAGGCTCCTCTTTCTTATTTGCAATTCCATGCAGCTCATTATTCGCTTGTATAGCCGCCGCCAGTAATTGATCAAGATATTCTTCCGTAGAACTCATGTTATTAACCATACCTTTCTCACAATAGGTTGATTTTATTTCACATACTTATTGGTTTGCGGACAACAGAAACTCCAATCCATGTTCCTTAACAGAGTACCCGCGTTCCCCATTCTCTTTTGTATGCTGATATAACGTAGAATGTATCCGGTAAAATTCCGCTTTCTGATTATAATATGCCAGCTTATCAAATGCCCATCGGATCACGCTCGGGAACTGCATACCGACGCCAAACTCAATCACGCATAAGCTTCTATTGATTGTTGATTGCAGCCATGTTTTATATTTTTCCCACTGTTCCAGATAGCCTTCTTCCAGATAATTTTCCGTAAGGATATTGTTAAATACCAGCGGCTTTCCGCACTTGGGACACCCGGGAAGCATTTCCTCCGCCTGCTTCCACTGCGCTTTTTCCAGATACGGAAGGACTTCCGCACACAATTCACTCACCTGATAAAGTTCATCCGTACAGGCATCCGCACACTGCAGCAGTCTCCGTCCGCCGCAGGGACAGACTACATTTTCTCCTGGCAGAAAGGATTGGTATATCACATCATCCATACATAAGGAAATCACAAAATAATCCTTTTCTGCAAGCATTCCCCGAAGTTTCGCATATGCGCTTTTGAATCTCTGCATATCTTCACCTTCAGTATATTCCAATTCCGATCCGATTCCGACCAGAACCTTATCAGCTTCCTGAAGACTGTTTTTTATTTTTTCCCACGCATCATCTGTTTTTAAAATCATGATCCGCTGTTCCCATCAATGCAATTTATTATTATTTTTCCATAATTGCGCACGCTTTTTGCGCTTTTTTTCAGCTTTTCTTGAAAATAGCGCACCCACAGGATGCGCTACCTATCATTTTCTTATTGGCTATGTACAATAACGCGGCGCACACCCTGCCTATCGTCCCAGCACTTGATCGATCACCTTAACAAGATTGCCTATCTCAGGCTTGGATAACTGTGCATTAGCACCGAGCTGTTCTCCTTTTTTTCTCATCTCATCATTGACCAGTGACGAGAAAATAATAACAGGAATATTGTGTAGCTCATCATCATCCTTAATCAGCTTTGTCAAGCGGTGTCCATCCATCAACGGCATCTCAATATCCGTGATCACAATATGTACATGCTGATCCAGAGTTCCTTCTTTCTTACACTTCGAAATATAATCCCAAGCCTCCTGTCCATTCTCCGTATGGCGCAGATTAGTGTATCCCGCCTTTTTCAGAGAATCAACAATCAGTTTATTCAGCAATGCGGAATCTTCAGCAATCAGAATCGGGATATCGCATCTTTCCCTGACACCCAGCGCATCGATTTCTTCAACCTTCAAACCTGTCTCCGGGCTGATATCAGTAACAATCTTCTCGAAATCGAGAATAATAACCAATTGACCGTTGATCTTTACAATACCTGTTGCCACACTTTCCTCCGCCGTTGAGATCGTGGAATCCGGTCTGATGATCTCTGTCCATGATACACGATGAATCCCCTCGACAGCCTCCACATGGAAGGCAATATCCAATTTGTTGAAATTAGTGACAATCAGAAGTCCGCCCGGTTTAGATTCGCCACGCTGCAGACAGTTCTTCAGATCTATCGCCGTGATCATCGTATCCCTCGGCATAAAAATGCCTTCAACGCTGGGGTGTGCATTGGGAACCGGCGTAATCGGCTGATAAGCAATGATCTCTCTGATCTTTGCAACATTGATACCGTAAGCATTGCCATCAATCGTAAATTCCAGTATCTCCAGTTCATTTGTTCCATTCTCTAAAAGTATTTTTGAATCCATAGTTTTGCACCTCTCAATACATTAGTCCTAAACCGAACAGTTTACTAAGACATTATAACACAAAAGTAACATAAAAGTCTATTAAATCTTTAAATTTCTATTTCTTTTAGATATCTTTTTACTGCATCCCGCCAGTCCGGCAGCGGCTGAAAGCCATTTTCTGCAAGTTTGGACTTATCCAGTCTGGAATTAAATGGTCTTTTTGCCTTAGAAATACCATATTCAGCTGTGGAGACAGGGGTTACCGTCAGCCGCTGCGTCCGATACTCCTCATGTCCAAGCTCTGCTGCCTGACGGAAGATCTCCAACGCAAATTCATACCAGCTGATATATCCTCCTTCATTGGTGGCATGATAATAACCATATTTTTCCGTTTCTATCATATCAACCAACAGCCTTGCAAGATCATACGTGTAAGTGGGCGTTCCGATCTGATCATTGACAACCGTAAGTTTTTCATGTGTCTTACCGACTTTCAGCATCGTTTTGATAAAATTACTGCCATTAACACCAAATACCCACGCGATCCTCACGATAAAATAATGTTCCAATGTTTCCGCAACTGCAAGCTCGCCTTCCAGCTTCGTCTGTCCATATACATTTAACGGCTTGTACTCCTTGCAGTCCGGTTTCCATGGTTCTGTGCCCTCTCCGTCAAAGACGTAATCCGTGGATAAATATAACATTTTCGCGTCCAATGACTTACAGGCTTTGGCAATATGCCTTGTCCCGTCCGCATTGACCACCCGCACTTTTTCCACCTTATCATCATCCTCCGCCATATCCACGGCAGTCCACGCCGCACAGTGGATGACCGCATCCGGTTTATGATCCGCCAACGTCTTCTCTACCGCTGCCAGATCCGTAATATCCAACGCAACATAAGGCATGGAAGTTACCGCCGTTCCATCTGCCGTCCCCGCATATTCCGGCGTAATATCCGAACCGATTCCTTCATGACCACGCTTTTTCAATTCATTCATCACATCATGACCCAACTGGCCGTTGACACCCGTTACAAAAATCTTCATCCGCGCACCATCCATTCCTCTTTTATATTCCCACAATCGCACACGCTTTTTGCGCATAATAAAGCGCTGCCTTTGTTTTTATGCTTCAACTTCCACATCCGAAGTACAATGCGCGCACTTGCAGGCTTCCTTCGGGATCTCGCTCCGGCAGTAAGGACATATTTTTGTTGTCTTTACTGGCTCCTCTTTCTTATGACCAATCGACATCAGCGTGTTGATGCCTTTGAGCAGGCAGAACAGAATCAACGCCATGATCAGGAAATTAACGACCGCCGACAAAAACGCGCCATAATTAAATGCAACGCCGGCGATCGAAAACGTACCGCCGATCACTACCCCTTCGCCATTAGTACCGCCTGTGCAAAGCGCAATCAACGGATTGATGAAGTTGTCTGTCAAAGATGTAACGATGGCAGTAAACGCGCCGCCGATGATGACGCCGACCGCCATATCCATGACATTGCCCTTTAATGCAAATTTCTTAAATTCCTCCATAAATTTCTTCATTATCTTCTCCCTCTTTCTATTTTATAGTTATAACACACTCCTTTACAGCAGAGTCGTCTCCGCACGGCTGTCTCCCAGCTTCATGATCAGCTTGATGCCGGAAAAGTTTTCCGTATCCGCCGCAGGCATCTCGATCAGAAGCACCGCATTTACAGTCTCTCCCGCCGGAATCGTATCCCGGTACATCATCAGATCGTTGGTCAAAAGCGTAGTCAGGGATGTCTTTGTAATATTCCCATTGATGCGGAAGCTGAATTTTGCGCCCAGAGACGCCATATCCAGCAGATAATCACTGCCGCTTACATTTTTCAGAGTAAATGTAAACACAACCAGCTTGCTATTGGTTGAAGTTGCCCTGGCAACCCCCTGCCAGTCATTTGCCTCCGTACCTTCCGGATAGCTGTCGCATACCAGATAACCCGCATATTCTATCTCTACGCTGTCTGACACTCCAAGGAAAGAATCCACATCCGTATATGCCGGCACTTCCGGCTCTGAGGAGTTCTCCCCTTCACTGCCGCTTTCATTTCCTGCCGCTACCTGCTGCATCTCCTGACGTTCCTGTATCAGCGCCGCCAGCTCCGCGTCCCTGAGCAATGCTTCCTCTGCTTCCCTGCTCTGTTCCTCCGTCAATATCGTACCCTTATAATTGGCATCATATTTTAACAGCAGCTGCGCAGCATACTCCGTCACCATATCCTGCTGTTCCTGAGTCATTTCAGGAATTGCATTGCCGCATCCGTTCAATGTCAGCATCACGACCGCCCCCGCCAACGCCATGAATGCTCCTGTCGTATAATTCTTCATCCATTTCCTCCAAAAACAATCCATATCTTATACATGATTAAAAGTTTCCATTTATACCAAAAGTGCAGGCTGTGAGACCCACACTTTTTTATTATAACGAAAATCTTTCCAAATTACAATTCCTTAGTTTCATTTTATGATATCCATTCAGTCAAAAACCAGTTAAAAACCGTTTATACACCAGTTTTTTATGCAACCTCAAGCTCAAAATAAAATTCCACGCCTTCTTCATGATTGATTACGCCATATGGCTGTCCGATACGCTCCATGACCGCCTTCACGATCGACAGCCCGATACCGGTGCCGCCGTATTCTCTGGTACGCGCTTTATCGACCTTGTAAAATTTATCCCAGATATGCTCCAGACTCTCCTCCGGAATCTGCTCTCCCGTATTAAATACGCTGACACGCGCTTTGCCGTCCTCCTTCACTACAGTGACTTCTATCCGTTTCTCCGCCGCTGTTTTTGATACCGCGGCATAATGGATCGCATTGGAAAGGAAATTGCGGAATACCTCCTCGATCTGATATTCATCCGCCCATACATTTATTTCCTGCGCCGGCTCATAGACCATATGGATCCCATTCTGCCGGAGCAAAATTCCAGACGACTGGATGCAGTTTCCAATCAGGTCAGTCAAGTCAAAGCGTTCCATGGTAATGGCATCCGCATCTGATTCCAGCTGGCTCAAGGTGATCAGATTTTTTACCATGCGGTTCATCTTTACCGTCTCATCCATGATGACCTCACAGTAATATTTCTGACTCTCCGGATCATCCGTAATGCCCTCCATCAACCCTTCTGCATATCCCTGAATGATCGCGATCGGCGTCTTTAACTCATGGGAAACATTGGCAACAAATTCTTTCCGCATATTATCGATTCTTGTCTTGCTCTCCACATCCCTCTGCAGTTCGATATTGGCTGCTTTCAGGGAAGATATGGTTTCCTCAAGCTTCTCAGACATGAGGTTGAAGCTCTCACCGAGGATCGCTATCTCATTCTTATCATTGCCCTCATATCTTGCATCAAAATCAAGCTGCGCCATGCGTTTGGAAAGATCGGCAAGTTCCAGGATCGGTTCCCCCACCTTCTCCGATACGATCCAGATCATTGCCACCGCCAGCACGACCACAACCATCAGGACATTCAGGAAAAACGCATTTGCCATTTTGGCGCTGTTGTGGATCCCCTCCATCGATGCCCGCAGCATGAAAAAATTACCATCATCCAGATTACCCCACATAACAAGATATTCCGCTTCTCCGTTCCGATCGAGCAGGTTACTGATGGTATAATTGTCTTCTTCCAGAATAATCTCCTGCGTATCATCGCCCCGTTCAAATATGATATCCCGCAGCTGGCGGTTAAACTCATCCGCATCATTGATCGATGTCTTGATCGTATTGGAAGCCGCATCCGTAATTATATAATTGATACTGTACGCACTGCAGATCTTATGGAGCGCTTCATCAAACTCCTCCGTTGCCACTTCTTTCCGGTTGCTCCAGTCGTTGATAACTGCATATGCCGCTAAAAGATTGGCACGTTTTTTTGCAATATAATAACGCTCCAAAAGAATCACATTGGTCACCCAGCACAAAAGCTGCATCACAGCCAGAAGAACGATAAATATAAATGCAAGCTGCTTTTTGATCGAATATTTCATTTATAATACCGTATCTCCTTCCCCAAGGTTTCTTTATAATTTCTCTGGTTTTTATACTTTTTATAGTTTATTTACATATTATTTTTTATATTTTTATATTCTTACATAAATTCCTATTGTTAAATTATTGTTTCTTTGTAATTTGCGCCAATAATTTATTATTTATTTATAACTATTTATATTTCTTAATTTTTTTATATTTATTTTTCATTTTCTTTAAAGTTTATTTATTGTTTGTTTATTATTTCTCTGTAATTTCACTACAGCTTTTTGCCACTTCTTGAATTTTATATCTTATTCATATTTTCATTTTGTATTGTTCATATTTTTTATTTTTAATTTGTATTTTTTATATTATCTTTATATTTTTTATATTGCATTTTATTTATTTTATATTTATTTTATTTTTTTCTTTGTAACCCTTTATACTCACTTATTTTACGTCCTAGATTAAACTTCAAATTTATACCCAAGTCCCCAGATGGTACGGATCAATTCCCCCCTATCTTTCAGCTTGCTCCGCAGCTTCTTCACATGGGTGTCGATCGTTCTTGCATCCCCAAAATAATCATAATTCCATACATGATTCAGGATCTTCTCCCTTGAAAGCGCGATCCCCTGATTTTCCATAAAATAAGTGAGAAGCTCATATTCCTTATAGCTAAGCTCCACCGTCTCTCCATCCACGCTGACGATATGCGCTGCATGATCGATCACGATGCCGCCCGCCTCCATCTTCTCCTGCTTTTCTTCTCCGACCACCCGGCGCAGGATCGCTTCCACTCTGGCAACAAGGATCTTCGGGCTGAACGGCTTGGAAATATATTCATCCACGCCAAGCTGAAATCCCAAGAGTTCATCCCGTTCCTCCCCGCGGGCAGTCAGCATGATGATCGGCACCTTGGAAGATTCCCGTATTTCCTTGCACACCTGCCAGCCATCCATCTGCGGCATCATCACGTCCAATATGATCAGCGCGATCTCCTGATCATTATAGAAATGCTCCATCGCCTTTGCGCCGTCCTCGGCTTCTATTACCTCATAATCTTTTTTCACAAGAAAGTCCTTCACCAGCTTGCGCATCCTTGCTTCATCATCTACCACCAGGATCTTGATCTTCTCCATATATCTATCACCGCACCTTTCTTTCTCCGATTTCTTATCTGATTTCTTATCTGATTTCTTATCCGATTTACGTTATTCTTCCTTAATACCCATTCATATTATAACATCCATGTACTCAGATAAATGTTATATAGCGGCATAAATGCAATCATTTTTGATGCAAGCACGCGCTCATACATAGGATTTGAAATACATTCTACCCGATATTTATGGATAATGTGTGAAATCAGTCAAATTTTTTAGTGTAAATAAGAAACCCCGCCGGAACATTCCATTCCGACAGGGATTGAATCCTTGCCTGACAGCAGCTATTCCAACACCTTTTTCAATTCGTCCATAAAGGTATTGATATCTTTAAATTCTCGGTAAACGGAAGCAAACCTGACATAGGCAACCGCCTCCAGATTCTTCAGCTTCTCCATAACGATCTCCCCGATGACAGCGCTGGGGATCTCCTTTTCCTCCCTGCTGAAGATCTCGATCTCCGCCTCGTCGATCAGCTTATTGATGGCATCTGCGCTGATGGGACGCTTGTGGCAAGCCCGAAGAACTCCGGCCTCAATTTTTTTGCGGTCATACGCCTCCCGGTTATTATCTTTCTTGATGATAATTAATGGAATCGTCTCAACCTTTTCATACGTCGTAAAACGCTTATCACACTCATCGCACACACGGCGGCGGCGGATAGAGTTATTCTCCTCGGCCGGTCTGGAATCGATTACCCTGGTATTCTCATGACCACAAAACGGACATTTCATATTGCTTTCCCCCTGAACATGTATTTTATGACAAAAGTATTACATAATTGTTACATATTTAGAGTATATGCAATTTTTTTCATTATGTCAACTATTTTATGGAAACCTATAACACAATTTTTTGAAAACCTATGACCCCTTCTTCCGCGACCAAATCAATCTTATCCGCCTATTGCCGCCAGCCGCTCCTTTGCCCTGGGATAATCGCCACACGCCGTATAATACTTCCTTGCGCGCTCATAATCCTCCAGACATTCACAGATGACGCCCGCATTATAATATGCCAGAAAAGAATCTGCTCCTTTGGTATATGCCTCTTTCGCTTTGGCGGCATTTAAAAACGCTTCCACCGCACGGTCAAACAGGCCGTTGTTCATATAGATCAGCCCCATCAAAAACCGGAAATCCGCCGTATCGCCAAACTCCTCATAGATCCCTTCCAAAGAAAGCGCCCGCTTTGTCTGCCCGGACTTTAATAACGAATATCCATACGCCTGTACCATATCCACCACATATTCCAGCTTGGGATTCAGATCCTGGCTAAGCGCCCTGTCAAATGCAGCAACCGCAGCAGCATAATCCTTCGCAACATAATACGATTTTCCAAGCTGGTAACAGAGATACGGATCTTCTCCTTTTGCTTCCAGTTCCCGTTCCAGCAGAGTGATATTCCGCTCCACCTTTGCTTTCAGCTCCGCCTCACTGCCGCAATAACCGTCGTGTTGCACGACAACGCCGGTCTGATATACCCTGTAATCTTTGCTGTTTTCTTCTGCAGCCACAACCTTCGGAACAATCTGTTCGTGGATCCTGCCTTCATAATGATAGTATCTTCTGTCATAGATCCTGCTGATATACTCGCTGATCTCCTGCTGCTCCCCGTCACGGTCCAGAAGATTGATCCGCCTGATCCTTCCCACCATGCCGGCATGTTCTTCCACCGCCTTCGCCAGAGCGTCCAGTTCCATCTCCTGTACATACTCATCACTATCCAGCATCATGATCATATCATGGGAGGCTTTCGAAGCAGCATAGTTCCTTGCCAGAGAAAAATCATCCTGCCACACAAAATCAAAGATTCTGTCCGTATAAGTTGAAACCATCTCCTTCGTTCCATCCGTGGAACCGGTATCCACGACTACGATCTCAACATCCTGCCCCTGCAGCGCCTGCAGACACGATCTCAATCTTTCCCGCTCATTTTTTGTGATGATACACACGGTCAATTCCATAATCATCCGCTCCTTCTTTCATCCCGCTATTTGGGGGTGTAGTCTCATTCCATAGGGTAAATCCTAAGATCAGAACGCCGCCGATGACCTGCATGGCAGTAATGTCTTCTCCCAAAATCAAAACAGATACAAGAACAGCCACGAGGGGATCAATATAGCTCAATATAGCTGCTTTTTGTCCCGGAAGCTCTTTCAGCGAAGAAAAGTATAGACAGTAAGTCACACCGGTGTGGATAAGTCCCACAATCAGCAGGCAGCCCCAGCCTGTACTGTTAAGACCAGAAAGTGTAACCCCGCTTGTGATTCCCACATAGGGAATCAGCACAAGAATTGCAGCAATAAATTGCAATAATGTTCTATGTATGCCTTCCACCTTTTTGATAAACTTATTAAGCAGAATAACCGTGGCATAAAGACAGGCCGCGCCAAGTCCAAAAAGGACGCCGACAAAATGGTTATTTCCCACCGACAGATCCCCAAGACCAGTAATCAATATAATGCCCAGTGTGGACATAAAAAAACAGATCCATTGTTTTGCTGACATCTTTTCCTTAAATAAAATGGGACATGCTACCGTCACAATGACCGGAGCAAAATAATAGCTGAGGGTGGCAACGGACACCGTAGTGTATCTATATGCTTCAAAAAGAAATATCCAGTTAAATCCCATTGCCACACCTGACAACAAAAGCAGCGGAATTTCTTTTTTGATTTCACGAAACGGAATCTTTTGTTTTGTGAATAACAGAAAAGCAGCTATCAGCAATGCTGCAAGAATTGCCCGGTATAGCGCAAGTTCCCCGGAAGATACGGAAATATTTCTTACAAACAGACCAAGAGTACCAAATACTGTCATTGAAATAATAAGCATCACTCTTGGATTCATTAAACGCTTCATACTAATCCCCATGTTTTTCCACAACCTGTAAATTTGGGCCGTAGGCACAAATTTGCGATTGAAAAATCTATGATTTTTCAATCTAACTCCATAGCTACTCTATAAAATAAAATATAGTTGACATTGTCCACATTATTATAATCCACATCTGTAGACAACGCCAACTATTTTTTACAAAACACCTTGTTAAAATGTTGTATTTTTGCGATTATGCTGTGGTGTCAAAAATAGTTCCTGCACCAATTCCCATCTGCTGCTCCAGCCATTCATCAGCCATTTCACCAGCCTCATCCTTCTCCCGTGCCAGTTCTTTTTTCGCCTCTTTCTCAGCTAAAGCCTTTTTCGCCATTGCTTTCTCATTCGCTTCTTTCTCCGCCATTTTCTTGGCTGCCTGTTTTTTCTCAGACCGTTTCATTGCTGCTTTTTCTGCCGCCTTTACCGCTGCCGCCTTTCTTTCCTTCGCTGCCGATTTTGCCGGGTCAATGTGGTCATAGAGAAAGCTCATGCTGCGCACCTGTGCATGGGAGTTAGACGAAGAAACCGGATGATCCGAGGTACAGCTGCCACGGTAAGGAATTCCATCCGCACCGGCAAAATTCTGGTTTGCCTCACACAGCGAGAAGATACTTCCCGTAGTATGGAAGGTAATATTTCTACCGTCGCTGTACTGCAATGTATAGCCCTTCTTTCCTTGAAGTTCGCTGTCCATCAGACCATATACCTTCGCCCGATACTCCGGATCAGACGCCATTTTCTGTAACTGGGATTGGTCTATGTAAAGATAATATTTTCCGGTAACGACTTTGGACGGTTCAGAATCTGTCAGGGTGTACTCCGGAAACCATTCCTTAATTTCATTTTTCAAGTCTTCCACGCACATGGTTCCGTCGCCTTCCTGCTGGGAAATCATGGAACGATAATAAGAAACCGCCTGTTTTTTGTAATTCTGAAAACCCTGATTCATATCTTCCAGATATTTATATACTTTCTTCGGATTCCACGCCGGTTTCGCCGATGAAGTCTGCTTTCCGCCTTGTACCGTGTGGGAGCTTGATGCTGCTGATACTGTGATAGACATCGTTTGCCTCCTTTCAAAATGTGGGTTTTTGTTTGCTTTGGCAGTTATATCGACAAAAGATAGAGAAACATTTATATCTGTTAATGGGATGATTATGCTCTGTGTATCTTTTTCGTCCTTACACGTCAAAAAATCCAAATTTTCGAAAAGTTTTCGACTTATAAGTCAGAAACTTGACACTACCAAATTTAAACTTTTTACTATAAATTGCTTAGAAAGAAACAATAAGCTGCATTTTAAATTTTTCTTCGCCGTATACAGCATGTGGAATATCCTTCGGCATGATCAATGTCTCACCTTCCTTCAGGATAAAGACTTCACCGCCAACGGTAAAACGCCCGGTTCCTTCCAATACGGTTACCATCGCATCCCCGCCTGCGGCGTGGGTGGATATTTCTTCCCCTTTATCAAATGAAAAAATTGTCATGCTGACTTTATCATTCTGCACAAGCGTTTTGCTGACCACCTGCCCCGGTTGATATTCAATCTGGTCTTTCAACTGTAATTTTGTTTGTTTTTCAATGTTCTTATACATAATTCATTTCCTTTCCTAATCATCAAGAATAAACCTTTATATATTCACATCAAATATTGCCGTTATCTGATCACCTTTTATCTCAAAGTCTATTTCAAACCAAAGGTCCAATTCCTCTCCCAAACTTGTCGGACTATAGGTTACAAAGGAAGTGTTATCATTTTCAAGTTCTATTTTACCTATACAAGATTCATTAAAATGGTCTACAACAAATTTTTTATCTTCATCTTCCTCCCACATGGCTAATTGTCCATCCAACCATTCCCCAAATCCAAGACAAACATTTTCCGGCGTCGGCTCTGCATCATGAAAGGAAGCCCATGAAGATTTCGGTGGAATAATAGATACAAGTTTTGTATATTCTTTATCCGCAATCGTATCTATCATCAATTTAATCAATTCCGTTGCCTTTGCTTTAAATTCATGTTCTGTCATTTGATACCCCCATGATCAATATAGTTCCTATTTATCTTCATAGATTATAATCTATTTTTATCAAATACTCAATTCCCCAGCCTTATATTTTCTCAGACATTAAGTCTTCAAATTCTTTTTTGAACCGCTTTGAAAATATGCAATATAGAGCAATACAAACGCAAAATATCACCTTGATCACTCTTATCGTCATTCCAACTTTAACCGAATATGGCGATAATAATTGACTGTTCAGTAAATTCCCAAACATATGTGTCAAAGCCCCTGCCAAAACACTTCGTTTTGTCTTAACATAAACATACGATACTACAAAGTTAAGCATTATGATTGAGGGGATATATAATATAGCGTCCATCGGAGAAGTCTGTAATAAATCATATTGTGCCTGTCCGGGTGTAAAGTACCATGGCAAATGCCATATCCCCCAAAAAAATCCGAGAATAAGGGTTGCTCCTACAAATCCAAATCTTGCAAACAACTTATCTAATGAATAACCACGCCACCCAAATTCTTCATTTAATGGTCCTGATACCAATGAAATAAGTAAAATCGGTAATATATTTACGGGATTTCTGATGATTGCATGTAGGAAGTCCATTCCCGGCATTTCAAGTCCACGCAGTTTTGTGCTGATGACCAGTCCCAAAAAGGAAATAAGCGCAAAGAAGATAATAATAAATACCAGCCATTTCAACCCCATATAGTGGAAACTAAAACATCTTCTGAAATAGTCCCTTTTTTCTTCTTTGGAATATGTTAAAAAGACAATAAACAATGCCGTTACAGATGGCGCACCACCACCAAAATAGAATAAAAAAGTTCCGATAGGAGTTCCCACTAACCCTAACGCTAATGGGGCAAATCCAAATCCCCAAGTCCATGCAAAAGTGATTATAAAAAAGAGTACAAGGTAGATACTGCTATCACTCGCTCTTGTTTTCATTTTTCCTTTTCTCCTCTAATTTCTTATTGATAAAATCAATATTTCTTTTGACGATTGCGACATCAAGAAAATATGCCGGGATATAAACAATCGCCACATATAAAAATGCCGCCCACCAATTTGATTTCATAAACCAATTCACAAAATAGCCGTATAATAATACAAATATTGATATGGCAAGATATTCAAAAATAACATTAACAAATCGATTTTCGAAAGCAAGTCTTTCCGCAAAGTATTGAACCACTGAGATGGTAAAAGCCAATACAAATAATTCAAATACAAGTATCATTTCCTCTGTTGTTCCAATCATTATATACGAAACCAAGAAAACAACTGCAATCATTAGTGCCGCAAGTATGAGTGCTTTCTGCATTATTTTTTTCATCACATAATCTCCTGTATCAATCTTTTTATATCTTTTAGATATGTTCGCCCAACAATCAACCTTTCTTCATTGTCAAGTGTTGCTTCGAGTTGACTGTTTGCAAGTTGGCGTACACAATATAACTTTTCTGCATTCATCAGGCAGGACTTGCTGATCCGTATAATATTAGTTCCATGCAAATCTTCCTCTATCTTATATAGTTTTTTGTTTATCGTATAAACTTCACTTTTCGTATATATAAATGTTCTTCGTTCAACCGACTCAATATAGTAAATATCCGAAGCCGAAATATATATTTCCTTTCCGTCTTTATTGCCGCATATTTTTAGATTGAGTTGTTCCAAACGATGGATAATTTTTTTAGTGCGTTCATCAAGATAGGGATATTCTATTGTTATGGTAAGCGGCTTGTCGTCCACTTGCCTTTTTATAATATTCATTTTAATCCTCCATGCCTTTCCACAGTCTGCGGATTCATGCTGCCGTAGGCACAATAATTGCTAAACAAATTGATTTGTTTTTGCCTCCGAAAGTATATTAGCATAACAGACTCATGTTAAAAAGAGCCGCTGACATGACTTACAAATCTGTAGTTGTCAAATACAAGGTTGGCTTTATAAAAGACAAGACGGCGGACATTTCTGCCGCCGTTTCCTCAATTTATGATTTCTTCCATAATTTCGTTCCAATAAGGGAGATAAAGCATATGCCCAACTTGCTCTAATTTATGTACTTGTTTAACTGCATACTCAGATTCAAAATATTCTACAAATGAGATAGGGATTGTGGTATCTTCTATTCCATGCCAAACATAAACAGGAATATTGGGAGAGATTTTTACCGCTTCTCGTTTCTGACATAATGCATATGCATCATAGCAAACGCCTAAACCCTCGCTCGCAACAGCATTCAAAATAGAATTTTTTATCATTTGAGGATTCTCTTCCATGAAATTCTTTTCCATTTCAGGAAGAGAGCTCATATTTTTTGCAAGTTGCTTTTCATAATCTTTTTTTATACTCTTTGCCATTTGATTAAAATAAAACCGAGAAACCTTCTTTGCTCTTAATGATAAAAAAGATATGAATTTCCATTGTCCGTTTACGATCTTCTTAGTTTTTGGACAATTTAAAGGAACCATGCTGCTTATTAGCGAGAGTGACTTTACTATTTCCGGATACATCTGAGTAAAGAGTTGTGCATAATACCCTCCCGCGCTGTGTCCCACTACTTTTACGGAAGTTACATTATGATTTTTCAACACTTTATATATATTTTCTAAAAAATCTTCCATCAAATAATATTCAACTAACGATGATTCTCCAACTCCCGGTCTGTCAAAGGACAGAATACAAATATTTTTCTCCTCTACCTTTGGGAAAAATTCTTTTGAGCCAGTAAAACCATGAAAAAATAAAATAACCTCATTACTCCACTCATTCAATCTTACATATGCTAATTGTTTTCCATCTATATTTACCAACTCATTATTAAGCATAAATCCCTCACTAAATTCCGGTTTACCTTCATAGATTATAATCTATTTTTAACAAATACTCAATTCCCCAGCCATATATTTTCTCAGACATTAAGTCTTCAAATTCTTTTTTGAACCGCTTCAGCATTTTCTCACGCCTTTCAACTTGATTTTCCCTCCTGCTTTGTAAGATTCTTCAGCCATAAATATTTTTTGTAATGCCCGTAAACAGCGGGCAGCTTTACTATTTCGTCAATGTTTATAAGTATGTAAACCACCGTTACGGGCAGGTCAAGCAGAAACGCAGAAACAAGTCCTATAGGTACGGTAACGCACCACATTGTAACTGTATCACATTTAAAACCGAACTTTGAGTCGCCGCCCGAGGGGAAAATTCCCGAAATGACCGTCATATTTACAGCCTTGCCCACAACATAATAGGAACTTACCGCCAGCATTACCCGAAGATAACCCTGCGCTGTTTGTGACAGACTTGAAAAAAGCGGCACAAAAGGTATTACGCATAATATCACCACACCCGAAATTACGCCGCATATTATTGAAATCCTGCAAAGCCGGGAGCCGTAGCCTTTGGCTTTGTCAAGAAATCCCCTTCCAAGCTCCGCTCCCACAAGGACTGCGCTTGCCGAGGCTATTCCCTCGCATACGCATATGACAAGATTTTTCACAATATTCGCAATGGAATTTGCCGCCGCCGCGTCGCTGCCCAAATGCCCCATAATTACCGAGTACATTGTAAACCCGATACCCCATACAAGGTTATTTCCCAGCACGGGCAAGGCGTATTTCCAATAGCTTTTTTCAAGCGTCCTGTCAACGTGCAGGCATAATGCGGGACGTATTTTCACACTGTCTTTTTTCAGCATTACAGCCATTGAACAGATAAGCTCCGCCGCCTTTGAAATAACGGTTGCCAGTGCGGCTCCCGCAATTTCCATTCTCGGGAAAAACCCAATACCGAAAATAAAAAGCCAGTTCAGTACAATATTTATCACCACCGATGCGGAACTTATAACAGAGCCGACCCCCGCCTTGCCACAGTTTTTCATTATGCAAAGATACACCTGAGAAATTCCCAACAGAAGATAGGACAGGGAAACCATCCGCAAATATTCTGCTCCCTTTTCGATAAGTATAACGTCCGAAGCAAAGCACCGCATAAGAAAACGCGGGCAGAAAAACGAGGCGACCGTAAAAATTGCCGAAATAGGTATCATAATTTTAAGTCCTATTCCGAGAATTTTTTCAACGGCGCATTTGTCGTTTATTCCCCAATACTGCGCCGCAAGTATGGAAACACCCCCTGTTACCGAAAAAATAAACAGGCTGAAAACAAACTGGATCTGCCCCGCCAGCGATACTGCCGAAAGGGAATCCTGATCAAGAAACCCCAGCATAACTGCATCCGATACGCTTACCAAAGCCACCATAAGCTGCTGCATTGTTATAGGTATTACAAGCTTCATCAATTTCTCTGTAAATTCTTTATCCATTGCTTCAACCGCTTTCGTCATTTGCTAAATATCATTATAGTATTTCGTGCTGTTTTTAATCATCCCCATCAACCGGAATTTATCACAATTTTTTCATCATCCAATACGCATCTGCATATCTCCCATTTTCATACCTCATATTATTAGGAAAATGTCCATACTTCTCAAAGCCCAAATTTTCATAGAGTGCTATTGCATTCTTATTTTCTGCAATTACTTCTAATTCTGCCTGCTCATAACCGATTTTTGGGGCTATTTTTAAAACAGTCTGCAACATAATTTTTCCAATACCTCAACCACAATATTCTTGATACAATGCTATTGCAACGCTACACCTATGGTGGTATCTCCTATATTCTCCAATACCCATAAGTGAGCAATTTCCAATATGCTTCCCATCAATTATTGCAACAATCAATAATTCCCTGTCTGAATCCATTACCTTCTGAATAAAATTCTGCTCTTGTTCAAGTGATAAAGTAACTTCATCAGGTTCTCTGATCAAATATGGTGTTTCCGATGTTGTAATTTTTAAAAATTTCACTAGATTTTCAGCATCATTTATTTCTGCATTCCTTAGTATTACTTCATATCCGGTTTTATCTATTACTTTCATAGACTTGAATATCATTGTTTATCCTCCAAAATATATTCTTTTAAACCCTAGCTGACCGATAAACCGAAATTTTATATAGATAGTTCAAATTCAATTTCATGGCGCAAGGGTATGGAATTTTCACCAATTAAAGGAATTTCAGGCTTTAATTTTCTTGAAATATCTAAAGCGTTACGAAACAGATGTACCATATCAAATCCCCTTTCAAAATTCCGATTTGCCGTTCTTTCCCGGCACCAAAATGACACCTCGATTTTTTACAAATTTCCATACACAGAAAAAACGCTCTGAGACATTTAAGACATCATCTTGGAGCGTTTCAACACAGCGGAGCAAAGATCCGTAATATCCCATCCATAATCCACTTTCTGAAGCCTACCTCAATGTCATCCATTGTCCGTTGGCGGCATTGCTCCTGCGTATCAAGGAAATCCGTTTTCAGATCATTTAACAGGGAGGCATGGTAAAATAACGTATTGTTTTCAAAATGCAGGAACAGGCTGCGGTAGTCAAGATTGACTGTTCCCACTGTTCCTACGATACCATCTACAATACAGGCCTTTGCATGAATGAAGCCGGGGACATACTCATAGATTTTAACTCCTGCCTCCAAAAGAACGGGATAGAAACTGCGTGACATACGGTATACCAGCTTTTTGTCCGGTATGCCCGGCATGATGATCCGCACATCAACACCGCGCCTTGCGGCCCTTACAAAGGCGTCTAAAAGCGCATTGCCGGGCATCAGGTAAGGCGTAAAGAACCATGCCGTATCCTGTGCCTGTGAAAGCAGGTCAATGTAAAGCTCATTACTGACAGCGTCGGTACGCAGCGGTGAATCATAATAGCTGAGTACATAACCTTCTGCCGCGCCGCTTGTGGGAAGCTCTTCCCCCGTCAGATATTCATCAGGGACAGGCTCATCTGCGAAGGCGTTCCAAAACTCCGCAAACATCCGCACATAGTTTCCAACAGCCTCCCCTGTCAGTTTGAAGCCGATGTCCTTCCAGTGACCGTACTTTTCAATATGATTGATGTACTCGTCGGCAAGATTCACACCGCCGCTAAAAGCCACCTTTCCATCAACGATCAGCATTTTACGGTGATCCCGGTAATTCAGGGTTCCTTTCACGAATACCAGCGGATTGAACGATACGCAGCGGATTCCTTTTTGGCGGAGTTTTTTTGCGTCCTTTTTGGTGTAGGTGGAAATACTGCCGAGATCATCGTACATTACGCGCACATCCACGCCCTGTGCAGCTTTCCCTACAAGTATCTCAACCATGGAATCCCACATCAACCCATTTTCGACAATGAAGTATTCCACGAAAATAAATCGCTCAGCTTTATTCATCTCTGCCAGCATTTCGGGAAACAGCTTTTCACCGAGAGGGTAATACTTCGCATCCCGGTTTTCATGCAATACGGATCCGGTTTTGCCTTCTATCCAGCGGAAAATCTGCGAAAGGCGGTTATTCTCGCCGGACAGCGCCGCATACAAAGGCATCGTGTCCGTCTTGTCCTCCGGAAGCCTCCCCGCCTTATCCAGCTTCTTTCGCAGCGGTCTTGTTGTGCCCTTATTGCCGAAGATCACATAGAGCGCCGCGCCGGGAATCGGGAATGTCAGGATCACCAACAGCCAAAGGATTTTATAAGTACTTTCATCCTGCTTTGTAATCAGGTAAAGGACAAATAAAAACGACAGGATGGACAAAACAAAATTGATGACCGCCGCCCAGGGCGCAAACCATTTAAGAAGGATATACATCCACAGAACCTGCAGAAGAACAGCAGGCAGAATCGCAAGTGCACGCTGTATAATCTTACTCATTGCTTTTCTTCCTCCCTAACTCACATGATTTCATAGGTCTTATGGAAAATACTGCCCTCTATAATATAGATATCGTGCAGGTCGTCCATGCGCACTGCCAGATAGTCCCCCACTTTTCCCAGCATATATTTCTCCTTGTCCCATGCGGTAAATATCTTCACGCGGTGATCCAGTTTTTTCGCATAGATATGTACCTCACCGCTGGAAACACAGGATTTTGCATAGCGGACCAGCGATACGTCTTTTCCCTCCAGCACATCCTTGACGACAGGCGCATACTCTCCCGAAAACTCGTAGGGAACGTCAAGTCTGCTGTAGCTGCGCTCAAATTTGGCTCCGTCATTGGGGTACACCTCGCCCAGGATCCCGATCATAATATACAGATCTTCTCTGATCTGTACATCCAGATCTCCCTCCAGAGTGCGTACACAAATCCTTGTGCCCACGGGGAAAACCTGATCGGCCTTCACATAGCCCAGGGGAACTTTCTTCTTTTTGTATGCCGTCATTCCGGAAATGTCTATTTGGTACTCCGCGGCGTGAATGATCCGGCTGTTGTCAAAATAGCTGTTCATGCGCCAAAGCAGAAATTCTTCAATTCCCTCGCCGCTTTCGCTTACCTTTTTGGCCAGAGGCTCTTCCACTTTCTTAAGCAGCTCCATCTGGATAAAGCCGCCCGCTTTTTCCAAATGCCCGCCGCCCGAGCCGATGCCATCCGTGATAAATTCCGCAAGTTCGCTTGCCTTTACCTCCTTCACACAGCTCCTCACGGAAATCTTGATGCCAAAGGGCAGCATGCTGTACACCAGACAGGTATCCACAGTGTCCACCTCCAGCATCAGATCACTGATCATACCCAGAATATTCGGATCACAGGGCTCCGCCATGGCCACTGCATAGCGGTACTCTTCATGATAGCGGTAATTCATCAGCGCCGCCCCGGCAATTTCCAGCTCACGCAGGGACAGATTCGCGTTTCGGAAATGGACGATCATGCTTCTGTCAAAAGCCGCGTCATCCCGCAGGTCCCTGTCCAACGGATGGAAAATCTCCGTAAAATTGTTGGTGTCAGTCATAAGCCCGTAATAGAGCGCCGTAGCCAGACTTTTATTGTCGTTGATATCCACTCCCTCCAGCTTCAACAGTTCCCTTACCACGGTGGCACATGCGCCCAGATTGCTTCGGACCTCACTGAGCGGGGGCAGCGTGCCGCTGACCTGATGATGATCGATGACGGCAACCGTGTCCGCCTCAAATCTTGTCACATTTCCCTCGCCATACTGGCAGTCCACCGTGATCAAAAGCTCCGGCGCCTCCAAAGCCTCCACATGCTCAACCGGAATCCTCAACTCGGATACCATCAACACCAGATTGCTCTTTTGAATCTGATAACGCCCTCCATAGACAAAGCGCACATCCTTTCCCTGCTCTTTCAAATAGGTGTATACCCCATAGCCGCTGGCAAGGGCGTCCGCATCCGGATTGTCGTGGCACTGTACCACCATCGAATCATATGCTAAAAGTTCACTCAATCTCATTCTGACTCCTCCCTAATATGGTCTTTTGTTTACCCTGAATTTTTCACTTTACATAGGCGTTCCTACTTCAATCAAATTACCGTCTAAGTCGTAAAAGCGGACTACTTTTTGTCCCCATCTATGCGTCATAAGTCGATTGACATATTGAACGCCGGGATATGTTTTTTCCAATTTTTCAATAAACGCTTCTATATCCTGTTCTTCAAAATACAATTCACACGAATTACTGTTCGGAATAATATCTTTCCCCAAAAAGTCCCTCCAAATTTTTTTATCTTGGAGTACAAGGCCTTCCGTTAAAATCATGTTGCCATCATTGTCAAGCAGCATATCAAGTCCAAACAAGTCGTGATAAAATTGTTTCGACTTTTCAATATCATTAACCACAATCAAAATGTTCTTTAATTTCATTATCCGTATTCCTCATTTACGATATTTCATGTACCATCTTCATGATGCAAATCAATAGTTCGATCCGGGTCAACCTTTTCATAAAATTTTTCTCCCATACAACATTCAGTTTATTTCCATAATTATAAACTAATTTTATCAAATACTCAATTCCCGTTTCTTTCAATACCAATTTTTCTGATCAACTCCCCTACACTTTTTTTGAAACACCTGCGTCATGTCATCCGTCTACAGTAAAACAACGCCGCTAATAAAGCGGCGTTGGCATCAGTCCATAAACATCTAAAATACTGCCATTCAAAGCATTAATGTGATACTTATTCTTCTGAAATCGTTTCATTCGTATCAATGCGCAGTATACTTCCATCCACGGCATCAATGATACATGTATAACCGGTATGGTCGCTTGCATTGTAAAAATTTACGTAATAAGCCAGATCTCCCTTATGCTCATAAGCCGTTTCCTCTGATATATCCAATATAGGCACTGCCGCAGAACCGTCCTGATATCTCAATATTTCTTTTCCTTCCGCTCTCTCGCCAAGATCGGACTCCATCTGTTCCATTGCAATCTCTATTGCTTCCTCTTTACTGATTCCGCCTGCGGCCTGTATCGCTTCCCGCTGCCGTTCTCTCTCTGCTTCCGCCTCAGCTCTCGCTTCCTGCGCTGCCGGTGTCTGTGAGACAGCATAGCTCATCTTATGCTGAAAATCAATGATCTCCAGAATCTCCTCATCCGTCATCTCCTGATCCGGCAGCCAGAAAACACCCGTAGATCTGATATAGCAGAGCGTTCCTTCCGGCGCGTCTTCCACATTGTCCACCTGCGCTATGACATTTTCGGGAAATGTCCCCTCCTTATATGCCTGCCAGAGCGCTTGGCTGCGTTCTTTTTCTTCGTCGGAATACTCCCTTGAGAAACCATCCGCCAGACCTGTCGTCTGCTGTCCTTCCTCCCTGCCGGGATCTTCCGTTGCAATGGGATCGGCTGATGCATCCTGAGAAGGAACATTCTGAGCGGCATATGCATCCTGCTCCTGCATCATAACGACGATACCCTCAACCTCTTCCGCCGGCATATTCTCCATCCGTTCCCTTACGATATTTGCCACAAATGCCCGTACCGGAAAGCCGATTGCAAGTGCTGCCAGCGTGACCGCTGCCGCTGATGCCGCCATTTTTTTTCTGTATTTCGATCTTCTGTTTCTGTATTTCATCTGTTTCCGGACGTTTTTGATGATCTCCTCCTGCATTTCTTCCGAAATATGTATCTGTTCCATTGCTTCTTTTATCTCAAATCCATCCATCTGTTATATGCCTCCTTCCATACTGACCGCATTCCGCATCTGTTCCCTGCCCCGCAGCAGCCTCGTTTTTACCGCGCCTTCCGTAATGCCGAGGATATCCGCTATTTCCTTTATATGATATCCCTCCACATAGTGCAGATAAATGACTGTTTTCTGCCTGACCGGCAATGCGAAAAGTTCTTTTAATGTTTCTTCCTGTTCCGGCGCCACAAGTATGTTTTCCATTTCGTCGATGTCAACCTTCGGGTGCCGGAGCCTAAAGCGTATCATATCACGGCAGATATTGGTAGCCACCCGGATCAGCCAAGCCTTTTCATGCTCCTCATCACGAAATTTCGGCTTCTTCTCCAGATACCGGCAAAAGGTATCCTGAATGGCATCCTGCGCGTCCTGCTCGTTGCATAGTATAACAATACAGACTTTGTAAAGTGTATCGCTATATTTTATGACCGCTTCTCTTATGTTCGTCTCGATGTCCATGTGTTTCACCTCCTATGCTTTTAACACGTATAAAAAGGGTAAAAGGTTACATGTTTATTCAAATTTATAATCTTAAAAATTGACATTTACGTTGAAGAAAAATAAAAGGAACTGCATGTATCTGCAATTCCCTGTTATCGCAAATGTATCAATTTACAGCCTGTTGAGGATATCCCTCGGCAAGCCCTCAAACAGCGCTTCCATTTCCGCAAGCGTCAGTCCGCGGATAAACGCCCAGCCGTCTTGTTGTGCAAGGATATACGGCTGAAGCCTTTTTATCGCCTCATGATACTCTATTTCCCCGAGAACGCTGTCCTTTGTAATGCTCACCATGGAAATCAACCACAGATCTATCGTTTTGCCGCTTATCGCCCACTGTTTTTCGGGAACCAGCGGAAACAGCGAATCGGTAGTTTCGGTAAGCGCCAAGCCTACAACTATTTTGCCTTCCTTTTCATAAACACGCGGATTGGCTCTGTATGCCTCCTGCCAGCGGCGGTTGATATCGGTGTACACCTGCTGAAAGCTGCTGTTCGGATTACTGCCCGCATTATCCACACTTTTTGTTTTTTTCTTAAAAAATCCTATTTTATCCTTCCCTTCGCTTATGTCGTCATGCCTGCTTATCAGAAATCTTATATTTCAAAATCTTTCCGCCCAAATGATCCGCCCATTTTTCGGGGTAAAAATCATAATAGGAAACCTTATTTTTTCTCCTGTAATCGGCAGCCTGCGGAAGATTGCACCACAATCCCGAGGGAATGGAAATCGCCAGCGGATAAAGAGGTCCCAGAATGACAGACTGAATCGTATGACCGTACTCATGGACAAGCGTCCTTACATAATCGCCGCTCTTTGGAAGCTCCGTGATATCTTCGTCCTCGCGGGTCTTGCGCATAAAAATAAACATCCCCATCCCAAGACTAACATTGTCGGAAGCCCACTCCGTTACAACCGCTCCATGGTAAAAAAAATGCGGATTTTTGATATGCCACAGAAAGATCCCAAGACCTATCAGATTCTGCAAGATCCCCCATGTCCACTGCAGAAGGATATATACAACACTCATCAGAATCGGACGGTTTTAGGCGCTTCCGTAAAAGATGAAAAAACAGCGGCAGCGTCTTTCATATACAGAACTTCCGTATTATCATCCGTGGCGGAATACATGCCCTTTAAATGCGGATAGGCATCAAGCATATGTTCTTTTGCTTCTATACGGTCATCCCTTACAAGTGAGCACGCAATACGCAGCCATCTTCCATCTGCAAAAGCGCATATCTCAACCTTGGGATTTTGGGCGATCTGTTTCGATACTTCTTTAGACTTACCGGTCTGGATATAAAGCTTTTCCTCAAACAAATCAATCGTACCGAACGGGCGGACTCTTGGCTGGCTGCCTTCTACCGTTGCCAGATAATAAGTACCGCAATTTTTTAAAAATTCATAAACCTCCTGCATGATAAACCCTCCTCTTTTTGTCATATTTTAACATATATATCCTGCTGATACCAGCGGATTGTTTCTCAAACGTCGGCATTTTATTGAGGCTGTATCCATAGACATCATGCACTTATCAAATATCCTTATATAACAGGCAATAATCAACCTCAACATTCCCCATTTGTTCTTTTAACCAATACATGGCATCATCCAATGCTTTATTATAGATGATCGGCGCCAAATGCTCACAAAATAATGATATGAGCTGCTGCTCCTCAATCATTCCAATCTCCTGCCCCCGGACATCCAGATAAAATGCCTTTATCTCACTGGCAAGCTGTTTCTTCTGCTCATCACTCAAGCGAATGACCTCATTTAGGTTTCTTCTGTTCATTTCTAACCTCCCATTTGCAGTTTCGCTCTGTAATATTTCTCAAAAATCAATCCATGAGATCAAGCTCACATCAGGTCGTCAAATAAGTAAACTATCCGCATCCAGCAAGAATTCTTCCATGCCCATCATCAGATACCCATTCTCATCATAACGCGGCTTCATACTCTTTTCAACAATAATTATTTTGGGGAGGGACGAAAAGCACTGCTTTAAGCTTCCGGATCCTTCTCGTGGATGGTCATAATCATTTCTGCTGTGGCATTATTTGTTGCATTTTCCCCAATTCCCTGCGACAGGTTGCACATGGCACTCACATCTCTGTAAGCGCCCCACATAACAAAAAATCGGTCAAATTTTAGAAATCCCTTATCTCTATCGCCATTGAAAAAGGTATTATCTCTCCGGGATTTGTTCCTTTATACGCTTTTTCTTCATGCATATAGTCAACTATCTCTTGAGCCTTATAATTCTTAAACTTCTTTATCACGGCATCCAAAACAGTTATATCCTTATTGCTCAACACACTATAGTCCATACCTTTACTAGGATAAATATGAAGCATAGAGTCATAATTGATGCTTACCTCCTCATGAACATTCAAATTCTCAAGATTCATAAGGCTATAATGCCCAATAGGAAGTGCACCCATTTCATTATGTCGATAAACCAATCCAGTAATTGCGTATCCATTCTCTTTATAAGACAATGCATCAGCATACCAAAGCATTTTCATCAACTTAACCTTAAATAGATTCGATACTTTCTCCGCTATATAAGAAATAGCCGCCTCAAGCTTATCTATGTTCAGCAAAACAAATCCATTTGAATCAGAGGGTTCTTCAAAACTTGCATACTCGCCTTCAAATGCTTTTCGTGTCAGATATTCCTTTCCGTACGAATCCAATTTCTCTACAATTTTAGATCTTACCTCAATCCTCTTAAGGTCCGGAAATTTATCGGCATTTTTCTTTAGGAATTCTAAAGCTTGCAGAGGATTATCTTTTATCAACCGCAACATGGTATCGTACGCTTCATCTTGGATTGCCTTGGTCTCATATCTAGAAATCGTAGCTTCTCCCCATCCGAGCAATCTTGCCAAATCTACTTGAGATAATCCGTAGCTCTCTCTTATCGCAACAATCTCATCAGAAGTAAGCAGTCCATGCTTAGCTCGATATGCATTTCGTGCACTGAGGAGATTTTCATTTGTCATAGAGCCAGTTTCAAATTCATTTTCCTCATCATCAGCATTTGCACAAAAATAAAACCGTTCTTCATAGACCACCTTATCTCCTTTCAGAGTAACAGTTGCAAAGCGCTTTTTTTCTTCAATTTCATGTGTTTTGTCACATAATGGACAATTCATATGAATCTTTCTAATCAATGTGCTGGCCGCCATTGTTTGCCTCCTTTCCTTTCCACTTATGCATATGGAAATTTCATAGAATCCCTTGCATAATGGAACGACACGCATAATACGCGTCTTTTTTGACCTCCTTTGATCTTCAGCTTGACATAGACAAGCTTTCTGTTAATATCTTTGCCAAATACAAATAGCAACGGTGGATCCAAATTATCTTTGTCAATTTTTGTTTCAGAATGTTCAGCAACTGTTAATTCTTTTAGCCGCTCTACTACATCCCCGGCATCATAGTCTAAATCCAATAATGTATATGGTGTAGAGTACTCCTCATCATTAGTTTTTTTCTTTTTTATCAGCGTAAGATCAGAGTCTGGATTAAAATCCTCTTTTCCCAGAAGTTCCTTTAATTCTTCCAGGAAAGCGATGACTTCTCTTTTTTTCGATTGTGTACTAAGAAAAATGCCAATCACCTCCCTTAATATATCCACAATCAATTGATAGTATATGCATCAATTGATAGTTTGTCAAGATTCTTAAGAAAACAAATAGGGTTGTTTCTTGACACAATATGATTCTCGACATTAAGTTTAGACAATAACTCGAAAATGCCATTTTATCAACCGCGTTCGTATGCGGAAACAAGCCGACACCCTTGACCCTGCTTAATAATATGCGGCCGCACAGATTTTTCGATTGCCTCAACACTCCACTCAGTAGGTATAAACCTTTGTCTTTTCTCTATTCATCCTGCTCTCCAATTGTGCCACAGGCTGTGGCACTTTTTACTGCAATATCTTCTGCTATTCCAGTACCCCCTCAATACAATGGCTATGCTTGGGACTTAGATAACAAGCAAACCGTCTCCACATTCCCCGTCCCCGGAAACATATCCACCATTCCCAGTCTCCTGATCTCATATCCCGCCTCTGTCAATGGTCCCAGATCCCTTGCCAGACTGGTCGGCTTGCAGGAGATATAGACCATATTTTCCACACCGTATCCGATGATTTTTTGCAGTGCCTTAGGGTGGATACCGTCCCGCGGCGGATCTAATATGATATAATCCGGTCTTTCTGTAATCTCATCCAATACCTTCAAAACGTCTCCTGCTAAAAATTCGCAGTTGCTTAATCCATTCCCTGCCGCATTTTTTTTCGCGGCTTCCACTGCGTCTTCCACGATCTCCACGCCGATCACTTTCTTCGCCGCCGGGGCAAGCATCTGAGCGATCGTACCTGTTCCGCTGTAAAGATCATATACAATGCTTCCTGCTTCCTTTCCCTGTACATATTCCCTCACCAGTTCATATAAGACCTCTGCCCCAAGACTGTTCGTCTGAAAAAAAGAGAACGCGGAAATAGAAAACCGTAATCCCAAAAGCTCCTCCAAGATCGCATCCGTTCCATAGAGGATATTCTGCCGGTCACATTTGACTGCATCTGCCAAGGAATCATTTTCGATATGCAGGATTCCCTTGATTCTTCCCTGTAAGCAATCTTCCTCCCCTTTGATAGCTGTTCTCCGAATATTACCCCTTTGGATATCTACATTCCGGATATCTGCGTTTTGGATATCTTCACTTTGCATATCTACATTCTGAATATCTTCATTCCGGATATCTGCATTTTGCATATTCCCTTTTTGAAGATTCTTTCTTAGAATATCTCTCTGTGAAATACCCGCATCTTGCGCATCCTTTCGCCCATCCCTGCCCTGCCCGAACATCTCCAAGATTCCATCCACCCAAGGCTCCAGATCCACCTCCATCTGCGTGGACGTTACCAGCGCCACAAGGATCTCTCCCGTCCTTGCTGCCTTACGCACCAGAAGATGCCGCAGATATCCGGTATGGTTCATGCGATGGAAATAAGGGATATTTCTTTCGGCAAAATAGTCTCTGGTAAACATAAGTATTTTCCGGTAATCCTCATCCATGATCAGGCAGTCGGAAACCGTCAGGATATCATAAAAGCTGCCCCGCTTATGCAAGCCCAGACTAAGCTGACCGTCCTTTGTCTCATCCCCGAAGGTAAACTCCATCTTATTCCGATAGCCGTACTGTTTAGGACTTGGCAGGATCCCGTCATATAAAACTTCCGTCTCTTTAAATATATCCTCCCGATCGCTTTTTAATCTGCCCAGATACGCCCCCAGCAGCTTCAGCACCTGTCCCTCTTTGATCTTCAACTGCTCCTCATAGGGGAATCCCTGATACAGACAGCCTCCGCAAATACCCGCATATCTGCAGATACCGCCCTGTCCCGAAGAGCCTGCCGCTGCATGCTCCCCTCTGCCATCTTCTAACCTGCATAAATATTCCTTCTCGCAGGGTGCTTTCTCCACTACCTCCAACAGCTTCCCTTCCGCCTGTCCATTTCTCTTTTTGGTGATGCGGAAAGAAACCGTCTGCCCCGGCAATGCATTTTTTACCGTAACATTCACTCCGTCAACAATGACAATTCCTTTATTTGGAAAATCCATTCTTAACACAATTCCTTGGTAAATTTCGCCTTTTTTCATTTTCATACCTTTCCATTTATCTACGATTTACAAAGTTCATCTGAGCCTTTTTCTTTAGCTGATTTTTTTCATAGTTCATTTGACACTATCTCATCTGCAATTTACAATATGCATCTGAACTTTTTTAGCTCAGTTTTTTCATAAGTCATAAGACACGATCTCATCTGCTAATCCATGCCGCAGAAAGAATATCCACAAGCCAAATAATCATTTTTTAAAAATATTTCTCTATGGCAGCCTTCAGCGACCCTGATTCCATAATAAACATCATTATCTGCAATCACACTCCCATAACTCAAAAAAGGGATGCTCATGCATCCCAATTTATTCTATTATCTGTCAGGTAAAGACCCGTCCGGAAGCTTACTTATCCTCAGCCTTAGCCTCTTCCTTCTCTATCTTAACGGAATCACTGCTCTCATCCTCTACAAGATCCTCGTCATCAAAGAAGTCATCATCAAAATCATCGTCGAAATCATCATCAAAATCTTCCAGATAATCCGGCGTCATAAAACGATAGACAGCATAAACAACAGCAGCTACAACGGCAATAATACCGACGATAAGAAAGAATGTCTTTAATGCATTGCTCTTCTCTTCTTCCTTTTCCTTTTTCTTCATGATCTCATTTAATTTTACTGCTGTGATCACATCTTCAAGTTTATTCATCAGATAACCCACCTTTCTAGTTCAGTTAAACTATGTTTAGCATACCACATTTTGTATGATTTTACTATCCCTTTTTTATATCTTTTTCAATTTTGCAAACATTGCGTACATGATCTTCTGCCCGACGGAATCAAATACAACTGTCACCTGGACATCCCGCGGTGTCTGTTCCATCGCGGTCACCGTCCCCTCGCCGAATTTGATATGTACCACCCTGTCTCCCACCTGATAATCCGGCTTCTCGCCGACCAGCTCAGAACCCTTTGACAGCACTATTTTCTTGGGTACAAATGTTTTCCCGGCATCCGGTCTGTTGGCACGATATGGATTCTCCCGGAAGTGATCCCTTGCCTTGGAACCCTGGGAGGGCATATCGTCCCACCGTACCCTCTGGATCGGCACTTCTCCTTTCAGATACTCCGGCGGGATCTCTTTTACAAAGCGGCTGACCGCATTGTACTGCGTCTCCCCCCGGATCATCCGTG
Organism: uncultured Lachnospiraceae bacterium; assembly: GCA_964421915.1. Classification (GTDB taxonomy): domain Bacteria; phylum Bacillota; class Clostridia; order Lachnospirales; family Lachnospiraceae; genus NK4A136. The sequence goes on from CAYQZB010000001.1 coordinate 194,017, forward strand.
ATCTGGCGGAACTGATCGCCAGAATATCCTTCGCCCTTGTGATCGCCACATAAGCAAGTCTTCTCTCTTCCTCGACATCCTCCTCATTGCCGCTGCTGATCGACATATAACTTGGAAAGACGCCGTCCTCCATGCCGCTTAGAAATACTACCGGAAATTCCAGTCCCTTTGCGCTGTGAACCGTCATCAGCAATACCCGTGAATCTCCCTCTTCCACGGCATCCAGATCCGATACCAGAGCCACTTCTTCTAAAAACTCACTCAGCGTTCCCTCCGGATTCTCATCCTCATAGAGCTGGATCTTTGTCAGCAATTCATCAATATTGGCAATGCGATCCTCCGCATCTTCTTCATCGGCAGCCTTGATCTCTTCGATATACCGGATATCCTCCAACAGCTTCTGTGTAATCTCAAAAATACCAGAGTCCTCCAGACGGGTACGAAACACCCTGATCAGCAGAGAGAAATTCCTGATCTTTTCCGCCGCTTTCCCCAATGCCGGTATCTGCTCCGCTTCCGTGCATGCATCAAAGAAGCTGATCCCCCTGCTGTCTGCGTACTCCTGCACTTTGGTAATGCTCGCAGCCCCGATGCCGCGTTTGGGTATATTGATGATCCTGCGTACCGCCAGATCATCCTTGGCATTGTCAATGGTCTTCAGATATGCCAGCACATCCTTGATCTCTTTTCTGGCATAGAAGTTGACTCCGCCCACAATATGATAAGGAACGCTCTGATACACAAATGCTTCTTCAAATGCTCTCGACTGTGCATTTGTACGGTACAGGATCGCACAATCTCCATACTCATATTCTCCCCGCCGTTTCAGGCTGGTGATCTCATCAACGATCTCTCCCGCTTCTTCCATACCACTATCGTACTGCCGAAACCTTACCGGCACATCCTCCTCGCGGGCAGTCCAGAGCTTCTTCGGCTTTCTCCCCGCATTGTTGGAGATCACGGCATTGGCAGCATTTAAAATATTCTGCGTACTCCGGTAATTCTGCTCCAGCTTGATTACTTTTGCGTCCGGATAATACTTCTCAAAATTCAAAATATTTTTGATATTGGCTCCGCGGAATTTATAGATCGACTGATCATCATCCCCCACAACGCAGAGATTCTTGTGCGTATCCGTCAACAGCTTGATCAGCATAAACTGCGCCGTATTCGTATCCTGATACTCATCCACCATGATATAACGGAACCTGCGCTGATAATTCTCCAGCACCTCCGGACACGCCCTCAGAAGATAGACCGTCAGACGGATCAGGTCATCAAAGTCCAGCGCATTATTTTTTCTAAGCGTCTCCTGATATTCGCGGTATGCGTCGATATACCGCTTCTTCCCAAAATCGGCTGCATTCTGCAGGGCATAATCATCCGGCCCCAAAAGCTCATTCTTTGCATTGGAGATCTCCCTGAGCGCCGCCGTTTCCTTATATTGTTTCGGATCGATCTGCAGTTTTTTAAATACCGCTTTCATGACGCTCTTGCTGTCGTCCGTATCATAGATCGTAAAATTCCTGTCATATCCAATCTGATCGATGAACCTTCTAAGGATCCGGACACAGGTGGCATGAAACGTCATGACCCAGATACTTTCTGATCCAAATCCGACGATCCTGTCGATCCTCTCCCGCATCTCTCCCGCCGCTTTATTAGTAAATGTGATCGCCATGATATTAAAGGGATTCACATTCTCTTCTTCGATCAGATACGCGATCCTGTGGGTAATAGTCTTCGTCTTGCCGGAACCCGCCCCCGCGAGGATCAGCAGCGGACCGTCCACATGCACGGCTGCTTCCCTTTGTCTATCATTTAACTCATCCAACTGCATCATTATCTCTCCTTCATTCCATATAGGCGTTTTCGAAACTTTATTTCCGACACCCTTTCATTTTGCAATATAGACTATATTTCACAACTATTTATAATCAGTCGTTTCACAATGCCTGCTTCGCTCCATGCGATTTCATTTCAGCACACTCCGAGCACTATCCCTGCAATGATCACCGCGGCACAGATCAGCTTATACCCGATATTTTTCTCATGAAAAATCCATTTCCCTGCCAGGATCGTCACGATACATCCCGACTGCTTCACAAGCGTCATCACCGTAACTCTGGATTCCGGTATGGCGTTGGCAATGAACAGCGCCCTGTCCGCCACAATAAATAAAATACTTAAGATCCAGATCCAATGATTTTTTACCGCTTCCCTCCAACGCACCTTTGTCCTACTGAGCAGAAGATAGATCCCATAAAACGCAACCAGAAAAAGCATATACCAGAACTGCAGCTGCCCTGAAGCAACAGTTCTCGTGATCAGCTTATCCAGCAATCCGGACAAAGCATTGAGCAGGCAGGAAGCAAAGGCAAGCAGTACATAAACCGTCCCTGTATGCTCCGGTTCCTTCGCTTTTTTCAGCCTAAGCATCAGCAATCCTCCCGCTACCAGCAGAAGTCCTAAGATCTGATTGCTCTCAAGCGTCTCCTGCAGGACGATCACACCAAGCAGTGTAGCAAAAAGGACTCTGGAAAGATCTAGGATCCCGTATATGCTGATCTGGATCTTTTCAATCGCATGAAAGCTTGCGATCCACGCCAGAAAAATGACGAATGATTTCAATGCGATCCATCCCATCTGCTCCATCGGCACTCCTGCCGCCTCTTTCACATCGGGAAGCAGCATCAGAAAACCAAACAGGGTATAAAAGAAAAGTACCTCCATAATGGTACTTTTCTGAAGGGATTTCTTTTTTACGATCTCCCGGACTCCTTTAATCAGTCCATATGCCAATGTCAATAATATCCATTCCATACTTTACTGCCAATATTTCATTTTATTTTTCAATTGCCGCTTTTCTGAAAAAAATGCAGGATCACCCATAAAAATACAGGTATTACAATATCGCAGAGCAGCAGCGCTGAAAAGATCCGTTCCTTTCCGTCAAAATCGATACACGCCACAACAAATGTCGCCGCCACAAGAGCCAGCAAAAGGAGAACCCCGATCATCGCAGCGATCCTTTTTGCTGCTATGGGAGCCGGCTGTTCTGCCTCAGGTTCAAGCTCCGCGGACTGTTCCATCCTATCTTCCATATTAATTGCCATACCTTTCCACAACCCGGAAATTTGGGCGCAAGCACAAATTTCAGTTCAAAAAATAATATTTCAATCTTATTTTTTGAACTGACTCTCTCTGTAGATAATGTCCTCCCTGCCCGGTCCATTGCTGACCATTGTGATTGGATAGCCGATCTGCTCTTCGATAAACTCCACATATTTACGGCAGTTCTCCGGCAGTTCTTCATAATTACGGATACCTGTGATATCCGTCTTCCATCCGGGCATCGTCTTCAGCACCGGCTTTGCTTTCTCCAGCTTATGCGTCACAGGGAAATCTGTCGTCACCTCTCCATCCATTTCATATCCGACGCAGACCGGGATCTCATCCAGATATCCCAAGACATCCAGTACTGTAAACGCCACATCTGTCGTTCCCTGCAGACGGCATCCGTATTTGGAAGCCACACAGTCAAACCACCCCATACGTCTGGGCCGTCCGGTGGTTGCGCCGTACTCGCCGCCGTCACCGCCGCGGCGTCTGAGTTCATCTGCCTCTTCTCCGAAAATTTCCGATACAAAAGCACCCGCTCCGACTGCAGAGGAATATGCTTTGCATACCGTAATGATCTCTTTAATCTCATACGGCGGGATGCCTGCGCCAACCGCACCATAGGCCGCCAGTGTATTGGATGAAGTGACCATCGGATAGATGCCGTGATCCGTATCCTTCAGCGTTCCCAGCTGCCCCTCCAAAAGAACGGTCTTTCCTTCCTTTAATGCCTTATCTAAAAATGCAGATACATCGCATACATAAGGCTCTACCATCTTCTTATATTCCATCAGCGTTTCATACAGCTCATCTACATTCAGAAGCGGTTTGTGGTAAAGATGCTCCAGCAGGACATTTTTTGTCTCCGCCACCCTTGCAAGCTTTTCCTTTAAAGCAGACTCATCGAAAAGCTCACATACCTGAAATCCGATCTTTGCATATTTATCCGAATAAAACGGTGCAATTCCCGACTTCGTTGATCCGAAAGATTTTCCCGCAAGACGTTCTTCCTCATACTGATCAAACAGGATATGATACGGCATCACCATCTGCGCCCGCTCCGATACCAGAAGCTTTGGCTTGGGCACTCCCTTCTCAACGATCTCCTGTACCTCCTGAAATAAGATTGGGATATTGAGCGCAACGCCATTACCGATCACACTGGTGGTATGGTCATAAAAAACACCTGATGGCAGCGTATGCAGGGCAAATTTACCATATTTATTTTTAATGGTGTGTCCCGCATTGGCACCGCCCTGAAATCTGACGATAATATCGGCATCCTCCGCCAGCATATCTGTGATCTTGCCTTTTCCTTCATCTCCCCAATTAGCTCCGACTACTGCTTTTACCATAAATAAGCCTCCTTATTTCATACCATAGTTCTATACTTTATACGACAATCTCAGCTTTCGCACCCAGCAGCTCCTTATGGGCATCAAGGATAGGCGCTATCACAGCGCTGAGATATTTCTCCACCTGAATCACCGAACGTCCGACATAGAGCTCCGGCTTCATGGATTCCTTTAACTGCTCCAAGGTAAGCGGGAAACAATCATCCTCCGCAATCAGCTCCAACAGATTATTGTCCAGTCCCCGTTTCTTTACGTTCTCTCCTGCCTGCATGGAAAGGGTCCTGATCTCCTCATGCAGCTCCTGCCTGTCACCGCCTGCTTTGACGGCATCCATCATGATATTCTCCGTTGCCATAAACGGAAGCTCCGACATCAGATGCTTCTCGATCACCTTTTCATTGACCACAAGTCCGTCCACGACATTCAGACACAGATCCAGTATGCCATCTGCCGCCAGAAATCCCTCCGGGATCGATATTCTCTTATTCGCCGAATCATCCAGCGTCCGCTCAAACCACTGTGTTGCGGATGTGATCGCAGGATTCAATGCATCGATCATCACATATCTGGACAAAGACGCGATCCTTTCCGAACGCATCGGATTACGCTTATACGCCATAGCCGACGATCCGATCTGACTCTTCTCAAACGGCTCCTCTACCTCCTTCAGGTGCTGCAATAACCTGATATCATTGCTCATCTTATGTGCGCTTGCTGCAATCCCAGCAAGAATATTGCACACCCTGGTATCCACTTTACGGGAATACGTCTGCCCGGACACCGGATAACATGCCGCAAATCCCATCTTCTCGGCAATCATGGGATCGATCTTATCAATGGTTTCCTGATCCCCGTTAAATAATTCCAAAAAGCTCGCCTGGGTTCCTGTCGTTCCCTTAGACCCCAGAAGTTTCAATGTACCCTGCACATATTCCAGATCTTCAAGATCCATCACAAACTCATTCATCCAGAGCGTCGCCCGTTTTCCGACTGTTGTGGGCTGTGCCGGCTGAAAATGTGTAAATGCCAGCGTCGGAACGCTTTTGTAGCGGTCGGCGAACTTGGAAAGCTCATCAATGACACAGACAAGCTTCTTTTTGATCAGCTTCAGCGCCTCATTCATCACAATGATATCCGTATTGTCGCCTACATAGCAGGACGTTGCACCCAGATGGATGATGCCCTTTGCCTTCGGGCACTGCAGTCCATAGGCATAGACATGGCTCATCACATCATGCCGGACTTCCTTTTCCCGCTTTTTCGCGTCTTCATAATTGATATCATCCTGATGCGTCTTTAACTCATCGATCTGCTCCTGCGTGATATCCAGACCCAGTTCTTTCTCCGTTTCCGCCAATGCGATCCAGAGCCTTCTCCACGTCCTGAACTTCATATCCTGTGAAAAGATATACTGCATCTCCTTACTTGCATATCGCTCTGACAGCGGGCTGGTATATACATCTGTTGCCATGGTACTCCTCGCTTTCTATTTTCTTAATAGGCAATTGCGAAACTCCTTACGCCAGTCCCAATCTCTTAAACACCTCATTATAAGCTTCTTCCACATTGCCGAGATCCCTGCGGAAACGGTCCTTATCCAGTTTTTCGTTGGTATTCACATCCCACAGGCGGCAGGTATCCGGTGATGTCTCATCTGCTAAAATAATCTCACCATGATAACGTCCGAACTCAATCTTAAAATCAATCAGCTTAATATCTGCCTGCAGAAAATACGCCTTCAGAACCTCATTGACCTTAAATGCATACTTCTTGATCGTCTCGATCTCTTCCCATGTTGCAAGATTCAGCGCCCTTGCAAAATAATCATTGATAAGCGGATCGCCCAGCTCATCATTCTTATAGGAAAACTCCACCGTAGGCTCTTCAAACGGGGTGCCCTCCGGCACGCCAAGCCTCTTGGAAAAGCTTCCTGCCGCCACATTCCTGATGATGACCTCCAACGGCACGATCTCCACTTTCTTCACGGCAGTTTCACGCTCGCTCAGCTCCTCAATAAAATGCGTCGGCACGCCTTCCTTCTCCAAAAGCTTGAATACATGGTTGGTCATGCGGTTATTGATCACGCCCTTGCCGACGATGGTTCCCTTCTTCTCCCCGTTAAATGCCGTCGCGTCATCCTTATAATCTACGATCAGCACATCCGGATCATCCGTGAGAAATACCTTCTTTGCCTTTCCTTCATAAAGCTGCTCCAATTTTTTCATATCCATCCCTTACCTTTCTGTGATTTATCTTTTAATAAGACATCATAATATCCGTACTTCGATTTTATCTTTCCAAAAAAGACACTCCAATGCTAAGTATATATTCTATTACCCTATCTGTCAAATCCTGATTTCCAATCTTTTCCTGCAATGCCGTCAAACCCCTGCGGCTTTTAGCGTCCCATTTCCATCGGTGGCTTCATCATGGAACTTCACCGCGGTCTGTACTGGTTGACCAGCTGGTCGATCTCCTTTGAAAACTGCGGATATCGTTCTTTCACTTTCTCGATCTTCAATTTTGATTTTTTTTCAATGTTATTATTATATTCGATCTGCTCCCGCAGCTTCTGTCTTCTGGCGATCAGCGCATGTCTGACTTCTACCATCTCCCTGCGGTCGATCAGCGCCTGACACTGATGTGTCCAGATATCCGGATCCTTGATCCTGTACTGTCGAAGCGTAGCCGCCAGCTTATTATAATAATACTCCAGATCTTCCCTGAGTTTTTCGTCTTTTAATCTGGCGCCCGTCTCCTCCACAAAAACATCCCACAGCTTTTCCAGCTCCGACGAATCCTCCACGCCAAATTTCATATACAGATAAGACAAAAGATTCGTATTATTGACATACCGGATTTTCACCGTATTCTGCAGGGTGATCAGCTTATTCAGCTTCTTCTGTACTTTCTTAGATTCCGTCCCCGCTTCCATATGACGTAAGTACAAAAAGGTCAGCGCTACTGCTCCCACGCCTCCGGCAATGATATAGCCGATACGGACATCCATCTTGAAGCTAAACTGCAGAATCAGCAGAAAGAGCATGCACATGATCATCGTCACCACGCTGATCATCGCGATCCCCCGTGTATTCACCAATGCAGAAGCATATTCATGCTTCTGGTAGATACAGCTCTTTTTGTCCGCACTCAGCTTACGAAGATCCTGCTTGATCAGCCTGCGGTAATCTTCCGCCTCCTGCATCTTTCTGATGCCATCCGGTATCTCCGCTTCCAGACGTTCCAGCCTCCTGACTGTCTGCTCTGAAAGCCGGCTTGTCTTGGGATAGAGCTTCCGCCGATCATCCTCCAGCATAACTACTTTCTGCGCTTGTTCCACAATCATGCCCTTGATATCCGGAGGAAGACCATCGATCTCCTCCATATCCATCAGCAGCGCCGTAACCGCGTCATATTCATCCTGATACTGTTCTCCGCGTTTATTCGCTTCCGCCATCTGTCCAAGAGCTTCCAGAACAAACACCGTTCTCTGATCCGAATCCAGAAAAAATTGTTCCTCTTTAGGCAGCTCGACATAGACCTCTTCTTTTTCCGGATCCCAATCCTGTTCATTCTCCTCTATCCCGTCATCCAGATCGTGATAATACCAGCTATTCCATTTTTCTTTGATCTTTTTAAATAATCCCAAGAATTTATACCTCTATAATAATTCTACCAAACCACTGATAATTATAAAACATTTCCAATTTATTCAATCACCATATTTCTATACCGTTCTTTACATGCGCTGTTCATCTGCTCCACCTGTCTTGTATATGCCTCTATGCTGCCCGTTTCGCGCAGACGCCGCATCTCCATAAACCGCATATGTTCATCCGATGTCTTCCAATTTTTATCCGTCTTATCCATCCTGTCCTCCAGCACTCTGGAAGCCTGATAATACTCCTCATTTTCTCCGATCAGCCTAAGATACGCCGCATCCGGTCCGAGTATCCGCCGGATGGCAAGATATGCCACCTGATACTCCTCCTTCTCCTGCTTTTCATAAGCCATCTTAAAATATTCCCCTGCCTGTCCAAACAGAAACAGGTGCGCATAGATAACGCCCATATTATAATAGACGGAAGCCATCAGCTTATCATTTTTCTCATCTTTGCCATTTCGCTCATTCTTTTCCATTTTCAAATCTTCCTGCAGCTCCTCTGCCAGTTCCTCATAGGCCTGCAGCGCCAGAGCATACCGCTCATTCTTCAGGAAATAATCAGCGCGTATCTTATTTTTCTGCTTGGTATTCATGCTGTCGTTGGCTGCAATCATCCCGACAACGGCATCGATCTCCTCCGCCGGACAGTAATGCACTGTTTCCAGTAAAAGTCTTACCTGATCTTCCAGCCTGACCCCCTGCCTGATCTGCGCCCGAAGCGTCTTTGCCAGCGCCGAAAGCATACATTCGGAATCCAGCCACAGAAGCATCTCCTGGTTAATAAAATCCCCCTCCAGAAGATACGCATTATTGCAGATATAATAGCACAGCTCCTCCACACAATGGACATGAATCCATGTTCTTTTGATCGTATATGCTGTCTCGGCATAATGCCCTACACATTGGTATATCCTTCCCACGTTTCTCCTCTTGCCTTTCTGTTACAAATCTATCTCACTGATCCATTCCATGCCGCTGGCGGGAAAAAATTCGCCAAACCCAAGATCCGTCACTTTAACATATAATCTGGTTTCCGACAGCATCCTGACCTCCATATGGATCCGGGTAGCCCTCGGCGGACGTTTGGGACATCCGTCCAGATAAAACTGCAGCTCCCTGACCTTCTTGCCATCCACCGGCGTGACCTGCATCTGTATCGTATCCTCGTTGTCGAGGATCAGATCGCACTCCTTGGAAACTTCATACCAGTTCTTCCCCGCATCCAGAAGCGCCATATACGCATCCTCTCCCTCACGCATCACACGCATGCCGAGATTGGACTTGAGCTTGTCCTTCCCCAGAAACACATGCTTTCCTTCCACCTCGGATACGATAAGCTTCTCCCTCGCGCCATAACATGCGCCCTTGCTGAACAGATTGCTGCCCTGAAATACCCTTCTGTTCCTGCACATATATTTTAAGGATTCCTTGCACCATTGTTCCTGAAATCCGTCTCCCAAAAGATAGATACAAGAGACATAATTTTCATTGCATTGCTCTGCCAGATGCCTTAACAATGCCTGATCCTTCTTCTTATACTCAAGCTCCTGCGCCGCGCTGCCCTCCGGATAATCCCCGCTTCCAAATCCGTCATAAACCTTTTCATCCATCAATACGACCATCGGGCTGGTATGCAGATTTCTCTTAAAACGCAGCAGTTTAAGCAGATCGTCCTGTATCTCCAGGATCAGGACATCGCGCGACCACAGATCCCTTGACTGCTGTAAGACATAATGATACGCGCTTTCCGAATGGCTCTGAAAATGCACCTTTTCCGGCTTGATCCTAAGGATTGACACCACCTGATTCAGCACCTGTATCATCCTCGTATCCGGCTCCTCCACCGTGATCACGATCGCCGCGACCTTTTCCATAGGCGCCACAAGCGCAAGCATGGAAAGGCATTTCTTAATGAACAGCGCCAGTAGATCCACCGGATCATAATCCTTCGTCTCCACTTCGATCAGCGCGCCCGCTTTTGCCTTCGCGATCAGATCGGTGAATAAAAATCCCTCGTTCTCCCGCTCCGTGCGAAACGCTTCTTCGCCAAAGGTCCATATATGCTCACCATATTTTTTTGCCAGAGCCGTCGGTATGCACAACTTCTCCTCCCCGCGGACTGCGCTCATCGTCACCGGCTCCTCCTGTTCCGGCGTCCAATAACAGACCTGCGCAAATCCTTCCGTCAGGTCTATGCCGATCACCGCTTTATCTTTGGGAATCTTTTCCGCAGCTTCTTTTTTCTCCCCGATCAAAGCACTGTTTCCTTTCTTTCCGTCATATGATAACTTTGCATTATCTAATAATCCAGATCCGGCGTAAACAAATGTCTTACCCTGTAATCTTTATATGCATATTCCTCAGCCAGCTTGGCGTATGTCTTATCATCACGCATATCATGGCTGATGATCATATGATTCACCAGCTGGAATCTGTTATCCTGTGATGCGCCGTTCATCGCTTCCCTCTGCAGGGAACTCGACTGCGTCAGCTTCTCCTGCCGTCCATCCTCTTCCGTAATATAATAACGGATTCTCTCGCCATAAAATATAACAAAGGATTTTACATAGATCCCGCCATACATATGGATCATTTCTTCCTTCCGATATTCCTTCTCCTGTCTGTCTTCCCGCTCTATAGCATAATGAATGACTACTCTGCTGTCTTCCTTCCCCCGGTACTCAATATAGCACCGGTCATCCATCAGATCCAATTTGGAGATCCACCTCCGGTAACATAGATACATCGGGAAGAATATCTGCTTCTTCCAAAGTTGTCCGATAAACTCTACTGCATATCTCTGATCCTGCTCAGACAGTATCCCCCGTTCTGCTTTGTCCATATTCTTTTTCAGATAAGCCAGCCGGCATACCACAGGCAGCGTTTCTCCCAGCTGCTGCAGATATCCGGTCCGATCAATCAGCTTTTCACTTAACGGCTTATCCCCTACGAAATAATCATATGATAACTTAGCCAAAAATGCCTTCTCGATATCCGCCATGGCAGCTTTCCCGATATATTCCATAAAGATAGTTTCCGCTTCATCCACATAGGTGTCCGTATAAAGCATCTGCACCAGCATATTCTCCAAAAATTTATGAACATCCATATCAAAAGATTCTGCCGCCCGCCACAGCGCCTTAAGCTCTGTCAGCGATCCTTCCTTATACAGCAGCAGATACTGCAGCGTCGTCTCATCATAGATCCCCTGACAAAAGATCCCGTCACAGATCTTAAGAAGCTCTGCCTCATATTCAAAATCAGTCCTCATCAGGATCCTGTCACACAGGCGCAGCAGCGTCCTGCCGCCGACGGATTCGATCCCGCAGCTGCGCACCCACTCCAACGCCTTATCATAAAGTCCACGCGCCACCATGATATGTATACAGGTCTCCCGCTGCTCTCCGCTTAAAGCAAACGGATCAAAGCGAAGCAGCAGATCGTCCAACGGGATAAGCAGATCATTTTCAAAATAGTATTCTGCGAGCTTTACCATAAGCCGGATCCGGTATTCTTCCGTGATAGCATCTTCCGCAGAAAGCCAGTATAAAAATTTCTCATTGTGTTCATCAGCAGCAACACTTTCCCCTGATTCACCCGCCCGATACAAGGCAAGGTCTAAGGAAAGCTCCGCCTGCTCCATCATTTCCTCCAGATCGGCAGGCTTAGGCAGCAGCAGCCTGTCATGGTAAAATCTGCGATCTACAAAACGGTTTCCGTCCTCATCCTCCAAAAACAGCGTACTTTCCGCACCGAGCAAGGGCACGACTGCTGTGTTCCGGCTGACAGGATATCTCATTTCCTCTTTCAGATGTTCATCTACAATCGCCACATATTTGATGCCATCCATTTCCACATCAATCTGCGCTATAAACAACAGCTTCAGATATGCTGTAATCAATGCGGGATCCTCTTTGATCATATACCGTGTCTGCTGATAAAGAAATGCCAGATTATCATTGATGCGTCCCTTTAACAGCTGCTCTCTGACAAATGCCATGATCACAGGATAGTAATCCTGATAGATATCCTGATATGCCTGCCGGTATTTCATGATATTGGCATACAAAAACGCGTTTCTTTCATAGTCCAGATTGGAACGGTATGCAAAATACATCACGATCATCTTGGGCAGACGCCCATCATAAGCAAGATCAATGGACATGATATAATATTCATACAGCCTTGTCAGGCGAAGCTCCTGATCCACCGCAAGCGCATACCAGCCAAAATACTCCTGCCCCATCTTATTGCCCTTGATCAACAGCGCGCAGATCTCCTGCAGGGTCTCATTTTTATTTTCCAATTCATAACATCTGCACAACAGGTTGTACAATTCTTCCGAAAAGGTCTTCGCCTTGCCTGCCAGAAATACAAAACGATTACGGATCTCTCTGGTCAGGGTATTCTGCCTAATCGCAAATGTAATGAATGCCAGTTCAAAATCTCCCAGCTCAGACATCAACGCCGGCATCCGAAGCAGGGCATGCAGTGCCTCCAGAAACAAGATCGGGCTGGCATTGCCATAGGCATACTGCTGTTTTAAGAGATCCCATTTCTTCTGGTCATTGGAAGCATATTCCTCCTTCATATAGATCAACAACCACGCCAGCCGCCAATTGTGCGTATTACGCACATAAAGATATTCTGTCCTTTCCGCCAGTTCACGCAGCAGATCCTCATCTTTGGAGCGAAGGGATCTCATATAATAATAGTATCCCTCGATCTCCGGAGGGACATCATTCTCCTCAATCAAGATACCGACGCGCTCCAGGATCCGATCCGCCTCCGTATATCTTTTCTCCGTCAGAAGGAGCTGAAGCTGATACAGCCTGCTCACCAGATGATTGGCATCCTTGGATACGATACGGTTCACGATGGCATGACATTCCCTGCCCCACTCATACTTTGTGATCCTGCCGGTTCTGTAATCCATATAGAGATGCATCAGATGCGCCAGCTGTCTTCGCTCGACCTTCTCCTCCTCTGCCCGTTCCATCCCGTTTCGCCGGATCACCACAGGAATCCTGATGTTCCCATAGATATCTTTGACCACCACTGCCCCTTCATTTTTTCCATAATGAAGGCGGTCCGCATGGATATAATAATTCATACGGAATACATTACCCAAAAAGTCCTCCTCCAGCACCTGTTCTTTTTCCAGAGAGAGAAAATCCCCCTCCACGCAAAGCTGCAGCTTTGTATAGCCCCAGCCTTCCCTGACGATGCTGATCGTCTGCATCACAGTCTCTGCCGGCGCTTTGATCTCTACCTTTGTGATATCTGTCTGATATACAGGAGAGATCTTCTTTTTTACCACCGTCAGAAAGTTCTCAACATTCTGCTCATTGTCCCGGTAAACCGACATTCCGCGGTATATGGAGCGGTACTGCCGCTCGCTGCCATTTAATATATTGATAAATCCGGGGGAATAAAAAAGCTTCACCGCCTCCTGCCAGTTCTCCTTTGCAAGATTGGCATAATGAAACAGATTCCTGAGCACCCCCATAGAGGTATCCGGAAGATTTCGTTCTACTGTAATGCGATAGGGCAGCTCATACTCTCCGAGATTGGACACAATAGAAAAAACACCTTCACAGACGCTGCCTTCCTCCAGTCCATGCGCGTCAAATTGAAAATAGATCTCCATCTCCAGACCGCCAAAGTGATTCCGTAACACCAGCATCCGAAGATCAGAGGCATATATATATCCCTCCGGTTTCAGCTTTTCATCTGCAAAGATGGTAAATGATCCCCTTACGGTCTTACCGAGGGCTACTCCATATTCCAGTGAAGTACACGAAAAAGACAGCGGACTCTTTTTATGCCCGAAGCTGTAATCCTCCGCCAGCATGGCGTCAATGATCCTTTTCACCGTACTCACCTCTTTTTCCCATGTCACTTACCAGAGATTTTTCTCATGCATCCCCAATATAGTATATCATCTTTCCTTTTGTTTCACAATTAATTTTTTTTATTTAAGACACACGTACTCCTTTGCAAAGCAGTCTTTTACATCTATCTGTATACAGTAAAACACATGGAACCGACTCGATCCCATGTGTTTGTATATGCCTTGCACCTGATAATCTTATTTACAGAAGCTGATCAACAACATTGGCTGTTGTAGCTGCCTGATCCTTTTTATAGGTTCCCGCGCTTGTATATGCCGTAGCCGAAGAACCATATGTTTTGGAAAGAGAGTAAAGCTGCTCTGCCTTGTACAGCACCTTATTCGCATAGGAATTGGGGCTTGTTCCGAATACGCCCTGCAACGTGTCGCTGTCCGCTTTCTTAAAAGCGTCCGTACCCAGCTTCAGCTTATTATCCGAACCTACAGAAATACCAATTTCGGAAAGGACATTAGAGTACTCCTTAGTCATGTTCGTCATCCACTTTGCTTTCAGCAGAACCGATTTGGAATCAGAATCACCGGCTTTGCTTACCGTATTGTTATAATCCTCTATAAATTTCTCAACATCCTTTAACAGATCGTCTCTTTTCTCCGTCGAAAAATCAGCATGCATCACTTCATTCAGGGAATAAGAAAGGTCAGCAGAAGCATCCGCCATCTGATCTACCTTTGCCTGATATTTCTTTACATCCTCAGAATTGCTGTCAACGGATGCATTCGAGCTGTAATATTTCTTAAGTAACTTATAATAGCTTCCACTCTTAATAGATGCATAGTTGCTGAAATCAATACCAAGCATTCCGGAAGATGCATTAGAACCGGAATTGCTGTTGCCAAATAAGCCGGACAATGTATTGTTCTGCCAGCTGTTTGTTGTTCCCGACGTCCCTGTCATAGAGGAAAACAGGTTGGACATTCCGTTTAAATTACTAATACCTGCCATAATCATCACTCCTTTGATAGATTTTTATGATTTAAATGTAGCACCTTTTTTTGGAAAAATCAAGGAGAATATCATAAAAAGACTATAAAAAATCAAAAAATTTGTTTTTACTCCAATTCACATTTTTCCGGGAAAGACCATATGATAAAATAACGAATTATTTTATTGAGGCACACTATGGACAGTGGAACCATCAGCAGCAATCCAAATAACAATACCTCTAAAGGAGGATTGGTCTTTAACATCACCTCCACCCAGGCACTGATTCCCATCGAAAATGCGACGATCAATATTTATTCTTCTTCAGATCCCACAAGGCAGATCGAGCAGATAAAAACAAATGATCTGGGAGAAACCGAGCGGATCGAGCTTCCGGCTCCTCCGCTTGAGTACAGCGAGCAGCCGGAAGAACCAAGACCATATACAGACTATAATTTCGAGATCTCGGCGCCAAGCTATGAACCGGTCTTCATTGAGGGAGCGCAGATCCTGCCGGATGTTACAGCCGTCCAGCCGGTCACGATGAACCCGCTTGCAACGTCCAATGAACCACAGGAAGATATCACCATCCCGGATCATACGCTTTACGGGGATTACCCTCCAAAGATCCCGGAGGATGAAGTAAAACCCATGGATGAAAGCGGAGAGATCGTACTTAGCAGGGTCGTCCTCCCGGAATATGTGGTAGTGCATGACGGTGTACCCTCCAACTCCTCTGCGCCCAATTATTATATCAGATATACCGACTACATCAAAAATGTAGCTTCCAGTGAGATCTATGCAACATGGCCGGACAATACGATCTATGCCAATGTGCTGGCGATCATGAGTTTTACATTAAACCGGGTATATACGGAATGGTACCGCAATCAGGGATATAATTTTACGATCACCTCCTCTACCGCCTATGACCAGAAATTTATGTATGGACGCAACATTTATGAGAATATCAGCCGGATCGTTGACAGCATCTTTAATAACTTTGTCTCCAGACCCGGTATCCGCCAGCCTCTGTTTACCTCTTACTGCAACGGGACTACCGTCACCTGCTCCGGGCTTTCCCAATGGGGATCCAAATATCTTGGGGATGAGGGTTATACGGCAATCGAAATCCTGCGGTATTACTATGGCAACAACGTATATATCAACTCTACAGATTATGTCAGCGGAGTTCCTTCTTCATGGCCGGGAAGCAATCTTTCGCGCGGTTCCCGCAGCGACAAGGTACGGCAGATGCAGGAGCAGCTGAACCGTATCTCGCAGAACTATCCTTTGATCCCCAAGGTCAGCGTGGACGGCGTCTATGGACCGGGGACGGAAGAAGCAGTCAAGGTCTTCCAGAAGGTATTCGGACTGCCGCAGACCGGCATTGTTGATTTTCCGACATGGTATAAGATCTCACAGATCTTTGTCGGCGTCTCACGGATCTCCGAACCCTCATAACACACGCGCTTATCAGATGATCCATTGATAAAGAAACGCATATTTCAATACACAAAAAGAGCCGGAAGCTTCCGGCTCTTTTATCATGTCCTTATTACGGGATGGTTTATCTGCCAAAGAAATCTCTGGCAAGATCCAGCAGATCATCTTCTGTCCAATCCTCCAGATCTCGAAGACTTCCGCAGTCAATTGAAAGGTACTCCTTGTAACCGCCATCATCATACTCGATGCAGAGGAAAGTTTCCTCATAAACATATCCATCACTTTCATATGACTGCTCAACCAGCATAACGTCGCTTCCGCCAAACGCAGTGCCGATCACCGTGATATCCATATTGTAGTTTTCATAATACTCCGCTATGTCCTCCGGAAGCTTACCGTCATTTATCAATGCATTGTATAACGGATACTCTAAATAATTCTGCACCCATATATATCCATTACCGTCGTCCGTGTCTAAGCTTACCAGACCGTCTTCCGGATCTGAATAAACGTCATCATAAGTCCATCCATCCGGGATCTTGACTTCACAAAGGAAATCGTCGGTCTCATAGTTCTTATGAAACGTAAAACTGTCACCATGATACCACTCATCCGTATCATCTACAGATGGATCATCCGCAAATGGATCATCCGCAAACGGATCGTCTGCGTATGGATCATCCCCGATAACCGGGTCATCACCTATATCGCCCATGAGATCGCCAAAAGCGTCCGAGCTATCCATGTCTACCGCATTATTGATCACATCACGCGGAACCTTTACTTCCGTATCATTGACATCAGAGAACACTGCCGTAATATAAAATGTTGAAAAAGAGACTCCTTCAACCACATCCTCGAAATCTCCGTCCATCAAAGCATCCAAACCGGTATCCTCGACCACCTGTCCTACCATGCCATAGATATCCGAATCGGACATATCCATCTCCAGCTTTACCAGATAACCGGTATCCTTGGAAATGTAATAAGTAAGATCTGCCGACCAATATTCGAACCATGAAAGCACATCAATATCCACATCTGCCTCTTCCATGGCATCATCAATCATGCCCTGCATCGGCTTTAAGATATCTGACCAATCACTGCCTTCGATCGTAGCCGTGATCACATAGCACTCCTCGCCTTCTACTTTCTCGGTATCTTTGGCAAGCTCGCCATTCTCTTTCAAAATATCCTTCAGCGCCTCCTGGATCTTGTCGGTGACATCCTGATCCACCGCATCATTATCCGATTCCGACACATACCATGTGTCATCATCACCGGTGCGTGAATAGCTCGTAACCGTTCCGTCATCTACGATCGAATATCCCTCAAATTCCACTTCCTCATCAAAGCCAGCCGCCTTCACTTCCAGGCTCATCGTACCATTGGCATAGCTCGTCTGTGCGTCTTTTCCGTCCAAACCGGAAACCTGCGCCTCAAAATCTCCGCCAAGCTTAGCGTCAAAGCTAAATCCCATTGCAGATATGGAACAGTCAATATCCATCTCCATCTCTACTGTCTGGGATTCCAAGTCATCATACATGCCGTCAACAAGAGACTCCACTGTCGGTTTGCTGCAGCCTGTCAGCATCGCCAGTGAAAGGCCTAATGCTAGCGCAAGCGTCATCAGCTTCTTTTTCATTTTTTCTCCTCCTAAGATTATGATTAATATAATTTATGTATCAAATATGCATATTTTCCGTTATTATGCCTTGACGAAAGGAAAACCGCCTTAACAAAAAATATCTACGTCCCATATGCATATCTTCTACCTTAAAATAAACAACACTGCAAAAAACCAAAGCTATTATTTGCCAAACAGGTTCCTTGCCAGTTCCTCAAAATCCTCGTCCGTCCAGTCATCGATATCATCCATACCGGCAAAATCGATCGTCAAAAACTCTATAAGACCGTCATCGCTATACTGGATCAGCAGGTAAGTATATTCTTCATCTGTCTGCTTACTGCCATAATCATAGGTATAAGATTCTTCCACAAGGATCAGATCGCTTTTGTCAAACGCGGAGCCGATCACTTCAAAGTCGCATTCATAATCCAGATAACCATACTCCTCAAAATATTCCTTATCGGCGGAGTCTACTCTTTTTCCGCTGACATACGCAGCCGCATAGGAATACAGCGGTTCATATGCCTCATTGCAGATAAAAATATATCCGTCGTCCTCATGGTCTAAATACATATATTCCTTATTTCACAGAATTTTTACTATCATAACTCCACGGTCCGCCTACGCAGACTTCAACAAGCTTTTCGCTTGAATCGTCACATTTGTTCAAGGTATAGTAATCGGCATCCTCATATCCATAGCTTTTCCCACATCCTGCCAGAATCAGCGTACTGAGTCCGATCGCCACTGATAAAACCACACTTTTTTTCATTTTTCTTTTCCTCCTCAATTATGTATGTTTCCATACACTCATATAAATGCTTCCTCAAATAAACACTATATGCTTTTTTTCATGGTACGTCAATCTTTTTTCACAAAAGATACATTAAGAATACATAATGTATCTTTTTTACTTAGATAGCAGACCTTATTGTGCAATTGTCAATATTTGTCGTTGCAAAAATTTTTTAAATGTGATATAAATACATATGTTTAAGCTTATATATTATATAAACAACCGGCCCTTTTGGGGACTTTTTATTTTTAACGGCCGGCTGTAACAGGAAAAAATATGATTAAAGCCCATAAATTACCAAAAAAGAAACGACCTGTCCTGCATATGCTTCTGATGATCACCGGACGTTTTTTCCTGTGGCTTTTTTCCACATTGCTTGTACTGCTTGCCGGTCTGTATGTTTTTCTTCTATATATAAACAAAGGTCCTTCTCCTTATGTGCGGGATCTGTTTGTGGCTTCCGTCATGGAATCCAGTGCCGGAGGCATCATGGCTAAGCTTTACTTATCCGATGAGGAGATCGCTGCAATACAAGCCAAAAATAATACTGCGGCTTTTAATGAAGTAACAGACACGACGTTGATCAATATCGTTGCGCAGCAGGAAGCCGCAAGCGCTTCCTCCGATATTGCTGAGGCAGAAGTTCCCTCTGACGCCGAGATCTGCGAAGACGGAATCGAAGTCTATGAGGTTCACGGACGTATGTATTACGGCAAAATAATGATCATACAAGACCCTTCACGGGTAAAGCTCGCCGTCATCGACCATTTTTCCATAGAAGGACGCGGCATCACCCTTTTGGATATGGTAGCCAAATATGACTGCATCGCGGGCATCAACGGCGGAAAATATGAAGATCAGTCCGGTCTGGGCAGCGGCAGCCTTCCGGAAGGCATCGTCATCTCCGAAGGGGAACTGTTGATTGGAGAACCTGATACAGCATACGGACTTTGCGGTTTTACCAATGATAATGTCCTTGTGGTCGGTACCATGACCGCCTCCCACGCCCTCTCCATCGGCATACGGGACGCCGTATCATTTGGACCGGCGATCATTATCAACGGCAAATCCGCAAGCTATTCCGGCACCGGCGGCGGACTGAATCCCCGTACCGCGATCGGTCAGCGTGAAGACGGCGCAATCCTCTTTCTGGTTATCGAGGGAAGACAGACTTCCTCCATGGGAGCTTCCATGGCAGACCTGATCGAGATCATGACGGAATATGGCGCCGTCAATGCTTATAATCTGGATGGCGGCATGTCCTCTTCCATGGTGTATGAGGGTGAGGAGATCATCAGCAACTGCGTACATGGCTATGCCAGACGGATCCCTACCGCCTTTGTCGTAGAACGAAATCCATAATCAACATCCGGATGTATCATAGTTTACAGGAAAGGCTCAGTTGTATTTATGAATCAGAAAAAGAATAACAAAGGAAACACTTCCACATATCCTAAAGACAGCGACTGGGTAAACTATTCCGTAGATATCCACGACGGGTGGGCGGACGACGTCGCGCTTGTCTATCCGGAAGGCGGCTGGAAACCGGACGATGGAGAACTGACCAATCTGACACTGGAAGCTCCTGAAAAACCTTCCACCGGGAATCCCCCATTGAAAGCTTCCTCCGATATACCGGAATCCCTCCGTGCGGACGCTTCCTCAGATATAGCGGACACAAGAACGGCTGCCGAAATCGTACAACAGAGCCAGGCTGCCGCCAAAAAGAAAACGCATTATTTCAGAACCTTTCTAATTATATGGCTTGGATTACTGGCGATTGCGATTGCTTTCGCCTTGGGTTATTTTTATGATTTCCTGGACTCCTATGAAATTGCCTATCAGGCATCTCTGCCATACCATATGATGGACAGTGTCATGCAGCCCTTTTATGACATGGATATGGAGACTGTCTATAAAATGCAGACAGATCTTCCCGTCATTACGGAATTTGAAACGGAAGAAAATGTCAAGCTCTATATGGCAGACCTGCTGGAAGACAAGGCGCTCTCCTATGAACAGACGTCTTCTTATACGGATGATTTTCCAGAATATCAGATTCTTGCCGACGGATATGTCGTGGCAACCGTCTCTCTCCGGAAATCACAAACTGATCATCTTGATTACGATTTTCCCGTCTGGTATGTCTCCTCTTTCACCTTTTATACACAGCCGTTAGAATATTTTCACATCGAAGTTCCGGAAAATTATACGGTCTATGTCAACGGGATCACACTGGATCAGGACTATTATGTCAGCAGCGCCTTTCCCGAAGAAAGTATATACGTAGAGCCCTATCAGACGCTGCCCGCCATAAAGACCTATCAGGGTGAGGGGCTGTATACCACTCCCACCATTACTGCCGTCAACACCTTCGGCACGGAATATCTCGTCCTGCCGGAAGAATCGACAGGCAGATATATCATCCCCTACCCTTCCGACTGTCCGAATGCCGAAGCCATGAAAGCATATGCGGTGGAAGCAGTAACCATGTATGCCAATTATGTATCAAATGATACAACAGACAATGCACTGGATCCATATTTCCCATCGGACAGCACCCTGCTGCCGCTGATCAAGGCCAATACCTCAAGGCGCTATTATGCTTCCCACCAGACACCGGAAATCCAGAATGTGGAGATCAGGGAATTTATCGCCTATGATGAAAATGTTTATTACTGTGAAGTCTACCTTGAGCAGAGTACGAAGTTCAACTCCCAGCGCGAGCCTGAGATCGTTCCGACAGACGGACGATTTTACTTTATCAGGCTCGACGGGGAATGGAAGATCAGCGACATCGTTTATTAGGGTTCTAAGCCAGCATCATCATGATCTTGTTGCTCCGTGCGACAAACTTCGTCATCGCCTCCGGCGCCAGCGGCGCATTCTGCAGAAGCGCCAGATCGTAAAGCTGCTCACAGAGAAGCTGTACCTTGTCGCCTTCTTTTTCCTCTAAAATCTTCTGCACCAGCTTATTATTCGCATTCAGGATCAGCGTCTGTCCTTCCTTACCGAACATCCCCATATCCATTCCTGGCATGGAATACATCTTCATCATATCCTGCATCCTGCGGCTCTCCTCGGAAACCGTAAGCATGGAGGAGATATCTTTATTCTTCAGCTTTTCCACTTTTACCTTGATATTATCCTTCTTGATGGCTTTCTTGAAGATCTTCTCAAGCTCCTCTGTCTGCTTGTCCAGTTCCTCCTGCGCCTTTTTGCCTGTCTTGGCTTTCAGATCGTCCGTCAGGTCAGCATCGATACGCATAAACTTAATGCCCTCATTCTTGCTCTCCAGCTGCGTCACAAACGGCTGGTCGATACTGTGGTTCAAGATCACGGCATCCTTCTTTGCCTTCTTAAACATATTGATATACTGGCTCTGCTGCTGCTCATCCGTTACATAATAAACAGTCTTCTCCTTCTTTTCCTCTGCCGCGGCATCTTCCTCAGCATCTTCTTCGTCCGTATCTACGATCTCCGCCTCGACCATGTTGCCGTCTACATCCACGGCTTTTTCACTTTCCGTGCTGCCGTCCTCAGCAGAAGCCTCTTCGTCCTCCGTATCAATCGGCTTAACCTCCAGACACTCCGGCAGCGTCAGATACTCGCCTGCCAGATTCTTAAACAGGATATAGTCTGTCATCTTCTCGCAGAACTTATCATCCTTTAAGCAGCCAAACTTAATAAACGGGCTGATATCATCCCAATACTTAATATATTCTTCCCGTTCTGTCTTGCACATACCCGACAGCTTATCGGCAACCTTCTTACTGATATATTCCGAAATCTTTTTGACAAATCCGTCATTCTGCAGCGCGCTTCTGGATACGTTCAGCGGCAGATCCGGGCAGTCAATCACGCCTTTCAAGAGCATCAGAAACTCCGGAATGACCTCCTTGATATTATCTGCGATAAATACCTGATTGTTGTAGAGCTTGATCACGCCCTCGATGGATTCATATTCCATATTGATCTTCGGGAAATATAAGATACCCTTCAGATTAAACGGATAATCCATATTCAGGTGGATCCAGAATAACGGCTCCTTGTAATCATTAAATACTTTCCGGTAAAATGCAATATACTCATCCTTAGTACAGTCGTTTGGATGCTTCGCCCAGAGCGGCGTGGTGTCATTAATCGGCTCAGGACGCTTTTTGATCTTTAAGCGCTCCTTCGGTTCTTCCCCTTCCTTCGCCTCCTGCTTTACTGTCTCAAGCACGATATCCGTATCCAGCTTTTCCTCCGGATCGATCATCTGCGTCAGTTCCTCGCCTTCCTGACTCAGATAGATCTCATACGGCATGAACGAACAATATTTCTTCAGGACGGAATCCGCCTCATATTTATTAGCAAATTTCAGGCAGTCCTCATTCACAAACAGCGTGATCTCCGTACCAACCTCCGATTTAGCGCCGTCTTCCATGGAATATTCCGTTCCGCCGTCACATGCCCAATGAACTGCTTTTGCACCCTCTTTATAAGATAATGTGTCGATCTGCACCTCGTCCGCCACCATAAACGCGGAATAAAATCCCAGTCCGAAATGACCGATTATCTGATCTTCATTGGCCTTGTCCTTATATTTCTCAATAAAATCCGTAGCGCCGGAAAATGCGATCTGATTGATATATTCCTCAACCTCGTCCGCCGTCATGCCAAGACCGTTATCAATAAACCGGATCGTCTTTTTCTCCGGACTGACGATCACTTCCACCTTCGGCTTATACTCTGCCGGCAGGGAATACTCTCCCATCATGTCCAGCTTCCTTAATTTTGTGATTGCGTCACAGCCGTTGCTGATCAACTCCCTGAAAAAGATATCGTGGTCGGAATACAGCCACTTCTTAATGATCGGGAATATGTTTTCGCTATTAATAGATAAACTTCCTTGCTTTGCTGACATCTTACGTCACGTCCTTCCTTCTGAAATATTTTATCTTACATAAAACATAGTTTAATACTGCCGGAAGCAAATGTCAAGAAAAAATTAGCACTCATTTTAAATGAGTGCTAATAATCTAATCAACAGAAAAATATTTTGCATATACATCGAAGAAATTGGACGTTGCGCCGGATGCCTGCTCTGTGAAGCTGACAGCGTTCCATAATTCTTCATTCAAATAACACTTCTTGTCTCCTATAAACATCGTGTAGATCTGTCCAAACATCTCCTGCTGCCGTTCTTTTATGATTTCACGTTTTGCCGCCTCTGTCTGCTCCATATCATAGGTGCTGATGCACCAGAAGATATAATATCCCTGATCTCCTTCCACGATACCGCTGACTTCGTTCTCCGCAAGGTTAAAGACAGCCTCCGTCAAAGCTTCTTCCCGCTCCCCTTTGCGGTAATATGCCTCCGGTTCCTCTGCATCGCTGTATTCCGATGCCAACGCGTTAAAATCTTCTCCTGCCGCAATCCGCTCACAAATGCTCTCTGCCTTCTGATAGATTGTCTCCCGCTCCGCCGTCGAGACATCAACGCGTTCTCCGTTGCCCCTGTCGTATGTAGTTGAGAGGAATATCTGCCGCACGGTCACTGTCCGCGCCTCATCATCGCTGACCTCCCTATTTACCTCCTGCACAAGACTCTGATACACCTTGTTGGCAAGAGCATATTCCTCATAAAGCTGCCGCACCGTCTCCTGCGTCGCTCCATCCATGGCAGCTATCTCATCAGCGCTCAATGACTGATAATATTCCGCCGCTGCATTTTCAACCAGCTCCCGCTCCCGCTCATCCAATACGATCTCATAATATTCCGCCATCAGATTCATCATTTTAATCTTTGCAATCCTTGCCAGGACAGTCTGCTTAATACTCTCCTCAATCGGAAGTCCGTCGATGCTCTGGGCAAAGATCTCCTCTCCAAAGACATCTGCATACTGATTCCTGATATTATTCAGATAGATCATGACCTCTGGCGTGTAACAGCTTATACCCTCAATACGGAATACCTCATTTTCATAGAATCCCGTAGTAAGGACAATCTCCGTATCGTCCCCGCATCCGCTCAAAGCGGCAAGCAGCGCCGCGCAGACCAGCAGACAAAACAGCCGCCTGCCTGTCCGCCGCAGAATTTTTTTCCCTTTTATCTGAAGCATCTGTTCTTCTCCCGAATCTTTCTTAATATCTATTCCTTAATGCATTTTTATAGCGAAAGAATTTCCACAAAATTTATTTCATCTTTCAGTCATGGCATACCGCCCGATTAAGCTGCAATGTTACGCCTGAAAAATTACATACATAAATATATCGTTTTCATCATATGAATTCCTGTTTTCTATATTTATATTATAATTACAGGAGCACATATACGCAAGCATTATTATAAAGCATTATTACAAACCATTAATTGAAAAAAGCAGCCCTTAAACCACAGGTACTGCCTTTTAGCAAAATCACCTTATATTTTTACGCCATTCCATTCACTGTCTTATATTTGTATAGCATCTCCGCATGATTCTGCTCCTCGATCTGGATATCACCCAGAAGCTTACGGATCGCGCTTTCCGCAAAGGAGAATACATTGGTATTGTACTCGGAGGAAACCATTTTTTCCGTACCGATACAGTCGGTTGCCAAAAAAGCATCGTTCTTTTTATCAGCTGACTCGCTCATGGTATCGTACGTCGCCACCGGAGAATAATTCTTGCCGTCCTGATCGTTGCAGTTACAGGAAGGCGTCTTGCCGGAAGCTACCTGAACCAAGGAATCATAATGCTGCTGCTCTTTCTGCGCCAATGTACCAAACAGTCCCTTAAGCACCGGATCCTTCGCTTCCTTTTCATATCTTTTGTACTTCTCGATACAGCACTGCTCCTGTGTCTGAAGGTCTTTGATCACATCCATCTCTTTCTGACTTAATGCCATGTTTCTACCTCATTTCCTGTTATTAGGGAAAGCGGAAGATATCCTTCGCTTATGGATATTTTTTCCTTCCCTTTCTCTAGTATAAACGTCAGGAAATGTTTTATACATCAGAAAAGAAATATACGACGCTGTTAACCGGCAATCATACTACCGACAACACTGATAATCAGACCCAAAATAGCGAAAAGGAACGGCAGACCCCAACCAAGAAAAAGAAACATGAGCAAAATCCATAAGACGCCTTTATTTTCCTTCCGCCGCTGAACCTCTCCCTCAGCCCCCGGCAGATGCATCTGCATACCGGATTTGGGGGACCATGTGTAGGTAATCTCCTGATCGGGAATCCCCTGATTGGGATTATACGGAATAAGATCACCATTAATAGATATATCCTGACCTATGGCATAAGAATCCTGTCCATGATAATGTGTGCCGTCTACCATCTTTCCCGCCAGATGCTTATCGTCCGTCGTCCGGCACCAATGATTGCGGTGTCCCGTACTGATCACTTCGCCATTTAACGTCACCGTATTATCTTCATCAGGCGAACACACATGCCCGCAAAATGGGCATTTCTGACTGTTATTCATTTCTGTTGCACATACCGGGCATAACATATTTTATCTTCTCCTATCTTTTCCGAAATATAAACATCCATAATTCGAAATTTATTTTTGAATTTGGATATCATGGTCCGCCGACAGATAATACACCTTGGCAACTTCCCATTGCCCGTCCTCCGTCCGACGCAGCACTGCCAATCCTTTATCAACAGTCGCTCGCCATGTTCTGCCGTGATAATCCTCAACTATAATGTATATGTACTCATCATTTCCATAATGTCTTCGCGCCCCAATATCCGGCAGCCGAAAGCTTCCCCCATAGGAGTAAATAGTGTGCCATACGCTGCCGCCTTTATCCAATTTAATTTCCTCCGCATCATTGATCGTCAAGGTTGACCAATCAATATTTTCCAGATAATCAACAGACGCATCCGCTGTATCGCTGCTATATACCTCATGCGGAGTATAACCCGTCTCTCTTGAAACTGCGGTCAAGCTGTTCCAACAGGAATACGCCATACTATAGACGGTATCGCTGAAATCCCCCGGCTGCGGCTTCGCGTCGTCATTCCACCAATATAGCTTTCCCTCTGAAGATAGTATATAATATTTCCCCTCATAATCCAAGATTATCCGGGAAGTATTGCCATGATATGGAACATCACCGCCTACCATCGTCCATACTCCTTCGCAATCCTTTAGAATCGCAAGAGTAGATACACTGCCATTAGGCAGATATGTCAAGTATTCATCCACTCCATCTCCGTCAAAATCAATGGCTTCCAAACTGAGGGAAGAATTAGTAACATTCCCATTGCTGTCAGTCTCTATATAGCATTCGAAGTCCACGACCTCGCTACAAATTTCTTGTAGCAAAACGTCGTCCATATTCTTCCATGTAAACTTTTCAAGCTGCGCCTCATATTGCTGCAGCAGATCCGAAACATCCATATCTTCCACAAGCGCATTGTATCCAACCAGTATCTCCTGCAGTTCTGTCGGCACATCGTCAACGTATTCCCCGATCGTGACAGTTCTCGTCGCATTATAACCGGTATGCCAGAAGTTTTCAAATGCTTCTTCCTCATTCAGAATGTTATCTTCCGTGATCTGCAGCACCGTTTCCTCCCCGGAAGGCTCCGTATCCTGCTGTGCCGCTTCGTTTTCGGAAAGGCTCTGATCCTGCGGTGCCATCCCATTTTCGGAAAGACCTTGCTCCTGCTGTTCACCGGAATCCGCAGTTTCTTCCTCCAGTACAATATCAGAATCGGACTCCTCATTCAGATCGCGCTGTCCGGGCGAACACCCCCATAACAGGCACGCCGAAACCAGAACCCCTATTCCTGCTGCCGCAATCATCTTTTTTCTCACGTCTTTCGTTTCCTCTCAATTCCAAATATGGTATCATCTAAATTGGAACTTTCAAAATCCTTAAACCCACATATTTATTAAATAAATTTGATATTACTATTTTAACTGTTATTGTTGTTGTTGTCAAAAGTATATGGTAAAAGTGTGAAATGAAAAGTTTGCTTGACACGACATATAACATTTGATAAGATAAACCGTGGACATTGAAAAATGTTTCCTACGCTGCTGTAGCACAGTCGGTAGTGCGTCGCATTGGTAGTGCGGAGGTCACGGGTTCGATTCCCGTCAGCAGCTCTAAAGATTCCTATAAATAAGTCCATGTATATAGCTGAAATATACATGGATCTATTTTTTACTTAAAACAAATCGCTATGTGAGCCTGTTCACGCCAACAATTCCTTCATCATTTCATCAACATCTGCCTGCAACTATTACCCCTCCTTTACATAAAATACTTACATTTCTCCATGTAAAACTGCTGCTCTTTCTCAAAAAGCGCAGTCAATCCATCTAAAATTTTTTCTTCCTATATGCCTTTAACGCATCCAGATATTCGTTTCTATTTGCATCCTCAATAATGATCGGCACAATTTTATTTTTCAAACATTCTCTAAACAGGATCAGCCTGCCTGTCCTGCCATTTCCATCCTGAAATGGATGAATACTCTCTTATCTTGCATGAAACTCAGCCAATGTAGAAATATTTACATCCTGATGATTGTACCAATCCATCAGCAAATTCATTTCCCGCTCTACATCATCAGGTTTAACAGTCTGATATATCCCGATCATATTCGGACGCTTTTTATATTCACCTATAGCGTATCCAGCATTTTATTATACATTAAAAAATTTGAATTGTAGGCAAGCAGACGCTGTGTATATGCATATACACCTGATCTGTCAAATTTATTTCTTTCTATTTTGAACCTTTGCAAAAGGAAATTTTAATTATCCATGACGCCTTTGACAGCTCAAATTTCACACTAACAAACCCTTCCTATCCCATTCATACAATACAGTATATTGAATCGCCGTCAATAGAATCTTGCAATTCTCTAATACCGGATTGATAATCCTGTGTCACTACATAAATAACCCTGTCTTCTGTCCTATTCTCTCTAATCGTGATCAGAACCAGCCCTTTATTTCTCTTATCATTCTCCCATATATCTTTAGTTACTATATAAGAATCACAAGTCTCATAGATCCCCTGATCCAGTTTTTTACACCGATGCCCATCAATCATTAATTCATCCATTCCATAAACAATATAATCCGTCATAATCCTTTTCCCTCACGAATAAAAGCCATTGCCGCTGCTTCTCTGCTTTACATTGTTCACAGCTCACAGTCAAATGTTGTGTGTTTATCTTTGCAACTAAATATTCCCATATAAATATCATTTCACGCAAATAAAAAGATGTACTTGTAGTATAACATCTTATACGTATCTTTTTACAATTGTTTTGGCTTTCTCAAACCTGCAACCATCAAATATTAGTGCCGGTAACAGCCCCTTATAGAACCAGAACAAACCACCGGCTTAGCCGGTGGTTGTGATTAAAACAGTGAAAAATATTTGCATTAATTTTTTATTTACTTACCAAACCCATTTTTAATCTTTCAAACAACCCCAGCTCTGATAATATTGTATGGATATCTTTTGTACCATATTGCTCCTTAAAATCATTGGTAACATCTATCATCTTTTTACTAAATCCTTCAATTTCAATATCAGAAGCCTCATTTTTCATTCGTTTCTTATCAAGCTCAACCTCTCGGAGAAAAGCTTCTCTTTCCGCAGCCACATCTCTGCCACTGCTTTCTTTTACATCCAATATCTCCATCTGCGATTTAACTAAATCATCATACCATTCAGCATCCCTCCGACGGATCTTTTCCCGTGCTTCCATCTGCTCAGATACCTTTCCATAGGATCTGTCCAGTTCGGCAATGGCTTCTTCCTTTGTCAGTTCGGTCAGCTTCCCATTTTTGTAGGCATAGTACGGCTTTGTACCGTTATCATACCCTTGGCTGATCTCGTCATACATCTTCGCATATTCCCCAAGGAGATTTTCCGCTTTCTCCTCAATCTTTACCCCTCTCCCGGCTGCAGCATTTAATGCCGGGTCAAAGCCGAAACCACTCAAAAGTTGTCCGCTTCTGGCGAGTTCTAACTCCTTTAGCTGCTCATTGGACTTTGCCGTATCAGATTTCAGCATTTCCCGGTACTTCTCTTTCGCATCTTTGGATATCGTAAATTCTACCGGCTTGTCTAATTCCAGAAACTTGAGTTCCGTATTTACCCCTGCAATTTTCATCGTCGGGGTATGATTCCCCTGATTTGTGGCAGTCGTGTCCATATTACTGATGTCTAATAAATTGATGCCCAATAAATTCATGATTGATCCTCCTTGAACTTGATAAAAATATTCTTTTGCCATCCTTGACCTGCATACAAAATATGCGGCTTTGTAAAAATTATCGGCTGTTGCGCCTCCCTTTTTAACCCGGATTGCAGAAAATGGACGTTTTTTGCAGAAAACAGCACTCGATTACTTTAGCAGCAATCATTTTTCATTGCATTCATGCAGGAAGGATAATAGAAAACAAGAATTCTTTATTCTTATCTTCAATGACATATGCACCACCATATTTCTCAATGATTTTTAACACATTCTTGATGCCTACACCATGTTCATCCACGCTTGATGTTTTTGTAGATTTTATCTCGCCATTCTCATAAATAATAGCATAATTAAATGTGTTTTTAACAGCAATGATGATCATATCATCTTCTTTTACGAACTTGAACTTAATCACCTTTTTATCCTCACAAGTCTCACATGCTTCAATGGCATTATTCAGAAGGTTGGAAAGAATAGTAACCACATCCTCATCTTTTAATTTCAGTTCCGAAAGATCATTTACCCTGAATACAAAAACAATTCCCTTTGCATCCGCCTCCTGATACTTTGTATTAAGTACGGCATTAACTATTACATTATTGGTATTAATAGCATCCGGTTCTTTATTCAGAGAACCATAAATCTCTTTTACATATTCTTCTAATTTGGTATATTGCTTTTTGTCCAGCAAGGATTCTATACATGAAATCTGGTTTTTATATTCATGTGTTTTTCTTTTTTGGTTATCAAAGCTTTCCGAGATAGACCGATACATTTCTAACTGGTTTTTTGCCTGAATCTGAAAAACCTTATTTTCATGCATCTTCATTTCTCTTTCCATGATATCATTAATCAGATAGAACAAGAGAATATTCATTCCCACCATTCCAAATGCAATAACAAACAATAAATTCACCTGTTTTACTGTCTGCATATATCCGAAAACAGACAGCATTGCGGAAATCGCTGCTATGGTAAACACGGGAAAGAACAGAATCCTTAACCATTCTGTGTCCTGCATCATCTCCATTGATTTTTTACCAAACTGTTTTTTAATGATAAGAACAACAAAAAACAATATAACTTTTGCCAGCAGATATACCAAAACAATTCCAATTTCATACTGTTGCCCTAACGACTCGTAACTCAAAGAAAACCATCCACTAATCAAATATGCCAGATAGTCCATTGCCAGCAGCAATGCGTCAAATAGTATTGCCAATACAAAAGATTTTTTCAAGCTGATTTTAACATGCCAAAGCATAAATACTGAAACTACAGAAATCCCAATAATCTGCCTAAGCACGAAATATTCAGATAATACATACGAATAAAAACACATACTACTAAGCAACAACAAAATCTGTACTAAGTTAATCCATCCTTTATACCGTTTCTCACTAAAAGTTTCAAAAAAGCTCTTACAACACATTGCTTCAATAAAAATCAACAATACACTCTGCATTAAACGAAACATCTACACTTCTCCCCGACACGCTATAAACTTTTTCTTGACTTCCTTATACCTTGCTTTCGGTATGGATAACTCAACCCCGTTTGTCAGTATCACTTTATAACGGACTACGCTTTTGATATGTTTTACATTTACAAGAAAGCTCTGGTGTATCCTTATAAAATCATTCTCTGCCAGTCTGGTTTCTAATGTATTTAATGTTTCATACATGGTATAAACTTTCATATCATCTTCCATAACGTGAAACTCAAGTATGTGCAGATTACTCTCGATATACAATAATCTTTCCAGTGATATTTCTTTTCTGCCTTCTTTAAAGTCAAATTCCCTTTTTGTCACGGAGTAATTCATCTTATCAATAATGGCATCCATACATTCATTTACTTTGCTTTGAAAGTTGGCATTGCCCTTTAGCAAGTACCTTACAACATCTAATCGGTATCCTTCCAGCGAATAATCCACATATGCGGTCACAAATACGATAAACACATCTCTGCTTACTTCTCTAATCTTTTCTGTCGCCTTGATACCGTCAACCTTTTCCATGTTTATGTCTAAAAATATTACAGTATATTTTACTACCTCAATCCCTAATTCTACCAATGCCTCTCCGGAGCTATATGTATCTATTTCAAAAACAAAACCTTTTTCCATCAAATAGCCGGAGATCCGTTCTTTTAGTTCTTCTGCAAAAAGATTTTCATCATCACATATTGCAATTTTGAACATCTGCTTTTTATCCTCCTTTCCCACAAATTTGATAACAGTCTGTTCCCGATATTATATACTTCACTATGTTGTATTTCGACACATCTTACGAAATCCTTTAACTCTCTATATAGTCAGGTGCTTTTTTCAATTAATTCAATACTCTACATTCATTGCAGGGAAAGGCGACATATCAAAAATCCATATAACCCCATATTATTTTATTTTTACATAGCGCTTTCGTCAACTAAATTGCAGAAATCGACCGTTTTATGCAGAATTTGACATAGGCATAAAATGTCTTTATAACGCAAAAAACCTTGCCTCAAACCAGAACTCCTGTTCCAATATGAGGCAAGGTTACTTACCACTTCCCTGTCAAGCAGATATTCTATTATTTCTTTTTACCGCCTATCTTTGTGACATAGCTCAGACCGGTTCCGTGCCCTGCGGAAACTCTTGCCGTGGTGCCTGTTTTGGAATTGATAGAAATTCCTGCATGCTTGCCGCCGATGCTGACTCCGACGCTTTTCAGCCCGATATTCAGCTTTACTCCCGGCGCAACCTTAATACTCTTTCTGAAACGAAGTCCCATGATTTATTCCCTCCTGTATTTTTACTAACCATAATATATTTATGTCAACAACCACCGCCTCATATCCCTGTATGCTCCCGCACCTTCATTTATTCTCATAAACATATCGGTTTTTCGATTTCTTTCCGGAAATCAGCACATCCTTATCCGTCAACTGCAGTCCGTCAATGACCCGGATCGCTTCCTCCATCTGCGCCTCATTAACGCAGATGATCAGCCTTGTCTGCTCCTTCAGTAAAAGCTTCTGGAAAAACCCAGGCTCCTGCCACCGAAGGAAATAGGAGACTCTCGCGTATTGCAGCGCCGCTTCTATCTTATGCCTCACCACATTCCTGCGTTTGTCATTCCCGGCAATGATCTCGCACAGATCCACTTCATTATTCACTTTGATGTGCGTCATCATATTCTCAATCATCATGCACCCGCATATCCTGCTTCAAATGCCGCCTTGTTGATTTCCACCGTTTTCGGGGGAACCGTCTTTTCGATTACCTGAAGCCATTCTTCCTTCGTAAAGTTCATCCGTTTTGCCGCCACGCCAATAATAATGGTATTAAAAACCTTGGCATTGCCGAGCTTCTTCGCCTCCGCCATGGCGTCCACCGCAACCACCTGATATTCCTTTGACAGATTCTCAATGATCTGCTCCGGATATTCCGCCGCGCCAGTCACCACCGTCATCGGATCGATCCGCTGGTCATTCACGATGATCACCCCGTCCTTTTTCAGAAAATGCGCATAACGGAGCGCCTCCAAGCGTTCAAACGCAATCAAAACATCTGCGCAGCCCTCTTCCACGATCGGCTCCGCCACTTCTTTTCCATACCGCACAAAGGTCACCACAGATCCGCCTCTTTGTGCCATTCCGTGTACCTCTGATAATTTCACATCATATCCTGCCTGCGTCGTGATACCGCCAAGGATTCTGCTGGTCAGCAGCGTTCCCTGTCCGCCTACGCCTACGATCATGATACTTTTTGTCTGTTCCATATGGATCGTCCTGCTCCTCTCTGTCATGTATTTTATGTCCGTCCCGCTCATGAAACCGGCACCGTCTCAATCGCCTCAAACTTACACTGCGTCTTGCAAAGACCGCATCCGTTACACATCGTCTCATCAATTTTCACAGTACCGTCTGCCTGCTTGGTAATCGCCGGGCATCCCGGTTTCAGGCACATGCCGCACTTCTTACACTTCTCCGGAAGAGCCACACATTTTACCTTGGAGACATTACTCTTTAATAATGCGCAGGGCGCCTGTGCGATGATCACGGAAACCGCATCCCTCGCAACTTCTTCTTTTACCGTCTCCGCAAGCAGTTTCGTATCAAAAGCATTGACCACTTTTACATGCTGTACGCCAAGCGCATGACACAATTCTTCCAGATCCACCGCAAATGTCGGATCTCCTTTTAAGGTCCTGCCCGTTGCCGCATGATCCTGATGTCCCGTCATGCCTGTTGTGGAATTGTCCAATATGATAACCGTTCCGGAAGACTGGTTATATACCATATTCATCAAAGAATTCACACCGGTATGTAAAAACGTGGAATCTCCGATGAGCGCAACCCAGTCCTTGATATATTCCTTCCCTTTTGCTTTCTCCATTCCATGAAGCATGGAGATACTTGCTCCCATACAGATCGTAGTGTCAATCACATTCAGGGGAGGTACGGCGCCTAAGGTATAACATCCGATATCTCCCGCGCCATGGATCTTCAGCTGATTTAATACGGAAAAGACGCTCCTATGCGGACAGCCGGGACAGAGGATCGGCGGTCTTGCCGGAACCTTTGCAGGCTCCTTCGTAACGATCTCCTGCTTCAGGATCGCCTTACGCAGCATATTAGCGCTGTATTCTCCCTGAATAGTAAGGATCTCTTTTCCGATCACCTTGATGCCCCATGACCTTACCTGTTCCTCGATCAAAGGCTCCAGTTCTTCTACCACATAAAGCGCTTCTACCTTAGAAGCAAATTCTTCTATCATCTTCCTCGGCAGCGGATGAACAAGCCCCAGCTTCAATACCGATGCATCCGGTAGCGCTTCCCTGACATACTGGTAGGGTATTCCCGATGTGATCACACCGATGGAAGTATCCCTGTATTCCGTACGGTTGACCGCCATGGAAGACGCATCCTCCGCCATCTTCTTTAATCTTTGTTCTACAACCACATGACGTCCTTTTGCATTGCCCGGCATCATTACGCGCTTTGCCGGATCCCTCTCATATATCTTATCTGCCGGTTCCTCGCGTTCTTCCAATGCAACCACGCCCTGTGAATGTGCCAGTCTGGTTGTGGTACGTATCATGATCGGCGTATCGTATTCCTCGCTTAAAGCAAAAGCAAGCTTCGTATAATCCTTCGCTTCTTGTGAGTCTGCGGGCTCCAGTACCGGAACCTGCGCAACTCTTGCCACACATCTGGAATCCTGCTCATTCTGGGAAGAATATAATCCGGGATCATCAGCCGCCACGATCACAAGCCCGCCATTCACCCCGGCATAGGATACGGAATATAATGGATCGGATGCCACATTGACGCCGACATGCTTCATGGATGCCATCGCCCTGACGCCGCTGAATGACGCGCCGATCGCCACTTCCATGGCTACCTTTTCATTCGGTGACCACTCCGCGTATATCTCAGGATATTTGACAATATTTTCACTGATCTCTGTACTCGGCGTTCCGGGATAAGCCGCGGAAACCTTTACTCCCGCCTCATAAGCTCCCCTCGCAATCGCCTCGTTGCCAAGCATAATTTTCTTCTCTGCCATATCTGATGTCCTTTCTGTATCTTATGCAGTTAAATTATTTATCGAAATAATTTTCTTTAATATACCGCTTATTCAGCATAACATATTTTGATCAAAAATACAAACACTTCCCAACAAGTACCAGCATATTAATATCATAAACGCCGCCTTGAGGGATCACATGTCACACTGTACTATTTTAGATGGGGGATATCATGGGGAAAAACTTCATGACACGGAATATCAAAGCTGCCACGAAAACGACTGTCCGGAGACAGCCTATCCTTTCGAGACATTGCTGATCAGAATGATCGAACTGACCGGTCAGCTTCTTACCGAGCAGGGATATCAGGTCTGCTATACCCGCTGCGGCGACTGCATGATGACGCCCAGCAAGGTTGCCGAGCTTGCCAATACAGGATTATGCCAGGGCAAGACAGAGATCCCGCTTCAGAATTCCTGCCTGCTTTCCTTCCACCGCTCGCTCCTTTTATGCCCCGGTTCCGTCCGGAATGTTGAGATATTCGTCTATCAACGCAACAGCCCTTCCTCGCGCCTGGCTTATTCCATCTTAGACGAACTTCAAAATGAAGGCTACCGGAGCCTTGGCGTTCAGGAACGCCCCAACCTGACGATCCTGCGCCGCACCAATATGCCTGCTTTATTTATTACTTTGGGAAATCTTCCTCTTTCATGTGATACAGAGAATGAGAATGACCAGTTGATCCAGGCGACTGCAGAAGCATTGGCACGGGGAGTTGTAAACTATTTTTCATCCTAATCTCTCTGTTCATCTTGCTTCCACTAATGCCATGGAATAACCTTCGATTGGTTCTTTCGTATTTTTTTTCATGTGTTCTTTCGCATGTTCTTGCATATGCCCTCTCGTGTGTTCTTTCGCATGTTCTTGCATATGCCCTCTCGTGTGTTCTTTCGCGTGTTCTTGCGTGTGCAATTTCATAAAGTCCGTTAAGTCAGTTTTCTCATAAGCCGGAGCGTTCTCTCCCACGCACCGGAATCCATCCAATACGATCTCCTCCCCGTAAAGAAGCGGCACCACGGAAAAGCTTTCCAATCCCGTACTCAGCCCCCTGCCGGTACACTTGATACAGCTTTCTTTCAGAGACCAAAGATCATAAAAGCACTGTTTCCTGTCTTGTGCTTCTTTTAAGTACGCAAGTTCTTCAGGATGAAAGAAGCGTTCCGCAAGCCTGTCCTCATACTTCTCATGTCTCTGGATATCTGCACCGATCTCTTGATCCGAGACCGCACAGAGCACGTAATCCCCGGAGTGGGAAAGATTAAAACAAAGTCCCAGCTCCTTTGGAAGCATCGGTTTTCCATGCTCTTTGACCAAACAGCTTCCATCCCAGCGAAAGCCGGTATCCCGTTTCAACAGACTCCTTCCGCATTCCCCGCCATCATTCCCTGCCGCAAAATCCTCCACCGCGTAATGAAGCAAAAGACCAGCAGCTACGCTTCTGGCCTTATCGGGACGTTGTATCATTTTCTGGGCTTTTTCCTGCCGCTCTTTACTGACCACGGAAAGAGCCTTTTGATAGAAGGCATCCTCCATCAGCGGCTCTACCGCGGCGACATATATTTTATACATCGTCTTTTATAATCCTTTAACCCATGATCCGTTATTTCCCTGATCTCTTTGTGCTTCTTTCAGCTTTATACCTCAACATCCTTATTCCTCAGGTCAAGCCTGATCTCCAGCTCCTCCAGCTGCTTCGGATCTACGACATTCGGCGCTTCCGACATCAGACAGGAAGCATCCTTTACCTTCGGGAACGCAATGACCTCACGGATATTTTCCGCCTGTACCATCAGCATGATCAGACGGTCTAGACCAAATGCAAGACCGGCATGAGGCGGTACGCCGTACTTAAAGGCATTTAACAAAAATCCGAATTTCTCATAAGCCTCCTCTGTCCCGATGCCAAGCTTCTCAAACATCTTCTCCTGCACATCGGACTGATAGATCCTGACGGAACCACCGCCCAGCTCTACACCATTCAAAACACAGTCATATGCCTTGGCACGCACCTTTCCCGGATCGGTATCCAAGAGCGCAAGGTCTTCCTCCATCGGCATCGTAAAGGGATGATGCATCGCCACATAACGGTTCTCCTCCTCATCCCACTCAAGCAGAGGGAATTCCGTAATCCACAGGAAACGATACTCTTCTTTTTTCAATATCCCCATATTCCTTGCGATCTCAAGACGCAGGTTTCCGAGAACATCCCATACCACTTTATTCTTATCTGCCGCAAATAAAAGCAGATCTCCATTTTCCCCGTCCATCGCCGCAACTAAAGCAGCCGTCTGTTCTTCTGTCATAAACTTCGTAAAGGAAGACTTATACGTGCCATCCGGCTGGATTGCAAGATAGGCAAGTCCCTTCGCGCCAAAATCTTTTGCAAAATCCACCAGCGCGTCAATTTTCTTCCTCGGCATCTCTCCCTGCCCCTTCGCGTTGATGCCCCGGACCGTCCCGCCGTTTTCCAAAGCGCTTTTAAATACAATAAAATCAACATCCTTTACTACTTCAGATACATTGACAAGCTCCATGCCGAATCTGATATCCGGTTTATCGGAACCAAAGCGGTCCATCGCCTCCTGCCATGTCATCCGCTGCATCGGAAGCGGCACCTCTACGCCAAGATGCTCCTGAAACAGCTTCTGCAGCAGCCGCTCATTAACGTCGATAACATCATCCACATCCACAAAGGAAAGCTCCATATCCACCTGCGTAAATTCCGGCTGCCGGTCGGCACGAAGATCCTCGTCACGGAAGCACTTTGCGATCTGATAATATCTGTCATAACCGGAACACATCAGCAGCTGCTTAAATAACTGCGGCGACTGCGGCAGCGCGTAAAATGTCCCCGGATGCACGCGGCTGGGCACCAGATAATCCCTTGCCCCCTCCGGCGTGGAACGGTTTAAGATCGGCGTCTCGATCTCCAGAAAGCCCTCATCACTCAAGAAATTGCGGATCGAATTGACCACATGGCTACGAACTATCAGGTTGTGTTGAATATCCGGCCTTCTCAGATCCAGATACCTGTATTTCAATCGAAGCTCTTCCTTCGTCTTGGAATCCGCCTCAATAGGAAATGGAGGCGTCTCCGCCTCGGAAAGAATACGAAGCGATGTTGCACGGACTTCGATCGTCCCTGTTTTTAAACCTGCATTTTCCGCACCACCACGCTTTTCCACAGTTCCGGTGACTGCGATTACAAACTCGCTGCGCAGCTTCTCCGCCTTTGCAAATCCCTCTTTATCTATATAACCTGCGCTGTTCTCCTCAGAAGTCTCAAAGATGATCTGTACGATTCCGGAACGATCCCGAAGATCCAGAAAGATGATGCCGCCCTTATTTCTGTTTTTCTGCACCCATCCCATCAGCGTGACGGTCTCGCCGATATTCTGCTCGGAAATCTCCGCGCATCTGTGGGTTCTTTTCAAACCTTTCATTGTCTCTGCCATGATATGATGCTCTCCTTATGTGATATTATTTTGGGCAATTGTAAAATTATGGTGTATAATATGTGGTGTACGGTTTATGGTGTACGGTTTACATAACTCTTCGTTTATTTATCTATGTTCCAAAAACACCATAATATGGAATCATTTTGGGAACATAGATGAATAAACTTCAGG
Organism: uncultured Lachnospiraceae bacterium; assembly: GCA_964421915.1. Classification (GTDB taxonomy): domain Bacteria; phylum Bacillota; class Clostridia; order Lachnospirales; family Lachnospiraceae; genus NK4A136. The sequence goes on from CAYQZB010000001.1 coordinate 233,293, forward strand.
TTATGTAAACCTTATAAACCTAATAAATTATACTTTCAACTTTTATAAGCCTTATATACCTAATAAATTATACTTTCAAGTTTTGTAAGCCTTATACACCTACCGCAATCTATTTCAATGCATTCACGTAAAATTCCTCATATTCCGTATAACCCTGCTGTGCAAGCTGTTCCTTCTGAAACTTTTTATTTTTATTCATACGGGCAATCAGGACTACACCGCCCTCCCGGCGCAGCTTCTCCGCTTTCTGGAAGATCTCGTTGACGCGGTCGGAAGGCATCCCCTTCTCAATCAGGAATGCGGTCTTATTGCCCTGTCCCGGCACCTTAAACCCGTTATCCAAAAGGATGGTGATGATCCGCTCAAAGCCAATGGAAAAGCCGCATGCCGGCGTATCGCTGCCGGTAAATTTCCCGATCATCTTATCATAACGTCCACCGCCGCCGCAGCTGGAATGGAACTCTTTTAACTCGACCTCAAAGATCGTCCCCGTATAATACGACATACCGCGCACCAGCGTCGGATCAAATAAAAGCGTAAAATCCGCTGTCTTTGCCGCATTTACCGCTGCATCGATCTCCGTCAGATTGTCTCTGCACTCCTTCGGAAGATATTCCCCCAGCCTGTCCGCCAGATATGCCACCGGATCCTTTTCCTTCTCCAGATCAGCAAAAAGCGCAATATATTTCTCTACGCTCTCTCCGGCAAATCCCGCCTCGATCAGCGTATCCCTGACACCCTCCAGACCGATCTTGTCCATCTTATCCAATATGATAAAGACATCATCAAAGCTCTCCTCTGCGAATCCGGCATAAGAAGCCATTGCCTTTAACATCCGCCTGTCATTGATCCGGATATTAAAGTTTTTGAAGTTAAGCTTCCCCAGCAAAGTCGTCGTCGCGAGGATCAGCTCAATCTCCGCCAGATTGGACGGCTCTCCGAGGATGTCAATGTCACACTGCATGAACTGGCGGAATCTCCCCTTCTGCGGCTGATCCGCGCGCCATACATTCCCCATCTGCAGCGCCTTAAACGGACTTGGCAGTTCATTGGCATGATTGGAATAATACCTTGCCAGCGGCACCGTCAAATCATATCTCAGACCGCTGTCAGTCAGATCTGTCTCCGACTGCGCCGTCTCAAGATTTAATTTATCGCCGCGCTTTAATATTTTAAAGATCAGCTTTTCATTCTCTCCGCCCTGTTTATTCGTAAGATTTTCAATATTCTCCACACAGGGGGTCTCCATCGGGGTAAAGCCGTATGTCTTATACGTCTCCTTGATCAGGTTAATCACATAATCTCGGATCTCCATTTCCTCGGGCATAACGTCCTTCATCCCTTTTACCGGTTTCTTGCTCAATGCCATCGTATCGTCCTCCAAAAAATCATTTTACTCTTTTTTCCAGTAATACACAAGAACTAAAAATACTCGTATTATGATTCTGTTATATCATTTTTCTTCTTACTTTTCATTCTAATACTTCTACAAATAAAATCCTTCCACTTCTCATATATGTTTGATCAATCTTACTACATAGAATATCTATTTATATATTCACTGTCAAGGCGGTTTCCCGCAAATCTCCAAAATATGTGCAATAAAAAAACCTTGCTAAGCAAAAAGCAGGCTTCTGTTCCATAATAAATCAGGCGCTCTAAAAATCAAAATGCTCATGCAGCATTTATATCGCGGGTGTATAGCGGATTTTATATTTTGTCATCTATCATTCCTTCTATTTTTAAAATGGCTGCGAAGATCATCCTCAGAAATCCACCCTTCCTCTTCGGCTGAACGGATACCGGCATTAAGTTCACACAGCAATTTATCGTTAATACCGAAAACAGTCCCGCAAAACTACACATATGTTTCCTCTTTCGTTTCCAAACACAGACAACCCAATCGACCGCTTTGGAATCCACATCCGCAGTCACACATATAAACATTCTTTCGCTTATTTTTCCAGATCATACCGTTTCCCATAATATTTTTATGTCCACAGATTGAAATATATCCTTCCCTTCCATCCGCCAAAAACATCTCATAAGCTTCGTCTCCACTGAAATATCTCCCCATTAAATAATATTCATCCACCATTACCCTGTCCGGCATGGAGGTACAGGCATGTGCCAGCAGATATTTCACCCCGCCTGCTTCGATACATATCTGCACCGGCCACTCCATAATCTTCTTTGCCAGATCCAGCATATCAACCTGAGTAAACCGCTGCATGATCAGATCAAAAGAATTATATGGATACGGCTCTAACTGTTTTCGTTCCTTTTCCGGGAAATTAAAATAATACATGATATACTGCGCTAACCATGTATCATGATTTCCTCTCACCACTGTGCATCTGTTTTCTAATTTTAACATATTAAAGTAAACGCCTATGGGATCCGGCTCCCATGAATTCCTGTCAAACAGATCGCCTAATAAGTACAGATGATCTTCTTGTGAAAAACCGATCTTTTCCAGCATTTCTTCAAATTTTCTATTGTTATTGTGAATATCTCCGACCACATAATGCATGATTCCGTTTCCTTTATCCTCTTATTGGACCGCCATTGCCCAATTTAAGTAATTATTTACTCCTGAAAAGCCTTGATACAGCATTGCTCTTTGGAATGATCCAAAACGGCGTGAAACACAGAATCAAAATGCTGTCCCATGCCTTCTTCCATTAGTTCTCTCCACCATGCGGCTACCTCTCCTGGGTCATTTCGGAATACGCCACACCCATAGGCTCCAAGCACCAGATGCTTTGCCTTCTGCTCGGCAAAGATTCCCAACGCCAGCTTCATTCTCCGGCGCATCACCCTTTTGGCTTCCTCCGCATTTTCTCCCTTTAAAAGCACCTGCCCCATATTGACTGCGGGCAGCGTCAGCACAGAAGCTTTCACCGGCGTCTCTGTCAATCGGAATGACCCGTCACGGAAAAATACTACTTCCGGGGAATAGATCCCATAATCCAGATACATCATAGATCTATGCGCCCGGTTTTCATTGTAATATTCTTCATGGGCTGTCAATGTGGGATAAAGCGTGCCGGAAATTGTCAGGCTCTCTTCCTGAGCTTTTGCTCCGTTCAGAAAACCGCCTCCCGGATTCTTTGCGCTTGCAAAATTCAACACACCGATATCCGTTTTCCCTTCTTCTGCGAGCATACGGATAGCATCTACCGTGGAAATATTATCAACCCTTGTCTCCGGCTGGCCACAGCTTGTGCATGCGCTGTATTTTGCAAGGATTTTCTCTCCCTCCGCAGGGGAGATCAATATGCTTCGCCTGATGGACTGCTCCATATCCTCCTTTATTGTGATCCGCTTTTTCTCTGCTTTTTGTCCTGTTCCATTGTTTGTTTCCGGCACATAGCAGCCCTGTTTCATGATCTCCAAAGTTTCTTGTGCCATTGCTTTTCTATCCATATTTTCCTATTTCCTTCCTTTTTTAATTTGTATCGTGTTAATTACCGACATGTCCACAAACTGAAATATATCAACCTGAGCAAAACGCTGCATAATAAGTTCAAAAGAATGATCAGGTTAAAGTAAACGCCTATGGGATCGGATCATCTTTATAATCTTCTATGTTTTTTTTGCTTAAATCCAGTTTTAGCTGAATAAATTCTTTCTCTTTTGCGCTGAAATGTTCGTAATGACTCCTTATTAACTTAATCGCATTTGGTTTGCTAATATCCAGTAACTTTTGAAACCAATTTAAGAAATCCTGTGTTAGTTCATCATTTGATGAACATTTTAACAGCTTGTCGAATATCATAACGGAATCATTTGACAGACTGATCAATTCACTTAAACTATCCTGTGCTTTTAATGGATTGTAAGACATATTTTTCTCCCTCTATGAAAATAGGATCCTTTTGACTTTTTTATTATAGCAGAAAACATTGCCCACTTCGGGACAATCTCTCACTTTTTTGCTATTTATTATTTTTAACAAAAAATAATTCACTATTGATAACCAATTGCACTTGCCGTCATACTCAATAGTGAATTTAAAAAGTTTAAAAATCCGTAAACAATCTCCGCTTCCGCTCAATCATTTCATCAATCTTATCCAGATACAATCCGATATCCTTCACATTATCGCAGCGCTTGATACACCCGTCTTCATCAACGCGTTTTGACACGCTTCCCGCCCCCAGCGCCACGATCGACTGGAGCTCCTCCATGATCAGGATATTGTACAGGCCGTATTTCCCCGGCAGCGCATAACCGGTATTTTCCAGATTGCCTGCCATATTCTTCTGACGATAGAGATAGTAGGGTTCCATCCCCATCTCCTTTGCCCCTTCTGCTGCGGTCCGCATTGCCTGCTCCATCATATGCTGCACCTCATCTGCCCCGCCTGATCTCGGATCGCCTTCCGACTTATACCAGTCCTTCAATCCTGCTGCCCTTTTCACCGCCAGCGAATGTACGGTCAGACTGTCCGGCGCAAGATTTCTGATCTCCTGCACGGTATATGCAACATCCGCATCCGTCTCCCCCGGCAGTCCCAAGATGATGTCCATATTGATATTGTCAAACTCCATCCTTCTTGCCATTGCATATGCATTCTTCACATCTTCTATGGTATGTCTGCGACCGATCAGGCGAAGCGTCTCTTCCTTCATCGTCTGGGGATTAATTGAGATCCTTGTCACATGGTATTTTTTCAGGACGCTCAGTTTTTCTTCCGTGATGCTGTCCGCTCGTCCGGCTTCTACCGTAAATTCCTGCACATGCTCCATCGGCAGATACGCTGCAACATCTCCAAGAAGGATATCCAGCTCCTCCGCAGACAGCGCTGTCGGCGTACCGCCGCCGATATAGACCGTATCCAACACTCTTGTTTTAAAATATGGAGAGGACGCAATATATTCCAATTCCTTCCGAAGCGCGCCCAGATATTCGGGGATACGTTTTTTCCACCGTTCTACCGGATTGGAGGTAAAGGAACAGTACAGGCATCTGGACGGACAGAACGGAATTCCGATATACACGCTGTACCCATTAAGTCCATGCAGCTTCGACAAGATGCCCTCCTGCAGCTTCGCAATCTCCATGCCAAGGGCAAGCTTCTCACCCTTCAGACGGTGCATATCATAAAGCTGTTCTGCTGTTCTCTCCTCAGTATTCTTTTTCATCATACCGCGGATTAATTTCGTCGGCCTGATCCCAGTCAGAGCGCCCCACGGAAGACTCCGTCCGGTATATTCCTCCATAGCATCATAAAAAAGCTTCTTGAACGCACGCTTTCTCGCCGCAGCATCTTCCATGCCGTCCTCCAGAAAGACGCCCGCCTCTTGTGCGATCTGTTCCTCCGTATATTCCCTGCGGCGATCTTCCGCCAGCGTCTCTCCCGCCGTGATCACGATACTTCCGCCACAATCAAACAAGCAGACCTCTATCGTATCCGGAAGTCTGCCTGTATATTCCTGCGCTTCTGCGGATGATGCGCCGGTATCCAGCTCTATCCCCGGATAAAACGCCTGCGTCAGCGCATACAGATCATATAACAATTCCTGTCGATTTACTATCAGATGTATCAAACCGTTCCTCTCTCCATTCCGTATATCAGACCATTCGCCGCTTCTGTCTCAACTCACTGTCTTTTTTTAATGATTTCCGTTATTTCTTCCACAGTTGTTTCCAACTCGTCTGCTATCTGTGCGTTTGTCTTTCCTTTCAACTGCTTCTTCTGTATCTGTGACCATAATTTATCTTCCTGACCGACAGCATGCGCTTCTTCAACTGCTTTCTGTGTTGCTTTCTGTGCCGCTTCCTGCTGAAGCATGAGCCGCCTTTCAAACGTGTAATCCAATGTCATCACTTTTAACACCTCCGCCCTGCGTTCCGTCAGGAAATCTCTCAGTATGTCTTCCCTGATACAGCTATCGATCGCCTTCCTTATGCACCGTTCCAGATCTATATGCCCTGCGGCTTCGTAGTTCTTACGCACACGCTCCACAAACAGCACATAATCCTTCAAAAACCGGCAATTATCCAAAAGTTTCTTATTCTTTCCGATATTAATGTTATAAACTTTGCATACCAGTTCCAGCTCCGGCTGATCCATCCTACGTTCATACGCATCCGAAAGCCTCATCTCCGACTGTTCCGGCTGATCCTGCCCGCCATTATAAAAAACAACAAATCGCGGCGTCGGTATTTTGACGAGGCTGTATCCATAAATATCCTGCCCCTTTATGATATCCAATATAATGCCCGAAAAATAAATCAGACTGCGCAGCGGCATATTCCGGCATATCGTGGACTGATGTTCATAGATGCTTAGATCCATATCCAGTATGAATGATGCGTCATTCCGCACCGACAGGGAGATCCCCCTGTCCAGACTGCACATTCTGACCTGCTGCGGATCCGTATAATTGGAATGATTTATCGCATTGTATGCCGCAAGCGCATTTTCCGGATATTCCAATAACATACTGAATACATCGCTTTTGTACTCCCTGTTCTTTCCGTCAAAACGGTCCCTCCCTCTTGTTTTTCTCTCTGCCATAAGCATTCCTCCCTTTTCTTTGCAGGAATCCCCGGCAGACAACGCATGTCGTCATGACCATGCTCCATATCGAAAATCCTGCTTTATAATGTTATTTTGAAATAAAAGCATAGATTTTCGGGAATATAAATAAAATATTAGATGAAACGGAAGACATGCAGCACAAACGACCATGCCTGATTATGAAAATAATGCTTTGAATGAAGCATATCACAGGTAATGAAAAATAGCAAGGGTATTTCTCTAACTACAAAACGGATTATACTGCCTCTCATATCCTATCGTTGTCGTCCCGCCATGCCCGGGATAAACCCTGACTTCATCCGGCAGCGTCATCAGCTTTTCCTCGATGGAGCGTTTCTGCTTCGCCATGCTTCCGGTGGGAAGGTCCGTCCGTCCCACCGACTCCTGAAACAGCGTATCTCCGCTGATCAGTACGCCATCCTCCTCAAAATAATAACAGCAGCTCCCAATCGTATGTCCCGGCGTCTCGATCATCTTACATACCTTATCCCCGAAGATAAGCTCCTGTCCATCCTTTAAGTATTCATCCGCTTCCAGCGTGTACGGCTTCGCCCAGCTTGCCGATACATTGACATAGGGATCCTGTAACAGCACCTTATCCGCTTCCGGCGCATAGATCTTCGCGCCGCTAAGCTCTTTCAGCTCCTTGCAGCCCATGATATGATCAAAATGTCCATGGGTCAAAAGGATCGCCTCTACTTCAAAACCCTTTTCTTTTAATTTATCATGGATGAGCTTTCCCTGATCCGCCGGATCCACAAAGATAACTTTGCTTTCACCCTCTCTGTAGATAAAATAACAATTGGTCTGGCACATCCCCATCATGATCCTGCCGACCTTTAATTCTGCTTTTCCCATATCCGATCCTTTCCTAAAATATTAACTATTAGCTGTCCTATCAATATCAATAACATTTCGAACCGTCTTCAATTTCTCAACCACCCTGTTCAGCTCCTCTCTGCTGCTGACATCAAACGCCATATTGATGCTTGCGTTCTGTTCCTTATTCACCTTTGTACTAAGTGCAAGAATATCAATGCCCCAGTCTGACATACATTTTGAAATATCCGCAAGCAGTCCGGATCTGTTACTGGCATAGATGATGATCTCCACCATATATTTGCCGCCTTTGCCTCCCTCGGCATCCGCCGCCCATTCCGCTTCCACCAGTCTGGTACGTTCGATTTCCGGCATCTTCATGATATTCGGGCAGTCCGTCCTATGGATCGACACGCCCCGCCCTCTGGTGATAAATCCCACGATCTCATCTCCCGGAAGCGGATTACAGCATTTGCTGAATCTCGCGGCAATATCATCCATTCCATGAACTATGATGCCACCGCCGCCCTTGCTGGCAGGAACGATCTTTTTGACAGCCGCTTCCCTGATCGACTCCATGACCTGCTCATTGCTCACCGGTTCCTTATGCGTGCTGTCATAGATCTCCAGCAGCCGGTTAATGACCTGCCCCTCCTTCAGCGCGCCATGTCCTACCGTAGCCATCAGTGAATCCCAGTCCTTAAAGCCGTATTTCTTCATCACCTCATTCATATACTCCGGCTTCAGCAGATCCGAAAGGACGATCGACCTTGCCTTACAGTAGGAAGCGAGCAGCTCCTTACCGCGGACCACATTTTCCTCTTTATATTCATTCTTAAACCACTGGTTGATCTTATTCCTTGCATGCGCGCTCTTGACAAAATTCAACCAGTCGCGGCTGGGTCCTTTGGAATTTTGTGAAGTCAGGATCTCGATACAGTCGCCGTTCTTAATCTCATAATCGATCGTCGCCAGTTTTCCATTGACTCTTGCACCGATCATCTTGTTGCCCACCGCCGTATGGATATGATACGCAAAGTCTACTGTCGTGCTTCCTGCCGGAAGATTCTTGACATCTCCCGTCGGCGTAAAGCAATAAACCTGATCGGAAAAAAGATCAAGATCCTGTTTCAGGAAGCCCATAAATTCACGGTTATCTGACGTATCCTTCTGCCACTCCAGGATCTGGCGCAGCCAGGTCAGCTTTGCCTCCTCCTGCTCTTCCACCTTCTTTCCGTCGGACACTTCCTTGTACTTCCAATGCGCCGCAATACCATATTCCGCTGTCTTATGCATCTCATAGGTACGGATCTGTATCTCAAACGGCGTCCCGCCGCTTCCGATCAGCGTCGTATGAAGTGACTGATACATATTTGCCTTCGGCACTGCAATATAATCCTTAAACCTGCTGGGAACAGGACGGTAGATCTCATGGATCACACCAAGCGCTGCATAGCAGTCCTTAACAGAATCAACGATGATACGCACGGCAAACAGATCATAGATCTGATCTATCGTTTTATTTTGATTCTTCATCTTCCGGTAGATGCTGAAGAAATGTTTCACACGTCCGTCAATCTTTGCCTTGATTCCGGCATTCGCTATATGGACACTGACTTCGTCCACAATATCCTGAACAAATTTTTCCCTCGCGCTTTTTCGTATGGCGATCTGATTCACCAGATCATAATACGCCTCAGGCTCCAGATATTTTAAAGAAAGATCATCCAGCTCTACCTTCAGCTTCGAAATACCAAGACGGTTCGCAATCGGCGAATAGATATCCAGCGTCTCCCTTGCTTTTTCCTGCTGTTTCTCCGGTCTCATATAATCCAGCGTGCGCATATTATGAAGACGGTCAGCCAGCTTGATCATGATGACGCGGATATCCTTTGCCATAGCAAGAAACATCTTTCTGAGATTCTCCGCCTGCATCTCCAGCTTATCCGTAGAATACTGCAATTGGCTCAGCTTCGTCACGCCATCTACAAGAAGCTCAACGTCCGGTCCGAATTTCTCCCTAAGCTCCTCACTGGTCATGACCGTATCTTCCACGACATCATGCAGGATGCCCGCCGCGATCGTCTCCTTATCCATCTCCATATCCGCCAGAATGATCGCAACACACAGCGGATGGATGATATACGGTTCTCCCGACTTGCGCACCTGCCCCTGATGAAATGCGTCAGCAGTCTGATACGCCTTTTCGATCAGTGAAATATCATCCGACGGGTGATATTTTTTCACTCTGGCGATCAGTTCCTCATATAAGACCTCCGGACTTTGAAACTCTGCGATCTTTTCAATACGGCCGTCATCTATGATAACTTCCGTCTGCGTTTCTGCACGTTTTTCCTCCGCCTTTTCAGGCGGTATCCCAGCCATAGTCTCATGCAGTTTTTCTGCTGATATTTCCGTATATTCTTCCGCCATATAGCAACCATCCCTTTCCGCCTGATCAAAACAGCAGATCGCGCAATTATTGCGAAACACAAAACAGACCTGATAAATCAAGTCTGTTTTATTATAAATCACCAGCTATTTAGTTTCAAGCGAATTTTGCAGATTGGACTCTCTGTTCCCTTACATCATTCCGCCCATGCCGCCGCCTGCAGGCATCGCGGGGGCGTCTTCTTTAATATTCGCTACCACGGATTCCGTCGTAAGCAGTGTGCTTGCCACGCTGGTAGCATTCTGCAGCGCACTTCTGGTAACCTTTGCAGGATCCAGAATACCGGCTGTCACCATATCAACGTATTCTTCCTTCAGCGCGTCAAATCCGACACCAACCTTGGACTCCCTTACCTTATTGATGATAACACTGCCTTCCAATCCGGCATTGGCTGCGATATGGCAGAGAGGAGCTTCCAAAGCCTTTAACACGATCCTTGCGCCGGTCTTAACGTCGCCCTCCAATGTATCAGCCAGCTTTGCAACCTGCTTGCTTGCGTGTACATATGCAGAACCGCCGCCGGCAATGATGCCTTCCTCTACGGCTGCCCTTGTAGCTGCCAGAGCATCCTCCATACGAAGCTTCGCTTCCTTCATTTCCGTCTCGGTTGCCGCACCTACGCGGATAACTGCAACGCCGCCGGAAAGCTTTGCAAGTCTCTCCTGAAGCTTCTCACGGTCAAAATCAGAAGTCGTCTCCTCGATCTGGTTCTTAATCTGTGCAACACGCGCCTTAATATTCTTGCTGCTGCCTGCGCCGTCAACGATGACTGTATTCTCTTTCTGAACCTTAACAGATTTCGCGCGGCCCAGCATATCGATGGTTGCGTCCTGAAGATTCAGTCCTACCTCCTCACTGATCACCTGACCGCCTGTCAGGATCGCGATATCCTCCAGCATGGCTTTTCTTCTGTCGCCATAACCCGGAGCCTTAACAGCTACCACATTAAAGGTTCCACGCAGTTTATTTACAATCAGGGTTGTCAGTGCTTCTCCCTCTACATCCTCAGCAATGATCAGAAGCCTTGCGCCGGACTGTACGATCTGCTCCAACAGCGGAAGGATATCCTGGATATTGCTGATCTTCTTATCCGTGATCAGGATATACGGATTCTCCAGAACCGCTTCCATCTTATCCATATCTGTCGCCATGTATGCGGAGATATAACCACGGTCGAACTGCATACCTTCTACCAGATCAAGCTCCGTCTTCATGGTCTTGCTTTCCTCAATGGTGATAACGCCATTGTTGGAAACCTTCTCCATTGCGTCCGCCACCATATTTCCTACTTCGTCATCTCCCGCGGAGATTGCAGCAACTCTTGCGATCTGCTCCTTGCCCTTTACCTTTGCGCTCATCTTAGCGATTGCAGCTACGGCACATTCCGTTGCCTGCTTCATACCTTTTCTTAAGATAATCGGATTCGCGCCTGCAGCCAGGTTCTTCATTCCTTCATTGATCATCGCCTGTGCAAGGACTGTCGCTGTCGTCGTACCATCTCCTGCCACGTCGTTAGTCTTAGTAGCAACCTCCTTTACAAGCTGTGCGCCCATATTCTCAAATGCATCCTCCAGCTCGATCTCCTTTGCGATCGTCACGCCGTCGTTTGTAATCAGCGGCGTTCCGAAGGATTTATCCAGAACTACGTTTCTTCCTTTCGGTCCTAAGGTCACTCTGACGGTATCAGCCAGCTGATTAACGCCTGACTCCAATGCTGCACGCGCTTCTGCGCCGTATTTGATTTCCTTTGCCATGATTGTTTTCCTCCATAAATATAATTTCTCAGTTTTTCAATTATTTAATGATTGCAAGAATATCATTCTGCTTTACAATGATGTAATCCTGATCGTCAATCTTTACTTCATTGCCGGAATACTTGGAGTAAATGACCTGATCGCCCTTCTTTACTTCCATTTTCACTTCTTCCGTTCCCGGTCCTACGGCAACGACCTCTGCCTGCTGGGGTTTCTCCTTATTCTGTCCCGGCAGAATAATACCGGATTTCGTGGTCTCCTCTGCTGCAAGCGGTTTTAATACAACCCTGTCACCCAATGGTACTAACTTCATTGATATATCCTCCTTAAATTTTAATATGCCTCCTATTTTGTTAGCACTCATCACGTTTGAGTGCTAACCACATTAGACATAATAATTACACTTCCAAATATATGCAAATCCGGTTTTTATTATTTATCACCCGTTTTCTTTTTTTATCTCTTTTTTTCTATTGTTTTCTTCTGTTTTTGTATAATTTTGATTTTCTTGTTTTTTATTATAATTAGAAACTTTTCAAGTTAAATGCAACACCCGTCCCCATTGCCTTTTTCTTATTCTCCATTTCATATAGCTTTAAATCAACCCACTGTTTTGTAATTACCTAAAATGATTCAACTACCAAAAGGGACCATTAATGAAATTATATGACCAACTGCCCAAATCATAATCTGTGCCTATGCTGCTGTACGGAAATAAGAAATTCTAAACATTCCTGCTTTAAGTTGTGGAAGGCGGACGCAAACGGGGCAATTCGCCATCCATGGCTCAGTTGCCCCTTTTCGGAACATCGTGTTCCGAAATTGCTGGGTATTGGATAGGAATGTTAAGAATTTCTAATTTCCGCCCAATGCATAGGCACAGATTATGATTGCGCAGCCTGATGCCTCAAAATTTATACTGCACCTTTTGACATCCGAATCTAAAATTTTCTTTTCAATTAAGGAAATAAATGGTATAATAAATCGTAATCATATCCTTATGCCTTTACAATGAAAGCATAAAATATGATTAAGCATGGAGGAAATCTGTTACATGAATAATGTTCGCCATTATATTGAAAAGATCCGTCAGGGGGAAAGCTACTTCTCCTTTGAACGTAAATTATATATCATCGCGTATATGCTATCCGCCATACATTTTGTGGTCTGCATCATATTTGCGCTGATCCCGGTCATTCCCCTTTCTATCATCAACGGCTGCCTCAGCGTGTTCTTTATAACGATCATCCGGAATCTGATCAAACAGCATAAATATGCGATGGTGTTTTATATCACGCTGCTGGAAGTCCTTGTGATCAGTTTCTTTGAAACATTCTGTCTGGGACTTGCCTCTGGCTTTGTCTTATACAGTATTTCCATAATCAGCGCGATCTTTTATTTTTCATTTGTCATTGACAAATTTAAGAGAAAAGACATCATACCGCTGTCTTTTTCCTTATTATGCGTCGCCACCTACTGTATCTCCTATCTCCTGATGCAGGTAATAGAGCCTGTTTATATCCTCGAGGGATCTAACTGGCCGCATATCCTTCATTTATTTAATACTGTGATGACCTTTGCGATCCTGATCTTCTTTTCCTTTCTTTTCATCTGGGAGATCCAGGCAAGCCAGGGCAAGCTTGCTTCGCAGAATGAACAGCTTCACGAAATGGCGCACAAGGATCCGCTGACCCATCTGATGAACCGTCGTAACATGGATCAGATCCTGCGGCAGAGGATGGAGCAGCTCAAAAGCACGGGCAAGCGCTTCAGTCTGATCCTGGGCGATATTGATGATTTCAAAAAAGTCAATGATACTTACGGGCATGATGCCGGAGATTATGTACTGGTGACGGTTTCCGAGATCATCACCAACAGTGTCAGGGATGGTGATGCAGTCTGCCGCTGGGGCGGCGAGGAGATTCTGATCCTTGTTCATGACCCTTTAAATTCCGCTGCCAATGCAGCCGAACGCATCCGTAAAAATATTGCTGAATATCCGTTTGATTATGAAGGACAGGCTCTCAAGGTCACCATGACCTTCGGTGTCTGCGAATCCATCCCAGGCTACCGTGTAGAGGATCTGGTACAACAGGCGGACGAGCATCTGTATACCGGTAAGAAAAGCGGGAAGAATATTGTGGTATTCCAGACTCCTCCCAACGCGGCGACCTGACGGCATTTTATGTCAGATGATCGTGGAAAAACATCGATACATCAGCATACAAGCTTAAATAAAGATATCATAAGAAAGGCAAGGTTAAATACATGATCAGCGCTAATGGAGTTACTTACAGAGTAGGAAAAAAAGCACTTTTTGAGGACGTTAATATAAAATTCACCGAGGGCAACTGCTACGGTCTGATCGGCGCCAACGGCGCCGGCAAATCCACTTTTTTAAAGATACTGTCCGGCGCTTTGGATACAACCAACGGCGATATCTCCATCACACCGGGCCAGCGTCTCTCCGTGCTGGAACAGGATCACTTTAAATATGACGAATATTCTGTTCTTGATACCGTCATCATGGGCAACAAGCGCCTTTATGATATCATGAAAGAAAAGGACGCCATCTATGCCAAGGAAGATTTTTCCGATGAAGACGGCATCCGCGCCAGCGAACTGGAAGGTGAATTTGCAGAGATGGACGGCTGGGAAGCGGAATCCAACGCCGCCATGCTCTTAAACGGACTTGGTATTGATACAGAACTTCATTACAGCATTATGAAAGATCTCAACGGCAGTGAAAAGGTAAAGGTACTGTTAGCCAAGGCGCTGTTCGGCAATCCGGACATCCTGCTTTTGGACGAGCCCACCAACCATCTGGATCTGGACGCGATCGCATGGCTGGAGGAATTTCTGATCGGATTTGAAAATACGGTCATCGTCGTTTCCCATGACCGTTACTTCTTAAATAAAGTATGTACCCATACCGCAGATATCGATTATGGCAAGATCGAGCTTTATGCCGGCAACTATGATTTCTGGTATGAATCAAGACAGCTTCTTAACAAGCAGATGAAAGAAGCAAACAAGAAAAAGGAAGAAAAGATCAAGGAGCTGCAGGAATTTATCTCCCGTTTCTCAGCCAACGCTTCCAAATCCAAACAGGCAACCTCCAGAAAGCGCGCCTTAGAGAAGATCGAGCTGGACGAGATCAAACCTTCCAGCAGGAAATACCCCTATATTGATTTCCGTCCCGAACGTGAGATTGGCAATGAAGTATTATACGTGGAAGACATTACAAAATCCATCAACGGTGAAGTTGTATTGAACCATGTTTCCTTTACGCTGGGCAGGGAAGACAAGGTTGCCTTTGTCGGCGGCAATGAGCTTGCCAAGACGACATTATTCAAGATACTGAACGGAGAACTGGAGCCGGATGAAGGATCCTTTAAATGGGGCGTAACCACCTCCCGGGCTTATTTCCCAAAGGACAATACGGAAGAATTTGATAACGACCTTACGATTACCGACTGGCTGATGGGGTATTCTCCGGTAAAGGATGTGACTTATGTCCGCGGCTTCTTAGGACGTATGCTTTTCCCCGGGGAAGACGGTGTCAAAAAAGTAAAGATCCTTTCCGGTGGCGAGAAGGTGCGCTGTCTTCTCTCCAAGATGATGATCAGCGGCGCCAACTGCCTGATCCTCGACGAGCCCACCAACCATCTGGATATGGAATCGATCACATCCCTGAATAACGGTATGATCAAATTCCCCGGCGTTGCTTTATTCGCCTGTCATGACCACCAGTTCGTGCAGACGACTGCCAACCGTATCATCGAGATCCTGCCGGACGGCACGATCATTGATAAGATCACCACATACGACGAATACCTTGAGAATGATGAAATGGCAAGAAAGAGAACTGTCTATAAGGCACAGATTGATGAGGACGAAAACTAAGGGAACGCTTTCAACAGCGTTTCCCTAATTAATTTTAAGGATGGTACGAACATGAATATCGTTGACCTGCATACACATTCTGATAAATCGGATGGCTCCTACGCTCCCCGCGATCTGGTGGATTACGCAATTGAAAAAGGATTGACCGCATTTGCGCTGACGGATCACGATACCACAGACGGTCTGGACGAAGCAATCGCATATGCTGCGGATAAGCCAGTGGAAGTCATTCCCGGCATCGAACTTTCCACCGAATATCAGGGTCGTGATATCCACATCGTAGGAATCGATATTGACCATCACTCACCCGACTTTTTATCCCATCTGAAATCATTTCGGGATTCCCGCATCAATAGGAATATCAAAATGTGCAATAATCTCCGGGAAGCGGGTATCGACATTACCTTCGACAAACTGCAGGCGGAATTTCCGGACTCCGTCATCACCAGATCCCATTATGCGGAATATCTGCTGGCCCACGGCTATATCAAAGATTTAAAAGAAGCCTTTGACCGTTATGTGGGCGACCACTGTAAGTATTATGTTCCCAGGGAAAAGATCACGCCTGCGCAGGCGGTATCCCTGATTCTGGAAGCGGGCGGCATCCCCATCCTTGCGCACCCTGTTCTGTATCATATGACAAAGGGACAGCTGGAGACGCTGGTCAGCGAACTCAAGGCTGCCGGTCTTATAGGGATCGAAGCAGTTTACAGCACCTATACGCCTGCTGATGAACGGGAGATCAAACGACTTGCCGCTAAATTTGGCTTATGCATCAGCGGCGGCTCTGACTTCCACGGCACGGCAAAACCAAACTTAGATCTCGCCACCGGCTATGGCAAATTATTTATTCCGGAAGAGATCCTGACCAACCTCAGGGCATTTCAGCATAAAACGCCAAAGATCTTTTTTACTGATCTGGACGGTACTTTACTGACCACTGAAAAGAAGATTTCTCCTAAGACCCGGCAGGAACTTCACCGTTTTATGGCGGAGGGCAACTATCTTGCCATTTCCTCCGGCAGACCCCTGAAAAGTATATTGGAAATCATCCGTCTCAATGAACTGGATTATGACAATCAATACGCTATTGCCTTTAACGGGTCCCTAATCTATCACTGTCCTTCCCAAAAGAAGATCCTTGAGCAGACCCTGACCATAGAACAGGCATGCAGGATCGCTAAGCTCTCCCTCGATTTTGGCATCTTCTGCCAGACTTATGACGATGAGCATATCCTCATACCGTACGAGGGGCCGGAGATCAGCAGATATACCGAGACGATCCATGTCCCTTATCAGATCCTGCCCCGCTTTCCGGAAGGGATCACCCAGCCTCCCTGCAAGGTGCTTTGTATCAGCTTTGACCATCCGGAAAAACTGACGGAGCTTGCTGCGCATTTACAACAGGAACTGCCCGGAGAAATCCATTGTGTCCTCTCAAGCCCGAACTATATGGAAGTATTTCCCATCACCTCCGGCAAGGGCAGCGCCGTCACGGCTCTGTGTCAGGTTCTGGATATTCCCATCGACCACTCCTATGCCGCAGGGGACGAAGAAAACGATCTTTCCATGCTACAGGCGGCAGGCTGCGGCATCGCTATGCGCAACGGCCGGGAAAGCTTAAGGGAAGCCGCGGACATCGTCACCAAAGAAGATAATGACCATGACGGACTCGCTCCTGTGATCCATGACATGATTTGACAAAGCTGCTTTTCGATCCCCTTTTGGCTTTTACAGCCGGACAGTTGATTTTATGATAGAAAGGCGGTGTTTCTATGTCGGCATTACAGGAACAGGTTGTTCAGAAGATCAGTGGACTTTCAGAAGATAATTTGCAGTTTTTATTAGAAATGATAGACCGTTTCATGCAGCCAGGAACTGATGAAAAAAAGAGCATGACAATTGCAGGGAGAATCGGGATTGCCAACGGTCAAAATCTATATGATGACGATTACGATTTTGATGAGATGAACCCTGAAATCGCAAAAATATTTGGAGTGACGGAATGAAGCTGTTATTAGATACACATATTATTTTATGGGCACTGGATGATAATCCCAAATTGCCGGAACATGCAAAGGCAGAAGGCATGAAGTTTATTACGCATGATTCTAAGATACCATTTTATAATGAATCTTGTGTGATAGCAGTATAGCTATCACCTTACGCATTTGCCATCTGCCCATATTATTTTGAGCATTATCAAATAACTTTTTTGACTAATTTTATACAATTAAAAGTCTGTCAAAAACAGCTTAGCTATACTGCTTAAATCAAATCTGTCAGTCACATTTTCCAATCCTAATTTAATTTCATCTCTACTAAAATCATTTGTTTCCAAAAAATCATCTGCTTTATCATTCAAGTAGGAATAAAATAATAGTGCAATCCCTAAATTGTTCAAATCTGCATTACTGATTAAATCATATACTCTATTTTCTGCTTCATTGATTTTCCCGGTGCCAACCATGTCTAACAGATTTTCCAGCACTTCCTTTTCTTCTTTGTTTTCCAACAATTCTACTGTTGGAGATTCCGTATCTATGTTAAACAATAGTTTTAAAATGGCTCGCACCATTTCTTTAATGAGCCTCATTACATAATCTTGCTCAAACATAATTATTCTCCTTTCTGCTTCTTATTTACAGAAAGGAATTAATTATCCATGCGAACTTTGAATGTAATTATGGTATCGCCTCGTGGAATTCTTACTAAATTAGAACAAAAACTAATGCATACTACTGCTATCAGAACTTCAAACCAAATATTAAAAATGTTTACACCTTTTACAGTTTGAGCTTTTTCATGGTCTATAGATTTGATATTAACTGTTTCTTGTTCTTGATCTTCTGCTACTGTTGATGTGACTATTTCACCAAATAAGCCATGAACATTTATGATTCCGCAAGGAATTCCGGCAACAGATACGGAAATTGTAAAAAGTACTAAGAATAATTGTATTATCCAATACTTTCTCTTGTCCATACTGCCACCTCATCAACTTCCAATCTAACAGCCTAATTTTAATATTTCATATCATACTATATTTAACTGCATATTTCAAGGCACGAAAAATAACACATGTTTTTTATACAGCATAAATTTATATTTATGTTAATCTTCGAGAAAGACCTATTCTGCCCGCTCCTCCATCCTATATTCAATTTGATTTTGGATATTTATTATTAGCCATTAAGTAAAGTGATATGATTCGCTTTATTTTACAGAAAAAGCTCATATTTTTATTATCTCTGAGTCTTATTTATTAAACACTTCGCTTTGCATTCTGTCCACGCTATTCACACGGATAAAATTCATGGGTGCAAATAACAGAATAATCAGCCAACTCTCCATATACCACCCTTTCTTCCGTACCTACATTCTCGCCGCACACCCAATAAGAACCGTCTGCTTTCTGAATCACCGTATTATTCAAATACCTCGGATAGGAACCATCAAACTCTGTAATCGTATCATCTACTGTATACTTCGCTTCCCCTGTCCATGCCATAGAAATATCGTCTGCGTCCGGCACCGGATAACCATCCACAGAAATATCTGTCCGAACCATAATGACATCTTCCGCTACTTTCGTCGGCGAGCCAATAAACTCAGCTCCTTCTATGCCACAGTTTCCGGAGCTGTTATATCCCCATGTCCATACTGTTCCATCCTGAAGCAATGCTGCATGATTGAACCAGCCGCCCGTGACCAAGATTGCATTTTCTAAAATCATTTGGGGGTTTTCTATAAAACGCAAATCACCCTGCTCACTCGGGTAGCCTATGCTTCTCGCATCATGATAAATCACTCCCCACGTCCATACCGTTCCGTCTTCTTTCATACAAACAATATCGTCTCTGCCACAACATGCATAAACCACATCTTCCATAAGTAAGATTGGTGTCGTTACTGCATAGTGATCCAAATTGGAATACCTCATCCAGTCAAATTCATCCAACTGCTGCAATGCGCCGCCTCCGGCAGTTCCCATGCCGTATAATTTATGGTCTTCCGTAAGGAAAATAACAACTACTCTTTGCGAAAAATCCACATGAATGACATTTTCCGCTATTTTAACCATATCCTCATGGAAGTCATAATCCTGAGTTCCCTGTCCCAACTGCCCGTATTCATTTCTTCCGCATCCCCACAACACATGATTTTCATCTATATGATAGATATTTCTGCCATCTCCCGTATGCGTAACGTAGAAATCCGTAATATCCAAAGATAGATTTAACGGAGCCGTGTTTCCCGAAACAGCTATATCTCCGCCCACAGCGGACATATCCAAATCCATGCCGGACATATTTAAATCCAAACCAAGCATATCTGCATCCACGCCGGACATATCCTTATTAGGAACATCTTCACCAGATACCGTTACCCTTTGTGTAAATGCCAGACTTATGATCAGAATGGCAACCCCGACACTCAAAACAGCCATGACCCACATTTTTCTTTGTTTAAATGCCGCAAGATTCTTTATTCTGCCTTTTGTGTCCCCTTCCCCAAAATCCACCGGAATACTGCGGATGATGCGTCGCTGCGAGGAAAGTCTCAGCAAAGACTCTGAATATTCCGCCCTGATCTGCATTCCCAATTTCCTGACAACAGCCTCATCACAGCTCATCTCCATATCTTTGCAGAAAAGGCTGTAAGCAAGCCATACCATCGGATTAAACCAGTGGACACACAATGCGGCAAATGCCACCGGCTTTACAATATGATCAAGCCGCCGGATATGAATCCTTTCGTGCAGAATAATGTATTTCTGTTCCTGCCTGCTTAATCCCGTCGGCAGATAGATCCTGGGTTCGAAGATGCCCATAACAAAAGGTGAGAGCATCTCATTTATGATATAAATATTCTTTTTTAACCGTTTGGATTCCATGACTATATTTTTCATCATGGCAGAAGAAATGCTGCAGTACAAAAAAAGGATGCCGATTCCCGCCAGCCACACATATTTTCCATAAGATAAAAACAGCCTATGCCATGAAGCCTCCGTCTCCCCGGCATTTCCATCTTCCGCCTCATACCCGGACTCCGGCATGCGCGCTCTCTCCGGCATATCCGTTTCTACCGATGGGATTTTTTCTTCCGGCACTTCCGTCGCATATCCTCCATACATAAAATCCACAGTTTCCCGCCCGTTTCCAGCCCCCGGTATATATCCGGACTCCGTCCCAAGTACAATTTGATCCCCCTGCGTATTTCCGGTTTCACTGACAGCATACGGAATCTCTGATTCGTCAACATCTGCAGCAACCAATCTGCCATGATTCTCTGCCAAAGCTGCTTCCTTCAATATATACTCATGGAACAGCGTCCCCAGATCCGGAACAATGCCGATCCCGGATTCCAATGTCACCGGAAAGAGAAGCCGGAATAAGACAACGCTCCATAGTATATAGGATATATATTTGGGAAACCGTTTCAATAACATGCGCATCACGCATACGATTAGGATAATAATATCCGCCGTCAGGCTCATCTCTATGACTTTTAAGAAAATCCGTTCCAGCATATCCTTACCCTCTCATAGAATCAATAATTTGCTGAATTTCATCAATTTCACTATCGGAAAGTTTTTTTCTTGTTCCAAACGCCGTTAAAAAGGCTGGCAATGATCCTCCAAATGCTTCTTCCACATACAACTCGCTGTGACGTGCATAGAACTCTTTTCTGGATATGAGAGAAGTAACTGTCCCTTTTTGATTTTGAAAGAGTCCTCTTTCGCACAGTCTCTTTAATACCGTAAAGGAAGTGGTCTTTTTCCACTGAAATTCCTTATTTGCCAATTTCGCCAGATCACCTGATGCAATCGGTTCATGATCCCAGATCATATCTGCAAATTTTGCTTCCGCAGTTCCCATTCTCAATTCACTCATATAATACGCTCTCTTTTCTACAAGTTGTAGTATGATTTTATATTACAAGCTGTAGAATGAAATGTCAAGTATTTTAAAAATTAAATATTGATATGTATTGCATTTGTTTTGTCCGCTTTATTTTCACAGAAAAAAGACTCAGATTTTAATGATCTCTGAGTCTTTTCTAGATATACCCGCAATCTGTTGATCACGAAATCAAAAGCAATTCGATGATTGCCCTATTTCAAAAGATCTTCCAGTGTTTTCAACATTTTTTCTATGTTAATCGGCTTTGGTATATATCCGTTCATTCCGGATTCTATAGCCTCCTTCCGATCCTCTTCAAAAGCATTGGCTGTCATCGCCACAATGGGGATCGTCGCCTTGTCGGCGTCATCCAGCGCCCGGATCGCTCTTGTAGCCTGATAACCATTCATGATAGGCATCTGGACATCCATTAGGACCAAATCATAGGTACCCGCAGGATTCTCCTTCATCCGCTCCACGGCTACGGTTCCGTCATCCGCCGTATCAACAGCGAAACCTGCGCCTTTCAGAATCTCCTGTGCAATCTCCTGATTCAGCTCATTATCCTCCACCAGCAGGATTTTCTTACCTTCAAAGCGCGGCGTCGAAGGTACACTTGTTTCCTCCGTGCTTTCCGTCTCCGTATAAGGCGCTGCCAGAGCGCCCCGCAGTTCAGAAAGGAAGATCGGCTTAGAGCAGAATGCAGTAACGCCCGCTTCTCTCGCCTCCTCCTCGATGTCCGACCAGTCGTAGGCAGTCAATATGATAATCGGTGTCATATCACCGATCACCCTGCGGATTCGGCGGACAAGCTCTATGCCGTTCATATCCGGCATCATCCAGTCAATGATGTACGCGCTGTAAGGCTCGTTCTGCTCCAATGCAAACTCTGTACGGATCACTGCCTCCTTCCCCAAAGTCGTCCAGTCAGGACGCATACCAATAGTGGAGAGCATCTTGCCGACACTGACGCAGGTATTCACGTCATCATCTACCACCAGCGCCCTTAGATCCACCAGCTGCTCCAGACGTTGGGATTTCATGGGGCTGTCAAAAACCCGGAAACGGAAAGATACAACAAACTCTGATCCCTTTCCTTCCTCACTGTTCACCGTAATCGTACCGTCCATCATATCCACAATATTTTTGGTGATGGCTAAGCCTAAACCGGTTCCCTGGATACCGCTTACCGTGGCGGTCTGTTCCCGCTCGAAAGGTTCAAATACATGCTTTAAGAATTCACTGCTCATGCCGATTCCGGTGTCCTTGACGTGGAATTCAAAGGAAGCGCGTCCGTCCTGCGCTTCGGAGGTCTGGATCACGCGGACGCTGACCATACCGCCGGGTCTTGTGTATTTCATAGCGTTGCTCATAATATTCAGAAGCACCTGATTCAGGCGGAGCTTATCACATATGATCGTCTCATTTACCACATCCAGTGTATCAATATATAATTCCAGCTGCTTTGCTTTCGCGTCAGCCTGAACGATGGTCTTGAGATCATGCATGACCTCCGGAAGGCTGACTTCCTTTTCCTCGATCTTAACCTTGCCGCTCTCGATGCGGCTCATATCCAGCACATCGTTGATCAGACTCAGCAGATGGTTTCCTGAAGTCATGATCTTCCCAAGATAGTCCTGTACCTGAGCCTTGTTGTCAATATGCGTCACCGCCAGAGAGGTAAATCCAATGATAGCGTTCATGGGAGTGCGGATATCGTGGGACATATTATTAAGGAAGGTAGTCTTGGCATTATTGGCATACTGAGCCTGTGCCAGCGCCTCTGCCAGAACTTCCTTCTGCTCCTGCTCCCTGCGGATCATCTCGTCAATATTCCTAAATCCCGCAAGGATAAATTCATCCTGCCCAAGACTGCTTTCTCCGACTTTTACATATGTATATTGAAAATAATGGGTTTCGCCGTCTACAAGGATTCGGTAGCTTCCCATATATTCCCCATCCGCTTCCAGCTTCTCCCTAACCTTATCCAGAGCAAGAACCCGCGCAAGATACTGCTGATCCTCCGGATGGACACGATCCTGAATATACCGGTCCAAAATCGGGGCGTATGGTTGTTCTTCTTTGGAATCTTCTTTCAATCCCACCGTCACATAACCTTCCAGTTTTACAATTCTGGCTGTTCCCTGCTCCGCATTAACAGCAAAAACATTTGTATAGTCACGGCTCAGCGCTTCCACTATGGCAAGCTGTTCTCCCAGTTCTTTATTGGATTGTTCCGTAGTATTCAAAAGCCTCTTATTCCACCGCCCTCTCATATAGAGCGTCAAAATAATACTTATAATCAGTGCGGCTCCCACAGCTGCTGCAATCATCATACCGGGATGCGCCTGCATATATTGCAGAAGACTCATATCTTCAGCAGTATAGGAGGTATATTTTGAAACCAGCTGATTCAGTGTATCCTCCGGCATCTGCTGGATACATTTATTCAAAATGGTAATCAGCTCATGATCCGCACTGTCACGGACATACATCTGAAATTCCACATTGATATCATTTACCATGCTGTAATACAGCGAATGGGTAGTGTCACGATTCACAAATATCTGCGCTGAATAGGCATATACGTACGCAGCATCCACCTCCCGATCCAGAACAGCCTGCATCGCAGCATCTCTGCTTGGGTAACTTATGAACTCAATATCTCCGTGAATCTCCTGCGAGATGAGAAGTCCACTCGGAGTAGCCGATATGGCAGCCGTTCTGATGTCTCCGGTAAAATCCTGCCGGACCACCTTTGCCATGCCCGTCGTCATATAGGTGTCCGTATTGAATCCACAGTAAGCAGCACCCTCCACGATATCGTCAGAGCCATGTCTGTCAATGACCACATCTACCCCGTTGGCATTTGCCATATCATAATAGTCATTCTCATCTTCCGGTACTACGATTTCATAAGGCAGTCCGGCTATCTCCATGACACATGCAAAATAATCCGGCATAATGCCCTTTAATTCTCCGTCCTCCACATAGGAGTAAGGCGCCCTGTCACCAAAAGCAGTCACAGTGATTGTCTTTTCTCCTGAGACCACCTCCTCAATATACGCCCTTTCCCGCTCCGTAAAGGAAAGTGCGGAGGCATAAACCGGACCATAGTAGCGGTAATGCAGTATATTTTTCCAGTCGCCCTCATTCCGATCCATCTGATCAATGGCATAGTTGATTTCATTTAACAATTCCACGTCGTCTTTTCTGACAATTGCATAAAAATTATCCTCCTGGATAGTATCCAGTGTCTTTTCATTTTCCGTCTTTCTCAGATCACTGGAAAGGATTGCATCAATCTCGCCATTCTGCAAAGCAGCTGCAAGGGCATCAGAATCATCATATTCCCTTGTCCGGTAGGAAAATCCCTTTTCCTCTGCAAACTCCACCAGACTCTGGTTTTGGCTGCTTCCCGTCAGCTGTCCCACCATCATTCCATCATAAGTTGTATAATCACCACTGTGCAGCTGCGTATTATCAACCCGGATCGAAAGAACTGTATTATTTCTGCCGATAGGGAGAGAAAAGGCGAAACGCGCCTCCCGATCCGGAGTCCTCCGGGCGGAGGTTACCACGTCGATTTCACCGTTTTCCAACATAGTGAGCATCTCCCCCCAAGAGTTTTCATAGCCTACATACTGGAAATTCAGATGGGAATATTCGGAGACAAGGTTAAGAAATTCAATGCCATAACCAGTCAGTCTTCCCTCCTCGTCCTTCATATGATAACCCTCGAAGCCGAAGATGCCGGCCTTAACCGTCCGATTATTAGACTGACTGTCATCTTCAGCTGCTACTGTTACGGAATGATATGTTATAGAATTACATAGGATAAGAATCAAGCATATCATAAATGCAAAGATTCTTTTCCTGTATGCCCTGTTTACCGACTGCATCGTATTCTTTTCCCGCCTGCACGCGATCCTGAAAAACGCCATTTTATCTTTGTGAATATTTTGCATAACAAATGCTCCTTGTATCCCCACAATGAATCTGTTTAAGGATAAAATCCCAGAAATATTATATCAGAAAACACCTGTGCATTCAACAAAAATGAGCCAAATCATTATTAATTGGATTGCATTTACCGCCACGTTTTTATAATTGTTTTTACGTTTCAATCTGTATTCAATAATTAAATTGCTTTTTGCTTTTTGTTTTAAATTATTTAATATTTTTTTAATTTTTGCTAAATAATTTAATAATATTTCATATTTTCTATTTATTATAATTTTATAATTTATATATTTATTATTTTTATATTATATTTTTGTTTAAAAATTATATATTGTTTGATATAATCTTTATATATTTTATTTTTAGTTAATATTTTAATGAAATTTTTGAAATTTTTAAGATTTTTTTATATTATGCATGTCCATGAATTGACATAATACTCCAAAAATACTATACTGTTTATACGTATGTAAATCAAATAATGTTAATCAAACAAAAGGAAAGGAAAACAAAGATGAGAAAATGTCCTAAATGTGGCACAGAGCTGCCTGATGAAGCGCTGTTCTGTAATGAATGCGGCGAAAAGCTGCCTTCTCCTGTTGCAGAAGAGAAAAAAGAGGAAACACCCGATAACAAAACAGCTTCCGAATCCGCTGAGAAAGCGCCGGAAACGACCGATGCGGCAGTTGAAAAATCATCCGATGCTGCCGATGCGGCTGCAGAAAAAAAACCGGAAGCAACAGGCGCTGCTGCAGAGAAAGCACCGGAAGCGGCAGATACAGCCTCCGGAATGGCATCTTATACCGCACCTGTCGATAACTCCGTCTTGGCAAAGGCTCAGACAGAATCCAAGAACAACAATATCGGTATGCTTGTCGTAGCTGCAGGAGTCTTAGTTGGTCTTATCCTGCTCATCGTTCTGATCTCCTCTTTGCTCGGCGGCGGATACAAGGCACCACTGAATAAACTTCGCAATAACTTTAATAAGCAAAGCACAAGCATAGAAAGCTATCTTTCCTGTTTCGCTCCCGGATATGCCGTGACTCTGTATAAAGATGTTTATGGCATCTTTAAGAGCGCAGACAAAGATGCTGTTAAGGATTTTGATGAATTGGTGGCAGATGCATTTGAAGATTTCTATGAGGACGCTGCTGACGAGTACGGAGATGATTTTAAGCTGACCTTTGAGTTTAAAAGCGCGGATCATCTTAAAGACAGGGATATCAAAGAAATCGAAGAGTTTTACGAGGATCTCTTTGATTCGATCGAAGACGATTTTGATTATGAAGACGAAGACACCTATGAAGATCTTGCGGATTATTTAGATGATTATGCCGATATCTCCTTATCAAAAAGTCAGGTTCGCAAGCTTCAGAGCGCTGTTGAATCCTTTATGCGTAAATTTGAAAATTTTGATATTCAGGATGCTTATGAAGTAAAAGTCAGATTTGTGATCGAGGGCGAGGATGGCAGTGACAAAGAGACCGTGAAATTTTATGTCATAAAGGTAAACGGAGATTGGTTCATTGAGCCGAATTCTTTCCTGTCAGCTATCGGAGCAGGTTCCTTATCCAGCAATATGAACGGTCTGCTTTGGTCCTTATACTACTACTAAAATACAGACGACGGATAATGTTAAAACAGCTGAAGCCATCACGGCTTCGGCTGTTTTTAAGTTTAATATTTTTTATTTTGGGAAAACTCTGATTTCATCAGCGCTTCCTTACACTTCCACGATCAGGTATCTTCCGTCGCCAATCTCAAATACTTCGTCCGCATCCGTGATATTTTCCGGAGCCATATCGGCAATGTCCACACCGGAATCGTCAAAATAATCCCATACTTCCTTTACGCTGTTCACGACAACAGCCATACATTCCTCCAAGAAATCTTCCGCCTCCTCCGGCGTCTCTGCAACCGGCTCCGGAAACAATTGGGACTGTTTCTCCAGAAAACACTCCAATACCGCGTCATCATACTCCTGCATAACCTTTACCTCCTCTAATAATTGTTAATGATATATTGGTTACCTATTTATCCAACAACCTTTCTGCTATGACAGTGTATACTCCCTTCTCCTGATAGCCGGGGCATGTATACTTTGCTTTCCCACGGACTTCTTCCCTTGCATTCTCCACAGCATAGCTTTCACCGCCCGCCGTCAGCATACCGATATCATTGGCATTGTCGCCAAATACCATCGTTTCTTCTTTATCGATCCCAAAATATTCCTGCAGAAACCGCAGCGCCTCCCCTTTATCAACATGGGCATCCATAAAGTCGACCCATTCCTCGCCCGCCATACAGGCCTTGACCCTGTCTTTCCAGCGCGGAATGATCTCCCCTTCGCCAAATGCCCTGATGCTACCTTTCTGATAGATCGCCATCTTGATACAGGGTACGTCTTCCTTCAAAAAATCATCCGTCAGCTGATATTTATTATGGTAGCTGTCCCTGATCAACGTCTCAAAGTCTTCGCCAGGCTGCTCCAGATAACAGCCTTTCGGCGTACTGATCACCAGTCCAAACCGCTCACGGTACTGCCGCAGTTCCAAAAGCAGCTCCCTGACGATATCACCCTTCATTTCTTTAATATGAAGATCCTGTCCATTATATACCACATGCGCGCCATTTTCACAAAGATATATGATATCGTCCGCAACCTCCTGAAACATGTGCCGGACGCTGTAATACTGCCTGCCCGTCGCAATGCAGAATAAAATGCCCATTTTACGGAGCTTCCGTATCGCGTCGATCATCTCCGGATAGACCTCCGGACTGGAATCCTTTACCAATGTGCCGTCGATATCGGTCACTACCATATGGATCGGCATCGGCGCCGGATACCCCAGCTTTCTTAGCTCCATACTCAGGCGCTTCATCGGAAGTCCCACCACATTGTCATAATCCCCTGCAAACCCTTGGATATAACCCGAAAAGATCCCCTGGATCGCGTATGCGCCCGCCTTATCGTCACATTCCCCGGTTTCCACATATGCGGCTATCTCCTCCTCTGTCATCGCTCGCACGATCACATCCGTTTTTTCAGAAAATGTTACCATATGACCGATCCCATCAGAAATCTTTACCAAGGTAACTCCTGTATAGACCTGATGCGTCCGTCCCTGTAACAGACGGAGCATCCGTCCGGCATCTTCCCGATCCTTTGGTTTGCCAAGGATCTCTCCATCTGCCGCTACCATCGTATCGGCACAGATAATGATACAGCCATCGCCTGATCTGTTTTGTCCTCCATATCCTTCCCGCAAAAATGCTTCTGCCGCCTCCGCCTTCCTCTTAGAAAGTGTCTCCACGATTTCCTGCGGCTTTCCGGATGCATAACTTTCATCCACATCGACTTTGATCAAATCAAATTCCAGACCACACCGCCGCATCAGCTCACGGCGGCGGGGCGATCCTGACGCTAATATTAATTTCATCATTCCTGTTCCATTTCCTTTATTTATCACTTAATTTTCAATATGCGTCTTCGGGATAAATACCCTTTGTTTCTTCGCGGCATCCCGCTTTAACTGTTTTGTTTTCTGTATAACCTCTTTGCGGAAGATCTCCTGACAGTTAACCGGCGCATCCTCATCCGTGATGATCTTATAATTGCCATCCGGAAGCAGGGTACGCTTTTTTACATTATCCCTAAACTGCAGATCCAGAATCTGCATCACCCGTTCCTTAAGCTGCGGAGCTTCGATAGGAAACATAATCTCCACTCTCCGTTCCAGATTACGCGGCATCCAATCCGCACTGCTTAGATAGATCTCCGGCTGCAGGTCATTCTCAAAATAAAAGATCCTGCTGTGCTCCAGATAATCACCGACAATGGAATACACATGGATATTTTCACTAATATTCTTGATCCCCGTCCTTAAACAACAGATCCCTCTCACCAGCAGATACACTTCCACACCGGCAGAGGATGCCTCATAAAGCGCCGCCATCACATCCGGATCACAGAGAGAATTCATCTTGGCAGCAATCCTCGCCACCCGTTTATTTCTTGCATGCTCCGTCTCCCTTCTGATCAACGCCAGCAGCCTTTTCTTCAGCCACAGCGGCGCTACAGAGAGCTTATTCCACCCAAGCGGTTCCGAATAACCGGACAGCATGTTAAATACTGCCGTCGCATCCTCGCCGACTGCCTCCGAGCAGGTCAGCAGTCCCAGATCCGTATATAATTTTGCCGTTGCGTCATTATAATTACCCGTGCCAAGATGGACATATCTGCGGATGCCGTCTTCCTCACGCCGCACAACCAGCGTGATCTTGGAATGTGTTTTCAAACCCACCAGCCCGTAAATAACATGGCAGCCTGCTTTTTCCAACATCTTTGCCCAGACGATGTTATTTTCCTCATCAAATCTGGCCTTTAATTCCACCAGTACGGATACCTGTTTCCCGTTTTCCGCCGCCTGCGCCAGCGCCCTGACGATCGGCGAGTTGCCGCTGACCCGGTACAGGGTCTGCTTGATGGCAAGGACATCCGGATCCGCCGCCGCCTGCTCGATAAATCTGACTACCGGCGTAAAGGATTGATACGGATGGTGCAGCAGAATATCCTGTTTCTTCACTTCTTCAAATATATTGCAGCCTTCCGGCAGATCCGGCACCGGCTGCGGTGTAAATGTTTTCTCCTTATATTCTTCAAAGCCCTCTAACGAGTACATCTTCATCAGGAATGTCAGATCAAGCGGACCGCCGATCTGGTAGATATCCTCTGTCGCAATATGAAGCTCTTTTTTCAATATCTTCAGGAGACGTTTATCGATTCCATCCTCCACCTCCAGACGGATCACTTCGCCCCACTGCCGTTTCTTGATCTGCTTCTCTATCTCTTTTAAAAGATCCTCAGCTTCCTCCTCCTCAATCGTCAAATCGGCATTTCTCATGATCCTGAAAGGAGAAGCGCCCAGCACATGATAATTTAAAAACAGTCTGCTGATATTGCGTTCGATCACCTCTTCCAGCCGGATCAGGGTGATCCCTTCGCTGTCCTTCGTTTCGATCCGCACCATACGGTCTAAGACGCTGGGCACCTGTACCGTTGCAAATTCCGTTTCCTCCTTTTTGGAATCCTTCTTATCCAATAATGCGCAGATGTTAAGAGATTTATTCTTGATCAAGGGAAACGGTCTGGAAGAATCCACTGCCATCGGTGTCAATACCGGATAAATCTGATTTTCAAAATACCGGTCCACATACTCCCCCTGACTTTTTGACAGCTCCTCATGATGCTCGATCAGATGGATCCCCAGTTCCTTCATCTGCGGCTGGATCATCTTCTGATAAGTCGCATACTGAAGCTTTACAAACTCATGAATCGCCTCAGAAAGCGCTTTCAGCTGTTCCTCCGGTGTCATACCGGCAAGATCCGGTTTCGTATATTTCGCATTCACCATATCTTTTAGGGAAGCAACCCTGACCATAAAAAATTCATCCAGATTGGAGGAGCTGATGCTTAAAAATTTCATACGCTCGAAAAACGGGAGCGCAGCGTCCCTTGCCTCGGAAAGCACTCTTTCATTGAACTTCAGCCAGCTGAGTTCGCGATTGGTATAATATTCTTTATTTGTGTAGTCCATAATCTGCTCCTCTCTTTTTTATCACGCCATCCGTCTCTGCTCGATCACAGGACGCACGCTATAGACTTCTTCAAAGAAATCCGCCACTTTCTTAAACATTTCCTGCTCCAGCAGGATATCCTGCCCCGCCTCTACGGTAATGATCAGCTGCCGTTCATCCAGCTCTCCTTTGATCTTTTTAAATTTCTGCTTATGGCTCTTATCCAGACTGTTTGCCAGCCTCAGGATTGCCGCCAGTTTTGCGATGACCAGATACGCCTGCCTGTCGATCAGCGAATCATTCACGATCTTATCATAGTAAAGAAATCTGTCATGATTAAAACGCACGACAAATGCCACGATCTCGCGCTCCATATGGGAAAGACCGATCATCTCCGTATTCATAATGATATAGTAGGAACATTCTCCCACATTGGTCATATTAATAAACTTGCCGCAGTCATGGAGAATCGCGGAAAGCTGCAGCAGCAGACGCTCCCGTTTCCCCATGCCATGGATCTTCTGCATGCTGTCATAGATCGTTAAACAAATCTGCTCCATCGTCTCACTGCGTTTGCGGCTGCCCATATAACGTTTACTGATATTGCGCGCACAGGCAAGGATATCCTTTTCAAAATCATGGGAAATAAACTTACGTTTATTCTTCTCCGCATATTCATAGGCAATACCGTCGCAAAGCGTAACGCCCGGCGCCCAGATATAGCTGATCTCCATCAGTTTTACCATGTTGCGGATCAGATGGGCGGAAATGTCAAACAGCTCCACATTCTCTTCCGGAATACCAAGATATTCCGCCCGCTCCTCGGAACGCATAAGGGAGATCCCATCCAGGAAATTCAGACATTCTTTTTCCAGCATCAACCCCTCCTGCCCTTCACTTGGCACCTTTGTCTTAATGATGCCGGATACATAATCATCCACCACGATCAGATTGGAGATCTGGCGATCCTTGATATACAACTTCTTAAATACGGACAGCTGGCTCTGGATCATCTCCTCCAAAAGCTCATCAACCTGCCCGGGACGGGGACGCATGGAAAGCATCCTTTCATGCAGCCTGAGTACGCCCAGCTTCAGATTCTGCGTCATAACCAGCGCATCATTGTCAAATAAAGAGATCTGGATATTGCCGCCGCCGATATCCACGATCGCCGTACCTTTTTCTATGATCTTCTGAAACGCCGCGCCTTGGGAAGCCACAGATTTATAATCCAGAAACCTCTGCTCCGAGTTGCTTAAAACGTCAATATTCAGACCTGTCCTGTTTTTGATCTGATCCAGTACGATCGTTGTATTTTCCGTCTCCCGGATCGCGCTGGTTCCGTATGCCTTATAATCCGTCACATGGTAAGATTTCATAATCTGCGCAAATTCCCGAAGCACACGGCACAGCTCATCCATCTTCCGGGGACTGATTTTTTTTGTATTATAAGTATCTGCGCCCAGCGCCAACCGATGTCTGATATGTTCGATCTCGCGCATGCCGCTCTTGGAAGAGATCTCATAGATTTTCATGGCAAGCTCAAAGGAACCCACATCAATCGCAGCAAATGTCTTAACAGCCATATTAAAAGCACATCCTTTCCCAATTAGTAATTTCCCAAAATCCTAAGATTAATTGCTTCCTCCCGAAGTCCGCACAATGCATTCCTCACCGCGCTGTCAGCAAGATTGCCTTCAAAATCAATAAAGAAGCGATATTCCCAATTCTTCCCCTCAATCGGACGGCTCTCGATCTTATCCATGTTCAGATCATTATAGATAAAGTGGGACAGTATATGATACAGGGAACCGCTTTCATGCGGAATCTCAAAACAAAGGCTGATCTTTTTCGCATCCTTTAAAAATACCTTTTGGTTGCTGATAATGATAAATCTGGTGGAATTACCGGTCACATGGTTCACGCCCTGCTGAATGATCTCCAGACCATAAACCTGCGCCGCATAAGCGCTGGCGATTGCCGCCTGCGTTACGTCCTGTTCTTCCGCCACCTTCTTAGCAGCAAATGCGTTGTTCTTCATCGATATCTGATTCCAGTCCGTATGGGTCCTGAGAAAATGTTCTGACTGCATCAATGACTGCGGGTGGGAATAGACGCGCTCTATCGTCTCCATCGTCGTCCCCTTGCAGCCCATCAGGCAGTGCTCGATCTTAATGACCTGCTCCGCCACAATAAAATGCTCAAACTCCGCCAGAAGATCATAGATCTCGCTGACAATGCCCGCCGTAGAGTTCTCAATCGGAAGGACGGCATAGTCTGCACTTCCTTCGTCCAGCGCCAGCATCGCATCCCTGAAAGTATCCACATGGAAATTATCCACGTCCTCTCCAAAATACTGTTTCATGGCAGCTTCCGAATAAGAGCCTTCCGCCCCCTGAAATACAACCCTGCTTTTCTTTTCAATCTTTGGGATCTGTATAAACGGAAGCCTTACATTTCCGCCCGCCTCCGCCAGCCGCCGGTACTGCAGCTTTCTGCTGATGGACATCAGCTGCTGGAACAGTTCCTCCGCGCCTTTGGCATTAAATGCATTATGGGTCTGCCCTTTGACTGCGGCAATTTTCTGCATCTCCCGTTCCTTATCAAAGACTTTTTTACCGCTTCCTTTCTTTACCTCCGCAACCTGTTCCGCCAGCTCCATCCGCTGCTCAAACAATGCGACCATCTGCGCATCCACGGCATCTAACTGTTCCCTGATCTGTTGTAAATCCATCTTTGGTTTCTGCTCCTTCCGGCTATATTATTAACACTTTACATCTATATACTTCCTTCAGCAGCTCTGATCCTGATAAAAAATTACACTTTTCTATCTTTCTGACTGCTTTCTTTATACGATAATTATACATTCACAATTTATGATACGCAATATTTAACATCATACTTTTCCCGTCTTTTACGCCAACCCTTTATGTCAGAGCAGTCTTACTGCATTCAAAGCAATTTTAGGCTCTGACTCAAATTGACTTCTATGATCCCAGCGTCTGCTCCCGATATCTGTTGATACAGGCAAATATCTCCTGCCTTCTCGGTCTTGCGGACGGTCTGGTCGTGATCTCATCCAGTCCCTTTTCCTCCATAGTTTTTTCCAGCAGTTCCACGATCTCCGTAAGACTTCTCTTTCCGTCCACAAAATGAAGATGGGCATATTTCAGAAGTTGTCCCAAAGCGCACAGCTGTTCCTCATCCACAAGCTGCTCCACAAGACGCAGATCAATACACTCCCTGTCAATGGATATGCTGTCCATCCCCAGCGTTTTTATTTTCAGACGCGGTTCCCGAAACGCCTTGACCGGGCGCAAGATACGCCTGTGTGTAAACTGGGCGGACGGCAGATGACCGGTGTCCACGGATTTTCCAGAAGCCATTTCTCCCCCGCCTACTCCCATTGCGCCTTTCCTGTATTCCGCCGCTTCCTTTTTGGCACGTTCCGTGATATCCAACGGATGATAACAGTCCATCTGTATGATGGCATCCGCCACATAGAAATAAGAACCTGAACTGCCTGCCACCAAGATTGTAGAAACTCCCTGCACTTCATATATTTCCCTTACCCTGTCAATAAAGGGAATGATCGGCTCCTGATCCCGCAGCACCACCCTCTGCATCAGTTCGTCCCGGATCATAAAGTTTGTTGCGCTGGTGTCTTCATCTATCAGCAAAACATTTGCTCCCGCCTCTATACTCTCTGATACGCCTGCTGCCTGAGAAGTGCTTCCGCTGGCATCCTCCGTATCAAAGGAAACCGTATCTTTTCCGTTTGGCAGGTTATCAATAAACATGGAAATATCCACATTCCGTATACTTCTGCCATCCTCCGCCCTGGACTTGACCGCGGTATCGTCCGTAATGACAAATTCTCTCCCATCTCCCGCAATATGATTGTAAATCCCCAGTTCCAGTGCTTTTAACAGAGTGGATTTCCCATGGTAACCACCGCCTACGATCAGGGTGATTCCTTTCTTAATTCCCATTCCCTTAAGTTTCCCCCGGTTAGGAAGATCCATGGTAACCTCCATGGAAGC
Source organism: uncultured Lachnospiraceae bacterium (assembly GCA_964421915.1). Classification (GTDB taxonomy): domain Bacteria; phylum Bacillota; class Clostridia; order Lachnospirales; family Lachnospiraceae; genus NK4A136. The sequence goes on from CAYQZB010000001.1 coordinate 268,266, forward strand.
AGGAGAGATAAATTCAATGGCATCCCTCATGGGTTTGTCAGACGCGCCGCTTTCCCTTGGCAGAATGGAACCATTAGCCACAAATGCCACCAGTCCCTGTTCCTTTAACTGTCTTCGAATCTGCGTCTGATCCTCCGCCAGTTCCATGACCGCCTTGATTTCCTTCTTTCTCTCTGTTTTATATTTTTCATAATACAGTGTACTTTCCACACACTCCGGCAGAAATTCAAACAGTATTCTGATCAGCTCCCTGCTGTTAATCGTTCTGCCGTTGGCAGGAAATCCCACATGCAGCCTTACTTTTATGCTTCCGTTGGATTTATCCACTACACAGGCAGTACGCTCCAGTATTTCCTGTCCCGGTCTTGTAATGCCCACCGCGCCGCTTTTTCCGCTCCCTTTGGCTACATGGTTAAAAGCAGCCAACTGTCTTCCAAAATTCCGAAGAAGATGATCTTCCAGCGCAGTACGCTTCTCTCTTGTATCATAACTTTCCTTTGGAAATGCTCCTTTCCTTCCTTCCACATAAATACTGATATCCGAGGGAGCCGCAAAGGGGTCTCCCTGTACATGGTCAATGGATAAAATATAATCCCCGAAATCATAGCTTCCTTTTGTATCCTTATATGCCGGATAACTTTTATGATCTATATTCTGCAATAAAATCTTTAAATCTCGGTCTGTTTTCATTTCCGATCACCATTCCTTTCTGTATGATTCAACATTACGCAGCAATTCCTTCCAAGAATTGCCATCCGTATATTATCCTATCATGTTCCCTTTTGAATATCCACACTTTCTTTTCTGTCCGCTTTACTTTTCTAAGGAAACGCTTTCATCAGCGTTTCCTTAAAGTAACAACTTGTTAGGAATCTTGCAGCATGCTATAATCAGTGTGAAAAATCGGGATTTGGCAAGATGAAAGGAAAATAGAATGGAACTGACAAACGAACAGCGTAAATATCTCGGTTTGGAACTTATCGAGCCAGATTGGGAGCGTATGGAAATCCCTAACAATTGTATAAAACCTGAACTGTCAACAGGAAAAAATATTTTGTTTTTTGACGGCGATATCCTTCGAAAGGTTATTTGGTTAGATAATAACGGATATTTTCGTGAAAATTCGTATAGACTGCGCACGCAGGGCAATCGCACAATGATTGCACCACTTACTGAAAAGGGTAAACCAAAACGCTTAAACGGTGTCAATATTCAGCGCTGTACACCTTACGGAACATATTTTGATTATAACGGAGGAATTCTAATAGCAAATCACACAACACAGCAGACCTACTATTCTTCAGCATTTGCGGGTATTCCAATGATGGGACAGAGTGAACTTCAAGACTTTCTTGACAAATGGATTGACGATACAACCGATGTGGATTTAGCTGCCATTCAAGCGTTCGTACATATGAAACGAAAGCGTTGTAAATATAAAGAAGGTGACTTTTTCCGTTTTAAATATGACCGCAGAAATTACGGCTATGGACGGATTTTATTTGATGTAGAAAAATATGTGAAAAGCGGTGGGAAATTCTGGAATATTCTAATGGGAAAGGTACTTTGCGTTTCAGTTTATCATATTATAACAGACAATCCAAACATAAGTATTGAAGATTTGCAAAAGCTCCAAAGCTGTCCATCTAAATACATTATGGACAACCGATTTTTTTATGGGGAATATGAGATTGTCGGGAACGCACCGGTTCCAGAAAATGTTGATTATCCGATTATGTATGGGCGTTCTATCAGCGCACTTGACAGAAATAAAATTTGCTTTTGTTGTGGCAGGGATTATCGTGAAATTCCACTTGAAAATAATGAGCTTCTCTCTATAGATTTTAAAAACCATGGTATAAATTGGTCACTTAATGTTAATAAAACACTCGTCGAGGACTGTATCAAGGCAGGTACAAACGAACCTTATTGGAAGGTCGATCGTAGAAACGATTTACGCAACCCTATTTTTTCAAATGAATTAGCCTTTGTATTGAAATAGATGGGAATATAACTTCCAGTTTGACAAATGAAACCAAAGCATTGACGGAGGCAAAATATGGAACGATTAGAAGCATTTGAAGCTATGATGAAAATGATTCTTGAACAATCCGAATCTGAAAAAATCATGATGGACGAACTGAAGATGCAGGGCAAGGAAAAATCTGCAACATATCAGCAGTATCTGGGAAATCGCTTATTTTATTCCCGTATGATTGCACTGTATAAAGAATATGGTCTGTTAGAGTGACGACTTCCGGCTTGTCGGGAAATTGAGCAAAGCAATAATCGGGATTTGCGACACTGAATATAAGTCCAATGAAGGAGAAAACGGAGCATGATCTGGTTGAATCTGCCCTATAAAAATGCCAGAATGTGATAGCATGGAGGTTGAAAATGAATAAACAAATGAACGAATGGTTCTTCAAAGGGATTTCTTGGCTGATCATGGTGGTCATTGTCCTGCTGCTTTCGGCAACGCCGATCTTCAGAGGCAGTAAGGAACAGCAGCGCTATTGCAAAAAGGGGATGCGCCTGCTTGCTACGCCCAGGACGCAGGTGCTTTCGCTGCCGGCGCTGGGGATCTTCATCATGATTTTTTTTTGCTCCATTTTGTATCTTGAGATCGCTGCGATCGGCTCATGGGAGAAAGCATGGGGGGAGGCGGGCGGCTCGATCCTGCTTTGTCTGGCTTTTGGTCTGTTCATCCTGATTGCCGGTTTTTTCACGGCATATTGCATGCAAAAAAGACATATCCTCTATGATGAGGAACAGCTTCTCATCGGGAGACCGTTCCATACATATCGCCGACTGACATGGCGCGAACTCGCACGGATGGAAATAAAAAACCAGGACGCATTTAACCTGTATGACAGGGATGGCGTAAGACAGATTTCGGCGACCGCCAATCTTGTGGGATATCATGATTTTTACGAGACGGCGATGCGGCATGTAAGACCGGAAAATGCAGTAAGAAACGGAAACGCAGGCTCCTATCAGCGCAAATACAGTGTGACTGCAGGCGAGGGCATACTGCGTTACCGCACCGGCGAATATGTGACAATGCTGGCGGTCAGTCTGATGATGGCGGCAATGGCCATTATGATAGGATCAACTTCAGAGGAAGGTCTCGGAGCGTGGCTTTTTTCCAAAGAGGAGCTGGGAGCAAAGCTTTTTATGACAGGCCTTTTGATCATCAGTGTTGTCTGCCTGATCTATACGAGTCTGCAAAAGATCACCTATGACAGCATGCGGATCACGTTTGAACATTTTCCGAAAGGCGCTAAGAGCGTTGGGTGGAATGAAGTGCAGCGGGTCGGATATTCCACGGAACATAATTTCAGGATCGTCACGCTATATACCGCCGATAAGACTTATGTGATCATGGAAAAACAGTTCCTCAAGGGCTTTTCGGAATTTATGGCTGAGCTGCAGAAGCGGTACGGCGCGCCCCAGGACGGCTGAATAGTCTGTATCGCGGATTCTGCCGCAAAAATAATCAAAGCAAAATTCAGCTATAGCCGGGCGCTGAATTGCAGCAAATACTGAAAAAGGATCCGGAATCTGCTTCGTATTTTCTTGCATCGACATGCTCCGTATGTTATACTAAGACAGATATCATCAGATACCTTATGCAACGGTTTGTGATGCATCTATATTAGCTCTAAATCATATAATCAAGGGAGGGAATACCATGACGGTCAAAGAATGTATTTTAGAAAGACGCAGTATCCGTAATTTTACTACCAAGGCAGTTGAGGAATCCGTTCTCCGGGAGATCATCGAGGAGGCATCCTATTCCCCCAGCTGGAAAAACACGCAGATCGTCCGCTATATTGCTGTTTCCGATCCTTCCGTAAAGGAAAAGCTCAGCCGCTGCACTTCCGGTTATCCCCACAACGGCGATATTATCAATGGCGCACCGACAGTCGTTGCCGTAACGATGATCAAAAACCGCTGCGGTTACGAACGCGACGGCTCCTATTCCACCACCAAGGAAGACGGCTGGCAGATGTTTGATGCAGGCATTGCGTCACAGACATTTTGTCTCGCGGCACATGAACACGGGATCGGCTCCGTTATCCTCGGCATTTTGGATTATGATGAGATCGCAAAGATACTGCAGCTTCCGGAAGACCGTGAATTGGTCACATTGATCCCCATCGGCTATGCTGATGAAGCGCCGACAGCGCCAAAACGCAAAACCGTAGATGATTTATTAACTATTATATGACATTAATGGAGAGATTTTTCTCTCCATTTTTTTGAGCTGCTATATATTATTTTTTGAAGCTGCACTATGTTTTGACGGGAATACAGATGAGCCGCTAAAAGTTAGTTGATTAACCGGCTGCTTCTGTTTCAAAAAGAAATATAAATTTATTGATCTGAAAGGAATACATTATGAGACATTTAATGAACCCACTTGATTTTACTACCGAAGAATTGGAACAGCTTTTCGACCTTGCCGACGATATCCAGGCGCATCCTGACAAATATGCTCATAAATGCGAAGGCAAAAAACTGGCAACCTGTTTTTATGAGCCAAGCACCCGAACAAGATTAAGCTTTGAATCTGCCATGCTGAACCTCGGAGGCCACGTCATCGGCTTTTCCGACGCCAATTCCTCCTCGGCTGCCAAAGGGGAAAGCGTATCCGATACGATCCGCATGATCTCATGTTATGCGGATATCTGCGCCATGCGCCACCCCAAAGAGGGCGCGCCCATGGTGGCTGCCACTAAGTCTTCCATTCCGGTCATTAACGCCGGAGACGGAGGTCATCAGCACCCGACGCAGACTTTGACCGACCTGCTGACCATCCGTTCCTTAAAAGGACGCCTGAACAATTTTACCGTAGGTTTATGCGGCGATCTGAAATTTGGACGTACGGCACATTCTCTTGTCAACGCCCTTGTCCGCTACGATAATATCCGTTTTATCTTTATCTCACCGGAAGAATTAAAGATTCCCAGTTATCTGCGGGATAAATTAAAAGAACTGAATATTCCATTTAAAGAAGTGATCCGTCTGGAGGACAGTCTCCCGGAGCTTGATCTATTGTATATGACGCGCGTCCAGAGGGAACGTTTCTTCAATGAAGAGGATTATGTACGATTGAAAGATTTCTATATCCTAAATAAAGAAAAGATGAAACTGGCACCGGAAGATATGCTGGTGCTTCACCCCCTGCCCCGTGTCAACGAGATCTCTGTGGAAGTGGATGACGACCCGAGAGCCGTTTACTTTAAACAGGTACAATACGGTGTCTATGTCCGTATGGCGCTGATCCTGACACTGCTGGAACTTGCCTGAGCCGCAAGGCGGGCACAGTATAAATTTAATTGACAGAAAGGAATGTAATCATGTTAAATGTAGGAAAAATAGAAGAAGGATTCGTTCTTGACCATATCCCTGCCGGAAGGAGTATGTCGATCTACTACCATCTCGGATTGGATAAATTGGACTGCTGCGTGGCAATTATTAAAAACGCCAAAAGCAATAAGCTTGAAAAAAAAGATATCATTAAGGTAGAGTGCGACATTAATACCCTCAATCTGGATGTCCTTGCGGTCATCGACCACACGATCACAGTTAATGTGATTAAAGCCGGCGAGATTGTCGAAAAGAAAGAGCTCGTTCTTCCGAAAGAGCTCAAAGGTGTTATGAAATGCAAAAATCCCCGCTGCATCACCTCCATTGAACAGGAGCTGCCACACATTTTTTATCTGGCAGACTCCAGCAGGGAAGTCTATCGCTGTAAATACTGTGATGAAAAAAACAGCGAGAAAATGTAGATATTTTATCAGCCAATACCAATCACTTCATTTTTCGGCTTAGATGTCTGTACCACACTGACTGCGTGAAGGACTGGTCCTTCCCCCTTGTAATCCGCAAAGAATTCTTTCTTAGGAATGACCGTGACCTTAACCCACTGCTGGTTCTTCAAGGCATCTATGCCGTCATACCGGCACACATAGCCCAAGAAAGCGATATCCTCCGCACAGCAGGTCATGACCATCCTGCCCGGTACGAAATATCCCTTCGGGAATTTGTCTGATTTTAATACCATAGCTTTATAAACGATCTTTTTCCCTTCATAACGTTCCAAATGGTCCATCATATCCATATACCATATTCCAAACGTATTATCATCCAGCTCGATGGTATCTGATTTCAGGTCATAGGGAAGATCCTCTTCAAAGATCGTATCAACCTCTCCCTCTGCTGTCTCAAATACAACCTCCGTTTTGGCATTGACCGCTTTAATGTTCCTCCTGTAACTGCCCAGACTGTCTATGCAGTTATCACAGCGGTTAAAGATGACCAGCTCTGACTTACGGATCATCTCTGCAACCATGGCTTTCATATTGTTATAATACATCGGAAATGTCTCAGCATTAATACAGGTAATCTGCTGTTCCAGAGTCCAATGAAACGGCATCTTTAATCCCTTCATATTCCACATGCCGTTATATTCGATCAGGATACGCTCCGGCGAATGTCTCTTCTCCAGCTCTATCAACTTGGAAGTCTTAAAATCTGACTCCTCTTCCAAAATTTCCACAACCGTTCCGGAGTTTTTCAGAATCTCCTCGTCATATTCCACTTCTCCCTCTTCGCAAAGAATCAACAGCGTCGTACCTTTGATCCGAAAATAATCCTGCTGCAATGTATAATTGATAAATGTGGATTTCCCACTGTCAAGAAAACCATTGATCATATATACCGGTTTCATGCTTAGCCTCCCTTATGCAAGTGCCTAATATTACTTCGCAAACAACTTCTTCAGATTCTCCTCCACCAGCTTGGATCCGATGACGCAGATCTTGCCAGTCACCTGAGGCTGCCCTTCCCTGACATCGCTTTCTCCCGGCACATAATCAAAATAGATCCATGTCCCGTCCTCTGCCGGCACCATACCCTTTGCGCGGAGAATGATGCCGAGATCCTTTGACTCATCCAATGTCTCAAGAATCGTCTCGATTGCCTGTTTTGAATATTTTGCGGGAGTCTCCATACCCCAGCTGCCAAATACCTCATCCGCATGATGATGTCCATGATGATCATGGTCATGACAGCCGCAGGTGCAGCCTTCCCCATGGTCATGGTGATGATGCTCATGTCCTTCCTCTTCATGATCATGATGGTGGTGATGTTCGTGTCCTTCCTCTTCATGATCATGATGGTGGTGATGTTCGTGTCCTTCCTCTTCATGATCATGGTGGTGCTCGTGATCATGGTCCTCATGTTCCTCCTGCACCTTCTTCAGAAGCTCTGCCAAAAGATCTTCTTCCTTCTCGATCGTCTCCCTGATCTTCGTTCCCGCGATCTCATCCCAGGGCGTCGTAATGATGGTAGCTTTATCATTATATTCCCGGAGCATCTCCACCGCCGTCTTTAACTTATCTTCTTTCATATTGCCGGTACGGCTTAAAATGATCGTCCCTGCATGTTCCACCTGATTGACAAAAAATTCACCAAAGTTCTTGATATAGATTTTGCATTTCGTTGCATCCACTACCGCAACAGCGCTGTTCAGCACTACCTGATCACCCAGATCAGCATCCTGTACCGCTTTCACAACGTCTGAAAGCTTTCCTACACCGGAGGGTTCAATGATGATCCTGTCAGGCTGATATTTATCCAGTACCTCATGAAGCGACGTTCCGAAATCTCCAACCAATGAACAACAGATACAGCCGGAATTCATCTCTTTGATCTCGATACCTGCTTCCTGTAAAAATCCGCCGTCGATGCCGATCTCACCAAATTCATTCTCAATCAAGACAACCTGCTCACCCTGATAAGCTTCCTTTAACAGTTTCTTGATCAGCGTGGTCTTTCCTGCTCCCAAAAATCCTGATACTACATCTACTTTTGTCATTTTCTTCACTCCCTTTAAACTTATTATAATATTCCAAACCTTCTACAGTTTTCCTGCTTCACTCATCCGTACTCTACTTTAAGAATCCATCTACGATCTGCGCTTCCGCCTCTGCTTCCGTCAAACCTAACGTCATCAGCTTGACCAGCTGCTCTCCTGCAATCTTTCCGATCGCCGCCTCATGAATCAGGCTGGCATCCACATGATTGGCTGTGATCTCCGGGATCGCCCGCACACTGGCGCGGTCCATAATGATCGCATCACATTCCGAATGTCCGGAACAAAGATTATTTCCATTGATCTTTGCCAGAAATACCTGCTTAGAATCATCCCTTGCCACAGAACGGGAGATAACATTCGTACTGGAACCTTTTCCGTTCAATTCCACTTCAAAACAGGTCTCTGCCGTCTGCTTTCCGTGGGTCATCAGCTTTTCTTTGATCAGCAGAGTCGCACCGTCTGCCAGCACTGCCTTAGTAGAACGTCTGGTAGAGTCCACTCCCTTGATCTGCACCGTATCCATTTCCATATAAGCATCCTCCGCCAGATCAACCACCGTGGAAGGATTCATGATCCGCTCTCCACTGCCATCTCCCTGTCCGTAATGCTTCTCCACATAACGCACCTTGGAATTTTTTCCTACATGGAACGTATGAATACCACTGTGTTCTGATGCCTGATCCCCGGCATTGTGAATTCCGCAGCCCGCAATGATCGTCACATCACAGTTCTCACCGATAATAAAATCATTATAAACCAGTTCTTTTAACCCCGTCTGGGACAATAACACCGGAATATGCACGCTTTCCCTTACCGTTCCCGGTTTAATGATAATATCGATGCCCGGCTTATCCTCTTTGGTTACGATATCAATATTGGCAGTCGTACCGCGTCCGCCCGCCTGCCCATTGATCCGAAGGTTATAAGCTCCTTCCGGCACCTCATGCAATCCAGCAACCTGCTCCAACAATGTTCTCTGTATGCTATCCATTTCTCTCCCGACTTTCCCTTTTCTTTATACTAAAGCAGAGCAGACGCTCTCTCCGGTAAATAATCCGGGATAAATCTCATCCTTAGACCCGGATCCGGCGATCTCTCCATCTGTCAATACCACGATCCTGTCCGCAATATTTAAAATCCTTTCCTGATGGGAGATGATCAAAATCGTACCTTTCGTCTTTTCCCGCATCTTATCAAATACCTGAATCAGGTTCTGAAAGCTCCAGAGATCGATCCCCGCCTCCGGCTCGTCAAATACGGAAACTTTTGTCCCCCGTGCAATAACCATGGCAATCTCAATCCGTTTCAATTCTCCTCCCGACAATGACGCATTGACCTCACGTCCAATATAATCTCTGGCACAGAGTCCGACTTCGGAAAGATAATGGCACGCTTCCCCTGTGGTAAGGGATTTTCCTGCCGCCAGCGTGATCAGGTCCTTGACAGTGATTCCCTTAAATCTCACCGGCTGCTGAAACGCATAACTGATTCCCAGTTTTGCATGTTCTGTAATATCCATATTGGTAATATCTTTCCCATCTAACAGGATACTTCCCGACGTAGGCTTGATAATCCCCGCGATCAACTTTGCCAGTGTGGATTTTCCACCGCCGTTTGGTCCGGTAATTACAGTAAATCCATCCTCCAACGTCAGATTGATATTTTTTATGATCTCTTTGTCCTTATCGTCCTCGGAAACCTGATAAGAAATATTTCTCAGTTCTAGCACTTCGTATCTCCACCTGTTCTGATATTTTTTAAACAAAGCAATCAGTCAATGATATCCGATTCCTTTACCATATTCTTGATTGTTTTAGACACAAAATACAACGTCAGCAGATCGGACAATCCGCTATACACAAGCCCGCAGCCAATCAGCACAAATACCACATCCACGATCCAGAGCGGCTCTATGATGAGCAGTATGCCGAAGCCCATATTCAGCAATGCAAGAATCAAAATAAAATACCAATGCGTGAACTGCATCCGGAACATGTCTATCGCATTCTGCAGTTTTACAATGCCGCTGAACAATACGGCAATCCCCAGAATCGTTGGGATCAATCCTTTGATTAACTCCACCCGCAATAAGGCAACCAGCCCCAGAGAGATTGCGATCAATCCTATCACCAGATCTTTTCTATAAAAATCACGCACCAAATCTTTTCTAAGATAGCGGATCACAAAGATGACCCCCACCAACATGATCGCCACACCGATGGCATAACAGATAAAATTGGAGGAAATATCCGGCCAGATGATCAGAACGATTCCATAGATCAGACAAAGCAATGCCGGCAGAACGGAGCTTGATCTCAAATCTTTTAACCTTTCTTTCATCTTCTCCTTCTTGTTATCTTTCATATCTGTTACCATTCCTTTCTTCAAAAGAATCCCCACAACGCTTCCTTAGTATAGCACTTTTTTCCAGTATAAACAATAGTTAAGAGCTCCCTTAGAAATTTATCTGTGCAGACACCCTAAAATATAGTAAAATATAATCAGTTAATAAATCTACTGCCGCAAAAGGAGACAAACCCATGAAATCAACCCAAAACACCACGCCAAAGATCCTCAACTTTTTCATCCTCGGCTGGGCCGGGATTCTGATTGCCGTACTTGATATTCCTTTAAAAACTCCCATTGCTTATCCCGCATTCATCCCATTTCCGACAGAGGCGCCCAATACGGTTGATATGGTCATCAATCAGGTCATTGGTCCCGTCTTTACTTTGGATCTTATGCCGGATATTTTGGCTTATATTCTGATTTTGATCTCCATAATCGGTCTTGGCAAAGTGAAAGGGTACTTTTACCGCCAGATTCCCTTGCTTACTCTATCCATGGGTATTTCCGCCACAAATATAATGCTGCCGTTTTACTTAAACGGCAATCTTCGTTTCCGGCTTGGCTATCTGTTTTATTTTCTTGCCTGCCTTGCAAAGGTCGTTGCGCTGTTTGAATATTCCTTCTGCTATACGAAAATGGAAGAATGTCGTGCCAATCATCGGGACAATACGGTGACGATAATCTTTCTGATGATATCCTTTTTCACGGGCTTCATACATGATGTACTTGCTTTCTATCAGTTGACGATCTCCTCTTACATTTATTATGCCGTCCATCTTTCCACATTATGCTATACGCTGTATCGCCTCTGGATAAGACGGCAGTATCTTACACAAATATAAAACAGCCAGTTTCCAACCATATTGATTGAAACCAGCTGTTTTAATATCTTCTTATACCTGCTTCCCGAAACATTCTTTGAAGTGATACACTTCTGCCCACGGAAATTTAAAACATATATGGGAGATTACGCCCTTCCGCAGCACTTCTTATATTTCTTGCCGCTTCCACAAGGGCAGGGATCGTTGGGATATACCTTCTGTTCCTCCCGATGAATCGTTGTAGAGGACTTCTGCTCTTTGTACAGCTTCTTCTTGGTCTCTGCATCAAAGATCTCGTCCCACTCCTCCAAACCATACAGCCATTCCGCATCCGCAGCAACCATATTTTTATAGAGAAGCTCTTTATCAAATCCGAGATTGACTTCCGTATTCTCATCCATCGTCTCAATCGGATTGGCTTCCTTTAAGCTGTCATTGATTCCATCCAGAAATGCCACCATATGCTCCAGACTGATTTCATACTTCTCAGCCAGTTCTTTTACTGTTCCTTTAACGACTTCATCCGGGTTCTTTAAAAGTTTGATATAGATATCTTTCTCTACACCAAAATAGATATCCCACATCTTCTGCAGCTGCATTCTGTCTGCGTTAGTATTATATGCTTTTGCTCTCCACTGTTCCAATAATGTCATCGTTCTTTCCCTCTCAATATTATTTTATTTTTCAATCAAAAACTGTTTTCTCAATTCGCCGTCCTTCATGACAGTCTTATTATACCGCAAATATTCCATGAAATCAATCCTCTGTAACCTCTATTTGATACTCAATATTCTGCTCCATTCCGCCGCCTTTGGCGGTACAAATCAAAATCTGATCATCTACAGAAGACGCACATTGGAAGGATTCACAAAAAATTCAAGTCCCTTATTCAGCAAAGCTGCCAGATAAGAAAAAGAACTGTTCGACATGATCAGTCCCCTGCATTTACTCATCAGGAACAGATCAATATGATTGGTGCCATTCACATTCCCTTTCACAAATTCTATCTCATCGCCATCTGACAATCCCAACTCCGCATAATGCGCCTCGCACCATTCAACCTCATCAGAAAACAAATAATAAACCGCATCAGGATATTCTTTCCTGATTTGCGACACTGCCTGACTGTAAAATGTCTCTCCGATGAACCAGTTCAATGTGACAAAATCCCCTCTGCGCACATGAACTCCCACTGACTGCGTATTTTCAATGCGATTCCATATCCTTCTGTTATCCGTGTCCTTTGGCTCCTGTAAGGAAAGCTCTGACAGAAAAACATCCCGATAGAAATTCATCCATTCCTTATTGATCCAATAACCATGATAATAAATATTTTCCCCGGGAACTCTTAAGATCTCCGGATAGTATCCATTGCACGGAATCGGATATACTTTCCCCGCAAAGGGATTTTTCTGCGGCCACTCTGCATCCTCAGCAACCATATCAATCAGAAGCCCCTTTCTACGCAAGGTTTCCGGAACGCTGCCGCCATTCTTCTTGGCCTCCACGATGCTGTCCCATTCGCCTGCAAATTCCTGGCTTAACAGATTTGGTTTTACACCGTATACCTTTTCCAATTCATATCCGTTATGCTGCTTCTTCACCCAGAAAAAACTATCATCCAGATACCACGGTCCATACTCCGGCGCTCTTAACTGCGCATAACGGTAAAAAATATATTGAAATGTCTGATTGGCAAGACCGCCATTTAAATATTGAATACGCATATCCATCCCCTGCTGCAATTTTTTAAATTCTCATGTATATAATTTTTCGATACGGTCATAATAGAAGTAGTCAATGGAATCCCCTCCATTGGTCTCCTCCCCTTTTTGGGAGCCGGAGCGTTTTGGTCCGGCTCTTTTTTATTTCTTCATTTTCTTAATATATTGGATCGCGTCTCTGACGGATTCTACTGGAACAATCTCCACCTCACCGCCTTTCGGCGTCTTCAATCCTTTTAAACGGTCCATTGATACCTTGGGTACGACGCATATCGTAAATCCCATTTTGACCGCCTCGCCAACACGCTGCTCGATCATACTGACTGCCCTGACCTCTCCGCTCAGTCCCACCTCACCGACTGCGATCATTTTATCATCCAGCGGCTGGTTCATAAAGCTGGACACGATCGCCATGGCAATTCCCAGATCCACCGCAGGTTCCACGATCCGCATACCGCCCGCCATATTAACATAAGCGTCACAATTCCCCAAGGATAATCCCAGTCTTTTTTCAAGGACTGCCATCAATAGATTTAAACGGTTAAGGTCCGCACCCGAAACCTGTCTTCTGGGAATCCCAAAATTGGTCTGGCACACCAGCGCCTGTATCTCGATCAGGATCGGCCGGGTTCCCTCTATCGTACAGGCAGTCACCGTCCCGCTGGCATTCTCCGGTCTTCCGTCCAGCATATATTCGGAGGGATTTTCGACTTCGATCAGTCCTTCTTCCCGCATTTCAAAAACCCCGATCTCATTCGTCGAGCCAAACCGGTTCTTCACACCACGCAATATCCGGTAAGACGCATGACGGTCTCCTTCAAAATAAAGCACCGTATCTACCATATGCTCCAGCACTCTTGGACCCGCAACGGTTCCCTCCTTGGTTACATGACCTACGATAAAAATAGCGACGCCCAGTGTCTTTGAAAGCTGGAGCAGAACTGCCGTCGCTTCCCTAACCTGCGATACACTTCCCGGCGCGCTGGAAACTTCTTCATCATACATCGTCTGTATTGAATCAATAATCACAACTTCCGGTTTTTTGTCACGGATCACACGCTCAATATCCGTCAGATTCGTCTCGCACAACAGCAGCATATCCTGTTCAAAGCTTCCCAATCGGTCTGCGCGCATCTTGATCTGTTTTAAAGATTCCTCCCCTGAAATATAAAGGATCTGATGCTTTTTTTCTGCCAGACTGCGGCACATCTGTAAAAGAAGCGTAGATTTGCCAATGCCCGGATCACCGCCTACCAGAATCAAAGACCCCGGCACAATGCCGCCACCCAGAACGCGATCCAGCTCTCCGATACCACAGGCGATCCTGTCCTGTTCCGTAAGCGATATTTCGGAAAGCAATGTCGGCGCTGCGCTTTCCGACAAAACCTTCTTTCCGGAAGCGCTGTTTTTACTATGTATGATCTCCTCCGTTATACTATTCCATGCATGACACGACGGACACTGCCCCATCCACTTAGCGGATTCGTAGCCACATTCCTTACAGAAAAAAACAGATTTTGTCTTGCCTTTTGCCATCCTGATGTATCTCTCCCCTTTTAAATAATAATTACCCGAATAAGATTCAGGTGTCTAAAGATACCTTTGAATAAATCATAAAGCGGGCTGCACAGATTATGATTGCGCAGCCTGCCGCCCCCAAATTTATAAGGCGTCTTTTGACACCCGAAGCCCGTATAACGATTAGATAAGCAAAGTTCTGATATATAATATCTCCCGATCTGCCGCAGTTTCCGGCTGACCGGGAGATAATCCTTCTGAATAATGCACGGTAATCCGCCATTATTTTGTGATCTCTACCTCAACTTCACCCTCTCCGGCAAGCTCTACACTGAGCACAAGCTTCCCGCCAAGATTGGTCTTTATCGTTCCTGCGGATCCTCCGCCTACCTTAACCTGATACTCCGTATCTTCCGCCAGACCGACCGTGATCTGCGCATCCTCATCTCCTTCTACCACAAAGGAAATGCCGTCCGCCGTCTCTTTAAAATTTAAAACTGCCGTTCCCGGAACGGATTCATATAAGAACATTCCATTTTTCTCAAGTCTGGTAATCTCGCAAAATGTCTTTACCTTCAACAGATCTCCGGCATGCTCATAATCCTCGACCTTTGATTTCTGAGGCAGGGTATAATCTCCGAAACTGATGCTTCCGTCGCTTTCTGAGCGAAGCAATTCCTTTACTATAGCCATTGTTCTTCCTCCGTAATTTTTTATCGTAGTCTTTATATGTTGATTGCCTTCTTTGTATATTATACATTATTTTCATTCACAATTCCATAGATAGGATCATTTTTTTACAAAGACGATCTCATCTTTTTTCAAAGACGCACTTATCTTTTCTCCCGGCACGATGCGTCCCGATAAAAGCTCCTCCGCAAGCTTATCCTCAAGCTGTGTCTGGATCGCTCTCTTTAACGGTCTCGCGCCCATCTTCAGATCGGCATGCTTCTCCACCAGATGATCTTTGACCGTCGTAGAAATGGTCAAAGTCAGATTTAACTGGTTTTTACACCGATCACAAAGATTTTTTGACAAAATGGTTACGATCTGGCGCAGATTCGATTTGTTCAGCGCATGGAATACGATCATCTCATCAATACGGTTGATAAACTCCGGCTTAAAAATCCGCTTTACTTCTTCCAATACACCGTCCTTCATCCGTTTATGATCCATTTCCGCGTCTGTCTTAGCCGCAAATCCAAGATTTTTCGGTGCAATGATCCTCTGTGCGCCGGCATTGGACGTCATGATCAGGATTGTATTCTTAAAGCTCACCTTCCGCCCCTTGGCATCTGTGATATGACCGTCATCCAACACCTGCAGCAGCACGTTAAATACGTCCGGATGCGCCTTTTCGATCTCATCAAAAAGAATGACCGAATACGGATTCTGTCTCACTTTTTCAGACAGCTGTCCCCCTTCGTCAAATCCCACATATCCCGGCGGCGAACCAATCATTTTTGAGACGGAATGCTGCTCCATATATTCTGACATATCGACTCTGATCAATGCCGTCTCTGAGCCGAATACCACCTCTGCAAGCGCTTTGGAAAGCTCCGTCTTTCCGACGCCCGTCGGTCCCAAAAACAGGAAAGAGCCCAGTGGTCTGTTCGGATCCTGCAGTCCGACCCTTCCCCGTCGGATCGCCCTTGCCACCGCACTGACTGCCTCCTCCTGTCCGACCACTCTTTTATGCAGCGTGCTTTCCAGCTTCAACAGCCTTTCGCTCTCCTTCTCTGCCAGCCTCTTGACAGGGATCTTCGTCCAGATGCTGACTACCTCCGCAATCGCGTTTTCATCCACCACGCAGGCCGTCTCCCGCACTTTTTTCTCATAACTCTTCTGCAGACGCTCCATCTTCTTTCTAAGCTGCGCCTGTTCCTGCCGCAGCTCTCCTGCCTGCGTAAATGCCTCGATCATCAGGGAACGCTCGATCTGTTCTTCCTTTTTCCTGATCTGCTCCTGCAGCTCCTTTAAATTGGGCGGCAGAATCATGGAACGCAGCCTTGCAGCTGCAGCTGCTTCATCAATCAGGTCGATCGCCTTATCCGGAAGGTTTCTGTCATTGATATAACGTTCCGAAAGTCTGGCTGCCGCCTCCAGCGCCTCCGGAAGTATCCTGATCCCATGGTGTTCCTCATATTTATGATAAATTCCTTTCAGTATGGTAATCGTCTCCTCTATGGTCGGTTCTTCTACTGTGACCGGTTGAAAACGTCTCTCTAAAGCAGCATCCTTTTCAAAATATTTACGGTACTCCGATATCGTAGTTGCCCCGATCATCTGGATCTCACCTCTGGACAATGACGGCTTTAAAATATTAGATGCGTCGATCGCGCCTTCCGCTCCGCCCGCGCCAATGATCGTGTGTATCTCATCCAAAAACAGGATAATATTTCCGTTGGTAGTGACTTCCTTCATTACCCGCTTGATCCGCTCCTCAAACTCACCCCGGTATTTACTTCCTGCAACCATGCCGGACAGATCGAGTGTTACGACGCGCTTTCCCTTTATGGTATCCGGCACATCCCCCATTGCGATACGGTTTGCCAGTCCTTCTACGATCGCCGTCTTTCCGACACCCGGCTCCCCGATCAGGCAGGGATTGTTTTTGGTACGGCGGCTGATGATCTGTATCACACGCTGTATCTCATTTCTTCTGCCGATCACCGGATCCAGTTTCCCTTCCCGCGCAAGCGCAGTCAGATCGCGGCTGTACTGATCCAATGTCGATGTCTGCTCCTTTTTCTTTTTCTTATTTCCACGCAGCTCCATCTCCTCCTGCCGGATCAGCGTCTCATCCCCGATCAGCCGAAGCAGCTCCATATATACTTTGCCCGGATTGATGCCCATCGCTGCCAGAAGCCTGACCGCCACACTGTCCGTCTCCCTGATGAGAGCCATCAATATATGCTCTGTGCCGGCTTCCTTAGCATTGGTCTTACGCGCATAGCCTTTACTTTCTTCCAGCACCCTGGCGGCCTTGACCGAATATTCCTTCCTGTCGCGCAGCATAAGATTACCCTGTGGAACGATCGCCTCCTGTATCAGCTCCTCCAGACGGGTCTCATCCACATGATTCTCTTTTAAAACCATTGCAGCCACGCCGGTTCTCTCCCTGATCAGTCCTAACAGCAGATGCTCCGTTCCCACATATCCCGACTGAAACTGTCTGGCCGTTTTTTCTGCATAAACCAATGCGTTTTTAGCTTTCTGTGTAAATCCTAACACCATAGAAATATCCTCACTTTAAATGTTAAATTTAGGGAAATCATTGCGAACTTGTGACGTCCGGCTCACAAAAAGGCAACTGCGATACACAGCTGCCTTCTTTGGTATCTTAATATTCGCCATCATCATCACGCCTTGGCGCGCTAGTCCGCTGCACATAACGCTGCTGCCCCGCCTGACGCTGTACATAACGCTGCTGTCCTTGTGATGCTCCTCCTGACGGTCTGCCCGGCTGCTGTCCTGACGGTCTGCCCGGCTGCTGTCCTGACGGTCTACCTGGCTGCTGTCCTGACGGTCTGCCTGACTGCTGTCCCGCAGGTCTGCCCGGCTGCTGTCCTGACATTCTCACCGACTGCTGTCCCGCAGGTCTGCCCACGCCGCCCTGCTGACCGGCCGGACGACCTCCGCCTGCAGGTCTGCTTTGAACAGGCTGCCTGCCCTCGCCTGCTGTACCGGCAGTTCTCGTTCCCGAATGTACTGCGCCCTGAAACGCCGGACGACCGGAACTCCTTCTTCTGCCATCATAACCATCGTCATAATCATCATCCTCTTCGTCGTCGTCGTCCTCTTCCTCATAATCCTCTTCTTCATCTGAGAACTTTTTAAAGATAGAGTTTTTTCGTACTCTGGGTCCTTCCTCTTCTTCATCTTCATAATCATCATCGTCATCATAATCGTCACGACCGCCGCCATTCATCAGCTTGATCCCCATTACGGTCGTTGCCGCGACAAGAACTACGCAGAACACGACCACGATAATAAATGCCGTTTTCGATACGCCTTCGCCATTGGAGGATACAGTAGTCGTACCGGCCATAAAATCCCTGTAACGGACACATTCTTTATTGACATTATCAATCATATACCAGTCCGTCTCACCCGTCGGAGTTGCCGCATAAAAAATAAAATACTGCCGATCCTCATCTGACCATGCCGGGAACTGTACGCCATTAAGCTCAAGAGTCAATTGATAGAAGCCCGACGGAAGCGCTCCCGGTTCCGTTCCACTATTCATAAACTGCAGAGTATCAAACAACTTCGTGCCGGAAGCTGCTCCTGTCCCTCCTTCCGGTGCCGGTGTTCCTCCTTCCGGTGCAGCTTCTCCGCCTTCTCCCACAGGATCCTCAGGTTCTGCCGGAGCTCCGCTTTCCGGAATCTCAACCAGATCCTCCCTGATATAACCTGTCTTTGTCTCCCCATTGATAACGCACTCAACCTGATACCAGTTACTCCCCCCTGAGCTTACCACACTGATAACCGTCAATGCTGCGCCGCCGTTCAACTTTCCCACCGGCTCACTATCTGTACTTGCCTGTGAACGGATATTTACACCCTGTTTACCATCCACGATATAAACCGTCGTTCCCGGTTCCGCAGTTGCCCATACGGTGATCCCCATCGCCATAGCCAATATAAATGCAAATAAAATTGCGATCCACCTGCTGATTCTTCTTACTGTTCTTTGATCCATTTCCATTTTTGTAATTTTTCTCCTTTCTCTTCCTGCAGATTTTGTTCCGTTCCTATAGCCTGCAAAATCTGTGTACAAAACATCCCTTCTGACTCTATCACGTATTGTCAGCTTCCATGATCGCATTTCCGATATCATGGCGCATGTATTTATTATCAAATGACACCCATTCCGTCGCAAGATAAGCATTCTTCCGCGCTTCTAAAAGATCCTTGCCCAACGCCGTGATGCCAAGCACCCTGCCGCCGTTAGTGTAAAACTTGTTGTTCTCTGCTTTCGTTCCGGCATGGAAACAGTAATAATCTTCTTTCCCGTCAAATCGTTCCAGTCCCGTGATCTCCAGACCCTTGTCATATTTTTCGGGATAACCGTCTGATGCCAGAACCACGCATACTGCTGCATTGTCATCAAACTGCAGATCAATCTGATCCAGTGTCCCGTCAATACAGGCTTCCATGACATCTATAATATCGTTCTTCATCCTCGGAAGTACCACCTGCGCCTCCGGATCCCCAAATCTCGCATTGTACTCCAGCACCTTGGGTCCGTCCTCCGTCAGCATCAGTCCAAAGAAGATCACTCCCTGAAACTTTCTGCCTTCCTCTGCCATGGCATCTACTGTCGGCTGATAAATCCGTTCCTGACAAAATGCATCAATCTCTTTGGTATAGAACGGACTTGGAGAAAAGGTTCCCATACCGCCGGTATTCAAGCCCTGATCGCCATCACGCGCACGCTTATGATCCTGCGCGCTGGTCATGGTCTTTATCGTTTTACCATCCACAAAGGATAATACAGAAACTTCCCTGCCGGTCATAAATTCCTCGATGACCATCTTATTCCCGGCAGTTCCAAACTGCTTATCCAGCATGATCTTTTGGACGCCGTCCATCGCTTCCTCTCTTGTCTTACAGATCAGCACTCCCTTGCCAAGCGCAAGACCGTCTGCTTTTAAAACTACCGGAAGCTTTGCCGTCTCAAGGTATTTCATAGCCTTCTTTGGGTCGTCAAAGTTCTCATACGCCGCCGTAGGAATATGATATTTCTTCATCAGATCTTTGCTGAATGCCTTGCTTCCTTCCAAGACTGCCGCATTCTTCCGCGGTCCGAAAGCCCGTATGCCTGCTTTCTCCATCTCATCAACCAATCCGCCTGCCAGCGGATCGTCCGGCGCTACGATCACCAGATCGATCTTTTTTTCTTTGGCAAAAGCAACCTGTTTTTCAAATTCCATCACTCCGATCGGAACGCACTCTGCAAGCTGTGCAATCCCCGCATTGCCAGGGGCGCAGTAGATCTTATCAACTCTTTTGCTTTTCCTCACTGACATCGCGATCGCATGCTCTCTGCCACCGCTTCCAATGATCAGCACTTTCATCTGTCTCCTCCCATCTCTGTTCCTATTTTTCCATCTTTACATCCCGTTTCAGCACAAGCTTTCCTGCAAAAGCTCACCACATGCGATCATATCGATCGCCCGGGGCAGAATAATCCATTCCGCTTCTTCCATCACTCTCTGCTGCAGAATCTTAGGCGTATCGCCCTTCTTTACCTCAACCGCCTTCTGCAAAATGATTGGACCGGTATCCGTCCCCTCATCTACATAATGCACTGTTGCGCCGGTGAGCTTCACCCCACGCTCCAGCGCCGCCTCATGAACCTTCAGTCCATAATACCCCGTCCCGCAGAACGCGGGGATCAAAGACGGATGGATATTAATGATCCGTCCACGGTATTTTCTGATCACCTCTGCCGGGATCACAACCAAAAATCCTGCAAGCACAATCAGATCAGGCGAAGCTTTCTCCAATTCCTTCAAGAACGCTTCATGAAACGCCTCACGGCTTTCATATTCTTTCGGGGAAATGCATACGCCTTCTATCCCATGCTCTTTTGCCCTGGTCAGCGCATAAGCGCCGGGATTGTTACTGATCACGCGGACGATCCTTGTATTGCGGATCTCCCCACGCTCTATACCGTCAATGATCGCCTGAAGATTCGTTCCGCCGCCCGATACGCATACCACTACCTTTAACATACCGTTACCCCTTTATCGCCGCTTATGATCTCGCCCAAAACAAATGCATACTCGTCTGCTTTGCCGATTGCCTCTATCGTCTTATCCACGTCCTCCTGTCTGACTGTCAGCACCATGCCGACTCCCATGTTATAAGTATTATACATGATACGCTCCTCGATACAGCCAAGTGACTGAAGCATCTTAAAGATAACCGGCACCTCATAGCTGTTCTTCTGCACTCTGGCATGTACCCCGTCAGGAAGCATCCGGGGGATATTTTCATAAAATCCGCCACCGGTGATATGACTGCACCCCTTGATCGTAACGCCTGCCTTCTTTACTTCCTTCAGCGCCCTCACATAGATCTTGGTAGGCATCAGCAGCGCTTCTCCCAACGTAGTTCCCAGCTCTGCATTATGGCGGTGGAGCGCTTCCTCACTCATCGAAAATACTCTTCTGACAAGTGAAAATCCATTGCTATGTATCCCAGAAGATCCAATACCAATTAATGCGTCACCGGGCTGAATTAATGCGCCTGTGATCAAATCTTTTTCATCTACAATTCCTACAGAAAATCCGGCAAGGTCATATTCATCCTCCGGGTAAAAACCCGGCATCTCCGCCGTCTCGCCGCCGATCAATGCCGCTCCCGCCTGCTTACAGCCTTCCGCCACGCCTTTTACGATCAAAGCGATCTTCTCCGGATAATTCTTGCCGCAGGCTATATAATCCAGAAAAAATAACGGTTCCCCGCCCGCGCAGGCAATATCATTGACACACATTGCCACACAGTCAATGCCTACCGTATCATGCTTGTCCATTAAAAAGGCAAGCTTTAGTTTTGTTCCGACGCCATCCGTCCCGGAAACAAGCGTCGGCTTTTCCATATCCTTGATCCCGGATAAGGAAAACGCCCCCGAGAAACCGCCGATCCCGCCCAGGATCTCCGGCCGCGCCGTTTCTTTAACATATTTTTTCATCAGCTCCACTGACCTGTAGCCCGCCTCGATATCCACTCCGGCTTTTTTGTAATCCATATTCCGCCTCCCCGTAATAAAGCTTTTAGTTATAATTTCTATATCCTGTTTCACTGAGTTTTTTGTCTTTCTTCTTTACGTTTTCTTCGAGCCTTTTAGAATAAGCCTTCAATTTTTCCAACAGCTTCTCATCCGACATTGCAAGCATCTTTGCAGCCAGCAGCCCCGCATTGGTCCCTCCGCCGATCGCTACCGTTGCTACAGGAACCCCGGAGGGCATCTGTACGATCGAGTACAGGGAATCCCTGCCGCCCAATGAAGCCGTATGCATCGGAATACCAATGACCGGCATCGGAAAGAGCGCCGCGCACATTCCCGGCAGATGCGCCGCCATACCGGCGCCTGCAATGATGACCTTATATCCTCTCTCTTCCGCCGTAGACGCATATTCAAAGAACTCCTGCGGCTCCCTGTGCGCAGAGATGATCCTCATCTCAAAGCTGATCTCCAGCTCGTCCAGAACCTCCGCCGCTTTTTTCATGACAGACATATCCGAATCACTGCCCATTACAATCCCCACCTGTGCCATATCATACACCTCCACTTTATTTTTCTGTGTGAAACTTTGCACTTCTTTTTTCACACTAATGCTTCATTCAATACTTCACAGCCGGGCAGGACAAATCTTCCGTTCTCAATGATTTTTATCCTGCTGCCGTCCTCCTTTACCGCTTCCAGCACGCCCAGTTCATCATAGGGAATCGTGATATCCGTATGACAGTGATAATATGCTTTACTGTCATCCTCTTTCCGAAGGATGGAAATCTCGTTATCCCGCGCAATGATTTCTTT
Source organism: uncultured Lachnospiraceae bacterium (assembly GCA_964421915.1). Taxonomy (GTDB): domain Bacteria; phylum Bacillota; class Clostridia; order Lachnospirales; family Lachnospiraceae; genus NK4A136. The sequence continues at coordinate 291,120 of CAYQZB010000001.1, forward strand.
TCCGTCCGGATTGAATACCTGAATATCCTCCGAATGGGAATAACAGGTGTCCCCCACTGCAAAATGCGGTCCCGTCTTCTCTGCAATCAGGATCGGCAGTCTGCCTGCAATATCATATTTCCTCGCTGCCATGTAAGCGGTTGTATTCGTTCCCACCGCAAATTCCCCTAAGGGCAACGTATCATAATGGAATAATACATTATCCCGGATATATTTTTCATTTTCCGCCTTACCTGCAAAATTGCCGCAGGAATAGCTAACCACCATACCGTCCTCAAAGACAAGCTCAAGATCCCTGTATTCCAATTCATGCAGATATACCCTGCTGACATGAAGAATACCGTTTGTGCCTTTCAGCTTCGGTGAGGTAAATACCTCCCCCACCGGTATATTGACATCTGCCACACAGTTTTCAAATTTCGTCTCATGAGCAGGATCCTTTAAGTCCGCCAGAGCCACTGTCATCTCCGTCCGGTTTGTTCCACAGCCGGCAATATGCACTTCCTTTGCCTGATCAAGCGCATCGATCATCGTCTGCTGGATATTCCGGTAAGTCTGATAATCAAGGGTATTGATCCTGACCGTTTCCTCAAAAATCTCCTCAAACTGTTCCCCGATCTCCGGTACGGGAAACGCTATGATCGTAAAGCTGCGTTCTTCGCCTTTGATATACTGATTCGTAATCCTGCCGGATTGTGCGCGGTACTTCACCAAAAGCTTCTGCTGCTCTTCCGATAAGACATTCGCCTCGGGCTTAACCACTGGAGTAAAGGGATTTTCGCCAAATCCCTCTATCACCGCGGGCCCGGCATGGACATACGCCTGCTCTTTATATTCTTCAAACGCCGCCTGCAGACATTCCAGCTTCCTTGTCACAAACTGCCCGTCCAGAAACAGCGCCTCATCCTCTTTATGGTCATAATCATACTGCTGATTCGGATTTGCCCCGTAATAACCGACCTTATTTGTCCCCTGTCTTCTGAATACGCTGCTGCCTGCGCGATAGATGACCGGCGCTAATCCCATCAGCTGAAATTGATATACCGCCTGCCTCACCACACGCTCAAATCCCAGCGGATAACGGATATTTACCGTCTTTTTCCGACTCAGATCCTTTCCGGTGTTGACAAACCCCATCCGGTATCCTTCCGTAAAAGTATCTGCGATCAGATCAACCGTTTCCTGAGAAAGACCATTTATATACGAAGCGAGCCTGATCTCATTATCTGTGATATACTCTCCGTAACGGTAAAGATACTCCGGCGAATCCAGATTAGCCTGCAGGATGATCTGCAGAGCAAAATCCAGCTTTTCATCTACCATCTCGGCAACCCTCTGTTCCGACTCCACATCAGAATAATCGCTGGCATACCAGTACAGGATATCACGAACCACATCGGCAGTCGGCTCCCCGCCCTCCTCAAATGCAGTTGAAACGCATGAATATAATTCCAGAAACAGCTCCATCCGGATAACAAGCTCCCGCATATTCCGTTCAAATACATATGGAATCGCACTCCGAAACTCTGCCGCATAAGCCGATAACAGCTTTCCCATTTCAGAACCGAAGCAGCCGACCGCATACGCGGGATTGGCGTAACTTCTTTCATACTGTCCGGGAAGAATGTCCTCATATAATTGCCGGTTCCATTGCTTTAAGCGTTCCGTCGGGATCTCATCCATTCCTTCTTTTGATTCCTTCCGGATATCGCATAGGAGGCAGAATAGCTTCCCCTGCGCTGCCATATAATCGCTCCATCCCTGTGGCAGAACCATTGACTCTGTTGTTCCTAATGATCTCTCGGAATCCTTTGCGTTCCATTCCCGGTAAAGTTCCCGAATCCTGTCTTCTGCAAGTGAAAGCCTTTCCCAAAGCATCGTTTCACCCATCTATATCTTAACCAAGCCTTTCCTAATCTGTCCGAACAAAACTGTTTCGCAAATATCCGCAAAATTTGCTGATATTATATCCCCGCGCATAAGATATATACGCCGACAAACAGCGCAGCTGTATTCAGCAGCAATCCTAATATCGGGAAAAATCTATATCGGTCTTTTTCCGTATTGGCAACCAGACCTGTGACCTCTCCGGCAAGTGCCATGAAAAAAGCAAGCACTGATGCCAGACCATACCGCATCCTAGCCATCCCACCTCCGTCTGAAGCCATGCCATCTAAATACGAAAGATAAATTGCGAGGAACATGGAAACCAGCGCAATCAATCCCAGGACTGCAGACATGATGCCCTTTAATGGATGGCTTTTATTCGTAAATTTATAATTGCCAAGTAACGACATCTGTTTTCTCTCCGGAATATCCTATTCTGCTTAAAACAGGATGTTTCTTCTCTCCGCTAAAAGTCTGGCGCCGGCAACGATCATCACCACGCCGCAGGCAACACCCACGATAATGCTGATCACTCCGGTCACAATACCGGCTGTACCACCAAGGCTCATCGCTTTATATGTCTTTTCTTCCATACCGGTCACCATTCCTTTCCTTAAAATATGCTTCCACGATTCCCATTATGCCGTCCCCGGCGGCACTAACAATCCTCTTCTCACACTTATTGTGCACCATACTGTACATAATAATCATCAATCGCGCGCTTAACCGTATCGTCGATCAGAATCCTGCCGTTACACTCCCTCTGATATAAATACTCCATCACTTCAGCCATCGTCACAATTGCCGTTACAGGAAAACCATATGTTTCGTGAATCTCGTCAAAAGCGCTCTTTGTCCCTTTTCCCTTTTCCATACGATTCAAAGAGACCACCAGACCCTTGATCTCCACATCCGCCTGCGCCTTGATAATAGGGTAAGTTTCTTCCACGGACTTGCCGGAGGTCGTAACATCCTCAATCATCACCACACGGTCTCCGTCCTGTAATTTACTGCCAAGTAAAATCCCGGTATCTCCATGGTCTTTCACTTCCTTCCGGTTGGAACAGTATCTGATCTCTTTACCATATAACTCACTGATCGCCATTGTCGTAGCCACGCTCAACGGGATGCCTTTATAAGCCGGTCCAAACAGTACGTCAAAATCCAGTCCAAACTGATCGTGGATCGCCTTTGCATAATATTCCCCCAGACGACGCAGCTGGCTGCCGGTCACATATGCGCCTGCATTCATAAAAAAGGGAGCTTTCCTTCCGCTTTTCAATGTAAATTCACCAAATTTGAGTACCTGGCTCTCTACCATAAAATCAATAAATTCTTTCTTATAATCTTCCATACTTTCCGATGCTTCTCCCCGACTTCTATTTGAAGGATGGCGGCGCCGTTTAGCCTGCCAAACATTCCGTTTTAGTTTATCATATTATACGCCTGTTTTCAATTCAGAATTTGTGAAAACTGGAAATAATATGAAAAATGGCGGGGAATAACTCTCCGCCATTTGCTTAAGCCATCCTATCCGACAGTCTATGCGCCGCCCGCATACCGGACTTCCCGGCGATCTTCTTATCTTTACTGCTTGCCGGCCGCATCCAGCGCGTTTTTAATATCCGCCTTCATATCAAGAACTGCCTGTCTGGCAGCATCCGCATAATTTTCTTCTCCATAAGCCGCATATTTTTCCTGCTGATATGCCGCAATGATGCCTCTTGAAGAGTTAATGATCGCCCCCAGTCCGTCCTCATTGAAGAAATGAACCAGATCCGCTCCTTTTCCCCCCTGAGCTCCGTATCCCGGCACTAAAATATAAGTCCGCGGCATCAGTTTCCGCAGTATCCTGCCCTGCTCAGGATAAGTTGCACCGACCACCGCACCGACATAACTGTACTCGTCTCCGGGCAGCTCTTCTCCCCAGGCAGCTACTTTTTCTCCTACCAGTTCATAGAGCGGTCTGCCGTCAATCTTCTGATCCTGAAATTCCCCGCTGCTTGGATTGGAAGTCTTCACCAGGATAAAAATACCTCTCTTTCCCTGCCGGCATACCTCAATAAACGGTTTTACACCATCACTTCCCAGATAAGGATTCACAGTTGCAAAATCTTCTTCAAATCCCCTAAAATCCGTTCCGCCAATCGTTACCTTACCAAGATGTCCTACTGCATATGCTTCCGACGTAGAGCCGATATCGCCGCGCTTGATATCGCCGATAACGACCATTCCTTTTTCCTTGCAATAGCTGATCGTCTTCTGATATGCAATCAGTCCCGGTATGCCAAACTGTTCATACATCGCAATCTGCGGTTTCACCGCCGGCACCAGATCTGCTACGGCATCTACGATTCCCTTGTTATACTCCACGATCGCCTGCGCCACACCTTCCGGATTTTCACCATACGCCTTATATGCCTTCTCCAAAAGATGCTTCGGAATCAGTTTTAATGTCGGATCCAGTCCAACCACAATAGGCGCACCGGTCTTTTTTATTTTTTTAATTAATTCATTGATCATAAACTTTTCTCCACATAACATCAATCAGACAAAGTCCTATGCATTAACCAGCGCTGTTTCCTCAACATACTTCCGTATTGCCGGCGCTCCCACATACTTATGGCTCTGCCCCTTATTGACCCGAACCAGCGTCGGCGCCTGACGCACTTTATATTTAAGTGCAAGCTCCGCATTTTCTTCCGCATCCATGACGATATAATTCATGCTTCCCAGATATTCTTTTGCCAGCTTACAATTCGGGCAGGTCTTTGTTGTAAAGAGATATCTGATCTCTTCCGGTTCCTCTACAGAGATCACCTCATTCTCCTCATCAATATTGGAAAGTGTCACAATCGCACTGGAGGGCTTTTTCAGGCAGGAATTTGCAATGTCATATTCCTTGCGGTTCGCATATTCCTGAAGTTTTCCGTCATTCCAGTTCTGTACCGGTCTATAATATCCTGTGATACGGCTGTAAATCTCTGTCTTAGCTCCGCAATGCGGACAGTTTTTCACCTCACCTGCAAGATAGCCATGCTCTTTGCAGATGGAATATGTGGGAGAGAGGGTGTAATAAGGCAGTTTATAATTCTCCGCGATCGTACGCACCAGCTTCGCCGCAGCTTTCCAATCCGGCAGCTTCTCCCCCAGAAAAGCATGGAATACCGTTCCGGACGTATATAATGTCTGCAGCTCATCCTGAATATCCAGCGCATCGAAAATATCTGCTGTATATCCTACCGGCAGATGCGAGGAATTGGTATAATAAGGCACATCCCCTTCATTGCCCGCAGTCCTGATCTGCGGCCATCTCTTTTTATCATGCTTCGCCAGACGATAAGTCGTACTTTCCGCCGGCGTAGCCTCAAGATTATAAAGGTCACCATACTGTTCCTGATAATCAGACAGGCGCTCCCTCATATGATTCAACACTTCTTTCGTAAAATCCTGCGTCTTTTTAGAGGTCATATCCGCCCTTAACCAGTTCGCATTCAATCCCACCTCGTTCATGCCGATCAGACCGATTGTGGAAAAATGATTATCAAAGCTGCCCAGATACCGCTTAGTATAAGGATAAAGTCCTTCGTTTAACAGCTTAGAAATAACTCCCCGTTTAATCTTTAAGCTTCTTGCCGCAATATCCATCATACGGTTTAACCGCTTATAGAAATCATCCTTGCCGGAAGAAAGATAAGCGATCCTCGGCATATTGATCGTAACAACACCCACGGAACCTGTACTCTCACCGGAGCCAAAGAACCCGCCGGTTTTCTTTCGAAGCTCCCTAAGATCCAGTCTTAACCTACAGCACATGGAACGTACATCGCTGGGCTCCATATCGGAATTGATATAGTTTGAGAAATACGGCGTACCGTATTTGGACGTCATCTCAAACAGCAGACGGTTATTCTCCGTATCGGACCAGTCAAAATCATTGGTGATGGAATAGGTCGGGATCGGATACTGGAAGCCTCTGCCATTGGCATCTCCTTCAATCATCGTCTCGATAAAGGCCTTGTTGATCATATCCATCTCTGCCTTGCAGTCCTTATACTTAAAGTCCATCTCTTTGCCGCCGACTACTGCCGGAAGTTCCGCCAAATCGTTCGGCACGGTCCAGTCCAGCGTAATATTGGAAAACGGTGCCTGGGTACCCCAGCGGCTCGGCGTATTCACGCCATAGACAAATGCCTCGATACATTTTTTCACTTCCGGATAACTCAAATGATCTACCTTAACAAACGGTGCCAGATAAGTATCAAAGGAAGAAAACGCCTGAGCTCCCGCCCATTCATTCTGCATAATGCCTAAAAAGTTGACCATCTGATTACACAGCACCGATAAATGCGCCGCCGGCGCGGAGGTAATCTTGCCGGTGATCCCGCCCAGGCCTTCCTTGATCAGCTGCTTTAGGGACCAACCTGCACAGTAACCCGTCAGCATGGAAAGATCATGGATATGGATGTCCGCATTTCTGTGTGCTTCCGCAATCTCCTCATCATAGATCTCAGACAGCCAGTAGTTTGCCGTTACCGCTCCGGAATTGCTGAGAATCAGTCCACCTACCGAATATGTCACTGTAGAATTTTCTTTCACACGCCAGTCTTCTACTTTTACATAACTGTTGACTACATCTTTATAATCAAGAATGGTCGATTTCATCGAGCGCATCTTTTCTCTCTGCTTACGATACAGGATATATGCTTTTGCCACATCCGTATATCCTGCCTGCTCCAGCACCTTCTCTACGCTGTCCTGCACGTCCTCTACATGGACTGCCCCTTCTTTAATTTTATCCTGGAAATCCGCCGTTACGCGTATCGACAGCAAATCAATGATATCATTATTATATTGCTTTTCAACCGCATTGAACGCCTTCATGATCGCATCATTGATCTTTGTTAATGTGAAATCCGCTTTTTCTCCGTCTCTCTTGATTACATAGAACATTTATAATTGCTCCCTTCCTCTCATGTCTTTGGTCCGCTGCTACCGTTATGCTACAGCCGTTTCTTTTTCTGCCTAAAACCAGCCGGCTTTGGCGTCCACTGCTGCAAGTCTCAATATCTAGTTCACATAATCTGGCGTCCTCGTTTACATAACTAACTTTTCTGCGGGCATGAACCCATTGTATCAAAGACTTTTATAAAAGTCAACCGATAAACTACAATATATTATGTTGACCCATTTGACTATATACTACATATTGTATCTTTTTCTATCTGCTGCTGTTCCCAAAAACCGCTTAGTTACGCCTTTTTCAATCATTTTCCTGTCAAAAAAGAGACTGTCCGCAGCCTCTTTTCATAATTTTTTTCTACAGTTTGTACAAAATACATCCTATCTTGTTGTTAAAAATGCATATTCTTTTTCCAATTCCTCATTAGACGGATAAACTGCCAGATACTCCTCCATACGCTGCGCCGCCATATCAAATTCATACATATATTCATAGCAGGCGATCTCATTCAGCTTCAGTGTCTGAAGGCACGTATTATTCTCTTTGATTTCAATTCCTCTCTGAAACGCCGAAAGCGCCGCAGCATAATTACCCTGTTCCACATAGCAGAGTCCCATCTGATTATAGATCTCCGGATCGGGCGACTCGCTGACATAGGCATCATATACCACAGCTGCATACTCGTAAAATCCCTGCAGCTTATAGCACTCCCCAAGCAGCATAATCAGCTTTTCATCCGCGTCTCCCTGCTGGCGTACATGCTCCAAATAATTGCAAGCTTTCTGGTACTCTCCATTATAATAGGCAAGACGTCCCTTATCATACTCGCCAAATCCCTGACTGTCCGCCAGAAGGACCTGATCCAGATACCCCTGTGCCTGAGCATCGTACCCATGCTCCTTCAGACAGTCATAAACATCCAGATAAACACTGTAATTTTTTTTGTCAATCTCCACAGCCTGATTAAAATCCAATATTGCCGCATCCACATCCTGCATATACAGCTTCATGGAACCCCGAAGAAAATAGGCATTCGTATCTTTCGGACGCATCTCTATGATCGCGTCATAGATAGAAATCGCTGCGTCATATTCATCCATTTTATAATAAGCAATAGCCATATAATAATTAATATCATATTCCAGCTCTCCCGGAAACATACCTGCACAGGAAAGCGCCTTATCAAAAGCGTCTACCGCCGCCTCATAATCTCCGATTCCCATATAAGCAAGACCGGCGCCCCTGTAATTTTCTTCCAGATTTTCCTTGGCAAGGATCGCCTGTTCAAAACTTGCGATCGCAGCCTTATAATCCTGCTGCATCAGAAATGTCATGCCGTTATCCGTCAGCGATGCATCCTTCCTGCCGCATCCGCATATGACCGCACTTGTCAGAAATATGCTTATAAAAAATCCCCATTTTCTCAATTTTTTCTTTCCTTTCTTTGTCTGCCTGTCGGTTCCATAACCGCAACGATCAGACTCCTCTCCCGGATACACAGCTCCGCCTCGCCGTCCCAATCCGTTCCCTTCTGATAATCCGCTTCCTTTTTATGGGGAAGCGCTGTGTTCATCACTACCCGCCAGCAATGATCGGTCGGTGGCTCCGGCAACACGATCTGATGCGGCTCCCAATGGGCATTGATGCCCACATAGACAACATCATCCCGTCCGTCATCCTCTGTCCGTCCCGCATACATAATGCCCAGCACCCGCGTCTCATCATCACAATAATCATTCCACGGGCGTCCATTGTGGAAACTGACATCCGGCAGTCCGCATACTGCCGCTTTACATTCCCCTTTTACCACCGGATGCTCTTTACGGAACCTGATCATATATCTACAGAATTCAAACATCTCCTGATACCGGTCTTTTCTGTTCCAGTCCAGCCATGAAATCTCATTATCCTGACAGTATGCATTGTTATTACCAAACTGCGTATTGCAGAATTCATCTCCGCTTAAAAACATGGCACAACCCCGGCTCAGCATCAATGCGGCAAATGCGTTTTTCCTGAGACGGTCTCTTAAGGATAACACTGACTCCTCCTCCGTCTCGCCTTCCACGCCGCAGTTCCAGCTGCGGTTATGGTTCTCCCCGTCGGAATTGTTCCAGCCGTTTTCCTCATTATGCTTTTCATTATAAGCGTAAAGATCATACAATGTAAAGCCGTCATGACAATTTAAAAAATTAACGCTGGCGTTTTCCCTGCCGCCAGCAGCATAGATATCTTTAGAACCGGTCATCCTCTGCAGCGCAGCCCATGCATAACCGCTGTCTCCCTTTAAGAAGCTCCTCATATCATCCCGGTATCTTCCGTTCCATTCCGCCCACCGGTTCCAGGAAGGGAAGCTTCCCACCTGATAGAGTCCTCCGGCATCCCATGCCTCTGCAATCAGCTTGACCCCGCCAAGGATCGGATCAAAAGCCAGATTCTGCAGGACAGGCGGCTTGCTCATGGGGCTTCCGTCCTCGCTTCTTCCCAGAATGCTTGCCAAATCGAACCGGAAGCCATCCACTCTGTATTCGATGACCCAGTAACGCAGACAATCCAAGATAAAATGCTGAACGATGGGATGATTGCAATTGACCACATTACCGCATCCGCTGAAATTAAAATATTTCCCATCCGGCGTCAGCATATAATAGATATTATTGTCGATCCCCTTAAAAGAAAAGAAAGGTCCCTGTTCATTTCCCTCGGCAGTATGGTTAAATACAACGTCCAGAATCACTTCGATTCCGTGGCTCTTTAACTCCTTGATCACCTGCTTGAGTTCATCGCCTTCGTGGTTAAATTCCGTAGCAGCCGTGTAACCGGTATTCGGCGCATAAAAACTAACGGTATTATATCCCCAGTAATTATAAAGCTGCTTGCCGTTTACTACCCGGTTGCCATCCAGCTCGTCAAATTCAAAGATCGGCATCAACTCTACCGCATTAACCCCAAGCTCCAATAAATACGGTATTTTTTCCTTGATCGCTTCAAAGGTACCCGGATGCTCCACTCCGGACGACGGATGTTTTGTGAACCCCCGCACATGCATTTCATAGATGATCATATCCTTAAATGCGTGTCCCGGCTGTTTACAGTCTTCCCAGTCAAACCCGGAATTGACCACTCTGGCTTTGTAAACAAAATTTTTCTCTTTTGTTTTTCCCCATACGCTCTGATCCGTTACCGCCTTCGCATAAGGATCTAAAATTACCTTATCTTTGTCGAACAAAAGACCTCTTGACTCATCATACGGACCGTCAAAGCTGTAAGCGTATTCAAATTCCGTAATATCCAACCCATATACGATCATGGAAAAGGTATGCCCTACCCGGAAAGAATTCGGGAACGGCAGTCTGGCATAAGGCTCCTTCCCTTCCCTATGATATAACAGCAGCGTACAGGAGGTTGCCCCAATGGAATGCACCGTAAAACAGACGCCTTCATTGATACGCATCGCGCCATTGGTCTGATAAAGACCGGGACGCACTTGAAAGCCGCTGATCTCCGTAGTCGGCTTCAGGCGCTTTCTCTGGTTCGCTATCGTCTTAAAATCACTCTTGCTCATATACCGGATTCCCTTGCACTGATTTAATGCTTTTATTTTATCGAATATTGATAAAAAATGCAAGACCGGCTTCTCTTTTAATGCAGCAGCCGACACCGGCAATCCTGTTTTGGCAAAAAAAAAATCTCCGGCAGAACCGAAGATCTCCATAGCAGCATCTATATATGCAATAGCACAAAAGCTGGGCTAGCTGGATTCGAACCAGCGAATGCAGGGATCAAAACCCTGTGCCTTACCGCTTGGCGATAGCCCAGTAGAAGGTGGATAGAGGGACTCGAACCCTCGGTCTCCAGAACCACAATCTGGCGCGTTAACCAACTACGCCATACCCACCATAGCGATCAGGACTATCTGACATGTCACAAGAACATTATAAGATATTGTTCTGATGACAAGCGTGCCCAAAGGGATTCGAACCCCCGACCCACGGCTTAGAAGGCCGTTGCTCTATCCAGCTGAGCTATGGACACATAATAAACACGCTCTGACACATGTGCCATTATCTCAAAAAATACGCTCCTTGTCAAGCGGTTTCCTCAAAACATTTTTCATGACAATGCCTCCTTCATCCTCCGTTTTTGCTCATACATCCGCTCGTCAGCCAGGCGCACGACCTCATCCGCCTGCATACCTTCTCCTTCCGTGCTGCCGGCAATGCCGTAAGCCACGGCAACCGGAAGCGGAAGCTGCTGCTCCTTATTCACGCGGGCAATTGCATCCTTTAAGCGGGCTTCCATCTGCCTGACTGCGGCTGCGGACGAGTACTCTACCACAGCAACAAATTCATCCCCGCCATATCTTCCGCAAAAGCCTTCCGTCCCAAAGACCTCCCTGATAATCTGCGCAACCGTCATGATCAGGCGGTCGCCTATGTCATGGCCATATTGGTCATTTGCAATTTTTAAATTATTTACGTCAAAAAAGAAAACGGTAAAGTCCTTTTTCTCTTTCAGTTCTTCAAAATAATCCAGGCATCTGCGCCGGTTTGCAATCCCGGTCATGCCGTCCAAATATGCCATCTGCTCTAACTGCTGCTTCTCCTTCACACTGACCACATGCTCCAAAACGTGCAGGACATAGCTGATCAGCATGACAACCAGAAAAACATAAAGCCCCAGCGAGGTAACAGACTCCATATCCACATCTAAGTGAAACTTACCAGTGGTTTCCACATAAAACAGCAGCATGTCAGACATGGCAAAAAATATGTATAAGATAACGCCAAACCGGATAAGCATCCGTTTATTGTCGCCCCGGGTGCGCACAAGTATGAACTCCACCAAAATGGCAACTGCCACTATCGCAATCAGCACATGCACTATCTTTAAAAACCTGCAGTAGTGGTATTGCTCTGTGGTGAAATTCAGCACCGTTGCCACCCCAAAAACCGTTATCAGCACACCCGCCAAAAGCTTCATTGTCTTCTGAAACAGCTTATTCGGCTCTACATAACATAAAAACATACAAAACGGCGCCGGCGCAAAGAAGATCCCTACATACTCCGCCAGTCCGCAGAAGGTGACATTATTGGAAATAACATAAAACATCCTTTCATAGCCCATCTGCCACATCATCAGCCCAACACAAAAGCTCGATAAATACAAGCCCTGCATTTTAATCTCGCCGCCCCCGCCCCAACAGAGCAAAACAAAGAACATGCCGGCAAAAACCACCAGCACTGACATGGACAGAAGATAGGAGACAGCATTGTCTCCCAGCAAATGCTGTACCTTGTTTTTTGCCTCACAGACCATGACCGTATTCAGCTTGGAAAAGTCGGTATAGTCCACAACCGTACATTCCAGAGTGAGCGTGTCACCCCAAGCCGCATCCGGCACATCCGCGCAGACAAGAACATTGCCGATGGCACGTCCTTTCTCACTCTCATTATTCCCATAGCTGTAGAGGACCTCTCCCTGATAAGACAACTCCACCGCACACTGGTAGACGCTGCAAAACAAAACCGCATTGGATATTTTCTTTTCTGCCGGCAGCGGAATCGTCACAATAATCCGGTCACCTTTTGCCGATGTTTCAAAATAATTGCTGTCATAGTGTTCCACTGCCCCATCTGCCCGCACCACCTCTGTTGACACATAGGAGTCCAAAATAAAACCTTCCCCTCTGTCGCTTTCCGTCAGTTTGGAAACAATCAGAGAAAAGATGATTAAAAGCAGAATTAGCATCCCGATCAATTCAAATAGATATTTTTTTGACATTTTTTCTGCCCATTTCTTTTTAATCAGATTAATGAGATTTACCACAGCCACAACGGCATTGACGGCTACCGCCCCGTACCAGACGCGGACGGCAGCATAGGAAAAGCTGGGAGCAGATCCAATAAATTTTTAGCCACAAGCGTTACAAAAAAGTTTGACCACCACGGTTCTACAAATCAACGCTGCCCGTAACCTTGCCTTCGTTGGCAACGTAATATGCTTTACCGTCCTCTGGTTTTACATATAAATTGATGCTCTTTAATGCGTCTTTATTCCCTTTTTTATAATCCTTTACCGCCTTATCCATCACCTTATCCATATCGTACTGGCTTGCATTCACTTCCAGATATACTGACTTTTTCTCTGCCATAATTTCCTCCATAATGCAACTGATTTTTTCAAATACAACTCATCTTGCCGCTCCCCATTATTGTAAGGGAAGAAACTTCCTCTGTCAACCATTTCTATCTCCGTTTTTTGCAGTGTAACTATCTTCAGGCTCAGGCATTTCAAACCGGGACCTAATGCTTTCTAAGTTCAGCCATAGCGCCATAATGTAAAATATCAAATTCATTAGGAGCAATCTCTTCAAGAAGTTTTCTATGTTCTTGTTCCCACATCGCAATCTCCTGATCGGTAAGCGAGGCGCCGATTCCACGACAGGCTTTCATTCTTCCGTTCCAACTGTCACGGGTAAACGGCACTTTCAGAGTATATTCTTCATGGTATGCAAGTTCAAATTTCTCTTTGTAGCAATCGGGTATGTAGATTGGATGAATGGTTTCTCCGGCGCCGCTCCAATTTGGATTGTACTTTAATACAAGATTTTCGCTGGCTCCTGCAATCTTATCCTCAAAGGGGAGCCATGCCATGAATAAAACAAGAATACTTCCCCCTTGTTTCAGCATACGCCAAAGTTTAGGCATAACATTTTCATGGTCAAAATACCAAAAACATTGACATGCCGTAATGACATCAAAAGAATCATCAGGAAAATCTATATCCTCTGTGGATACGGCATAATACTCTATATTCATGTCTTTTGAAAGAATTTTAGCCTGTTCAATTTGGTTCTCTGAAATATCCGCAGCTATCCACTTTGCCCCATACTGATACATATTTCTGGGAAGAACACCTGTCCCTGTTCCAATATCAAGGACAATTTGTCCGTCTATACACAAATTACGATCAATGATTTTTTGATAGAAATCTTGCGGATAGATGTCACGAAACTTTGCATAATCTAAAGATGTTTTCCCCCAATCAAAGGGTTTGCCGCTATCTATATTTTTATCAATGATATTCATATAAATAACCATACCTTTCTAACAGCCTGAATTTTTCAATCTACATTCTTTCCGGGGCTTCAAACCCCAGAAGTTCAATACAGGTCTCCATGATCCTGAGTGCATTCTTAAGCAGCGCAATATAACCAGCCTGCTTTCTCTGATCTTCCTCTGTAAGAATTTTGACCGCATGGTAAAAGGAATTGATATCATTCGCCACCTGATAGATGAATGCACATACCTTATGTGGCGCCCTTTCTTCACTGGCTTCCTCCAGCATGGCGTTAAATCCTGCCAGAGCCATCATCAGTTCTTTCTCAACCTTAGAAGATGGTTCTATACAGGAAGCCGCGTCAGGATCGCCGCCTGCCTCCCGGTATTTATTCAGTATCGACTTCATCCTTACCATGGTATAAAGGATATAGGGTCCGGTATCTCCCTCAAAGGAAGTAAACCGTTCGACATCAAAAATATAATCCTTCACTGCCTGATTAGACAGATCTCCGTATTTGACAGCAGCCAGCGCTACCATTGAAGCCGTAGCTTCCGCCTCTTCCTGGGGCAGTTCCTTATTCTCCCTGATCTTTTCATACATCTGATCCTTGATCTGCTTCAAAAGGTATTCCAGCCGCAGCACTCCGCCGTCCCTTGTCTTAAAAGGCTTTCCGTCAGGACCGTTCATCGTGCCGAAGCCGATAAACTGCAATGACGTTTCCTCCCGCACGATCCCTGTCTTCCTTGCGCAGCGGAATACCTGTTCAAAATGCAGTTCCTGCCGCTTATCCACCACATATACGATGGCATCCGGCTGATAATCTCGTTCTCTTTGGATGATCGTTGCAAGATCCGTCGTCTCATAATTGGCCGCGCCGTCTGATTTTAAGATGATACAGGGCGGCAGTTCCTTTTTATCCGTCTCCTTACGGATATCGACAATAAGGGCGCCATCGCTAAGATATGCATGTCCTTCCTCTTTCATCTTTTTGACCATATCCGGAATCAGGTCATCCACATCAGATTCCCCATTCCAGAGATCAAAATGAACATCCAGTGTCTCATAATTTCTCTTCAGATCATTGACCGACACCTTCAGGATCTGCTTCCATAAAGCCCTGTAGCCCCGCAGACCGTTCTGCAGCTGCGCCGTCGCCTCCAGCGCCTGCGCCTTATATTCCTCATCGACTTTACATTTTCCGCTGGCATAAGGATAGATCTCCTCCAGCTCCGCAATGGTAAACGGCGCTTCTTCGGGATACTCTCCCTCAAAGCTTTCATCAAAATAGCAAAGCTGCGGCTTTCTCGCCTTAAGCTCCGTGATGATCTGTCCCATCGGAAGCCCCCAGTCCCCCAGATGAACGTCTCCGATAACCCTGTGTCCCGCATAACGGACGATCCGCTTAATGCTTTCGCCGATGATCGCCGGACGAAGATGTCCCACATGAAGCGGCTTTGCCACGTTCGGTCCGCCATAATCCAATACCATGGTCTGCGGTGTTTCGGGCTTCTCCACGCCGTATTTTTCCTGCTGCATCATCTCACTAAAATACTGTAAAACAAAACTATCCCGCAGGGTCAGATTTAAAAATCCCGGCATCACGGCCTCAACCGATTGGAAGATCTCCGAGCTGCCAAGCTTTCCTGCCACTTCCTCCGCAATGGCAAAGGGCGCTTTCTTATATTGCTTTGCTGCCGCCATCGCTCCGTTGCATTGATATTCGCAGAGATCAGGACGGTTGCTTACCGTAACCCTTCCCAGAGCAGGATCATATCCCGCTTCCTCAAATGCACGCCTCATTTCTTCCGATATTCTGTCCATAAATCTTTCCATGCCTGCAAACCATACCTTTCTTCTGCTTGAGATTCTGTTTTCATATGTTTTTATCTATTCATCTGCTTTATCTGTTTCTTCTGTATTATCTGTCTTCATCTGCATTATTTTAAAACCTTGCCCGGCACATTGCGCAACTTCTTTTGTGTAATGTGCCGTCAATCAATTCTGTCTTTGGACATCCTCCCGCTCTTTTCTGGAATACTCACATCCGCAGTAATCCTGACGGTACAGATGATATTCTCTGGACAGCTCAATGGAGCGTTGATAGCCGTTTTTTTTCTTAAAATCAGACGGCAGAAAAGGAACGCCATATTTTTGTCCCATACGGTTTCCGATCTCATTCAGCATGTCCGCATTTTTTAACGGACTGATCGTTAATGTCGTGGTAAAGTAATCAAACGAATGAGCAGCCGCGTAGGAAGCGCTCTCAGATAACCGGAGTGCAAAACATCTCTGACAGCGTTCTCCGCCTTCCGGACATTCTTCCAGACCCTCCGCCGCCTTCAGAAAACATTCCGGCTCATAAGCTCCTTCCAGCAGATGAATATCCCATTGGTGCTCCCGATTCATCGTGTCAATCAGGCGTTTCAACTCACCAATCCGCTTATCGTATTCCTCCCTCTTTGTGATATTGGGATTATAATAATATACCCAGATATCAAAATAAGGAATAAGATATTCTAAAACATAGCTGCTGCAGGGTGCGCAGCAGCTATGAAGCAGCAGACGTTTTCTTGTCGTCAGTCCTTCTATGACCGCATCCAGACGTCTTTGATAGTTCTGCCTATTTGCCTTGTACTGTCCTTCCATATGCCTGATATCCTTTTATGCCGTTATACCCTTATACCCGCACTGCAGTAACGCGCGATATATTCCTCTTCGGGAAGAGGCATTGAATAATAGAATCCCTGTACCATACGGCAGCCCAGAGCTTTCAATATACTCACCTGTTCTTCCGTCTCTACTCCTTCGCACACCACTTCCATATCGAGTCCGCCGGATAACTCCACGAGCTTTTGCAGTGTCCATCTGTTGCGTTCCGTCGTCACACTCTTGGCAAAAAATTCCCGTTCGATCTTGACCGTATCAAAGGAAACATCCTTCAATATATTTAAAGAAGAATATCCCGAGCCAAAATCATCCAGCGCCAGACGCACACCGCACTGTTTTAATTGATCAATGATCCTGAGCATATTATCCCTGTCATCCCAAAAGACCGATTCCTTGATATCCAGCTCGATCGCGTCTTTCGGCAGCTTATATTTTTCAATGATCCTCTTAACATTTGACACATAATCCGCGCTGTGCAAAAGCATCCTGGACTGATTGACCGAAACCGGATATATGGTATTACCTGCTTCGATCATCTCATGCATCCTCTGGCAAACCATCTCCAGCATAAAGAAATCCAGTTTCTCAATAAATCCGTTATTTTCAAATATCGGCACAAACTCATCCGGGTAAGAGATGCTTCCGTCTTCCCTGACCCATCGCGCCAGCGCCTCCGCCCCCGCAATACGGTTAAGATAGATATCCCATTTTGGCTGCATATAGATCTTGAATTCTCCATTAGCAAGCGCCTTCTGCATATCAGACTCTATCCGGTCAAGCTTATGCATATCCTGTACGATCTTCTCCGAATAGTATGCAGTCAACTCATCACCATCGCCATTAAGCGTCTTTCTTGCCACATTAGCGCGGTCGATCATCACATCAATATCGTGATCATGCTTTCGGATCTGATAAACGCCCGTTTTAAAGCGGATAGGATATTTGATTCCGCGTCCTCTGGCATCTTCATTGACATTCTTCGTCAGACGCTCCAGCCTCTGTCCTATTTCCTTATCATTTTCCAAAATAGCAAGGAACTGATCCGCATCTATCCTGACACAAAGCTCTTTCTCCGAAAAAATCGACTCAAAGTTCGTAATGCAGGACGTCAGGATCTCATCTGCCCGATCATGTCCGTATGCTTCGTTGATATATCGGAAATTCACAATATCAAACCGATAGATCATAAACGGTGTCTCTTTAAAAATCGCCCTGATATGGGAAGCAAACTCTTTAAAATAATTGAAATTTTTCCCTTTCGTCACAGGATCCTCATAGGCCAGCTTTTCGATCGTGATATTGGCGCGCTTAGACGTCGCCCATACATAGACGATGATCGCGATCATCAGCACGACGATGATAATACAGGACAGTACGCTTCTAAAAAGCATCGGCTGCATCTTGTCATCTACCAGATTGTCATTGTAACAGCTGATAAAAAACAGATCCGGAACAGAGCGCAGCGGATAATATGAGATCTGCATGCTCTGCGCCTTTCTTGTTTTAATAGTTACAAATCCCGCGCTATCTCCCCTGTAAGCATTGGTCAATGCCTGAACAGCTTTCTTGCTGCCTTCCTTTCCGTCGGAATACTCCAGTATGGAAAGGCAGAAATCCTCCGATTCTTCCGTTACAAATATTGCATCACTGCTCCTTGACATAATGATGCCGTTTCGATCCGTCAGATAACATTCCCCCATGTCATTTTGATAATTAAATTCACCGCCCTCAAAAATATCATCAATTTTCATTGTCGCCGCAAGATATCCATAAGATCTCTCTTCCAGATATACGGGAACTGCAATCAAAATATGCGGTATCCCGTCACCTGATGATACCGTCACGCCGGTATAGGTTCCGTCCGCTGTCTTCATATTATCCTGCAGCTCCTTCAGCGGTTCCCCAAGCAGACTGACAGAATACTCTTTATCGCGATAATACACCCTGCCGTTGTTCCCGACAAATGCCAATGCCTCTAACATGCTGAAATGATCATAATCACTTAATACCCCGTAGATTTCCGTATTAATATAAGATGCCGCGGCGCTGCCCATCACATCGGCCGCAGTCTCCACTACTTCAATACCGCCTCTGATCGTAGCATCCAGCTTTTCACCGGAGCTGATATGATGCGCCTGAAAATCCGCCGATATCTCGTCACTATAGGTGGAACGAAGTGTTGAAACCAAAACAATACAAACAGCAAGGCATATGCTTAATATGACCATGCCTATTACCAGTATCTTCATGATCGGCTGCTTCTTTTCTCCAAACCCTTCCCTCATGTATGATCCCTTTCTTTCTTAATGATTGATCCCGGAAATATCTGTCAATGTCAATTCTCTTTGCTTTTCTTTTGCTTCCAGACTGGTCAGGAGCGCCTTTGCCGTGTCCAGACTGGTCAGGCAGGTAACGCCCGTCTCGATCGCTGTCCGACGGATCAGGAAACCATCCCTCGACTTATCCCGCCCCTGCGTAGGCGTGTCAATCACCAAATCGATCCTGTGGCCTAAGATCAGATCCATTACGGTCGGAGATTCCTGCTGAATCTTATTGACCTTTCTTGCATTGACTCCGGCCTCCCTCAGCGCGGCCGCCGTACTCCTTGTCGCATAGATCGTATAGCCCAGCTTCTCAAACCGTCTGCCGATCCCGATCGCCTCGCCTTTATCTGCATCCTTTACGGTGATGATTACCTGCTTATGCTTTGGCAGATCAATACCAGCCCCTATAAATGCTTTATAAAGAGCTTCATTGAACTCCTTTGCGATCCCAAGACATTCTCCGGTGGATTTCATCTCCGGTCCTAAGCTGATCTCCGCGCCTCTGATTTTTTCAAAAGAGAATACCGGCATCTTGATCGCCGTATAACCGGCATTTTTCTGCAATCCAGGCTCATAACCAAGCTCCCTGATCGTTTTCCCAAGGATCACATTGACCGCCAGCTCTACAATCGGGATCCCGGTTACCTTGCTGATATAGGGAACGGTTCTGGAAGATCTGGGATTGACCTCGATCACATATACCTCGTCATTCATAGCAATAAACTGAATGTTGATCAGTCCCTTCACATGCAGCGCCCTTGCCAGCCTTGCGGAATACTCCGCGATCGTCTCCTTCACCTGATCGCTTATTGTATGTGCCGGATAGACCGAGATACTGTCTCCGGAATGTACGCCGGTACGTTCCACATGCTCCATGATGCCGGGAATCAGGATATCCGTTCCGTCACATACTGCATCCACCTCCAGCTCTTTTCCCATCAGATACTTATCTATCAGGATCGGATGCTCCTGCGCATAACGATTGATCACCGCCATAAACTCCTCGATCTCCTGATCGGAAATCGCAATCTGCATCCCCTGTCCGCCAAGCACATAGGAAGGTCTCACCAGCACCGGATATCCCAGTCTGTCTGCAACCGCCTTCGCTTCCTCCGCCGTATATACCGTACCTCCCGCGGCTCTTGGGATCTCTGTTTCCTCCAGGATCCTATCAAATAATTCCCTGTCTTCCGCCGCGTCAACATCCTCCGCTTTCGTTCCAAGGATCGGCACGCCCATCTCCATCAGACTCTTTGTCAGCTTGATTGCCGTCTGTCCGCCAAACTGCACCACCGCGCCGTCCGGCTTTTCAAGTTCTACAATATTCTCTACATCCTCCGGCGTCAACGGTTCAAAATAAAGCTTATCGGCTATGTCAAAATCCGTGCTGACCGTCTCCGGATTGTTATTGACGATTATCGTCTCATAACCCGCTTTGGCCAATGCCCATGTCGCATGCACCGAGCAGTAATCAAACTCCACGCCCTGACCGATACGGATCGGACCGGATCCCAGCACCAGAACCTTCTTTTTCCTTTCGCCGTCTGCGGCGCTTATGGCTGCTTCATTTTCTCCGTCAAAACAGGAGTAATAATACGGCGTTTCCGCCTCAAACTCCGCGGCACAGGTATCTACCATCTTAAAAGAGGCTTGTATACCCTGTTCCCTGCGCATCTGCCTGATCTGTGTCTCCGTTCTGCCGGACAGCTTTGCAATCACGCCGTCCGGAAACTCCAGCCGTTTTGCTTCCTTTAAAAGCTCCTCCGTCAAGGGCTCTGTCTCCAGCCGCTGTTCCATCTGTGTCAGGATCGCAATCTTATCGATAAACCACAAATCGATCTTTGTCACATTATGAATCGCGCTCTGGCTTACACCCTTTCTAAGCGCTTCCGCAATGATGTAGATCCTCAGATCGTCTACGGTCTTCAGCCGCTCCAGCAGTTCCTCCTGCATCATAGAACTAAAATCATAACTTCTGAGTGATTCCGTATGCTGTTCCAGAGAACGGAGCGCCTTCATCAACGCGCCTTCAAAATTCGTACAGATGCTCATAACCTCTCCGGTCGCTTTCATCTGTGTCGTCAGCGTCCTCCTTGCCGTAAGAAATTTATCAAAGGGAAGCCTTGGAATCTTCACTACACAATAATCCAGCGCCGGCTCAAAGCTGGCATAGGTCTTTTTCGTCACTGCATTTTTAATCTCATCCAGCGTATATCCAAGCGCGATCTTTGCCGCCACCTTCGCGATCGGATAGCCGGTCGCCTTGGATGCCAATGCAGAGGAACGGCTGACTCTGGGATTTACCTCAATCACGCAGTATTCAAAGCTTTCCGGATGAAGCGCAAACTGCACATTGCAGCCTCCCGTGATCTCCAGCGCGCTGATAATATTCAGCGCAGCAGTTCTCAGCATCTGGTATTCCTTATCCCCAAGGGTCTGAGAAGGAGCCACTACAATACTGTCTCCGGTATGTACCCCTACCGGGTCAAGATTTTCCATATTGCAGACCGTAATCACATTGCCTGCGCTGTCACGCATCACCTCATACTCAATCTCTTTCCAGCCTGCGATGCAACGTTCCACCAGAACCTGCCCCACACGGGAAAGCCGAAGACCATTTTCCAGAATCTCTTCCAGCTGCATCTGATCATATGCAATACCGCCGCCGCTGCCACCCAGCGTATAAGCGGGACGCAGCACCACCGGATACCCGATCGTATTCGTAAACGCAACGCCGTCCTCTATCGACTCCACCACCTTGGAGGGAGCGCAGGGTTCCCCAATCGCTTCCATGGTATCCTTAAATGCCTGTCTGTCCTCTGCCTTCCGGATCGTCTCCGCCGTCGTTCCAAGCAGCTTTACGTGATGGCTGGCAAGAAATCCCGATTCCTCCAGCTCCATCCCAAGATTAAGTCCTGCCTGACCGCCCATATTCGGCAGGATACTGTCCGGCTTTTCTTTTTCTATCAGCTGCTCCAATACTTCTATCGTCAGCGGTTCTATATAAACGCGGTCTGCAATGTCACCATCGGTCATGATCGTCGCCGGATTGGAATTGATCAGCACGACCTCAACTCCTTCTTCTCTTAAGGAACGGCATGCCTGCGTCCCCGCATAATCAAACTCCGCTGCCTGACCGATCACGATCGGACCGGAACCGATGACCAGCACTTTTTTTACGTCCTGATTCTTAGGCATCCTTCACCACCTCCATCATAGAGATAAAACGGTCGAACAGATAGCCGGAATCCTGCGGACCCGGACATGCTTCCGGATGAAACTGTACCGTAAAGATATTCTTCCCCCGATAGGAAAGCCCCTCATTGGTACCGTCATTGACATTAACAAATGCCGGCACCGCGATGCTTTGATCCAGATGCTCCACATCCACCACATAGCCATGATTCTGGGATGAGATATATACCCTGCCCGTCTCCAGATCCTTCACCGGATGATTGCCGCCGCGATGACCATATTTCATCTTATAGGTATCCGCCCCTGCTGCCAGAGCCATCAACTGATGTCCCAGACAGATCGCAAAGATCGGCACATCCGCATCGTACAACTTTCTGATCTCTTTGATCGCTTCCTTACACTCCTTGGGATCGCCCGGTCCGTTGCTTAACATGATCCCGTCCGGATGCTCCTTAAGAATCTCCTCCGCTTTGGTAAACGCAGGATAAACAGTCACATCACAGCCTCTTTTCTGCAGGGATCTGATAATGTTATTCTTTTCTCCAAAATCCAGCAGAGCCACCCGTTTCCCGGCGCCGTTCAGCTTCCTGATCATGGATGGCGCTTTCCTTCCTTCTGTTCTGTTGATATCGCTTCCGGATACCGGTTCATTTTCCTCCGGATATCTGAGCCCCGCGACCGTATATTTCTTCTGACTGGTAACCCTGTCTACCACTCCCGCCACTTGATATTTCTTTAACCTCATAAGCACGTCCGGCAGGTCATAGGACTCGTCAACCGTGATCATGCCGTTCATCGTCCCCCTGTCCCTCAGGCGCTTTGTCAATGCCCTGGTATCGATCCCTTCGATCCCGGAAATATCATGCTTCGCCAGAAAATCCTGAAGATACATATCACACCGGAAGTTGCTCGGTTTTCTTGAGAGCTCCCTTACAATAAAACCATCCAGCCATGGTCTGGCAGATTCAATATCCTCCATACATATTCCATAGTTGCCGATCAGCGGATAAGTCATGCATACCGCCTGTCCGGCATAGGAAGGATCTGTTAAAACTTCAAGATAGCCTGCCATGGATGTGTTGAACACGATCTCACTGATCACCTCTTTACATGCGCCAATGGCTTTTCCCTGAAATACAGTTCCATCCTCCAATATCAAAAATGCTTTCATCCTGCGCCTCCTGTAAGAAGAACCCCCTTTGCATAGTTAGTAAAAGTATATCACAAATTGCCGGATGCTTCAAGAAGCAAACAAAATCCGGTGCGAGAAACGCCAACAACATTGCCCTGATTTACTTTAAATTTTTGTGAAATACTTGCAATCGCCATAGATACCATATAAAATAATATATGAATAAGCATGAAAGGATGGATATCCCATTGCAGAATAAAACAGACCTCATTCGAAAGGAAGTAAAAAAAATCATACAGGGTAAAGATGACGTGATCCGCCTTACGCTCTGCGCTATTTTGGCAGGCGGCCACGTATTGCTGGAGGACATCCCCGGCGTCGGAAAGACGACGCTTGCCATGTCCATCGCCAGGGCGCTTTCCCTTTCTTATAAAAGGATGCAGTTTACGCCCGATGTCCTGCCCAGCGATCTGATCGGATATAATCTTTATGATAAATCGACAAATGCTTTTCGTTTTCAGGAGGGCTGCGTCTATACCAACCTTTTCCTTGCCGATGAGATCAACCGTACCTCGCCAAAGACGCAGTCTGCGCTTTTAGAGGTTATGGAGGAAGGTCAGGCAACTGTAGAAGGCGTTACCAGAACGCTTCCAAGACCGTTCTTTGTCATTGCCACGGAGAATCCCTTTGGTTCTTCCGGCACACAGCGGCTTCCGGAATCTCAGCTTGACCGTTTTATGATCTGTCTTTCCATCGGATATCCTGACTCCGAAAATGCAGTCAGCATCTTAAAAGGCAACTCCTCTGCCAATATCGCACAGGTAGAGCAGGTGGTCAATGCCGAAGAGCTTTTAGAGATGCAGAATCAGGCAGAGAACTTATTTGTTGACGAATCCCTTTACGATTATATTGTTGAGCTGACCGAAATTACAAGAAATCCTGATTTTTTTGCGCTGGGCTTGAGCCCCCGCGGCAGCATTGCTTTATTAAAAATGTCTAAAGCGCACGCTTATCTGTGCGGCAGGGATTTTCTTCTTCCGGAAGATATCCATGATGTCTTTCACTGCGTAGCCTCCCACCGCGTAAAGCTTTCCGCCAAGTCCAAAGCTTCCGGACAATCCGTGGAAGAAGCGCTTTCAAAAGTCTTAAAGCAGGCAGCAGTTCCCAAGATCAGTTAGTGAGGTCCGAGCATGCAGAAAACAAACTATCCTTATCGAATCACTTATACGCTTATGATCCTGCTTTTCCTGTTGGGAACGGTCTTTTACCGCCAGTCTTTTCTTGCCGTTTTACTGCTTCTGCTCATCATACTGCCCGTGATTTCCATTGCCCTGGCTCATTATGCCTTTGAAAATTTTGATTTTCTTCTGTCCGCTCCCGTAACGACCGTCTCCATGCCGGAAAAACCAATCATCATGCTTACCGTTAAAAATCCTACTTTTTTTCCCTTCCTGAACTGCGAGCTTTCCTTTCAGTTTCAAAATATGTATTTTCCAAGCAGTCAGAAAAATACGATTGCGCTGCCCTTAGAAGCACGCAGGACCCGGACCCTTCGTTTTCCCTTTGCCGTCTCTCAGCCGGGCATGCTCTTGTTTTCCTTGGAAGACGTAAAATTGACAGATTTTCTTCACTTTTATACATTTCATAAAAGTCTGAATAAAGGATTGCAGATTCCGGTGCTGCCTAAAGAGATGCCGATCTCCTTTGTTCCCGCTGCCATGCACACCGAATCCGAGGACAGCGGATTTTATGATCCCGCGGGCTCGCTTTCCACAGATATCCGGGAAGTCAGGGAATATCTTCCCGGAGACCGGATGCAAGATATGCACTGGAAGCTCAGCGCAAGGATGGACGATCTTCTGGTCAAGCAGTATGAACGCTCCCTTGACGATTCCCTGCTGTTTCTTCCGGAATTATATGGAGAGGAGATCGCCGATACCCTGCAGACTCTGTATGCGGTATCCATGAAGCTGATCCGCCGGAAAGAAGTATTCCGGATCGCCTTATTCCATACGGATATCATGGAATTTACCCAGGCTGTCATCCACGATCCGGAAGATCTGCTGCAGGCATTTTTGACTCTGTATTATCAGAAGCCGTATGACACACCGGATCTTGCGATCTCCACCTACCAGACTGTCTTCCCTCTTTACGGCGCATTTTATCAGATCCACGGAAGTGCCATTGATTTGGCAGAGGCCGCCTGACAGCAGGACGATACTTCAATACACGCAACAGGACATCCGTCAGGAAAGGACAGATATATGAAGAAGGATCTAACCTTTAAATCATCAACTGAATATGTAAAGCTAAAGAAAAGGGGCTTGATCCTTTTCCTTGTGTGGCTCGCTGCCGTGATCATATTTGCCTGCCGTTATGCCGCGCACTCCTTCCAATGGGATACCTTGCCTTTGCTTGCCCTGATCTCTTTATCGGGCATCTATCTGTTCTTTTATTATCTGTATCAGAGGAAACAATGCGAGGAAGCCTATGCCATCGCATTCTTTGACAGAAACTCCAGCGTCTTGTTGGAAGATATCCTGACAGACGTCCCTGTCAACCGGTTCTTTTTATGTTTTATCAGAGGGGTTTTGATTTTTATGGCTTCCTTTGGAACCATTGCAGGGCTGATCACTGCCTTTGACCTTTCGTTTCACTGGATCGGCGTGACTCTCGGCATCCTGACCGTATCCATGCTTGCCGCTTTCCTGTATTATAACAAGATCACCTTTTATATCGGTTATTTTGCCATCTTTTTGCTGTTTACGCTCTTTGCCTTTTCCCTGTATCCCTATATCAACAGTGGTTTTCAGGGATTTGTCAATACAGTTTACCAAAAATACAGTGATTTCTTTTATTTAAGCTCCGTCCGTGAAGCCAATGAGATCATCGCCAACCGTTACCTGACCGTCAGCATCACCATGGTCTTTGTCGGGTTGATGATGGCAATTTTACTGAATATCACCATCTCCGCGCACATGAATCTGATCGAAACATTTTTGCTCACTTTTCTGCCGCTGCAGATCGCTCTTTATATCGATCGTCTTCCGGCGCTCCCTTATCTTGCCATGCTGCTTGCCGTATATATAACAGTCGGCATCTTAGGTCGGAGCGGTCATTATCATATGTCCTTAAACATGAAGAAGGAACCGTTCTTTACACGCAAATTAAAAAAGCAGACGACACGATATTCCTATCAGTCCAGCGGTAGGGGGATCCTTACGCTTTCCGTCTACAGTATCGTGTTCTGCATACTGTTTCTCCTGCTCTGCAGCGCCCTCTTTTTTCACAGTACATCTGGTAAAAATATTTCCAACCAATTAAAAAATACAACAGACGCTTATATAACAACTTTTATCCAAAACGGTGTCGGAGGCTTCTTTGAGCGCTACGACTCTGCCGGAGGCCTGAATAACGGAAGATTGGGAAGCACAGGCAGTGTGATCCCGGATTACAAGACCGACATGGAAGTAACCTATGTCCCGTATTCTACGGATACGTTGTACCTGAAAAGATTTATTGGCGTTTATTATTCAATAAATAAATTTGATACCGTTTATGATGACGGTTCCATTCTGATGAGTCCGATGAGCGGTTCCCTTATTGATGATGCTTTTGCCAGAATGCAGATCCGTATCGTGGATCAGGATATCAGCAATGAATACTTTTATCCATACGATACGCTGCACTTTGCTTATGATACGAATCCCCAAGGCCGGCCTAATGTGCTCAGCCGCTATGAAGATTGGTCCACAATACTCGAACCGGAAACCACGCTGCCTTTTATGGAATCAGAAGCGTATACGGAAGCCTTTCAATTATGGGATGATACGATGGCGGATTATGAAATCAAAGACGAACAAACTCCCTATTATGATATATATGAGACATTATATATTCCTTACCGAAGCCTCATCAGTTACGCGCCCAATCCCGCCATTACTGATGAATACGAGGCAATGGTTTATGAAAATTATCTACAGGTTCCAGAATATCTGGATGAAGTTCTGGAAGACTTCTGCAAGGAAGCCGGACTGAATGATGTCCTGCAGGATGCGCAAAACGCCGTTACTTATGAGGAACAGCAGCAGCTCCGACTGCGGATCGCCGGAACTCTGTCCATGTATTTTGCAAGGAACTTTCCTTATACGATGTCTCCCGGAACAACTCCTAATGACCGTGACACGATAGAATATTTCCTGACGGAACAGCGCCGTGGCTTCTGCGCGCATTTTGCAGCATCCTCCACGCTGCTTCTTAGACACATGGGAATCCCTACCCGCTATGTGGAAGGCTACTGTATTCAGTTTGATGATCTGACGGAAGCGGAAGCAGTCTCCAACGATATTTCCGGCTGGTATATCGGTGACAATGCTTTAGGCGAAACCGGTCTTGTTACTGTCAATGTAACAGACGGCTCCGCCCATGCATGGGTTGAGATCTATCTGGATGGTTATGGCTGGATTCCTTATGAAATGACACCGCCCGCCTTCGGAGACACCATCGACGAAGCCGGCATCATGGCGATCCTTTCCGGCCTGTTTACGCCGGTACAAAGACTTGCCGCAGACGCCAACACCCTTACGGAAGGCGGCAGCGATCTTAATTTTCCGTCCTTCTCCATTATATCCTCTGTTGATTTTGTAGCAAAACCCCTGTTGATCCTTCTGGCGGCATTATCTTTGCTCCTCCTGCTTGTGTATCTGCGCCGTCCGATCCGTCAGCAGTATCTGCTGTCCCGCGCTTTACGGCAGAAGGATTACTCTGCCGCCGTGCTCCTATCCTATCAAAAATTCGTCTGCAGGCTTCAGAAAAAGCTGCTGGTTACGGAGCAGCATCCTGTCATCCGGGATGTGGGAAGCTTCTTAAAACAAAACGCAGCCAACGACGAAAAAGGAACCGGCACAAGCGCTTCCATCGACAGCAGTTTCATCGATGAATGGATCCGCATGACCGAAACAGCAGCATACAGTCCGGTTCCGACGACGCGGACGCAATATGAGCAGTACCGCAGTTTTATTAAAAATTTGAAATTTTAATTGCCCAGCAATTTTTCTTATTCATTCGGTCACCTCCTCTAAACGATGAGATTTAGAATCCTTAGCTTTAATTAGTTTCTCCTCGTATAAAGATACATTTTCCCAGAAGGGTATCTATCGGGATATAATAAACATCCTCGTCATAATACCTGCTAAGTTTTTCACATCTGCATAAATCATCAAGCATATCTGTTATCTGCGTCCGGGAATATCCGTTAAACTTAATTTCTTCAACGAAAATAGGAACATCTTCCCCAAAGTTTTTTGCGAGATACTCCAAGAAAAAATTATTTACTCCGTCAGCCATAACCGTTTTCCCCCTCTCTACGATCACGCCCTCTTCCATGTCCGGAATCGGAGATACCTTATTAGATTTATTTAACGGTATGTTTTTGTGCTTATAGGGTCTGCCCGGTCTCGACATAATAAAACCTTCCTCCCATCCTTTCTTATTCACGAACGCTTTTACAACGGACAACCACCCGCCTTATATATTAAATGAATTTATCGTTTATGTTTTCAGGTGAAGTTTACACCTATATTCTCTATGATATAGCAGCCTTTTTTATTTTTATGTCAAAAGGCACATGGTCACAGTTTGGAAGCTTGATTATTCATTGCAAAGAACTGCCGGATGATGTTATTAAAACTTGTATTCGAATAGAAAAAACCTTGAATCACCGTAATACAGTGCTTTCAAGGCTTTTCACTTAGTGCAGGAAAAGGGACTTGAACCCTCATGATATTGCTATCACACGGACCTGAACCGTGCGCGTCTGCCAATTCCGCCATTCCTGCGTATCTGATAAATACACCATTGAGTATATTAGCACTAATATTTTCACTTGTCAAGAAGAATATGTGTCACAAAAAAAGCCTACAAATGTGTGTCACAAAAAAGCCATCCACACATATGGCTTCTTTTGCGGTAAAAATGCACCCAAGCTTTACACTTGGGCGCATTAGATCAATCATATTTCATTTTACCACCAACCATTTGGATCGTTTGCGTAATTATATTCCTCTCCCTGATAGGTAACCGTTAGTCCATTAGATTCGTAGAATGCGTGCCTGTAAATTTCTGCATTGTCCGGAATGGTCAAATTTCTAAGGCTGTCGCAATTACCAAATGCATATCTTCCAATACTTGTAACGCTGTCCGGTATCGTGATTTCCGTCAGACTATCGCATTTCTCAAATGCATGATCCCCAATACTTGTAACGCTGTCCGGTATGATGATTTCCGTCAGACTGTCGCAATTACCAAATGCATACTCATCAATACTTGTTACGCTGTCTGGTATCGTGATTTCCCTTAAAGCAGTGCAGCCACAAAATGCATAACCACCAATACTTGTAACGCTGTCCGGTATCGTGATTTCCGTCAGACTGCTGCAACTGTTAAATGCAGATGCGCCAATACTTGTAACGCTATCCGGTATCGTGATTTCCGTCAGACTGCTGCAAGTTCCAAATGCAAGCTTCTCAATACTTGTTACGCTGTCTGGTATCGTGATTTCCCTTAAAGCAGTGCAGCCAC
>CAYQZB010000001.1:321031-350204 GCA_964421915.1 uncultured Lachnospiraceae bacterium
AAAATGCATAATCATCAATACTTGTAATGCCGTCCGGCAATTCAACATGTGTTATACGATCGTTGGCACGAGGAGAACCATAGCCGCCATCACTACCTAAACGTATTTTTACTACCGGCTCCCCATCAATTTCGGCGGGAATACGGATTGCTTCCGCTTCACCGCGATATCCTGTAATAACTACTCCTCCAAGCGCTGCATCATAGCTGTACTTAAAATCTTCTGCCGCCGGCTCTACATACTCAAGAGGCTGATCCGCATCGGTTTCGGTCTCTGCTTCGTTTTGAGGCTTTGTTTCGGTTTGAACTCCGCCATTCCCAAATGCATCCGCCAGTTCATCCGCCAGTTCATCCGCTTCCTCTTCACTCATGCCAAATTGCTCCTGATAATAATCGGACGCTGCGTCTTTTTCGGATTTGCCACATGCAGTCAAACAAACCGCGCACACTCCCGTCAAAATAATACGCATCATTTTTCTTTTCATTTTTTGTACCTCGCTATTTTTATTGGTTGATATTATGTAATTTTGTATCACATCAATTAGCATCTTATCACCAATCCGAATTAATTGCAAGCATTTTATATTATATATATATTGCATATATCTTGCACAGTTAATATATACATATTGTTAAATAGCATATAATATTATTGTAAGGAGATTAGCAATGTTAAAAATTAAGAATGAGTACAGTGAATACATTACCAAAACATTTAGAATACCTACGGAAATCAATGCACACCTTGACGAATTGGCAACCTTGCATAACACATCAGTTAATAAGGTTGTCATTCAATGTTTGGAGTTTGCATTGGATAATATCGAAGAAGATAAATCAGCAGAAGAAAAAGAGCAGGCTTAAAAGCTTGCTCTTTTTCGTTTTCACAATTCAAACCAATGCGGAAGATGGGACTTGAACCCACACGTTGAACCCAACACAAGATCCTTAGTCTTGCCTGTCTGCCAATTCCAGCACTTCCGCACGACCTTTAAATAATAACAGAAACTACAAAAAAAGTCAATGCATTTCAATAAATTTAAATGTGATTTCCGAAAAAATCTTCTATAAGCTCCCATTTCTATAGAATATTATTTCATGATATTCTTACGTTTCTTCTGCTTATCCTTATAAAGCTTTTCGTCCGCCTGTCCCAGATCATCCTCCGGCACAACGTCGTCCCTGCAGAGGAACTCGGAATACCCATTACTCTCCTTGATCTTCCCCAGACTTTCCTCCAGCTGCCTCCGAATACTAACCTGCATCTTTAACATATGGATGATCTTAAGCGCAGAAGAAAGCTGCGCGTTGTATGACGTTGATCCTGCCGGACATAAGGATTGTCAAAAAGCCGCATCGCCGAAATTCCATCCGGCACAAATTTGTTTACAATAAATATACTATATATAAGACGATAAAACAAGGAATATTTGTTAATTCCTTCTAATAATCCAACACCAAAAGGAACACCACATGCAAACGTCTCCTCATATATTGATTGCACAAAATGAAGCTGCAGCGCACAATTATGAAGCTGTCTTGGAACATCTGGCAATTCCGTATACGACAGCTCTGTCCGTCGCATCCAAAGCGGCGTATGATATGCTGCTCCTTCCGGGCGGCGGCGATATCAGTCCCGACCTTTATCACTGTGGCAACTGCGGATCACGGAATATCGAACGTCACAAAGATCTTGCCCAGCTGTCTCTTTTGGATGATTTTATCCGGCAGAAAAAGCCCGTGCTCGGCATCTGCAAAGGCTTCCAGCTGATACAGATCTACTTTGGCGGCACATTGGTCCAAGACCTGATACCCGGTGACCTGCATTATCACTCCCAAAAAGATGTCCTGCATGAAGCCCAAAACCGGAAAGGAAGTTTTCTGGAAGAACTGTACGGTTCCGTCTGTACGATCAACAGCTGCCATCATCAGGCAGTTTTTTCTCCCGCGCCGGGATTGGAGATACTACAGACCGCGCCGGATCATGTCATCGAAGCCATGCACCATACCGACCTGCCCATTTTAGGCGTTCAATGGCATCCGGAGCGCCTGTGCCTTGGTTTCCGGCAGCCTGACGCAGTCAATGGTCTTGATTTATTTGAATACTTTCTGCGTGCCTCTTTTTGATCCAAGGAAACTGCACGATCGTCTTTCAGTTCTTTGCATTATTTTCTTTTCTGCATTACATTCTTTTTTTGTATTACATTCTTTTTTCGGCATTGCAGCTTTTCCAAAACCGCTGCAAGCATAAGTTGAATACCAGATTTCCAGTTATCTCCCAAATAATACAGATTCTCCTTGCCTGAAAAACTGATCATATCAAATATAGCTTCTACAATTCCTCTTCTGCGGATCTGGTTCATAGAATCGATCCGGCGGTTACACCATCCCACGATCATCCTGCTTAACGGCGTCCTCCTGCGGCATAAGACCAATCTCCCCCGCTCTATCCACCAAAGATATGGATTATGCTGCATCAGTCCGAAACCGCTGCTTCGGACGATCCGGTAAGATACCCCCTGTCCCAGCAACACACCGACAAACGCCTGTCTGGGCACATATTTTCTGATTTTATCTCTAACCCGCCGATAAGCATCCGGATTTAACCTGCTGCCCGGTCCGTCATAATCATAGATCCGCAAAATACGCTCCTGCACCGGCTTCGGCGCATTGACCGCCGCATACAATGCCAGGTTCCCTCCCTTAGAATGACCGGTGACATATAATTTCCCGGGATGATATTTCGCAATCAGCCGAAGGTAGGTTCTTGCCATCTCCTGCCCTGGTGTCCTTGAAAAAACCGCAAGATTAAGATCCTCCTTCCACCCGGCAACGGATTCATCCGTCCCACGGAAACACACGCATATGCGGTCCCGCCGCCACCTAAATGTTACCGCCTGAAACTGGATCTCATATTTCTTCCGGGAACATTCCGCATAATTGCCGACCAGGATGCTTCCATACCGCTCGCTCTCCGCCATCAACTGCAGCAGACGCCAATTCTCACGCCCAAACCAGTTCTCCTGCACCAGACGAAAGCTTCCAGGATGGCAGGCAAGCTCACGGATCGTGATCCCTCTGCAGGCGCTTCCCATCTTGGGCACCAGATTCTTTAATTTTAAATAAGAAAACTGCGCCAGCGCCAGAAAATCCACTTCGGTAAACGGCTTATCCCTGTAGGTATACGCGCCGTACTCCATGATGTAATCCATAATATGCTGCATACTTTTCCATCCCTTTACTGCTTTTTGCGTATTCCCATATGAAAAGTATGCCCACAGCCAAATACTTCAAATCAATATCCGGCTGCCAATTCTTTCGCCTTGCTTAGATACGCCGCCTCCACTTCTTCAAATGTCCTCTGCCCAATATCCGGCACCAGCGTAAACTGATATCCTCTTTCCGGCATCGGCTCACGCAGAAGCTCCACAAGGTCAAAATCCAGCAATGCATCGTCGATCTCCCTGACGACAGCCCATTCCTCCTTTGTCAGATCACCCAGTCCAAAGCTCTCATAGATCACCTCCAGGAAATGGTCTTCTATCTCATTATATTTTTCCAGATACTGTTTCACAGGTCTGATGATATCATTCAGGTATGCTTCGGAAGCATCGTGAAGAAGACATGCCAGTCTGAGCCTTATGCCATGCCCTCTTGCTTCTGCTTCCCTCTCGCAGTTCAGGCAATGCTGCGCCACCGAATAAAAATGCGTCACCTGTCCATTGCCTCTGCAGATAAGAGACAATGCATGCGCAATATCCTCGATCCTGATTTCCTCCGGCTTTGGATCAAACGGATCGATCTTCAAGCCCGAATATGTTTTCATATACGTTTTCATTCTGACCACCCTTTTCCTTCCCATTGAAAAAGTCCAAGACAAAAGTCTCGGACTTTCCACTCATTTACTTTGCGTAATCTACTACTCTGGATTCCCTAATCACGCTGACCTTGATCTGTCCCGGATATTCCATCTCTTCCTCAATTTTCTTAGAAATATCCCTTGCCAATACCACCATGTCAGCATCATTGATCTGCTCAGGAACTACCATGACACGAACCTCTCTACCTGCCTGAATAGCAAAAGATTTGTCGACTCCTTTGAAAGTGTTTGTTATTTCTTCTAATTGATTTAATCTTGTTGTATATGTTTCAAGTGTCTCTCGTCTTGCGCCGGGTCTTGCAGCAGATATGGTATCCGCCGCCTGTACCAGACATGCGATCAATGTCTGCGGCTCCACATCGCCATGATGGGATTCTACCGCATTGATGACCGTTGCAGACTCCTTATACTTTTTACATAATTCAACACCTAACTGGATATGCGAGCCTTCCATATCGTGGTCGACCGCTTTGCCAATATCATGTAAAAGACCTGCACGTTTTGCCATCCTGACATCAAATCCAAGCTCTGATGCCAATAGTCCTGACAACTGTGCTACCTCGATGGAATGCTTTAACGCATTCTGCCCAAAGCTGGTACGGAATTTCAGACGTCCAAGCAGCTTGACAAGTTCGGGATGAATACCATGCACACCGACTTCTAACAGTGTAGCTTCCCCCTCCTCCTTGATCATCGCTTCAACTTCTTTCTTTGCCTTTTCCACCATTTCCTCAATGCGGGCAGGATGAATACGTCCATCCACAATCAGCTTCTCCAATGCGATCCTTGCCACTTCACGCCTTACAGGATCAAAAGCAGACAAGACAACCGCTTCCGGCGTATCATCCACGATCAGTTCCACACCGGTCATCGTCTCAAGGGTTCTGATATTTCTTCCCTCACGACCAATGATACGACCTTTCATCTCATCATTGGGAAGCTGGACAACCGAAATCGTAGTCTCGGAAACATGATCCGCCGCACATCTCTGGATGGCACTGACCACATACTCCTTTGCTCTCTTATCGGCTTCTTCCTTCGCGCGCAGCTCTGTTTCCTTGATCATCACTGCCGCTTCATGTTTCACATCTTCTTCAACAGCTTTCAATAAGAATTCTTTTGCTTGTTCAGAGGTTAATCCGGAGATTCGCTCCAGTTCCTGTACGCGCTGCTCATTTAGTTTAGAAACTTCTTCCCGCTGCTTTGCAAGCTTTTCTTCCTTAGCAGCAAGATTGGATTCCCGTCTTTCAATCGCATCCAGTTTTTTATCGATGTTTTCTTCCTTCTGCTGAATCCGTCTCTCAGAGCGCTGTATATCATTACGACGTTCCTTGATCTCCTTATCCAGCTCGCTTTTTGCCTTGATCGTCTCTTCTTTTACTTCCAGCAGAGATTCGCGTTTCTTAGTTTCCGCATTCTTCAAAGCATCATCGATAATAGCTCGGGCTTTTTCCTCTGCATTGCCAATCTTTCCTTCGACCTCCTTTTTGTAACGGTCAACAGAAATCTTCGCAGTCACAGGAATTGCAATCAAAAGCGTCACAATCGCTGTCACTATTATTTGAAGCATCTACAGGAGCACCTCCTTATTAAATTTTCATTGTACGTATAACAAAATAATCGTCGTCACTACAACAGTTCAATTTTACCTGTTTTCCTATATTATGTCAAGCAAATCTTATACTTACCCGCAAAGATGTATTTTGTCAATAGTTTTGCGACAAGTTTTTGAAAAAAATTAGGCCAGTTTATTGATTTCCTCTTCAAAGAGTTGGGCGGAAGTCCTAAAACCCAAAATCCCCCGTGGGTAGTTGTTTATCCAGGTTTCTATAAACTCTATATCCCTATCCTGCTTTTCGTCAAAATCTTCCCCTTTCGGAATGTGGCGGCGGATAAGGCGGTTACTATTTTCATTTGTCCCCCTCTCCCAACTACTGTATGGATGACAATAGAAAAGAAAGGTCCGCTTTTCTCCCTCGCACAAAACAGACCGTTCCAACCCCTCATAGTCCGCAAACTCCACCCCATTATCCACGGTGATGCTTCTAAACACTTTAGGGAACATATCCGCCCATTTCCTTTCCAACCGGTCCAGGGCTTCCACTACGCTTGCCGCTTTCTGGTCTGGTAGCTTAATGATGATTTCATCCCTGGTCTTACGCTCTGTTAATACAAGCATACATGATTTTGTTATACCCTGCTTTCCCTTTACTGTGTCCATTTCCCAATGCCCAAAGGTTTCCCGGTCCTTGACTTCCTCCGGGCGGTTCTCTATGCTCTCCCCGGCGGATGCCCTTTTCTGCACCTTTACTTTCTTATTATGCTTTTTACGCTTCCCTTTTATTGGCAGGTCCTTGTTGGTCAACTTAAGAAAGATGCCATTATCAATATATCTATATAAAGTCCTCACGCTTATGGTGGTACTGAATTCAATACCGCTTTGGGCTACTGCTGCCAATGCGGCTTCCGGGCTATACTTATCATTTACAATTTTATTTTCTATGTATTCCGCTAACGGTAAATCATTCCCAATTTTAATGTTCCGCCCTTTTCCCTGGGCGTTCCAATCATGGTTCTTTTGCCCTAAATCGCTACTGTACCGCACTTCCTCCGTGTAATCACTGTTTCTGTGGGTATACTCTCCCCTTTTTATTTCCCGGTATATGGTGCTTCTGTGAACGTGCAAATATGCCGCAACCTCTGTTACCTTGTGCCCGGAATTAAGCATAGTTTCCATTTTTATCCTATCATTTTGACTTAAGTGCTTTCCCATGAAATCATACCTCCATAAGCTGAAACGGACACGGAAAGAATATCCGTGCCGTCCTCAACAAAATATTTTAATTATCCTCTTTAATCTCTTCCCGGTAAGTGATTTCAATGGTGATGCAAAACGCATCTTCTAATTTATCATAAAAATATTCATCCCTGCCGCTATCATAGCGGACTATCTTATAATTTCCGCCGGAAACCTCCGCTTCAATGCTCTGGATGGTTCCGCTTTCTATCAGCTTCTTTACCTTTTCCCTGCTGCCTTTCTTTATCTCTCCAATGCATACATCATCCACCAGGGCTTGAATAGCTTCACCCCCCCCCGAACAAAAGTTTGGTTTTTCCGTGCAATTCATATTCATAGATTTTTTCATTTTCCAGGCCGCTGTCAATGATTGCCTTTTTAGAAAGTTTATAGTCCTCATTTTTCCCTACAAGTCCCATAATATCTTCCATATGGGCATCCAGGTTGTCCAGCTTGTGCCGCTGCGTCTTTATTATTCCCTTTGGCTTCCTTGGCTCTTCCTGTGGCGGTGTTGTCGTTGTCTCCTGCTTTTTAGAAAAAAGATTTTTCAGAATACCCATGTTAAATTCCTCCTTTTGGTTTCGCATACCGCAAGCGGCCATCCGTCCATATCACGCCCTATGGCTTATAGGATGACTACTTGCAATATACCGGGTGTTATCGCACAACCTTTTAAACGCCGGATAACTTCACCGGGGCGTGGCATGGTTTTCTAGTTCCCGGCCTACCCGGAAAGAATAGGCGTGTACTCTTCCCCTGGTAGGTACTTTTTGCACCAGTGCAACCCATCAACAGTTTGTAGGGGCTTTGGACCCTCACGCCGCCCATGGTCAGCATGGCCGTTTTCGTTGCCGGGCGGCGTGGATGCCGCCCTGGGTGGTGCTTTACTCCTTGGCCATCCTTGCATCAATGGCCTGGGTAATATATTGGCTTACGCTCTGCCCTGCTTCCGTTGCGGCTTCTACTATAACCGCCTTTCTCCCTTTTGGTACTTTGATTTCTATACGGTCATAATTCTTTTTATTAAACTCATTCTGGTAAGCTATCTGGTCAAATTCTCCGCTTTTCGTTCTTGGCATATATTTCAACCTCTTTTCCGGCAAATTCACTCTTCCTTTTCCTTGCCAAATATTATATAATTGCTTTTAGCAGATTGGGCGGCTTTGGCAAGTCCACCGCCCTTTCTGGTTCCCTTTGGTCTTACTTATTAAGTAAGGCTTTTACTTTTTCCTTTGCTTCCGCAAGGTCTTTACTCTCATTTAAGATTTCAAGAATTTTTCTTGTCTGGTTCTCTTCCACGACTTCTTTCAGCAACTCGCTTGTATTCATTTCTTCGTTCATATTCTCTTCCTTTCTATGCTTGCCCATGTATTCGTTAAGAATCACTCTTAACTGTCTCTATTATATAACATATGTCGGCATATGTCAATACATATTCCGACATATTTAAAAGAATTTTTACGAAAAAAGAACACGCCCATTTTGACGTGTTCCTTATCCCGTGACATATCATTTTCCTTGCTTTGCCCTATGTACCCAAAAGGTGGTATTTACAGATTATTTTTACAATAAACTGTTCACCTTATCCTGGACGGCCCGGTAATCATACCCTGCCGCTTCCAAGCGGTTCTTTCTTTCCGTTCCGTTGCCCCATTTCCCGGCAACCACTTCCTTTGCCACCTCTGCAACGCTCTTGGTTGGCTTCTCGCTTCCCTTTAATAAAGCGTTTACCTGGTCCTGGACGGCCTGGTAATCGTACCCGGCGGCGGTAAGGCGTTCTTTCCGCTCCACTCCGTTGCCCCATGCTCCGGCAATCACTTCCTTTGCAACGGCGGCCACGGTCTTTGCTCCGCTTCCTATGGCATCCGCTCCGCTTTCCTTGGCATACCTGGGAACGCCATACCCCCGTATGTATCGGCCATTCACGGCCAGGACACGGCGGCCAACCGCATTGTTTTTATTGCCCTCAATGACTGTGATGCTTCCGCCGCTCACGCTCTCAACAATGCCTACATGGTCCGGCCATCCCGTACAATCCCCGGCCCCGGTATCGTCCCAATCATAGAAAACCACGTCCCCAGGGTCCGGCGTTCTGCTATCGCTTTCCTGCCACTCCCCCAATGCTTGGAACAATGCCACCATCTGGCCACATCCACATTCCGCCGGGATAATGTCCGTTGCTCCGCACTTGATAGCAACGGCAGAAACAAAGGTTGCACACCAGGCATCCGTATATTTCACCTTGTAGCCCCTGGCAAGCGGCGTGTGCCCATTGTACACGTCAATGATGCCTTTATGGGTCCCGTCCGCTTCATTCCTGCCAACCCATGCCTTTGCCTGTGCCAGAATAGCATTTGCCGTCTTTGCCATGTCCATTTCCCCTTTCACGTCATATTGCTGTAAATCATACTGTGAAACAATCCTCATGGTATTTTCCACATACTTGCTACTTGTGGCATACCCATCCGCCTTGATAGCTTCCAGATATGCCGCCGGGTCTGTGATGCCCTTAAGGTTCTGGTATCTTGCCAACTGGATAAATTCAAAATACCCTTTCACGCCCTCTTCCATGTTTCCGTATACCCGGAAATTGTCCTTAATCTGTGTAAGGGTTCCCGGCGTGTACTCTTCCATGGTCTTAAGGTTTACGCTCTTCCCGGTCCACCTTGTCCCACATTTCAGCCCAAAATAATTGTGGTACACGGCGGCCAGGCGGCTTTCACCCCATCCGCTTTCAAGAATTGCCTGGGCAATAATTGGGCTGTGTACTGCAATCCCATAGGCGGCGGCGTGTTTCTGCACATATCCGGCAATCTTTTTAATGAAATCCTGCTTTTCCATGGTCTTTTCATCCTCCCTTAATCGTCATCCGGCAATTCCGTGGTGTAGTTGGAAAGTATGCCCTTGATTTTCTGCCACAAGCCTTTCACGGGCAACCCGGCCAACGCCATGTTCTTTAGGATGCTCACGATTTCATAAGCCACAAAGAGTATGGAAAAGAATTCCGCCATCCCTAAGTGTAGCGGTGCATCCATTCCGATTGCTGCCCACATTTCCTTTGGCAGGAATCCAATAAGATTGATGCCTATAACGGCATCCGCCAGGCGTAAGAAGATAATGGACAGAATCGTGCCCACTTTGCGGATAGCCCCATTGATGCCAACACAGCTATTAAATTTCCGCTCCTTTACCGCCCTAAGTATGCCCATGATGGTGTCAAACACAACCGCCAGGGCCACCGCTCTTAAAAACTGATTCTTTGCCATTTCCAAAAGAAATTCCGTCAACTCGCTTTTCATGGTCCTTTTCTCCTTTCTTGGTGTATTCCTTTTGCCACGGTTTTATTGTAGGCGGTTTTGTGTTGGAATTCTGACCCGGTTATGCCGGGACTAAAATGTGGCTTTCCGTCTGCTCCCACTCCCAAAACAGCAATTCATATTCAATGGCCTTGGTGACGTGGTAGGTGTCGGCGTGCCCATGCCCCATGTGCCCCAGACGGCTTGTATATCTCCGGCCAAAGGTTTCACGGTCCAATTCCCCAGCTTCCATGTGCTTCACGTCATTTTTCAGCCGCCGGACGGATGCCTTTCTGACTTTCCGATATTCCGGGTGGTGGATATATCCACAAAAATCAATTCCATTCCCGGCATATAGAATGGTGCTTTTGGGGTTCATGTGCAATTTCATTTCCTCTTCCAAAAATTCTTCAATCCTCTTTACCCATTCCTTTAATTGTGCCAGGTCCGGGGAAAGGATAATGAAATCATCCATATAGCGGACATAATGCCTAATATGCAAGGTATGTTTCACGAATTTGTCCAGGCGGTTCCCGTACACATTGGCAAATAATTGGCTTGTGAGGTTCCCAACGGGGATGCCCACGCCATCCGGCAATATTCCGTTCTTGTCAATGATGCTATCCATAAGGAAAATGGCTTTCTTATCCCCTATGTACCGCCTATTTTCCGTTTTCAGTTCATCATGTGGGATGGATGCAAAGTATTTACTTATGTCCCCTTTAAAGCCATATGTCCGCAATCCTGCAACCGTCATCAATTCATACATCCATTGATACAATTGGTTGCTTGCGGCGTGTATTCCCCTCCCCTCACGGCACGCATAGGAATGTGTATAAAATCCCTGCTCAAATACCGGCCCTATGGCGTTCACAATCATGTGTTGCACCACTCTGTCATAGAATGGCAATGCCATGATAAGCCGCTCTTTTGGCTCCCATACCTTGAAAACGGTATAGTCTCCCTGCTTATAGGTGAGGTTTTCTAATTCATCACACGCCCTAAATAGTTCATCCTCCTTTGACATGGAAAATGCCAATACCTCTTCATGGAACCGCTTGTTTTCTGCGGCTTTCTTGAATGATGTATTGGCATTGTCAAAGGTGTACATTTTTTCATGTATTCCCTTTGCTGTTTTCATTGTGCCCTACCATTTTTCAAATATTCTTCTACTCAAAAGGCGGTGTCTTTGCTATTTTGTCCGGGCTAAACGCCGGAACGGGAAAACCGTCTGACTTATCATAAAGATAGATTGATAAATCTTTGCTAGTAGCCCGTAGGCCCCTAAGTCTGCAATGTCGATTAGTCACACACGCACCACACGCCAATGTTCGTGTTCACGTTCCACGGGTAATTGTTGCAATTGACGGCCCGTGAACCGCAATGCACGCCGTTGTTCCAATTGCCGCCGCCAATGAGGGCGTGCAAGCCCCGGCCAGGTGCGAATTAACAGTTTCCCCAAATCATACATATTATCCGGCTTTCCAGGTTCCGGCCTTTATCGCTTCAATTATCCCGTTTATTTTGCCGCCAATCGTCACGGTGTGGCGGCTTATCACTTCATAACGGTGTTTGCTCATTGCTCTATACTGCAAATCGTAAGAAAGGCGTATCAGTGTTTTGATATGCTGTAACTCCACATCCGCCGCATATATGTGGCTTTTGGTGCCCGTTTTCTTGAAACGGATTACATCCTTAAGCATTTCAAATACTGCCGTTTTAATCTGTGTCTGCAATGCAAACTTTTCAAACTTCGGAAACTGTGCCAATATTGGATATATGTATAAAATAAAATCATAAATTCTTTGGTATAATTCCATGGTGCCCATGTAGGCATCAATCTTTTCTGGTTCCTTTTCTTGCTTTTCCTGGGCCATTTCTCCATCCTTTTGCAAGCCAGGGCCGGGCTTTCGCCCGTCCCTAACAGATTTACAGACTGTCACACACGCACCACACGCCAACGTTCGTGCTCACGTTCCACGGGTAATTGTTGCAATAGACGGCCCGTGAACCGCAATGCACGCCGTCGCCCCAACCGCCGCCGCCAACGAGGGCGTGCAAGCCCGTTGCCGAATACATATATAATTGACCGTACCCCTGGCCCTCCATAGGATTGTGCCATGCCGCCGTGGTTGCTGTGGGGTCATGTATCAATTCATTTAACCATTTCCACACATTCCCCACCAGGTCACAAATATTTAATGCACTCACGGCATTGGCAATGTTTCCAACTGCTGTTCTGGCCTTGTTTGCGGTTGCCGTCCATCCGTTTGTGTTGGAATCATCCAACCCCTGGGGGCTTCCATCTGCCGCCACGGTGAATTCCATATAATCCGGCAGACGTTTCCCCACACGTCTTGCCCTTTCCCCTGCAATGTACCAGTTAAGGCCCTCCGTGCCCGTGATAGGCGTGCCGCAATATACGGATTGCAAACCATTGGCCCCGTCATCACTGGAAAGATAAATGTCACCCCATAAGGCGTTCCCCAGGTACACCATGCCGGACGGGTCACATTTAGGGCGGTGCTTCGTGGTCCATACGGAATTGGGGATAATGTCCACACGGGTATTCCCCTCCCATCCGGCACCCCTTACCGCCCCGGATGTATTGATTGCCCTGCCGTATTCGTCCGTATTCCTCACACGGCCATAATGGAATCCGCCAATCTTCCGGGTGTTGGTATCGTCCCATCCCTCGCCATCCGGGAACGTGGAATTTAAGGAAATCAAATAGCTTTCGTCCTGGTCATCCGCCCCAGGGTCACAAATATAGATATAATAATCATTTCCGTGTGCAAAATCGCTTCCCTGGTCCAGGTTTTCCTTTGTGAGAACGGTTTCCGCCGTCTTGAATACGGATGTTTCACCCACGGCAATCACGCATCCGGCAATCACTGTGATTTCCCCCCGTCCGCTGTAGCGTATGTATTCCTTGTCCGGGGCTACAATGTCGGAAATGGCCGCCATCTTTGCAACTGTAATCTTGGCCCGTTCATCCAACATATTTTCATCATACACAAATAATCTGCTCATGCTTCCAACTCTCCTTTCATTTCTTCCACTTCCTCCTTGGAAATCCCCAGGCGTTCATAAAATGTCACTGCCGCCGGGATGCCGATTTCCGTTGCACCCATGTTCACGGCCTTGGAAAGATTCAGAATGGTGTGGGTGGCTGTGTTCTGCCCTGCTGCCGCCTGGCCGTTCTCCGTGCCCTCTCTGGCCGCTCCCTGGCCCTCTGTGGCGGCGTTTTCCGTGTCGGTGGTATCTTTGCCCACCTCCACCGTTTCAACGCTCTGTATGGTCGGATAGACCGCCCCATTCTTTACCCTCTGCCCTGCTGCCGCTTCCGCACAAAACATGATTGTCACGGCCTTTCTGTCCTCTGACAGACTAATTACCGGGCACATAATCCAGTTCTGGTTTTCCAACTTGGCAACAGCTTCCAACCAATCCGCCTTTTTAAGGCTTCCTTTCTTTGCCAGTTTGAACGTGTTCACCAGGTCCGACTTTGTTTTGATTACTTTAGGAAATCCTTTCATTCCCTTACCTCGCTTTCTTTTAATTTAATATATGGGTTCCAATATAGTTGCCTATATAGGCCATATTGGCACACTCACGCAATGAAATGTTCATGGTGCATCCCGGCGGCATATGGTCCACGTCCCCAACGGAAAACGCCCTTGGTATCGGCATAACGCTTTCCATATCCGCTTCCACGATATAGTCCCCGGCTTCCTGGATATAAAAACCAATGCCGCTTTCCGTGAAATCCGCCGTCTGCACCCTCCCCGTGGTTGTGTTGGTCAA
This sequence comes from uncultured Lachnospiraceae bacterium, assembly GCA_964421915.1. Lineage (GTDB taxonomy): Bacteria > Bacillota > Clostridia > Lachnospirales > Lachnospiraceae > NK4A136. The sequence goes on from CAYQZB010000001.1 coordinate 334,811, forward strand.
TGTTATGGTGACGGCTTCCTGGATGCTCTCCAACAGATAGGCAATGTATATCCTTACCGTCTGCCTTTGGATATAAGCCCCCACGTAATTGCCGATATATCCCCTATTTGCACCGTCACGCAAGGAAACGGTCATTGTGTGCATCAAATCCACATTATCAACTGAAAATCTGTTAGGTGTTGCCACAACGTCCCCCAGGTTGGTTTTTACGGTGTAGTCCCCGGCTTCCGTAATATAGAAACCAATGCCGCTTTCCGTGAAATCCGCCGTCTGGATGCTTCCCGTGGTTGTGTTAGTCAACGTTATGGTAACGGCTCCCTGGATGCCCTCCAACAGATAGGCAATCCACAACTTGAACGCCATGTTGTGTACTTTTGTTCTAAGGCTGTCAATCTGCAACTGCAATTTCCCGGCCACATCCCCGGAAAGTTCATCCTGCTTTTCCAGGAACCACTTGTTCCATGCCGCCGCCTGGGTGTCCATGAAATCCTTGGTCATCCCGGTATATGCTTCCTCAAAAGAAAGGCGGTCCTTTTCCATTGCCTTTTTCTCTTTGGCAAGCCAGGCATCAAATTGTTCCAATTCCTCTTTCCTGCCGCTCATGTAATCCCGGATAAGTTCGGCATATTCTTTCACAAAGGCGGCGTGGTCCTTTTCCATTGCCTTTTTTACCTCTGTGAACCAGGTGTTGAATTGTGAAAGGAATTGTGAGAAATCCAGTTCCTTGAATTGGGAAGCGATAAAACCGCATACCGCATCATCCGCCCTTTCGTCTGTAATGTCTGCCTGGGTAATCTCCACCGCCCCGGCCTTTACATAGATACGGGCAAGGCTCTTTTCCTGGATTACATCATTGTTTATCAAATCCGGCGGCTGTGGCTTGCTTGAAAATGCCCCCTCTCTGATAAAAATACTCGGTCTGCGTTCCGTTTCATCATTCCTTATAATTACCCGGTCAATCCTCGGAAGCGTTCCGCTTGCCTGGCTTACCGTAAGGCTTAAGACGGATGTATTATGTATGGTGTGCAAGTTGATATAGGCATATCCCTTTCTTGTTCCACCGTCCACCTTTACTTCCATGCCGCCCCCTGCCGTGACTTGCAAGTGGCCGTATACAACGCCCTCTTTGTAGAAAGGTGCCTTGTCCTCGTTCATATCCTGGCCGTTGTATTTCCGCTCCTTATCGTTCAAATCGGTGGCGTTATAGAAAAACCCTCTTACTGCCATGGTATCTTCCTCCTTTCCTCTATTCGTCCCATTTTATGGCTGTGGGCAGGGCATCCCCAAAGGTGGGGACAACGTACATCCCCCCATATTCGTAAACCTCGCAAAGTTCCGTTATCCTAAGATTCTGCGTTGTGCCCCACTTTTTCTTCTTTACCGTCACAACGTCCCCCAGGTCATAATCCTTTTGGTAGATAAAATTCACGTCCGCTTCTGCTTCAGCTTCAAAATTTTCAAATACCTTGTTTTCATTTAGGTATTCCTGGCCCCTGGTCCGTAATGCGGCCAGATATGCCGTTTCTGTCATTTCCTCCTGGTTTATGTCCTTGGCATCCAGGAAAACCTCCCTTAAGTCAAATCCGCTTCCGCCGCCCACGGTCACATAGACACGGGCCAACCCCTCCCCGGCTCCTCCCACTATGACTTTTGTTTTCATGGTGGCATCACTGTAATTATGCTTTGCCTGGTTCAGATTGTCGTAACTCTCCGAAAAGATTACCCTTGGATTCTTCCCTTGTGCTTGGGTTCTGTCTATTCCCTTATAGGTTTCAAAGGTCATGGTCTTTTTCTTGAAATCCGGCACCACACGGAATCCTATTTCCGCATACCTTGCCAGTTTCGTGAGATATTCCAGGACATTCTTGTAAGTGGCCTGGAATTGTATTTTGGTCTTGTCCCCTGCTCCCTCCCCAATCTGCAATAACGGTACTGCTGCCATCCTGCCCAACATGAAACGCATGGCATCTTCCACGGTTCCGTTGAAATTGAAAAGCGGCCCGGTCAACCGGTCCCCCAGGTATACGGGAAGAAACTTTCCATTTCTTACAATCTCATTGACAAGCGTGCTTTCCTCTTCCGTCTGGTCCCCCCGTATCACGGCGGCTTCCATCTTATTGTCCCCTTTGGTTATGACGTTCCCAGGCTTCAAAAGCCTTAAGTTTTCCGCCGTCACCGGGCAATGTAGTTCAAAGGTTCCGCACTCATAATATTTTCTATGCCATTGTAAGGAAGTGTGATTTTCAATGTGCCCCAACCGTCTAAGGTTGCGGTCATAAACGTGTATTTCCATCCCTACACCACCAAATATGAAATTCTGTAATATACCGATATGGAAAGATAGTTTGTGCCCTCGTCTGCCGAATAGGTAAGGGTATTGGTTCCGTCCTGCAACTGGATAAAGTCCCCGTCCTCGTCCAGGTATTCATTTATCACTGTCCCGTACCGCTCAATCACTGCATCCCAATCAATCACCCCGTAAGTATTTTTATGGTTCTCAATCTCCGCCTGGGTCACTCCATCCAACAGATAGATATTTTTCTTTCCCGTATTGGTGTTTATGATGACATACTGGCCGGATGCCATGGTGAAATTGTTCTCCGCATAGCCTACCTTTGTGAATTCTCCGCTTTCGGCGTGGTAGATTGCCGGATTCTTCACGGCTCCGTCCGCATGGAAGATTACCACAATTCCGATATTGTCGGCACCGCTGTCATTCTCTATTTCCTTTACCAAATCAGCTTCCCGGTGCCCAAATATAACGCCCTCTTCCGGGAATATGGCCGGAAAATAGAAATCACTCACCCATGATGCCATCACCACTTCAACGTCTGCCAGGTCCTTGAAATATGGGTCTGTGCATTTTAAGGAAATCGTATAGTCACGCACCACGCCCGTTGTGGCTCCTGGTATGACGTTCTCAACCTCATAATCTATGGTCTTTACTTCCCCATCCTCTATATACTGCATATTCCCGGTACGTTTTATGGGAAACGTGCGGTATAAAAGGTTTCTGTTTTCTTTATAGTTCCCATCCATTTCCACGGTCAGCACAATGTTTCTTTCCTTTGCTGTGGCTCCCTGGTAGGTGCTGCCGTCCGTGGTGGTGTTCTCGCTTGTTACCACATTGCTTTCAATTCCATAAATCCCCTCTATGTCTACCAGGTGGAACGGGGTAAACCCGTCCCAGGTAAAGGTCAATGCCACGTTTTTATCACTTGTGCATATCACTTTAATGTCTGACACTGGATTACCCCCTTTGCATCCTTAAAATCATGGCTCTTGTCTGTAGCCTGGTCTGTCTGCCTATCTCATAAGGGCTTAACGCCTTGGGGCTTGTGATGTTCACATTCTGCACATATCCACCGCCGCCGTTTCCGGCGTTCTCCATGGCCTGGTTCCTTGCGGTTCCCGTAAGCGGCGTGACAACCGCCTTTCCATTCACCATGCTTAGAAGTTCCGGGCCGGCTTCCGCCACCATGGCCTGGCCCTCTCTCAATACGCCGCCCTTTGCCAATCTCGGCAATGACAAGGTGCCTATTTTCCCCAGTGAAACGCCCGGTATTTCATTGATTACATCAATCACGCCGTTTATCATGCCGATAAATTTATTCACAACGCCCTCTATGGTAGAAAGACAACTATTGATTGCCGATTTAAAGGCATCCCCCACGGCGGAACCGATTTTCACGCCCACATCCACGAAACAGCCTTTGATTTTCTCCCACAGCCCGGAAAAAAAGGAAGTCACATTGGCAAAGGCGTTCTTTATGTTCGTCCATGCGTTGTCGAATTGTGTCTTAAACCACGCCGGAACGCTTGAAAGGGCGGTTTTTATTTCCGTCCATCTGGCACCGAACCAGGAACCGATTGCCGAAAATACACTGGTCACATTGTTATAGGCATTTGTGAACATGGTAAGGAACCATGTTGCTACCTGGGCCAGGGCGTTCTTTATATCGTTCCACCGTGCCCCAAACCAGGAACCGATTGCCGAAAATACGTTGGTCACGTTGGTATAGGCATTGGTAAACATGGTTAAGAACCAGGATGCCACCGTGGCCAGGGCGTTCTTTATATCGTTCCACCGTGCCCCAAACCAGGAACCGATTGCCGAAAATACACGGGTCACATTGTTATAGGCTTCCGTGAAACGGTCCTTGAACCACTGGCCCACGCCCTTGAATATTGACACAATCCCGTTCCATATATCCGAAAAAATTTTCTTTACATCAACGCCGAATCCCTCGAAAAATCCGACTATAAAATTCACCACGGCCTGGATGATATTTTTGGCAAAATCAATGGCATTTTGTAGGGCGGCCTGGATATGTGAAAAAAATCCCTCAAAATCTCCGCTCAAAAGTGAAGTAAAAGCCTGGATGATATTTGTTGCAAACTCAATCACGTTTTGAATCGCCGACATAATGGGGGCGGCTGCGGAAATGATGCCGTTCACTATGGAACCGATATATGTAAGGATAAACTCAAACACGGGTTGCAAGGCGTTTAGTAATTTAATAAAGGCTTGCTTTATCTGCTCTATGATAGGTTGAATCTTCACCCACATATCAGAAAAGGCTTGCTTCACCTTTGCCAGGGCGTTGTCCACCTTTTCCCTAAATTCATCATTTGTCTTATAAAGCGATATAAACCCTGCTGCCAGGGCGGCAATCGCCGCAATGGCTATTCCCACCGGCCCGGTAAGCATGGTAAGCACTTTGGCAATTCCGCCCCCTGCCCCCAACGCTCCTTTCAGCTTCGTGGCCACGCCGATTATCTTTGAAATCCCCGTGGACATTTTCCCAAAGGCAATTAAGGCCGGTCCGATTGCGGCCACCACGGCGGCAATCTTTATGATAGTCTGTTTCTGGCTCTCATTCAGATTCTTGAACCACTCCGAAAATTCTTTTATCTTATCGGTCACTTTCTTTATGGTGGGCTGTAGTGAATCAAGCAACGTCCCCCCTAAATCAATGGCCGTATTTTTCAACTGATTTACAGAAATCTTTATCTTATTGCTTGTGGTGTCCAATTTGCCAAAGGCCGTTTCCGTTGCCCCGGCACTGTCTCCCATCTGCTCCACGGCACTGTTCAGCTTTTCCGCATTGTCCCACAATACGTTTGCCGCTTTCCCTGCTTCCGCACTGGAAAACATATTGGAAATGCTTGTGCCGCTTTCATATGCCTGTTCATCCAGTATGCTTAAAACGTCCGTAAGGCTCCATCCTTGCTCCATGGCTTCCGCCATAGTAAGGCCGCCCTCCTTGATATGCTCCGTTCCCTTTGCAAAAGCTGTGGCCGCCGTGCTTCCCTGCTTCCCCAACTCATTCAGCATACTGTTTAAATATGTGGTGGTTTCTGCCGTTGCAATACCGTTTGAGGTCATAACGGCATAGGCTCCGCAAAGGCTGTCCAACTCCACGCCCTGGGCCTTTGCCGTTGGTATCACCTTTCCCATTGCACTTGACAGTTCCGCCACTGTAGTTTTGCCCAGGTTCTGTGTTTGAATAAGCATATCGGAAACGTCCGTTACCTTGTCCGCTTCCATCCCATATGCGTTCATTATCGTGGTCAGAATGTCCAGGGCATCCCCACTTTCCGCAAATCCTGCCCTGGCAAGTTTTGTGGCATTGGAAACGAAATTGACGGCATCCCCGGTGGATTGCCCGGCGGAAATAGCATTGTAAACATTATCCGCAATATCCGTGGCGGCAATCCCCGTTTCATCCGATAAGTTTAGAATAGCGGTTTCCAAATCGCTTATGGGCACTTCCGTTTCATCCGCAATGGTGGAAACCTTTGCCATGGCATCTTCAAAGTTGCTTGCCATGGTTCCTGCTGCCACCCCTGCCCCCGTAATGGCCGTGGTGACGGGCATCATTTTTTTGCCCAGGTTCGTTGACGTTTCCCCAATCTTGCCAAACGCTTCCCCCACCTTTTCCAGGGTAATATTGCTCTGTTTGGCTTCCTCTTCCAACCTTTTCAATGATTGTTCGGTTGCTTCAATCTCACGTTTTAAGGCACGGTATTGTTCCTCCGAAACCTCGCCCCTTTTAAACTGTTCTTCCACCTGGGCTTCCGCCGTTTTCAGAACGTCCAGTTTTTCCTTTGTCTCGTTTATGGCCTTGGAAAGAAGTTGTTGCTTTTGTGCCAGGGCTTCGGTGTTCTTGGGGTCCAGTTTCAACAGCTTTTCCACTTCTTTTAGTTCTGCCTGGGTGCTTTTCACGTTTTTGTTCACGCCGTCCAGGGCCTTGTCTAATTTCGTGGTATCTCCGCCAATCTCAATTGTGATTCCTTTGATATTGTCCGCCATTGCCTAACCCCCTTTCTTCTTGAAATTCCGCCGCAACCCCTCACGGTCCGGCTTTGTCTGCTCCATCCTCCAACAGTTTTTCAGATATTCCCGGCCCTCTTCCGTCTTGGAATTCTCAAAAATCATGGCTTCACGCATAAAGAAAAGATAGGTGTCAATCTCCATTTCCTGGACTTCGTAAATATCTATGTGACAATAGTCCATCACCAATTTTTCCGGGCGTGTAAGAAGCGTGTATGGTATCTCGTCCCCTTTATCCTGGCGTGGATAAAAGGGCATTGTTAGTTTGGGTTCGTTTTCAGTTCATCCACGAATTCCATATAGGCTTCCAGGATAGCGGTGCATTCTTCAATGTCGTAATCCTCCAGGTCCTTTTCCGTCACCTTTACCCTGGCCATATTATTGTTAAGAACCGCCGCCAAAAGTCTGTAAACGGCTTCCGTATCTTCCAGTGTGGGGTTTTCTTCATCCATCCCCTGGATTTCCTTAATGGCTTCAAAAACCTTTTTCTGTGGCATCCTTACAATGATTTTCTTGCCCTTTTCTACCACGTTCCCGTCCCCGTCCGTCTTATCTTTCAACGTGAACGGCCAGAACGTCCTTTTCAGTTTGTTGCAATTAAATTCCTTTACTGCCATGCCCTTGTCCTCCTTTTAAGAAATAAGCGGCCTGGGTTTCTGCTTCCTGGCCGCTCTTACTGTCTTACGGTTCGCCGCCTTGTCCCTCTTCGCTTCCGGGTCCTGCTGCTTCCTCCACAACGTCCATATCCTCTTCATACAGAATAAGGGTGCCCTCTTTGTCCATGGGCTGTGCCTTGAATTCCGCATCAATGACGGTTTCACTGTCCTTTGCAAAGGCAATGGTAAACCCTGCCTGGTTGTTTCCAACGATTGTTACCCTCACGTCACCGTCTGCCGGGTCCTTATGTACAAAATGCAGGACATACCGCTTTCCATCCGCATTACTGATTCCGCCAATCTTCACAATGCGTTTCTTCTTTGCCTTGTCCTCCGTAACCCTCGCCGTCTGGCATAACTTCTGTAACGTGGTTCCGCACCAGGTCATAATCCCGGATTTAAGGGTTGCTTCCTCTTCCGTTATGATGACTTTGGAAACTTTGCCCATATCGTCCTTGGCTTCATAGAAAGACGGTGCATATTCGATTTCTGCACCGCCCTTGATATGGCCCAGGCGGTTCTCTTCCGTTTCCAACTCTTCGTTGGTCGGCAATTCCTTGTCCTTGCCCTCAAACTCGGTACAATACAAATCGCCGGAACCTAAAACAATGCTTTCTTTGTTCATGTTCTGTTCGCTCCTTTCGTTTTGGTAAGTAGTCCCTTGACTTCATAGGCCGTTTGGAAGCACTCTTCATCCGGGATAGGTGCTAGGTACATTTCATATTCCACATCCGGGAAAATCTCCGCTTCCATTTTTCCTGCCAGGTCCTCACGCTCTCCATCATCCGCCACCGTGTAAAGTTCCAGGTCAAAATCCCTGGCTTTCAGATTGTTAAGGTTATCCGCTCCCCTGCCCGTATCGTGTGGAAGCATATAAACCATATAGGGAAGCTGCGGCACCGGGTCCTCAACGGTTCCCTCAAACTGGTTTTTGGCAAGCGGTATTCCATATTTTTCAGAAAATGCCCTTGCCCTCTGCACCAATTCTTCAACGCCCATGCTATCCCCTCACTTTCTGCGATATTTTTTGTATAGCCAAATCCCCCAGGGTTTCATTTACGGGGCCGATATGCTTAAACGCCCTTACCCTGCCGCCGTTCCTTGCCTGGTGGCCCTTTTCCAGTAAATGGGTCAGTTGGTAATGCTTTTTGTTGTATACAGAATATCCATTCAAGCCAGTAATAGCGGATGCCCTGCTGCCCCTTACGTCATGTGTCCAATTCTTGGTATATTTCCCGGTACGCTCCGCATAGGGGCCGCCCTGCTTCAATGCCTTTTCCGCTGCGGCGGCGGTTTCTTTCAATCCCTCGTTCACTGCCTGTTTCAGTTCCCCGTTTGCCCAATCCTCCAATTGCGACATTATGGCTTCATCCAGGCCGTCAATGGATGTTCTCAATTTTTCCCAACCCTTTCCCCTGCATAAAGTTCAATCTTCCCGTTGCTCTTTGGGCCATATGTCCGATAGACGGCCATCTTCCTGCCGTCCACTATGATTTCCGTCTGCCCCTCATATTCAAATCCCCAAACTTCAACCATCATGGATGCCTTACAGTTTTTCTGCCCTGCTGCCGTGAATTCGTCACGGCCTACCGGGTGTATGGTCCCATAGGCTTCCTTTTCCAGGTATTCCTTTTGGTTCTTTTTAGTCAACAGCTTCACTATTGCTTCGATTGTAGCCACCGCCCTTTATTTTCGTGCATATCATGTCATATGATGCCATCAGTTCCTTGTGGTTGTCCGGGTGCCCAAAGTTCGCATCTGCATATAACAAGGCCGCTTCAATAATCAACGGGTCCTTGATGTTCTCCGGGTTCAGATATGACGGATGCACGCCTATCCGCTTCAAGTCCGCAAGGGCAACCTCTACCAGTTGCCCCACGTCCTCGTCCAGGGCATCCGTTGACATTTTGCGAATCCGCAATTTTGCCTTGGAAATCAGTTCTTCCTTTGTCATGCCCTACCGCCTTTCCTGCTTCTTACTTCGTTGCCGCTGCCGGGTTCTTTACACGGATGAAACCATTCTTGGCAACCACGTTTCCGCCCATGAACACGTCCGCACGGTAAGCAACCTGGCCCTGCTTGAATTTGTAATGCTCGGATTTCCTTGCATCAATATCACTGAAAATGGCCACTTCATAATTGCTCAACGGGCCGTATGCCATGGCATATGTCCCGGCGGTGCCGCCAACCTCTCCACAAGCGGAATTGATGATATAAGGCACCTCGTCAATGGTTCCCGTGTTGCCATGGTTCTTGATGGTATAAATCTTTCTTCCCTGCTTATCTCTCAACTTTGCAAACTTCTTAAGGTCTTTCTTGTTAAGGATAAGCACGGCAACGTCCTCCACTTCCTCGTCACCGCCATAGGAATAAATAATCTCGTCCAGTGTCCCGTCATCAATGGCCGTAATCGTGGTAATGTCCGTGGACGGGTCAATGACTTGTTCCTTTTCCTCCGTGGGGTTGAAAAAGATGCCACGGAATTTTCCAGTTCCGCCGGGTCCTACCAGAATTTGACGGGAAGCATAACGCTTGATTGCACGGGTCACGCTATCTTCCACCACGGCATCATAATCCGCATCCGGCAGTTTAATCATTTCCTCCGGCTCTTCCGCATATGCCGTTATCTTCTCCCGGACAATCACCGAATAATTGAATTCCGGCTCGGAAGCGTTATAGTCTGCCCCCTCTGCGGTGCTTCCTGCCCCGTCCCCGTATGAAACGACATATGGCCGTTTATAGGTTTCGCCGCCGGGAAGCGGAACCGTATGCACCCGGTCAATGAGGGAAGAAACATTGTTGAATGTGGGGGAAATATCCGGGCTGTCATGCTGTGGCATCACAATCCCGTTGGCGGTGGAAAGTGCGTTCCTGGGGTTTGCCAATGCCTTTGCCTTAAATGTGACTTTCTTCCCGTCCTTTAAGGCCCTGCCGCTCTTCGCCCTTGCCTGGTTCTTCGGCTCCTGGCTCCCCTCTCCTGCTCCCGGTTCCTCTGCCCCCTTGTCCGGGTCCTCTGCTCCTGCGGCGTTTGCCGCCGCCATCAACTCTTCCCTGGTCTTGATTTCATCCAGGATTTCCCCAATCAAACGGGCTTCGTCCATGGCATCCGTCAATTCCTGGCCGGAAAACGCCTGGGCTTTCTTCCCCAGGTCTGCCAGGCGGTTCTTAAGGTCCTTTTTGGACATTTTCATTAACTCTTCTCTTGTCATTGCTTCAATCTCCTTTCTTATCCTCTTACTGCCCCATATGGGCCATGGTAAGTGCAACAATCTGTTTCCGTTTTTCCTGCTCCGCCGTGTCCTGCTGCCCTGCGGCATCCTCCGGCTTAAGGATTTCCTTTGGTGCATTGCGGCAATACAGCTTCGTGTAATCCTGCACCGCTGCGGCAATGGTGTTTTCCTCTCCCACCTTTACCCGGAAATATTCCGCCGCCTGGGTTCCGTTTAGCCACGTTTCCGCTTCCATCAGCCCTTTGACCGTTTCAATGTCCACGCCCTCGGCCAGGTGTTCGGCGTAAATGCTCCAAATTCCGCTTTCCACTGCATCCAGGGTTTCCGCCATCTTCCTAAGTTCCGTGGCGTTGCCCTCGCATCCTGCCCATGGCTTGTGTATCATCAGATAAGCGTTTGACGGTATCGTGGGCATATCGCTGTCCGCAAAGACAATCACGGAAGCAATGGACCCGGCCAGGGCATCCACATGGACGGTCTTTCTTCCCTGGTAGCGTTTCAGCATATTGTAAATTGCGATTCCGGCAAATACGGAACCGCCGCCGGAATTTATGTAAATATTCAAATCCCTGCCGTTTGCTTCCGTGAGGAAATTCTTTATCGCTTCCGGGTACTGGTCCTCTTCCTGCCACGCTCCCCACCAATCCGAAACAATGTCACCGTAAAAATACAGGTCCACGGTGGTTTCCGTGGCGTTCTTGAATTCATAGAATTTTTCCACGGTTGCGTGCTTCCCATCCCGGCACGCCATATATTTCTTTGCTATTCCCGGCATTTTCCTAACCTCCTTTCATTGCTGTAAAATAAGCACGGGCCGCCGCTTCCATTGCCCGGCGTTGTCTGTCCTGCTGCCCCGGCGGTTCCTCTGTCTGGCTCCCCTGGCCTACCTGGTAAAGGCTCTGGTCCCCTGCCTTTACATAGTTCAGCGAAACCATACGCACGTCCCCGTCCTCCGTTGGCGGATAATACATAAGTGCCCGGTATTCGTTGATTGTCATGGCCCCACGGTCAAACATATTTCCGCCTATGGCATCCCTGGTCTGCAATGTCGCATACTGCAAAAGGTTGGCGGTAAACTCTATCTTGTTCCCATATCCGATTTCCCTTGGTGTAAGAAGTTTGAAAGTAAACTCATACCCCAATTGGATTGCTATAGGTTCAATCACGTTTTCATAAAATGAAATCCATTCCTGGTCTGAAAGGGTGGAAGTCAGCACCTTTTCATTTACGCCGTAATAGCGGTATACGTTATCACGCAAAAACGTAATCTGTGCGGTTGGCAACGGTATCGTTTTCTTGTTGATTTCGTGGAATTCATATGTGCTATCCAACGCCGCAATCCCTCCGGCGTTTTCGGCGTTCATATAGGCATCCTGGAATTCCTTTGCCTTTTCCTTTAACTCTTTATCATCCGCAAGGTTGCTATATTTCAAATACCCGGAAATGCTATTGGAATGATTTACAATGCTCTTTATAATCTCCCCGGATGTTTCCACAAGGTCCAGGCTCCTTTTTAACTCAATATCCGGGGATGTCCCCAGGAACCTTTTTTTGTTGTACCTCGCTTTTATGTGGATGACGTTCTGGTATGGCACCGTGTATATTTCCCCGTCATAATCCCAACGGAAGCGGAAAAGGATATTGTGGCGGTCATCCTCAAAAATGCGGTAACTCTTGGCGGTAATCGGCTGTATGCTCTTTACCCGTGTAAAATCCTCATTGTAGAAAATCACGGAAAAGGAATTGGAAGTATAAACCAAATCGGATGCTATGCGGTAAAGGAAATCATAGGTTGACATTTCCGGGCATGGCCTTAATGTCAAAAGCCTGGCCAGGTAATCATTTTTTATCGTCAATCCCTTTTCGTCCTTGCGTATTACCTGGGGCTGTAACTTGCCCACGTTCTTTGCTATGGCATCCGCTATGGCCCCCACTATGTCGTTATCCCGTAACGTCCCCGTTGGGACATACTCCCCACGGCTCAATAACAGCGGCCTATACTTTGCCCTAAAGGCTCCCAATACGTTTGCGATAATTCCCGTACTATTACCCCCTTTCCTCAAAAATAGGCCCATGGAACACGCCCATGGACCCATTGTAAATATATTCGTGTTGAAATTCTGACCCACTTTAAAACCCTGCTGCCCCGGCGGCCTTTTATGCCGCTTCGTTTAACAGCTTCTTGCCTATCTCGCTATGGTATTTTGAAACCATTGTCATTGCATCAAAGACGGAAACCGCCCCGTCTATCCTCAAACGCTTTTCAATCTTTACGGGCTTCATGCGGCTGTCATTTATGTTGATTTCCACGGCCACGTTCAAAAGGTGGGATGCCAAAAGGGTATTGTCCCCCAGGTTGTATTTTCCATCTTTCAAATCACCCTCAAATTGATGCAGTATGGGCGTTAGGTTTGTGCCCTGGTAAACATCATCCGTCTGGAATCCGGCCATCTTAAGTTCATCAATCAAATATCCGGCCATGTATCGGTCATATCCGATTTTCAGAGGACGGATTTTATATACCTTTACCAGTTCTATGAACCACTTATACACGTCCTTGTAATCTATCTGGTTTTCCCCGGATATTTCCAGGAATCCCCGTTCACGGTGCAAATTGTATGGCACATTATCTTCACTCACGGCCACTTCATACCGTTTCTTTGGCATATAGAATTTTGTAATGACGTTCCATTTCCCATTTTTCCAGATAACGATTGATGCCGCCGTAAGGTCCGTTGTCCGTGAAAGGTCTATGCCGCCCACGCAATAACAGCCCCGGAATTGTTCCAGTGTAAGGTGTATGTCCTCGTTTACCGCTTTCATCACGTCCCAATAGTCAAGCCATGCCACACTGGAATTCTGCTTGATATTGCAATACTTGGTCAAAAACTCAACCTTTTTGGGCAGTGATGCCTTTGCAATCTCTATCTGCTCAATATAGAATTCTTCCGACACGGAAACGCCCAGGTTGGGGTTGCTCTTTTTCAGTTCTTCCAGGCTGTCCCATTTCTCTATATTGTCAATCATGTAAAGGAAAGGCAGAATCCGGCTTTCCTTTGAATTGCCTTTTAGGAATGACGTTGCACGCCGCATAAGTTCATCATAAACCCCGTCATTTATGTACCCTGCCGTTGATATGGACAATATAAGCGGCTGTTTCCTGGCCCCCAGGGCGGAAGTCATAACCTCATACTGCTTAAGTCCCTGGTCCCCTGGCCATGCTTCCATTTCATCATTGACAACCATCTGTGGGTTGAAACCATCCGATTTCTTGGAATTAAAGGCAATCTTTTTGATGCTTGTATTGAATTCTTTTATATAAATATCGCTGCGGCGTTTCTTCGTGATGCTTTCCAGTTCATCATCCGCCTGGACAATCTGGTAAAAGGCATCATAAACAAGGTCTGCCTGGTCCAGCTTTGGGGCCAGGAAATAAACCTTTGCCCCATACTCCCCGTCTATGTATGCCATGTATGCCGCTATTGCGGCGGCAAACAATGTTTTCCCGTTCTTACGGGCAACGACAATAAAAACCTCCCTAAACTGCCTATACCCGGTCTTTTTGTCCATGATTCCGAATATGGCACTCACAATGGCTTTCTGCCACAATTCAAGTTTCAGTAAATCGTTTCGGCCCTCGGAATGGTGGCAAAAATTTTCTATGAAAGTTATGGCCTTTTCGGCCTTTTTCCCGTCAAAATCCCACTTGCCACTTTTCAGCCCATCCACAAGGATTTTGTAAATGGTCCTTATCCACTCGCCTACTGTCACGGTGCCGTTCTGTATGGCATCCCAATACTGAAAAATGAAATTATTATCCATTCCTTAATTCTGCCAATCTGCTGATATTCTTCTTTTCCTTTGGCGGCAAATACTCAATAAGCGTGTGGATGATTGCCGTATACTGGCGTGAATATTTTTCATAAATCGTGGCGGACGGGTGGGCCTTTACAAACTTCTGGGCGGCGTTCACCGTTTCCGTTGTAAGCCCCTCTTTCTTCAATTCCTCCTTGGCTTGGAAGCACGCCACTTTCAGAAACGCCGCTTCCTCTATCAGTGAATTCACAAGGTTTTTCTTGTCCTTGTCATCAATCCCGTCAAACATTGGCGTTAAAAAATCTATCTCTTTCTTTATCCGGGCCGGTGTGATTTTGTTTATTCTTCTCTTTGGTTTCGTGTCGGATTTACTTTTATTTTCATCCAGATTTTCGGCCTTTTTTTCAGTGTCCTTTTTTTCCGACTTACTTAAGGAAACCTTGTTTTTCTTTTCCACGTTTATCCCCCCTCATATGCGTGCGACCCTGCGGAGTTTTTTTGAGGTATCTCCCTCGGTTCTTTCAGCCCCTCCCAGAATCCGCCCACCGGGGGGAGTGGTCCGCTCCGGCTCCCCTATCGGTGGAAGCAGATTCCCCTTTTCATCAAAACGGTAACGGGAATTCTGCTTTGCCTTATGCTCTTTGTTGTGGCAATCCTCACATACATATTCCAGATTGTCCAGGGCAAGTGTTATTCTGGCATCATGTATATTGCCAGGCGTTATATATTTCTTATGGTGTACAATCGCCCCCGGCACATAACGCCCGGATGCACGGCACCTTTCGCACAATCCGTTTGCACGTTTGATTGCTGTCTGCCTGGCTTTCTTCCAGGCATCCGATTGATAGAAACTCTTTGCATATTCTTTCAACTGCTGCCACCGTCCTTTCCCCTCTAAAGATTAAAGGCTTATGAATGTCCCTATCCATAAGCCCATGTTAATATAAATCATCCCCATATTCTGACCCGTTTACCGTGCCCTGCTGCCGCCTGGCTCTCCTGCAATAACCGGGATAAACTGGAACGTCCATGCTTCATCCCGTATAGATACAATGTTCCCATCCTCATTGATTGCAAGCACCTCAATAAACTTTGGTTTTACAATCGTGTCCCTATTGTCATAGTCCATATTATCCGGCATATGTACTTCCATCAATGCCACGGCATTTAATACCCTTTCGCCATGAATCACTTTGAATCTGCTTAAATCAATTCCCATCATCCAATCCTTTCTCACCTGGCAACATATCCATTGCCTGGGCAACCCGTGTTATAAATTCCGTCCTATACTCATAGAATTGGCGGCGGCCATGCTGTCAAAGGCACTGGCCTTTCCGGCTCTTATTCTCTTTTTC
>CAYQZB010000001.1:350304-394715 GCA_964421915.1 uncultured Lachnospiraceae bacterium
AAGGTCTGCAATTGCCTTTATCACTGGCAATTTAAAGCAATCGTCCACCGCCGCCATATTGGCGTTAATGGCCTTTTCCGCCTTTGTTGGCGTGTGCTTCTCACACATCCGGCATGATTCCCGGCAGAACATACGCCCCATAGGCACGCCGCTCCGCTTTCTTCCCTTGTCCCCCTCTGCCAACAGTTCCGCCATGGAAACGGCGGTGGTGGTTTTGGCACACCCACCCTTTAAGTTGATGATTGATACAATTCTCATTTTTTGTTAGGCTCCTTTCGCTTAATCTTCACCATACGGGCGTATATGTAGAACGCCGCATTGATGCCGTTATACTTGACCTCTGCATCCAGGAATTCAAACCCCGGATAGGCTTTTTCCATCTGGCTTTTCAACTCTTCATGGTTCTTTGCCATCCTCTCCACCTTGCTTTTCCCAAACTTTGAATAGCTTCGTGTTGGCTTGTCCGGCTTCTTAAGGTTCTTTGACGGGCACCATCTTTTTGTCCCGTGTGGGTTCTGTGATATGTATGTGGCAAGCCCGGTTATAAGGAAATCGTCATCCGGCTTTATCCTCCTGGTGTTCGGTCTGTCACACTTTCCCCAAAGTTCTTCCAGTTCGTCCCGGTCCATACCATCCCCGGATAACAGAATGTGGAAGTGTGGGCGTTTGTACCCGTCAAAGGCAAGGATATAGATATACTTTGCATTGTCCAATCCTGCTTTCTTCCGGCGGCGGTTTATCCGCTTGATGAAATTCGTTATATCTTTCCTGGCCCTGTCCTCGTCCTCTGGCAGACAACCATCATTCCATCCAAACGTGGCCCATATGTCCCCCTTGCCAAAATTGATATTTGCCAGACGTATGAGATAACGCCTTGCGTTCTTATCGTTTAGGTTCTTCTGTGACGGCCTGGTTTCCCTCTTCTTTGCCGTCACTGGCATATCCTTTTTATCTTTAAAGGCCGGGTATACCTGGCTTTCCAACAATACGGTGCCGCTCTGTATGTTCTCCGCCTTGGTTGTGGTGGTTCTGTAAAGGCATCCCACCTTTCCATCCTTTAACAGCTTTTCCAACTCCCATTCTTCCAGGGTGTCACACTGCTTTTGGTATGCTTCCTCATAATCGTAATCATCATAGAGTTTCTTTTTCATGTTCCCCACCTTTATATGTCAAGCCCCTACCCTCTTCCCTGCTCCTGGGTACTCTCTCCCATCACCCACCCCATCATCCACCCACCCATCCATCCCACCCCATCACCCACCTATCCCTTTCTATCTCCATATATTTTCCAGGGTGTCCGATATGCTAATACCCATTACAAGGACGGCAAGGGGCACCGCCCATCCAAAAATTTAATCCAGGAATCTGTCAAACGCTTTCTTTATTACCGCAAGCCCTAACAAGGCCGGGGCGGATATAATCAGCATTGCCGCCGCTACCACTGCAAAGATTATGTAAAGTTCCATGGTTTCCGCCTTTCTTTCCTATATATAGAAGAAAACTCTTTATTTCCCCTATATGTTGTGTTATAATGTCCTTGTTAAGTTCCAACCCGGTTGTTTCGGTTCCCCACCTTGCAACCGGGTTTCGCTTTTCCATTCATGCTTCCGGCAATTCACCGAACATATTTTCGTATGTTTCCGTTGCATACCGCATCAAAAGGGCTTTGGCTTCCTCTTCCCCTATTGCTTCACCAAAAGTTTTATAATCCTCGTCATGGGTCAACAGCCAATTCCCTTTTTCAGATTTCCATAACTCACAATCACGGATTCTTCCAACTTCCTGCCCTGGAAATATGGCACGGTTTATGAAATTATCTTCCCTATACCATTTCTTTACCCCTGCCACCTTTTCCATCTTTTCAGTGTCATACTTCATTCCACCAATCACAAACTGCATCCTACACCCCCATTTCCAAACCACGGATGGTTTCATACTTTGCATACAGAATATTTATAAGTTCCTGCTTGTGCCTGGGCGTGATGCCCCCGGCGGCTTCCTTTTCATAGATTCTTCCGGCCACATACCCGGCCCGGAAATCCAGTTCCGCCAGGCTCCTGCAATTTCCCATTTCCTGGTCAATTACCGCCATCATTGCTTTCACTTCCCTTACCTCTGCCAGTTCCGGGCGGATGCCCTTGTGGTTCCTGCTGCCGATAAGGAAGCACTGGGCCGCCTTTCCCCGTTCCATGGTCCCTAAAAATAATGCAAGTGCATTTCCCATGTTAAGTCCCTCGCTTTCTGATTCTTATTTGCCCATATCGTGATATTTCCGGCGGAATCTCTTATAGGGCGTTCCCTCTTTTTGGCTACGGCAATAACCATTCCATTTATAGCAATCCTTACATCCCGTCCGGCAATAGTTCAGATATTCCTTTTCAAACCGACATTGCCAATTATGCAAGCGGCTCAATGGCTCTTCCAGGAAAATCCCGTACAATGCACCAATCACACGTTTAATCATCCCGTCCCCCTCTACTGCCGCAACTTGTATTCTTCCACAATGCCCACAACCTGGTCCATGATGCTTTCCAGGGCTTCAACGGTCATGGCCTTATCGTCTATGTAGAAATCTGCATAGATTTTTCTTGTATCGTTCCCCCACTTTTCCATCTGCTCCGGCAACGGCTCATTCACCGCATCAAATACAATGCCCTGGCCCTGGCACCACTCCACGGCGGCGGCCAGGTCTTTCCCGGCTCTGCTTGTCCAAAGGATGATTTTATGGCCGTTGGCTTTCAGCATTTTTACCGCCGCCACAACCTTTTCCTTTGGCCCTATGATTTCCGGGAACCTGGTAACGGCCAGGGTATCGTCAAAATCAACCGCATATATCGCCATAGTCTATTTCCTCGCTTTCCGCCTTGGTTCCTGCATCCCCCTGGCTCATTTCATATTTCATCAGCATGGCCGCCACTTGAATCATTTCACAAGCGGCATTCACGGCCTGGTGGTATATCGCCATGGGCTTTGTATCTTCCACCAGGAAACACGCTATTTCTTTCCCTCTTACTCCATCCCATAGCACGCCAATGGATAATTCCACTTCTTTCATGGCTTCCTTTGCTTCCTCCAACTCTTCCAGGACTACGGCATAACCCTCATGCTTGCTATTGAATAAAGGAAACTTTTCGTTTGCCCGGTTCAGTTCCGCCATGGTGGCGGCTTCAACCTCTTTTACCAACTCAATCATTGCCATTGCTCCCATCCTCCTTTTCCTCTCCCTGGGCCTGCTGCCCGTCAGCCATTGGCGTGTATTTGCTTCCATCCTCGCATCCTCCGCAGATAGGAAGTTTCTTTCCTTTTCTGTTATGGAAGCACGTTTCACAACTCCAAATATCCGGCGTTTTCTTCTCCTGGGCGGCATCCCTGGCCTTTAGCTTTTCATCATTGGCCAGGATGATTTCATTAAGCCTTTTCATTTCTGCCAATTCCACAATATTCCTTAAGGTTTCCGCACCTTTTATCACCCGTTCTTCATCCTGCATTGTACGCAAGAAACGGCGTGCCGCCGTAAGTATGTTTTCAACCTCATAATCCGGGTCCGCTTCTATTTCCGTCAGAATCGCCGGGGCTTCCCTCTCCCCGGTCAGCATTTCCCGGATGTACTCATGGGGCACGTTGCACCTGGCCGCATTTTCTGCCAGTTCCGCCTTTGCCGCTTCCCTCATAAGTTTGTAATACTCCGTGTGCTTCATTTCCACGGTGCCGTCACTTGTGAATCCATCCATCAATCCCATGTTCTTATCCTCTCTTTCCTATTTGTGAATCCTGGTTGTGAAATGGTATAAGGGTTGTGCATCAATCTCCATTTCCTCCCGGTTCTTGTAAATCATCAAAGAAAACCATTCCTGGCCCTCTTCATCCGTGAAACGCTGTGCAAACTTCTCAAACCCAAACCGGGAATTCATCCTTGCCCCTGCCACTACGTTTGACAGCTTCGCAATTTCACGGCTACCCAACGCCACGCCCTCTTCGTGGTACTGCTGCCACTTTCTGAATGTTTCCTTAAGATATTCCAGGAAATCCGGCTCCACCACGCCATTGATAGGGTGATAGTTTTTATAATTCGTTTCCGCCATTCTCAATTTGTCCATCCCATCTTCCTTTTCCCCAAAATACGGGCATTCCTCACACTTCCGCCCCTGCTCCCAACATTGTTCCTGCTCATGCTCCGCCACGTTTACCAACTCTTTGCCGTGCCAATTACAATATGCTCCCATTTACTCTTTTCCTCGCTTTCCTGGCCCTCTGGCCGTTTATCCATGCACGCCGCCGCATAACCTTTTTTGTCCTGGCAATCCAGGATTTAAACTCCGGCAGGTCCTTTATTTCCACCGCCAATTTCATTTCCGCCATTTCTCTTTCTCCTAAATAATGATTTTGTAATATAGGGTCATCTGCAAATCAGAAAAGCAGAAATCCGGCGTTTTCTCCGGCTCCATTGGCGGCATCAATCCCCTGCTTTCCCATTCCTTATGCCGGATTTCCGGGGATGCCCTAAACTTCTTTACCTGGGCATCCATGACGGCATCCGCCACGGGGTCATATGCCAACAATGCCTTATACCCCTTGTATATGGTTTCCTGCTTGCTTTCACATTCCGCATCCCGTACAATCAATAGATTATCTGAATTGTTTATCACTTCCAAAATATCCCGTACTGTCATAGCTTCCACCTTACTTATGCAAATAGACACACATAGCGGATAAATGCATAAATCATGGCCACGCCCAGGATTCCATAGAAAATGCGGATGCCTTTAGGGCTTTTATCTGCTCCCATGGAATAGATAATTGCCACCCCTGCCAGCGCTATGTACAAAAATATTCCTAAAATCATAATAATTGCGGTTGTGCCTATGACCATCACGTTTTCCATCATTCCTTTTCCTCGCTTTCTGCTTTGTTTATGCCGATAAATACACGCTCTGCACACGGAACCGCAATGCTGTTTCCCAGGGCCATGTAACGGGCATTGTCGGACATTTCCCTGCCGGATGCCCCATACCTTGTCCAGTAATCCGGGAAACCGTCCAGGCGTTCACATTCAAGCGGCGTAAGGCGGCGGACCCGGTACTTTACCGCTGTGGCAATCCGTTCAATTATCACGGCCAGGGTTTCACTTCCGCCCCCTGCTGCCCCACGGCTCTTTTTGATTGTCCCCACGCCCTCTTTAAACTCTGCATATCCGCTTTGGGTGTATGCTATGGCGTGCCGGTCCGTGCTTGTCAGCGTTGGGGCAACATCCTGGTTTATCCCCAATTGGTTGCCGCCATGCTTTTCATCCCTGCCAATGACGTTTCCGGCTATCGTGTACACTGGCAGCAGATAAAGGCCAGTTTTCCCACCGCCGCCCCCTGCTCTTCCCATAAGGGTTACGCTCTTTTGGGCGTTTATGTAAATCCTATCCGCCGTCCTGCCGAAATCTAATTTCATTTGTCCGTCCGGCTCTTCTGCCATTCCTCTGCAATCCTCTCCAATAGTGCTATCTTTAGGATTGTCGGCACTTCCTTTTTCCTCTTCCTGGCCCGTTCCAGAATACCCCAACACGCTTTCGCACTCAAAAAGTATCTGTCCGGCACGTCCATTTCCAAAATCTGTGACAAGGTAGATTCTTTTTCTACGTTGGGGCACTCCCCAAAACTGGGCATCCAACTGCCGCCATGCAACTGTCCGCAGTTCCCCCCCTGCTCCCTCAACTCCAACCATTCCGGCGGATGCCCATTTCCCACTTGTAGGCATTGGAATACTGGTTTCTGTGATTTCTTCCAGGACCCGGCGGAAATCCTCTCCTTTATTGCTTGAAAAAGCCCCGGCCACGTTTTCCCATATGATATACTTTGGATATTCTCCATCCGTCTTTTCCCTCATTTCCCGTATAATCCGCACGGCTTCCATGAATAGGCCGGAACGGGAACCGTCAAGCCCCGTCTGCTTCCCTGCCACGCTCAAATCCTGGCACGGGCTTCCGAAACTGATAATATCCACCGCCTGGATTTCTCCGCCGTTTATCCTGGTAATGTCCCCCAGGTTCACGGCATCCGGGAAGTGCCGTTTTGCTATGTCTATACAGTTCGGCTCTATCTCGCTTGTCCATATTGTCTTGATGCCGTGCCGCCCTGCTGCCAGTGGAAACCCTGCTATCCCGTCAAAAAGGCTTCCCAATGTCAACCCGGCTTCCATCCTCATGCTGAAAACCTCGCTTTCCGTCCTGCTCCCTGGTTTATAATGCTCTTTGTGCTACCTCTGCCCGGTAAGGTTCCCCACCACGTTTCAATTCATTGTATATGGTTGCTCTGTGTACACCCACCGCATCCGCAATAGCTGAAACTTTTACCCCTGCCGTGTGCATCTTCTCAATGGTCTGCCGGTCCGTGAAGTTCAACCGTCTATTTCCTTTCCTCATGCCCCTTTTATCTCCTTTCTGCTTTTTGTGAAATAAAAAAGAGTGCCACAAGAGTTTTAATTCTCTTGTAGCACTCTCTGATTTTTATAAGAAAAATCAAAATGCGATAGAGTTAATTACCCTTGTCGCATTTGATTTTACAATGAAGCACTTACCCGCAAAGATCTGTAAAGATATCGTTTTATACGCAATTTTGCTCCATACAGCATAATCTGTATCTATTCGCCCTCAAAAGCTGCCAACGCCTTTTTGATACAGGAAATGGAAAACCCTCTGCGCGCTAAAAAAGCAATATGCCGTTCCCTCTCCCTTTTTTCAAGGACTCCGCCCTCATAATGACGTTTTCTCAGCAGCTCTATCGCCATACTTTCCTCATCCGTCTCATTACCTTCCCAGGCAAACCGCTCGTAAGCAGCAGCGATCACATCCTTTGCAATCCCTTTTTCCGCCAGCTTGGCGCAGATTGCCCGCCTCGTCTTTCTGCCGGAATAACACCGGATATACTGATCGGCATAACGCGCGTCGTCCAGATAACGATAGTCCTTCATCAATTCGACTGCCGCCTTTGCTATTTCTTCGGAGTATCCGCCCTCGGTCAGCTTCCGCTGCAGTCCAGCCGCCGTATAATCCCGCTTCTCCAAAAGGTGAAGCGCCCTTTTCTCTGCTCTTTTGGATACTGTCTCTTTTCGGATCAGTTCATAGTCAGCTTCCCCCAGCTCTTCCCCCTCCCTGATCCCATAATGGCGCAGGTCGCCTTTGTATAATACAAAAGCGGCCTCCCCATCTAACCATATCTGATATCGATTCTTAGAATATTCCTGTATCTTTGTTACTAACATAACATCCGGTCCTTCTATCCTCACAAAGCTTCCTGCATCACACTCTGATACCATTATGCATCCCGGCATCATCATACGCTCCATTTTTGTGTCATGCTTCCGCCTTCTCCGAAGACTTCTTTGCCGCTTTCTTCTTTCCGTCCATTTCCGAAGGGATTCCACCTAGATTGAAATGCTCCCTTACCCTGCGATCGATATCTGCGCAAATCTCAGGATTATCCTTTAAGAAGATCTTAGCGTTCTCCCTGCCCTGCCCGATCTTATTGCCCTGATATGCATACCACGCGCCGCTTTTATTGATGACATCAATCTCCGCTGCCAGATCCAGCAGATCCCCTTCATAGGAGATCCCCTCGCCGAACATGATATCAAACTCTGCCTCTTTAAACGGAGGAGCCACTTTATTCTTCACAATCTTTACCTTCGTCCTGTTGCCGACAAAATCACCGCCCTGCTTTAACTGCTCTACCCTGCGGACATCCATACGGACGGAAGCATAGTATTTTAAGGCATTACCGCCGGTGGTAACCTGCGGATTCCCGTACATGATACCGACTTTTTCACGCAGCTGGTTAATAAAAACCACAGTACAATTAGACTTACTGATAGCGCCTGCCAGCTTGCGGAGCGCCTGCGACATCAGCCTCGCCTGCAGTCCGACGTGGGAATCTCCCATATCGCCCTCCAATTCCGCCTTGGGCGTCAGCGCCGCGACGGAATCAACCACCACGATATCCATTGCGCTGGAACGTACCATAGCCTCTGCGATCTCCAGTCCCTGCTCGCCGTAATCCGGCTGGTTAATATAAAGATTGTCCACATCTACGCCAATCGCCGCTGCATATGTCGGATCCAGCGCATGCTCCGCATCGATAAATCCCGCAATGCCGCCTCTTTTCTGTACCTCCGCAATCATATGCAGAGTTACCGTCGTCTTACCGGAAGATTCCGGACCATAGATCTCTATCACACGCCCCTTCGGAATACCGCCCAGACCTAATGCAATGTCAAGGCTTAAGGAGCCGGTGGGTATCGTCTCAACACTTAATTTTGAGGCGGGATCCCCCAGCTTCATAACAGCGCCTTTGCCAAACTGTTTTTCTACCTGCATCATGGCAGCTTCTAATGCTTTTAATTTTTCTTCTCTTTCCATTGTTCCATCTCTCCTTATATAAAAATTATTCAAATAGCAAACAAATGTTCTATTATGTATAATAAAACATATGTTCGTTTTTGTCAAGAAGACATTAAAAATAATTTTTTATTCTCTCCTCATTTTTTAATTTATTCTTCTTGCCAAATGCATCTTAGCAAATAATCTGTCCATTAAAACTCCCTCAAAGGCATCCCTCCCCCGTCTTTTTCCCTTGGATCTTTGGCTGTAATGCCCGGATGAACCATCCCGTGACGACAACACAGTCTGCGCATCGCAGACTGCATGTCTTAGAATCTGATAGAAATACCATAACACATATTTTCGGCTTTCGCAAGTATTATTATGCAATATTTTTGCCGTGCAAAATCCGTCTGCTATTTTAACTGAAATAAATCTGCGCATCCACCGGAAATCCTAATCCTCTCCGAAAGTCACCTTGCTGCTGTATGCCATGATACAACGGCGCATCAGGATCAGCGCCGCGGCAACAGCGCTCTCTCTGATCTTTTTTCTGGTTCCGCTGAAATGACACTCCTGCACCGTGACCGTACCACAGACACTGCATGCAATATAAACAAGACCGACCGGCTTTTCCGGCGTCCCCCCGTCAGGTCCCGCCACGCCGGAAACCGAAACCGCAACGTCCGCACGTGTCAGCTGCAGCACACCGTTTACCATCTCCCTCACGACCTGACCGCTGACTGCTCCATATTTCTCCAGTGTTTTTCTCTTGACACCGACGATCTTGCGCTTCGCCTTATTAGAGTATGTAATATGCCCCATTTTAAAAATCTCGGAAACGCCCGGCACATTGATCAGACGCCCTGCCAGAAGTCCTCCGGTACAGGATTCGACTGTTGTTACCGTAAGATCATTCGCCAGCAGGAGATCGACTACGCTCTGCTCCAAGCTGACCTCCTCATGCGTGGTATATACCGCGTCCCCAAGTCTTGCCTTGATATCCTTGATCACAGGCTTAACCAGCTTTTTCGCCTGTTTTTCATCCTCCGCCTTTGCTGTCACGCGAAGATGGACCTCCCCGATCTTGGCATAAGGAGCTACCGTCACTTCTCCTGCGCTCCTGATCAGATCATCCAACTGCTGCGCCACATCGCTCTCGCTCACGCCACATACCTTTACCGTCGCCGAATAGATCACCTGCGATACCTTGCTCTGCAGATACGGGATCACCGATCGTTCAAACATCAGGCTGAGCTCTTCCGGCGGTCCGGGAAGCAGCACTAATATCTTACCGTTTTCCTCCATGATGACACCCGGCGCTGTTCCGTTGGTATTTTCCAGCATAATGGCGTCCTTCGGCATCATCGCCTGCTTTAAATTATTCTCCGCCATCATCTTCCCTTTTTTCGCAAAATAGGCTTCGATCTGCTTTTTGGCTTCTTCATTCAGGAGAAGCTCCTTTCTCATCACCTTTGCCGCAGTCTCCTTTGTAATATCATCCTGCGTCGGCCCCAGTCCTCCACTCAGGATTACAAGGTCTGACCTATCCAAAGCTTGACGAATACAGCCCTCCAGCCGCTGTGCATTATCCCCTACCGTTGTCTGATAATACATCGGAAAACCCAATACTGCCATCTGCTCCGCAAGGTAAGCGGCATTCGTATTTATGATATTCCCTAATAACAGCTCTGTTCCGACAAATATGGTTTCTGCAGTCATATCTCTTTCCTCATCCTCTCATTTTTTACAATCAATAGGTAATTGTGAAACTACATAGACCCCTTCATAACTCCTCTGTTTTTGATAAAATAATCGATCATCGAGATCAGCGTCAATGCCAGCGCCAGCCACATAACGATCTCCGTCACCAAAGCAAGCTGCTCAATATCCGCGATCATCAGGATGACCATGACCATCTGGGAGACCGTCTTAAACTTTCCCCACCAGCTTGCCGCGATCACGACATCATTGTCAGCCGCCACCAGACGAAATCCGCTGATTGCAAATTCCCTGCTGATAATAATGATAACGACCCATGACGGCATCTGTCCCAGTTCAACGAATGCGATCATGGCGCTGCATACCAAAAGCTTATCTGCCAGAGGATCCATAAATTTACCAAAGTTCGTGACCAGATGATATTTCCTCGCGATCTGTCCATCCAAAAGATCCGTCAGGCTTGCCACCGCAAAGATTCCTAGTGCGATCCATCTGCCGGACACCCCGCCATACCCCGTCAATAAAAAAAACAGAAAAAACGGAATCAATATCACTCGAAATAATGTCAGTTTATTAGGTAGATTCATCCGCCAGTTCTCCAATCAAATCATATTCATTGCTTCCGGTAATTCGGACATCTATTATCGTGCCACTGTAAAAATCCCTGTCTGTCTCAATAAATACATTGCCATCTATACCGGGGGCATCCATATAAGTTCTCGCAACGATGACCCCTTCCTCGGGAAGACGTCCCTCCACCATAGCGGGAAGCACCTGACCGACCATAGCCTTGGCCTTTTCAAATGCGATCTCCTGCTGCAGCAGCATAATCTCATTCCTGCGAGCTTCCTTCTCCTCCTCTGCAATCTGATCCGGCATCTCCGCCGCCGGCGTATCTTCCTCTGCAGAGTATGTAAATACCCCAAGCCTGTCAAACTCCATCTCATCCACAAATGCAGCAAGCGCTTCAAACATTTCCACGTTTTCCCCCGGAAATCCGGTGATCAAAGTTGTTCTGAGGCAGATATCCGGTATCTCACTACGGAGCTTTTCTATCGTCTTTCTCAGACTGTCTCTGTTTGTCCTGCGCCCCATCCTCTGAAGGATCCGATCGTCTGCATGCTGGATCGGCAGATCAAGGTAATGGCATATCTTATTTTCTTCCTTCATTGTCCGGATTAATTCCTCATCAATTTCCTCCGGATAGCAGTACATAAGGCGTATCCATTCGATCCCATTGATCCTGCACAGTCCTTTCAAAAGCTCTGATAATGCTTTCTTTCCATAAAGATCCTGCCCATATACCGTCGTCTCCTGTGCTACAAGGATCAGCTCTTTTACTCCCTGTTCCGCAAGCTTTTCCGCTTCTGCAAGAAGCGCCTCCATCGGTACGGAGCGGTAATGTCCCCTGACCTTCGGGATGATACAATAGGTACAATGCTTATCGCAGCCCTCCGCGATCTTCAGATACGCATAATAGCCGCCTGTCGTAAGGATCCGTCTTTTACCGTACAACGGTGCATGACCGGTTTCCATGACTGCATCCCTGCTCCTGCCGGCAAGAACACCTTCGATCACCGAGATCAGCTGATCGGCTCCTGTCGTCCCGATGACGGCATCCACCTCCGGGATCTCCTCATGAATCTCCTTTGCGTAACGCTGCGCCAGACAGCCGGTCACAATCAACGCCTTACATCTTCCATTCTCCTTGAATGTCCCCATCTCGATCAGGGTATCAATGCTTTCCTGCTTTGCATCCATGATAAAACAGCAGGAATTAACGATGATGATATCCGCTTCGGCTTCGTCATCCGTAATCTGATACCCCGCATCCGCAAGCATGCCAAGCATCATTTCACTATCAACCAGATTTTTATCACATCCCAGAGAAATCAGCAATACATTCATAGAAGAAAGCTCCCTTGCTGCGATCCAAAAATAGCGCGTCCTTGAAGACATTCAAAGATCACGCTATCATGGCTGTATTAATCCTCGTCGCCAAGTATTTTTATCTTTGATTCATTAAGCTCTTCAACCGCCACGGACAAGGGTTTCTTCCCCTTGCTGTATACCAGCGCTTCATCGCCCGCGATGATCTGCCTTGCTCTTTTCGCCGTCGCCATAACGATGGAATAACGGCTTGCAACAACCGGCTCTTCTCCCGGTTCAACCTCACTGTTTACCACTTCCATAAGATCTGTGTAAGATGGGTGTAACATAATTCATTCTCCTTATTATTTATTTCCGGCTCATTTCAGCCAATTCGTTCCGAATGCCCTTGATAAACGCCTCATTGCGTACCGGCATCAACCGGGCTGCATCAATCACTTCATGGGTTTTACTGATGCAGTCATCCAGGGAATCATTGACGATGACGTAATCATACTGTCCTATCCCCTCTGCTTCCTCCGCCGCTCTGCGCATCCGCTTTTCTACGACCTCCGGCGTTTCCGTTCCTCTGCCCACCAGCCTTCTTTTCAGCTCTGCCGCGGAAGGCGGTACGATAAACAAAAGAAGCGCCGCCGGAAACTGTTTTTTGATCTTAAGCGCCCCCTGGATCTCAATCTCCAGAATGACGTCCCTGCCCTCATTCAACTGCTGCTGTACATACTTTTTAGGCGTTCCGTAATAATTATCGCAGTATGAAGCATACTCGATCAGACCGCCGTTTTCTATTTCCTCCTCAAAGCGATCCCTATCGACAAAGAAATAGGAAACTCCTTCTTCTTCTCCGGGACGCGGCTGCCTCGTCGTCATGGAGACAGACAGCGCATACTGCTCATACCGCTCCATCAGCCCCTTGACCACACTTCCCTTACCAGTTCCGGCAAATCCTGATATCACTACAAGAATCCCTTCACGTCTCACCTATTTCACCGTCCTCTGCCTGTGCCCTGCCCATGATCGTCTCTGGCAGGAGTGCGGAAAGAACCACCTGCTGATTTTCCATCACGATCACCGCTTTGGTCTTTCTTCCCTGCGTCGCATCAATCGCAAGACCGTTTTCCTTCGCGTGCTGCACCAGACGCTTGATCGGCGCGGCATCGGGACTTACGA
Source organism: uncultured Lachnospiraceae bacterium (assembly GCA_964421915.1). Lineage (GTDB taxonomy): Bacteria > Bacillota > Clostridia > Lachnospirales > Lachnospiraceae > NK4A136. Next base: position 363,446 of record CAYQZB010000001.1, read on the forward strand.
TCGAAATAATCTTTTCTACATTTACAACATTACCGTATCCAATATGAATCAGTTTACTCAAGCAAGCGTCCTCAACTATTCTATATTCTGAATCTGTTCGCGTACCTTCTCAATCTCTGTTTTTAACTCGATCCCATAAGTCGAAAGGTTCAAATCATTTACCTTGGAAAGAATCGTATTGGCTTCCCGGTTCATCTCCTGAGCGATAAAATCAAGCTTGCGGCCTATGCTTCCGCCGTCCATCAGCGTCTTTTTCATCGTCTCAATATGGCTGCGCAGCCGGACGATCTCTTCATCCACACAGACCTTGTCCGCAAAGATCGTAACCTCTGTCAGCAGACGTCCTTCATCAATCTGCACATCGGAAAGCATCTCTTTTATCTTTGCCCGAAGCTTTTCCTGATATTCGCTGATGATCTCCGGCGATCTCGACTCGATCTCATCTACCACCTTCAACATCCCGTCCAGCTTACCGATCAGATCATTTTTCAGATTCTCGCCCTCCCGCTGTCTGGCTTCCACAAATGCCCCGGCAGCGCCCCTCAGCGTTTTTTCCAGAAGTCCCCAGAGCTTGCTTTCATCAATCGGCTGCTCCTCCATCGTAAATACTTCCGGATAACGGGAAAGCGTCGATACACGGATGTCATCCTCCAGACCGAATTCCTCTTTCATCTGCTTCAGATACGAAAGATACTCCGCCGCAATATCATGATTGTACTTAATAGTGACATTTTCTTCCGTGTAGTCCTCAAAAGTGATGAAAATATCTACCTTGCCTCTCTGGGCGTATTCCTTCATCAGATTGCGGATGGACGCTTCAAAAAAGTTCAGCTTTTTCGGCATCTTGATATTCTCATCAAGATACCGGTGATTGACTGCCTTCATCTCTACCGTAAATTTCCGGCCGTCCTCCTCCATCTCGCAGCGTCCAAACCCGGTCATGCTCTTTATCATGTTATCCATTCCCCCATCTGTATTCCCGGCAGTCTCCTGCTCCCCATCATATATCCCATCCGGACTGTTTCTTATAAATGCCGGAAGCTTATCTGTAACAGCTCTGCCTTTCTGCGAAAAGAAGCCTTGCGATCAAACAAGGCTTCTTCAGCAGAGTCCAATCGGAGTGACAAGATTCGAACTTGCGGCCTCCGCGTCCCTAACACGGCGCTCTAGCCAAACTGAGCCACACCCCGCCACGATTTCAAAAACTCACGGGGTTAATTATAAATAAACTCCTATAAAAAGTCAAGACATTTCCGGAAAAAACCACAAAAAAGGGAAACCTCTCCGGTTCCCCTTTTCCTGTTTTCTTTACCTGTAAACATGCCCCATATTCGTCTTCACAAATTTCGTTAATTTTTCCTTTGCCTTCTGGTGTCCCTGATTAGCTGCCTTGACATAATACTGATATGCCTGCTCGTGATCCTTGTCGACGCCCTTGCCGAAGGTGTAACAATAACCAAGAATATAATTGGCATTTTTCTCCCCTTCTTCGATCGCCTGCTTCGCATAAGAGATCGCTTCCTCATACATCTCCTGCGTCGGCTTGATGCCATAATCACGGTCAGGGTCGCTTAAGCATATCGCAATCCTATATTTTGCAAATCTGTCATTGCCCAGGATCGCCAGCAATTTTTTGTACCACTCTACCGCCTGTTTCGGATCCTTCTTTACGCCGGTTCCGAAATCATAGCTGACTGCCACATTACGGATCGCCCGTTCATTACCTTCCTTAGCCGCCTTTTCATTCCATGTAAACGCTGTCTTGGTATCCTTCTTTACGCCTTCGCCATACAGATAGCAGTTTCCCACCATCGCCATCGCATCCACATCGCCAAGCTCCGCGCATTTCAGATAATACTTAAATGCTTCCGCTTGATCCTTCTTTACACCGATGCCCTCAAGATGAATCCTCGCCAGAATCATATTAGCCAGCATCTGATCTTCCGGATATTTCTTCATCAAGCTCTCATCCGCCAAAGCTTCTTCCAGCTTCTTCTTCAGCTCCTCCGGATCCTCCGGAAGCTCCTTACGGCTCCTCAGACACCACTCCGCCATATAAACCTTTGCCCGGTTCCTTCCATGCTCGCTTGCATCCTTCAAAAGCGGCGCAGCCAGTTTAAAGGACTTCTCCTGATAATAAAGAATGCCAAGTGTCTCCTCAATCTCACAGAGTGTGTCTGTCATCTCTTTACCATCCGCAGCCTTGCCGGCCTTCTGGTCGTACATATGAAACTTATCTAATGCCGCCTCAAGCTCCGTCCTTGCCGTCTCTACGGATTTCTTCGCTTTATTTAAAGCCTTTTTGCCCATCTCCATTGCTTCGGCACGCAGCTCTTCAATTTCTTTTTTCCTGCGCTCTTCTTCCGCCTTTTTGCGTTCTTCTTCTGCCTTACGCGCTGCTTCTTCTTCCGCGCGCTTGCGCTCCTCTTCCGCTTTGATACGTTCTTCCTCTGCCTTACGCGCTGCTTCTTCTTCCGCGCGCTTGCGCTCCTCTTCCGCTTTGATACGTTCTTCCTCTGCCTTACGCGCTGCTTCCTCTTCTGCGCGCTTACGCTCTTCTTCCGCCTTTTTGCGTTCTTCCTCTGCCTTACGCGCTGCTTCTTCCTCCGCGCGCTTACGCTCTTCTTCCGCCTTGCGCGCTGCTTCTTCCTCCGCGCGTTTACGCTCTTCTTCCGCCTTGCGCGCCGTTTCTTCCTCCGCGCGCTTACGCTCCTCTTCCGCTTTGACGCGTTCTTCCTCTGCCTTGCGCGCTGCTTCTTCCTCCGCGCGCTTACGCTCCTCTTCCGCTTTGCGCGCCGCTTCTTCCGCTGCCCGCCTGCGTTCCTCTTCCGCCTTTTTGCGTTCTTCCTCAAACTTACGCGCCGCTTCCTGCTCTGCCTTCCTGAGTTCTTCCTCCGCGCGTTTAAATTCTTCCCTTGCTCTCCGGACAGCTTCTTCTTCCTCTATCCTCCGTCTTTCTTCTTCCTTCCACATCGCTTCCTGATCCGTCTTGGAATCCACAGACGGATTGGCAAACAGCGGATTTTTGTTCTCGTCAGATGCCACGGCTGCCGGACGCCACGCAGGCTGCGCAGCACTTTGCGCTTCTTCTGACTGCTTTGCCTCTTTCAGAAAATCCAGCTTTGCCTCTGCCGGCTGCTTTGCTTCTGCTGGCTGCTTTGCTTCTTTCAGAAAATCCAGCTCCACTTCTGCCGGAACTTCCTTCTTTTCATTCAAAAATGATAAAGAAATATCTCCTTCGTTTAATTTCCCGCACTTGGGGCAGAACTTTGCCTTAGCATCCATCGCCACGCCGCAATATACGCAAAACTTGGTTTTTGCAGATGTTTCAATAAAAGCTGTCCCCCCGCATTTGCCGCAGAATCTGTCCTTTCTGCCGATTTTTGTTCCACATTGCGCACATACCTTCACTTGTAACACCCCCGGTTTTTTCTATTTTTTATTGCTGTTCTTTTCCCTGTTTGCGCTTCAAAGCGCTGATGTGCTATGTATACCGCCACATGGCATATATGGCCGCCACGCAGGCTCTTATTGTTCACTGACTGCCTTCGGATATATTATATAATAATTATCCACTCATGAACATCTTTTTTATTATTTTTATTTAAAATTTTCCACCCCCGCAGGCTTTTTCCATACCTATAAAGGTTCTTTGCTTATTGGGAATTAATGGAAACATATAACCTGCGCGACCCAAATGCCACCGCCGCCTCATGGGATTCAAAATAAACATCGATATGATTCTGCCTGACAGCGCCGCCGCAGTCCTCTGCAATATAATCTCCCATGCCGTCAATATGCACGCTTGTACCATAAGGTATGACCATCGGATCCACAGCGATCGTCCTCCCCTGCTGCGGGATCGTTCCCGTCGCTGTCCTCGATTCACGTCCCGTCACTTCCGGGCTGTAATTCCCACAGCATATCCTGCATGAGCAGTACGCCGTCACCGTAAATAAGACCGGCTCCGTCCCAAATCTTGACACATCGACCTTATCAACGAGGACATCTTCCAGCACATATCCCGTAATACCATTATACTGTACCATGGTATATCCGCCTGCCGTCTCTCCGAGACTGATCACGTCTGCCCCTGCCGGAAGCGTCGTGATCCAGCCTCCTTCAGCAGAAGGGGACGTCCTCATATTAGCACGGCTGCGGATCTCATAAGCCGATCCTTCCGCTATCACCCCTGCCGGTCTTACCGCTGCTTCCGCCTGCGCAGCGGAGGTTATGATCGTCTGTACCTCGATCATATCAGATACAGCCGCCACTTCACTTACTTCCACCGCAATTGGCGTTGACACATCATTGCGGTTAGACAAGAGCCCTCTCTGCGCCATCAGCGCCATTCCGTTGTTGTTTTGTCCCCCCCCGCTATTTTGCATCTCCCTCGTTGTAACTGTAGAGACGATACCGCTGTCGGAAGCCATAGCTTCTTCCAGCTCCAAAAGCTTTGTATAAATATACCCCGTCTGTCCCTGATAGGAAATATGTGTAAATCCATTCTCCCCTTCATCCAAAAAAGTAACCATAGTCCCCTCAGGAACCGTCAGGATCCTCCTTGTCTCTATGGAAGGGCCGCCACGCAGATTGGCATTGACCAGCACCTCTATCTTCCGTACCTCCGGCGTCTGCACATCAACGTAAGTATTCGTAAGACTGCCAAGTCCCGATGCGCTGCCTATCAGCATTAATTGACGGCTGTCATTTGTTGAAGCATCCGCCTGATAATCACTCCGCCCCATTGCGGAAACCTCCACTGCGGACTGTACCGGCTGCGTGGATTGCACCGGCTGCGCGGATTGTACTGGTTGTGCAGATTGCACCGGCTGTGCAGATTGTGCCGGCTGCGTGGATTGCACCGGCTGTGCGGATTGTACTGGTTGTGCAGATTGTACCGGCTGTGCAGATTGTACCGGCTGCGGCGCCGCAATCTTACGGATGCATCCGGAATAAATATATCCGGTCACCCCTTCATAAATGATCTCGCTAAATTCCTGTTTATCCGTTCCCAGGCATCTGACCACCGCCCCCTGCGGGATCGTCATGATCCAGGCGCCCTCGATCGACGGCGCGGCGCGCATATTGGAACGCGCAAGGACTTCGTATGTATTATTGTTATCTGTATCTATACCCCGGCCTTCCGCGGCTGTCACCACGCCCCCGGGATACAATAGAAGAAATGCCAGAATTACTGCCAGACATTTTCTTACCATCGAACTCATAGTTACCCTCCCTGCCGTATCCAAACGCAGACACAGCTTATGGTAATCCCATCATTTAGGATAATATCATCATATAGTTTCATTTCGCTTATGTCAACCGCTAGATAATGGGGATGAAAATGCCATTTTTTTACATATTTTGTGCCTTAAAAGCTTTTATAAGCTTCTTCAAAGCAGGAACTACATAAAATAAAAAATAATGAAAAAAATAATTGACAACCGCGATATGATGTAGTATATTATGAATTGTCTGTAAGAGTAATCGACAGATACAGATGTGCGATAGTGGTGCAGTTGGTAGCACACGACCTTGCCAAGGTTGAGCTCGCGGGTTCGAGTCCCGTCTATCGCTCTATAACGGGGGTTTGACAATATCTTATTTGATTGTCAGATCCTTTTATTTTGTCAAGAATTCTTAAATATCCCAATAACCATTGATATTCCTGCTGAGAATGATGGGGAGACTGCACGAATTTTTTCTGGCAAATGACCCAAAAAAATCAAAGGAGAAAACTATGATCACAAAAACAATTAAAATAGAAAAGGTTATGGGTGCGGATATGCTGCCGTATCTGGTACAGTCTGCCTGCCATTATGAAGCTTCCCTACATATCATCGATCAGGACAAAAAGATCAATATGAAAAGCATCATGGGAATGTCGATTCTTAAATTAACAGAGGGCAAAACCCTCGAGCTGACCGCTGACGGCGCTGATGAGGAAAAAGCGCTCGAAGAGCTGGCAGGCTGTTTCTTAAGATAAGCCGGTCTGCGGATCCTAATCCGCCATCTTAATCGTATAGATTCTGGTAAGAGATTCATCTATCCGTTCTTCCGTGAGTGTACCGTCAGCAACTGCCGCCAGCACCGCCGCATATGCCTCCGCAAAATCAGCCGGCTTCATGATCATATCGGCTCCCGCCTGCAGCGCCATGACTGCCGCTTCCCCGGAAGTATAATGAGCCGTGATCGCCTTTTGATCCATATCTGACGTAATAACAACTCCCTGAAAACCTAATTCCCCACGCAGCACATCTGTGATCATCGCAGAGGACAGGGAACAGGGAACATCCTCCCCTACCGTCATATTAGACACCATGACCATCTGCGCTCCCGCAGCAAATCCGGCCGAAAAGGGCAGGAAATCAGAAGTACGCATTTCATCCAGGGTTTTTCCGGCAGCCGCTGTGCCATTGGCCGGATCTCCGGATGCCGACCCCTGACCCGGAAATGCCGTGAGACAAGTAATAACGCCAAAATCGCTCTGTCCATTCACCGCTGACGAGATCATGGAAGCTACAATATCCGCGTCTGTATTAAACGCACGGTTGCCCAGATAAGAGCCTTCTGCCGGCACATCACATACCGGTCCAAGATTCACATCGACCCCATAGTCTTTTAGATAAGAGCCTATCGTCAGATAAGCCTGATAAGCATTGCCCGTATCCCCGGAAGTCCCGAGCTCTCCTGCCGCCGGCTGCGCCGCCACACCGGTTGCATTACCGGCAATAACATTGACCGCGCCTTCCTCACGCACGACGATCCAAACCTCCGGCGCATAAAGCTCCCGGTACATATCTTTTGTATTTGTGATCATCGTTTTAAACTGATCCGCATTCTGAACATTTCTTGTCGAATATACGATACCGCCTACCGCGTATTCCTGCAGAGCCGTACGGGTTCCATTTCCGGCCTGTGTCGCCGTCGTCACTCCGGTGATGGATTCCGGCGTAACGATGAACAGATTCGCTATCTTCTGCTCCATCGTCATGGAAGCCAGACAAGCCGCGATCTCCTCCTGCAGGGGATCGACCGGCTCCGAAACCGGCATCTCGTCCGGCGATATCATATCTTCCGGCGTGGCGATCACACCGGAATTGTTCGCTGACTCCGAGTCATCGATCTGATTGCCCGAAATAATTCTCTGCTGATTTCCTGATTTAATATGCTCTATCAAAACCCGGATGCCAAAATATCCACCCGTAAATACACCGATGACCAAAAGCACCAGCACCAGATACGCAATCACCTGATTTCTGATCCTTCTCCTCCGCCGTTCTTCCCTGCGGGTATCCCTCTGTTCCTTTCCGGCATTTTGATTTCTTCCGGAACTATTTTCTTTTCCCATGATCTATAACCGCGCCTTTCCATTATCCAGCTGATATCTGCACCAAATGACCGGCTGTATCTCCCGTCACCCATCTGTCTGACAAATATTGACAGATATCGACAGATACAACCGATTCAATCATACCATTTCTATAGAAGTTGCGCAAGATAAAAATGTTATGTAAATCTAAAAAAACAAAAAACAGTGAATTGTTTTGCGACTTCAAACAATTCACTGCTTTGCTTTTCCTCTTTTCAGCAATCTAAGCGCTGTAAAATATCCTGTCAATCCGCCAGTCCGAAAATATCATGCGCCGCATTGACTGCTTTTTCCACCTCTTTCTCGTCAATCAGCACCGTAACGCGGATCTCTGAAGTGGAGATCATCTTGATGTTAATGTTACTGTTGTATAAGCACTCAAACATCTTTGCAGCCACGCCCGGATTGCTCATCATGCCGGCGCCGACAATAGATACCTTGGCAACGCCCTTCTCGCACTCCAGCTTTTGATATTTCAATCTTGATTTATTCTCCTCGATCACCTTTACGGCATCGTCCGCATAATCCCCGACTACCGTAAATGCAATATCCTGTGTATTGTCACGACCTACGGACTGCAGGATCATATCGACGTTGATATTAGCCGATGCCAGCGCATCAAACAGCCGGAACGCGGTTCCCGGCTTATCACTCAAGCCCACCACTGAAATCTTTGCGCAGTTCTTATCGGACGCCACTCCACTGATTAACATTCTCTCCACTTTTACTTCCTCCTTCAATACTGTTCCTTCTTCATTGGTCAGACTGGAGCGGACCACCAGCTGAACACCATACTTCTTTGCCATTTCTACTGAGCGGTTATGAAGCACACCCGCCCCAAGCGTCGCAAGATCGAGCATCTCGTCATATGTGATCTCCGTAAGCTTCCTTGCATTCCTTACAATACGCGGATCCGCCGTATAGACGCCGTCCACATCCGTATAGATCTCACAGGCGTCCGCCTTTAACGCCGCAGCCAGCGCAACCGCAGTGGTATCGGAGCCGCCGCGTCCAAGCGTCGTATAATCCCCATACTTATTAATGCCCTGAAATCCCGTAATGAGCACGATCTTTCTCTGATCCAGCTCATGCCTTATCCGTTCCGTATCAATTCTTTTCAGTCTTGCATTGGAGTAGTTGGATGTCGTGTGCATCGCCACCTGAAATGCATTTAATGAAATCGCCGGAACACCGAGCGCGTCAAATGCCATCGCCGCCAGCGCCACGCTGGTCTGCTCTCCTGTCGTTAAGAGCATATCCATCTCACGCTTGGAAGGGTTGTGATTGATATTCCTCGCCATTTCAATCAGCTCATCCGTCATTTTTCCCATTGCGGAAAGGACGACCACAACATCATTGCCTTTCTGGTACTCGTCAATGCACCGCCTTGCCACATTATAGATCCTTTCCTTGTTGGCAACCGAAGTACCGCCAAATTTCTTTACAATTAACATATTCCTGCCTTCTTTCCTTTCTTGCTTTATTCAAATCCATGCTTCACATTTATTATCTTCTGATCATCCCGATGATCTCAGGGAGCTTTTCCGCCGCATTCCTGTATTCCCGCTCACTCATCTCTCCTGTCAGTACGGCAAACTCATCCGCCGCTTCAGGGATCTGCACGATCTGCATCCCGCCAAATACCTCTTCTGCCTTCTGCCGCATCGCATCCGGCATCCCTTTGATCCTGACAAGATACTGCTGCCGGAACACCCCGTGATCCGTCAGCTCCTTCTCTGTCTCATCCCATGCTGCCGGGATGCTGCTGCCAAGCTTCTTAACACACTCCACCACATCTCCGACGACTGCGCTTGCGGTAGGCAGCTTGCCCGCGCCTCTTCCATAATAAAGAGAAGTGTCTAACATATTGCTATGCAGCTGGATTCCGTTAAATACGTCATTAACGCCGGCAATCGGGCTATCCTCCGGCACCAGTCTGGGACTCACCATGGCAAACTCACCTTCCCCGGTAATCACGGAAAGACCGATCAATTTGAGCTTGCAGCCGATCGCCTTCGCATATGCAAAATCCCTTGGCGTGATCTTGGTGATGCCCTCCGTATAGATCTGTTTGTAATCCACGTTATGTCCGTACAATATGGATGAAAGGATCGCTATCTTCCTGCAGGCATCATGGCCTTCGATATCCGCCGCCGGATTACGCTCCGCATAACCAAGCTCCTGCGCTTCCTTTAATATAATATCAAATGCCGCACCGTCACGTTCCATTTTGGTCAGGATATAATTTGTCGTCCCGTTTAAAATGCCTTCTATCCGGTCGATCTTTTCCGCCGTCAGCGCATCATTCATCGTGCGTATAATCGGGATGCCGCCGCCTACGCTTGCCTCAAACAGATAACTGCACTGATGCTCTCCCGCGATCCGCATCAGCTCTGCGCCATGTGCCGCTACCAGTTCCTTATTAGAGGTGCATACGCTCTTTCCGTTCATCAGCGCCCTCTTGGTATACGTATATGCTGGCTCGATGCCGCCCATCGTCTCACAGATTACTTTGATCTCCGAATCCGCAAGGATCACCTCTATATCATGCACGATCCTTTCCTGGATCGGAGCTCCCTGAAAGTCCCTGATGTCCAATACATATTTTACATGGATCCCGTCTCCCGCCCTTCGGGCGATCTCGCCTTGATTAGTCTCTATGACTTCCACCACACCGCTGCCCACAGTGCCATACCCAAATACCGCGATCTGTACCATATGACTACCTTACCTTTCCTGATTCCCCTCTGAATACTTAAAATAAGCTTACGCTTAAAACATCCTTAAATACATAAAAACGATAGAAATACATAAAATAGATGTATTAGCGCAGCAGGCTCTTAATCACCTGCTATAAGATAAAAAATCTCATAACGTCAAGATTTTACCATAATTATCAGACATGCGCAATAAAAAGTTCTTTTCTTTTATAAGATTTTATATTACAATAGGATCACAATATGTTTAGTTTGTTCAACATCTGAAAGGAGACAGGGTTATGGCAAAGAAAAGCGGGAAAGTGATATTCTGGGGGCTTATGATTGGAGCGGCAGCAGCGGGGACATATCATTATCTTCAAAATAAAAAGAAATCGGCAACCGCCGAGGAATTTGATGATTTTGACAATTTTGAAGATGCTGACGACACACAGTCAAAGGGCCGCCATTATGTTCCTTTGAATCTTGACGATGCAAGGGCATTTGTCAGCAGCACCATCGACAAGGCAAAAGAGGCCGTTTCCAAAGTCAGCAAAAAACTGCAAAAGGAAGATATCGAAGACGATGTAATCATTGACGATATTTTTGACGACAGTGTTGAAGAAAGCGATGCTGCAGCAGACGGCGCGGATACCGCAGACACATCAGCTGCCCCGGCATCTGATGAAGCGCCGGAACAAGATTCCTCTTCTACGACTGAAGATTTCTTTGACGATGCACAATAAATCGGTATTATATATAACGGAAGGTTGCAAAAACCACCACATTACTTCATAACGAAAGTCATGCGGTGGTTTTTATGTTGCGCATCTTCTTTGATCTGTCCGGCTTTCCCACGCCTTATTTCATACGCGTCCTCAATTCTTCCAATACTGCCTCGGCCTGAGTTCTATGCACCTTGGTCGTCTTAGGTGAGGAAAGGATCGTTGAAAGGATCCTTTTGGCTTTGACATACTCTCCGGCTTCCATATTTAACACTGCCAGCATATAATCCAGCGTTTCAACATTCATCCCGGCATATGGCGGTGTTTCCGCAGTCATCGCCTTGGTAAACCCTTCCAGCGCGATCTTCTGGTTTTCCCGTTCCTGTGCCTTAAGCATCTCCAGCGTTTCTTCGTAATCCTTCGTATCCTCCGGCAGCGTTTCCTGCATCCCTCTGTAGATCCAGGACAGCTTCAACGCAATATACGCTTTTTCACTGTCCTTTGCCTGACGCACCACTGCATTCATCATCGCCAGCTTATAACGCACTACGGCTTCCTCATAGGTAATGACGACATTTTCCGTCTTCATCGGCTTAAACCTCGGCATGATATTTTCCTTGAGCAGATTACGATGCGGTCTCGGCATCGGACCGTGAAACTTAGTCAAGGCGGCATATCCGCATTTATTACAAAAAACAACATCATATTTTAAAGTATCCACGCCTTCATTACGCGGCCGCAGATCCAGATCATGCCCATAATTCCTGATCTTGTTATGACGTATGACAGACTGCTTAAATTCCGCATCGCACACCGGACACTCAAATGACTTCTGCAGAAGATAATCTTCCTCGTTGATCACTGCATTCCCGTCATTTTCCCCGTTATTTCCCTCATCCTTTTTTTCTTTTTTACTTTCAAAGATATCTACATTTTCCAGACCGCCCAGTCCAAGCGACTCCAATCCGCTAAGAATTGACATAGATTGACCTTCCCTTTCCTGATGAGCTCAATTCCTGATAAGCTCAATCATATACCGTTCATTAAACACCGGAAAACCGGTTACTATCATTAAAACATGTTTCCGCTATTTTGGCAATACAAAAGAACTCTTTAATCCGACGATCCTGTTAAACACCAGCGCATCCGGTTTGGAATCCCTGCAGTCCACACAGAAAAATCCCTGTCTGACAAACTGGAAGCTCTCATACGGCTTCGCACCCGCAAGAGAAGGTTCCAGACAGCATTCCTTTAATTCAATCAGAGAATTCGGATTCAGATTGATGCTGCCGTCTTCCTCATTATAAACGCCCTTCTCCTCGTCAACAAGATTCTCATATAAACGGACTGTCGCTTTTACCGCATAGGGCGCCGGAACCCAGTGGATCGTTCCCTTGACCTTCCTTGCGTTAAATCCGCTGCCCTGCTTTGTCTCAGGATCATATGTGGCATGTACCACGGTCACCCTGCCGTTTTCATCCTTCTCAAAGCCGGTACAGGTGACAAAATACGCGCTCATCAGTCTGACCTCATTGCCCGGGAACAGACGGAAATATTTCTTTGGAGGTTCTTCCATAAAATCCTCCCTGTCGATATAAAGCTCCCTGCAGAACGGCACCTTCCTGCTGCCCAGAGATTCATTTTCCAGATTGTTCGGTATCTCCAGCTCCTCTACCTGCCCCTCCGGATAATTGTCAATGATCAGCCGGATCGGATCAAGCGCCGCCATCACCCGGGGACGCTTCAGCTTCAGATCTTCCCGGATGCAGTATTCAAGCATGGCATAATCCGCCGAAGCATTGGCTTTGCTGACACCGCACAGTTCCACAAAACGCTGGATCGACTCCGGCGTAAATCCACGCCTCCTAAGCGCTGCAATGGACACCAGTCTCGGATCGTCCCAGCCGTCCACGATGCCATCTTCCACCAGCTTCTTTATATAACGCTTTCCCGTCACCACATTGGTCAGATACATCTTGGCAAATTCAATCTGACGCGGCGGTCTCTCATATTCTAATTCCCTTACCACCCAGTCATAAAGCGGTCTGTGATCCTCAAATTCCAGCGTACAGATCGAGTGGGTGATTCCCTCGATCGCATCCTCGATAGGATGCGCAAAATCATACATCGGATAGATGCACCACCGATCGCCGGTATTGTGATGGCTCATATGGGCAACCCGGTAAATGACCGGATCACGCATGTTCATATTCGGTGAAGCCATATCGATCCTGGCGCGCAGCACCTTTTCACCATCCGCATATTTTCCGGCTTTCATATCTTCAAACATCGCAAGATTTTCTTCCATGCTTCTGTTGGAGGACGGATCCTCTTTGCCCGGCTCCGTCAGCGTACCCCGGTATTCCCTGATCTGTTCCGCCGTAAGGTCTGACACATATGCCTTACCTTTCTTGATCAGCTTTACCGCGCCTTCATACATCTGTTCAAAATAATCCGATGCAAAAAACAGCCTGTCCTCCCAGTCGGCGCCCAGCCACTCGATATCCTGTTTGATCGCCTCCACGAACTCCGTCTTTTCCTTGGTAGGATTCGTATCGTCAAAGCGCATATTGAATCTGCCACCATACTTCTTAGCCAGTCCGTAATTTAAAAGTATGCTTTTCGCATGACCTATATGCAGATAGCCGTTCGGTTCCGGCGGGAATCTGGTATGCACCGTATCATAGACACCCTCCGCCAGATCCTTATCGATCGCCTGCTCAATAAAATTTTTACTGACCCGTTCCTCTATTCCCTCATCTTTTTTTATTTCCGTCTTTTCGTCCATGCCGCTCCTCCCTCTCCTCTCATAAATTAGTTTTTTCTTCCATGCCGCGATTCTGCCCATGAGGTTTACATACCGTGCAGTTTGAAAATATATGTTCCAAAAATGATTTCATAACATGATATTTTTGGAACATATATTTTCAAACAAAGAGTTATGTAAACCGGACTCAACTCTTTCGCAATTACCTATTTTAAAATCAAAAGAATTATCCGGTATCACCCCATAAGCATACCACAAAAAAATAAAATAATAAAGAAAAAGCTGATCCTTTCTTAAATTGAGTTCTTGTCATAAGAGACATTATTCGGTATAATAGAAAAAAACATTCACAAATCTAATAAACAAAAAGGAGTAAGGATATGAGACTGATAACACGTTCTGATTTTGACGGTCTGGCTTGCGGCGCGCTTTTATTGGAAGCCGGCATTATTGACAGCTGGAAATTTGCCCATCCTAAGGATATTCAGGATGGCCTTGTAGAAGTAACAGAAGATGACTGTTTGGCCAATGTTCCCTTTGTGGAAGGATGCGGGCTCTGGTTCGACCATCATTCCAGCGAGCATGAGCGCAACCAGCTTGCGGGCAAATACAAAGGCGAAAGCCGCATTACTCCTTCCTGCGCCCGCATTATCTATGAGTATTATGGCGGCAAAGAACGCTTTTCCCATTTTGACGACATGATGATCGCTGTTGACAAGGTAGATTCCGGCAATCTGACCATTGACGAGATCCAGAACCCTACCGGCTGGATATTGGTGGGCTTTCTGATGGATCCCCGTACCGGACTTGGCAGATGGCGCAATTTTACCATTCCCAATTATAAGCTGATGGAAGAACTCATGGAATGCTGCCGCACTATGAGCACCGACGAAATCCTTGCCCTTCCCGATGTGGCAGAGCGCATTGAGGTATATAACGAACAGTCCGAAAAGTTCAAGGAAATGGTGAAAGCGCATACCCGCGTTGAAAAAGATGTCATCATCACGGATCTGCGAGGTGTAGACCCCATTTATTCCGGCAACCGTTTTATGATATACAGTATGTATCCGGAGCAGAATATCTCCGTATGGATCGTCAGCGGCCGCGGCGGTATGGGATGTTCCTGCGCTGTCGGATACAGCATCCTAAACCGTACCAGCAATGTGGATGTCGGCTCTTTGATGTTAAAATACGGCGGCGGCGGACACAAGGCAGTCGGCACCTGCCAGTTCACTGATGAAACGATGGACACACAGGTTCCGCTTCTTCTGGATGAGATTATCAACTACAAAGCATAATAACATTATACATAAAATATACCAATTTAAAAATCACCCTGTTACCAATCCTTATAGATAGCATCAGGGTGATTTTTTAATTTTCCTACTCCGCTACCGGTTTCAGCGCTTCCTGAAATCTTCCCATAATGCCTTTTGCAATAATGCCGGCTCCTAAGATCACCAACGTAATCTTAGCATTGCCCAGAATCGGAAATCTTTCCCAGCCAAAGACCTGAACAAGAAGCCCAATCACTGCGACTACCCCGATAATGCTTCCCACAATCGAAATCGGATGTCCGGGACGTGTCATCAAAAATTTATACGAATTGGCTGCACAGAAAACCGCACCTATCACGCCAAGAGTAATGGCTGCAGAGCGCGCACTGTCAATCCATAGAAGATGGATGCCGGCAAGACCCATCCACACTAAAACAACGGAAATAATTACTTCTGCCGTTACAATAGATTTTCCTTCCATATCCGCATACTCCTTTCCAGCAAAAATATTTCTGCTATTTCTAGTATTAAATTTCCGCATTTTTTTATTCTTTTTTATCTTTGCCAAATTTTCGCATCAGACATAATAACATTATATAAAAATGAAGTTTTACACTTGTTTCCTGCATATCTTCTCCGACAACCGCATATTTATGAAAACAAAGAAATGAACTGAGGATACCCATGAACGGATTTTCCGGATTTTTTGATTATACCTTACAAAGAGAATATCAGGAAGAATACCTCCAGGAGAAGCTAAACGCAATCAGCGCTCCTCTCTGCAGAATCAGCGTCGAACCCGGCGTTTCGCTGCATACCGAGCATTTTGCCGTCATCAGTTCCACTTCCTACCGACTTTGCATCAAAGACCGCTGCTGTTATATCGCGGTAGACGGAACTGTATTTAACCGGGAGGAACTGCTTGAACTGCTGCGTCAGCGCGGCTATGAAACAAAAGACGGCTGCCTTTCCGAAATCATATTGGTCGGCTTTATGGAGTACGGCATAGAATTTATCCAAAAGTTAAACGGCAATTTCAGCATTGTGATCTTTGATGCGCGCCACGAAACACTTTATCTGTTCCGCGACCACTTCGGTACAAAACCGCTCTTTTACACCACGCGGGAGGACTGCATCATCTTCGCTTCCGAATTAAAATCCCTCCTCGCTTATTCCGAATGTGCTCCGGTTGTATCCAAAAATGGTTTAAATGAGCTCTTCAGCATCGGACCTGCCCATACGCCGGGTAAGACCGTGTTTGACGATATCTACGAAGTAAAACCTGCCTGCTGCATCTCGGTCAACCGTTATGGCTGCTGCTCCACGCCTTACTGGTCACTGCCCTGCGCCGCACATTTTGCCAATTACGAAACCACTGTGCGCCATACGGCGGATCTGTTATCCGAAATCATCAACGAAGAATTGTCACAGGATGAAGATTTCTGCTGTCTGCTCTCCGGCGGGATTGATTCCAGTATCGTCAGTGCATATCTTGCAAGGGCAATGAAGGAACGCGGTCAGCGGCTGGTTACGGTATCCTTTGACTTTGATCAGAATGACAAATATTTCAAAGCGTCCTCCTTCCAGCCCTCTCAGGATCGCCCTTATGTAGATGCCATGGTCAGATTCCTTGGCAGCGAGCATCACTATCTTACCTGTGACCACCAGACGCTTGCCGATATGCTGAAAGCTTCCGTACGCTCCCATGACGTTCCCTGCATGGCGGATGTAGATTCTTCCCTGCTGTATTTCTGCGGGAAAGTGAAGGAGATCAAAAATATAGCTTATACCGGCGAATGTGCCGATGAGATTTTTGGCGGTTATCCATGGTTCCACAGAGAGGATCTGCTGCAGGCGGATACCTTCCCCTGGACAGCCGATTGTGCGCCCCGCAAGCAGCTGTTAAATGAAGCTTTTCTTGAATTCCTGAACATGGAGGATTATATCAGCGAGACATACCATAAAGCGATCCGCGGGATCAATGTACTGCCGGAGGAATCTCCTACAGATGCCTGCCGACGTCGCTATACCTATTTAACGCTCCATTGGTTCATGCAGACGCTCTTAACCCGTATGGACCGCTGCGCGCGTTCCACCGGACTGACGGCAAGGATCCCATTTGCTGACAGAAGGCTTGCGGAATATGTCTATAACGCGCCATGGAGCATGAAGGCAAGAAACGGGCTGGTGAAATCACTGCTGCGCCAGTCTGCGGAATATCTTCTGCCCAGACAGATCCTGCTGCGTAAAAAGAGTCCTTTCCCGAAGACCTACAATCCTTATTACGAAAAACTGTTATCCGATATGTTGTCAGAAGTGGTCAAAGACAGCGAATCGCCGCTACATGATTTTCTGGACATGGAAGCCCTGCAGCAGTTTCTTTCCAATCCGAAGGACTACGGCGCGCCATGGTATGGCCAGCTGATGTGCGGTCCGCAGATGATGGCGTATCTGTTGCAGATCGATTTCTGGATCCGCGAGTATCGGATTGATATACGCATGTCCTGATCTTACATCAAGAGAAATACTAAAAAGATGAGATTTTCTGATATAAATTATGAATATGCATGCTTGAAAATATATGTAACTGTCCGGTCACCCCGGGCAGTTTTTTTTATAGCGGTACGATCACCGACTGGAACTTCCTTTTTAAAGTGGCACGATCACCGGCTGGATCTGTCTGCCTTCCAATGCCGCCAATATCGTATCCCCGATGAGATCGACCTTCGCAATCATGGAATTGGGCTTCTTGACGCAGTCATCCTGTCCGAATGGCACAAAATAAATATTTTTCATTGCCATCAGCGAGCCGATATTTTTAAAATTGATCCCCAGCGCATCGTTGGTCGAAACACTTATCACCAATGGCTTTCCATTGCGCAAATGTGCTTTGGCTGCCATCAGAACCGCTGTATCAGTGATTCCGTTACAAAGCTTTGCCAGCGTATTGCCGGTGCAGGGCGCGATCACCAGCACATCCAGATAAGCCTTCGGACCGATGGGCTCCGCCTCCTGTATCGTAAAGATTCCCTTTTTACCTGTGATATCCTGTATACGCTCACGATACTCCTCCGCTTTCCAGAAGCGGTTATCCAGTTCGGCAGCATGATCGGAAAAAATCGGAACCAGATCTGCACCTTTTTTCTTTAGCGCTTCAATTTCCTTCAAAACTTTATCAAACGTACAGAAGGAACCTGTAATGGCGATCCCCACAGTGCACTCTGATAATTTCATACCAGCATACCCCTTCCTTTTGATATCCGTTGATGGATTATCATATGCAGAATTAGGAAAACTGTGACATGATCGCACATATGCAGCTGTAGGAAAATCCGCAGCATGGGCGTTCATACGCAGATTTAGGAAAACTGTGACATGATCGCCTCCGCCAGGATCTCCCCTGACGTCTTCGGGGCATACTTGCCCGGCAGTCCGAGAGAAAGCTTTGCCCTGATCTTTGCATACCGGCAGTAATCAAAATCCGTACCGCCCGGCTTAGACGCAATATCAATGATCACCGCATTGCGATCCATGCGGGACAATACCTGCTCGGTAAGCACAGGCGCCGGCACCGTATTAAATATATACGTATATTTTTCCGCCTGTTCCTCACCCCGTCCAAACATCTCCCTGACCTCATACCCCATGGCGCGCGCTTTTGTACGGCTGACCGTATTCCTTGCCATTATGGTCACCTTTGCCTGCAGCCCTTTTAATTTATCCGCCAGAACACTTCCGCACTTGCCATAACCGATGACAAGACACTCTTTGCCATGAAGCGTCTCCTCACTCAGCATCATCGCCTCCACTACCGCCCCTTCCGCCGTGGCAATAGCGTTGCCGATCGCAACATTTTCATCCTTCATCAGATCATATAAGAGTGCGCCCTTTTGCTTACATATTTTTAAAAGCTGCTCCGTAAAAAGACCGCCGTAAAGCTTTTGCCCTTCCCGCAGATTCTCATACAGCTCCGATAAAAGTACCACATCATCCTCTGTTTCCTGCTTGATTGTCTTACCGTCTACTGATACGGGGATCGGCAGCACGATAATATCCGCTTCTCCCATTTGAAGCTTTAATGCGGTTGTTTTTAAAATCTCCAGCTTGCCTTTTTCTTTCACGGGCACACCATAGCAGCATACGCTGCAGCCGTTCTTCTGCAGCGCTTCCGCAACATAGTACTGTCTGCTGTCACCACCAATGACTAAAACCTTTTCCATCCGGTGCCTCCCAGCCGCTTATTTTCCCTTTGCGCTTATTATATGCACAAAAGCCTCCGGCTGCCACCGGAGACCTTTACATGTCTTTATGTCTTTATCTTTATTTCTTTATCCTTGTTTCTTTTCTTCAATCAGCTCGTAGATCTCGTCCCGTCCCTGCTTGGAAAGTGCAGAAAACGGAATAATTACACTCTCTTTTTTATCTCCCAGCGTCTGCCGGATCAGCTTCACCTGCTTTTGTATCTGACTCCTGTTGATCTTATCCAGCTTGGTCGCAATGATCACCGGTTCAAATCCCTGCGCCACGATCCATTCATACATCATTTTATCATTGGCGGACGGCTCATGACGGATATCAATCAACAGAAAGACTGCCTTCAGCTGCTTCGACTGATGCAGATAGCGCTCCACCATTTTCCCCCATTTTGCCGTCGTCTCCTTTCCCGCCTTGGCATACCCATATCCGGGAAGATCAACAAAATAAAGCTCCTTATTGATATTATAAAAATTGATCGTCTGCGTCTTTCCCGGCTGTGAGCTCGTCTTTGCAAGGGACTTTCTCTGCATCAGCGCGTTGATCAGAGACGACTTACCAACATTGCTTTTACCCGCAAAGGCAAATTCCGCACAGTTATTTTCCGGCAGCCTGCTCGTAATGCCGCAGACGGTTTCCAGTTCTACACTTTTGATAATCATTTAAAGCTCCATCATTTTTTAATTGCCAGCTTCAGCACATCCTCCATCCGCTCCACATAGACAATATCCAGTCCTGACTTAATCTCATCAGATATTTCGCTCACGTCCTTCTCATTCTTTGCCGGCACCAGAACCGTCTTCATGCCCGCCTGCTTGGCGGCAAGCGTCTTTTCCTTCAATCCGCCGATCGGCAGTATCCTGCCGCGCAGAGTGATTTCACCGGTCATGGCGATCTCCGGTCTTACCTTTTTATTGGTCATCGCGGAAAATACAGCTGTCGCCATGGTAATACCGGCGCTTGGACCGTCCTTCGGTACTGCGCCCTCGGGAATATGGATATGAATATCATGCTCCTTAAAATATTCCGGCTTGATCTGATACGAGCCCGCTATGGAACGAAGATAGCTGATTGCCGCCATCGCAGACTCCTTCATCACATCTCCCATCTGACCCGTCAGCTTCACCTCACCTTTTCCGGGCAGGATGCCGGCTTCCACCTCCAGCGTATCACCACCCACGCTGGTCCATGCCAGTCCCCTTACGACGCCTACCTCTGCCTTAGCATTACGTCGGAGATTCTGATATTTTTCCTTTCCCAGATAATCGGCAAGGTTCTTTTTTGTAATTGTCACAGCTTTCTTGCTCTCGGAGCACACTTTTGCTTCCTGCCTCTGTTCCACCAGCTCCTTGGCCGTTCTTCTGCAGATCTTATCCAGCTTCCTCTCCAGTTCACGAACTCCCGCCTCTCTGGTATATCCTATGATCACCTGCCGGAGCGCGCTGTCCTGCAGCCTGATCTGCTTTGCCACCATGCCGTTTCTCTTCAACACCTTGGGAAAAAGATGTTCCCTGGCAATATGAAATTTCTCCGTGTCCGTATAGCCGGTTAATTCAATGAGCTCCATCCTGTCCAATAACGGTTTCGGAATCGTCTGTGTGGTATTTGCTGTCGCAATAAACATGACCTTGGAAAGATCCATCGGCAATTCCACATAATGATCCCTGAAATTACAGTTCTGCTCTGAGTCCAATACCTCCAGCATCGCCGATGCCACATCACCCTTATAATCCTGGCTCATCTTATCAATCTCGTCCAGAAGCATCAGCGGGTTTTTTACACCTGCCTGCCTCAGTCCTGCCGTAATACGCCCCGGCATGGAACCGATATAGGTTCGTCTGTGCCCTCTGATCTCCGCTTCATCCCGCACGCCGCCAAGACAGACGCGGACATATTTCTTACCGGTCGCCTCCGCGATGGAACGCGCGATGGAAGTCTTACCTGTACCCGGCGGTCCTACCAGACACAGGATCGTGCTCTGCGCCTCTTTCGTGAGCGCTCTGACCGCAAGATATTCAATAATACGTTTCTTAACGTCTTCTAATCCGTAATGATCCGCATCCAGAATCTTTTCCGCCTCATCCAGCCGGATATGCTCCTCCGACATCTTATCCCAGGGCAGCTCCAAAAGCGTCTCAAGATATACCCTCTGTGTCGCCGCATCCGATGAAGCATCGCTCATCAGCTCCAGACGATGGATCTCTTTATTGATGGCTTTCTTGATTTTTTCAGAAGCATCCAGCTTTTCTACTGCCTTAAAATATTTTTCTTCCTCCGTATCCTCCCCGGCATTTTTATTCAATTCTTTTTTGATAAATGCAAGCTGCTCGCGCAGGATATATTCTCTCTGATTCTGCTCCACCTGATCAGACAATTTATCTCCAAGCTCCTGCCGGATACGATCCGTCACAATCTCTTTACGCATAATATCCGCAAGAACCTCATATCTTTCAGGAATATCCGTCGCTTCCAGAATCAACTGCCTCTGTTCTGCCGTTATCGGCAGATTTCCTGCCAGCAGATCCAGAAAATCCCCCAGCATCACAGCATGCTTCAGCTGCTCTGCCAGATACTGGTCAAGCTGTCCATGCCCGTCATAATACTGCAAAAACAGCTCAAGGCTCTCCCTGCGCATTGCTTCATAACGCAAGACATCACGTTTTGCCGGAGCTGCTTCCTGTATCAGCATGACATCCGCCGTCGGATACTCCACATCCGTAAGCGTCAGCAATGATACGCAGGCTCTTTGACAGCTTTCAAAAAGAACATGCACCCGTTTCCCCGATACTCTGGTGAGCCGCTCCACCTTTGCCATGATACCGATCTGACAGACATCAGACATTTCCTTTACTTCTTCTTTTTCTGTTCTTTGAAGTCCCAGAAATACATTGCCGTCCGTTGTAATCGCATGTTCCACACTGGCAATCGATTCCTCATCATCCAATTCCAGATGCATCCTCGTTCCGGGAAGAACGACCAGAGCTGCCAGCACAACGACCGGAATCCCCTGCACGATATTTTCTTTTTCCATAGTATCGTTCTTTTTCATTTTCCTCTCCATTCAGACATAAAAGACCGCATCAGCTGCGGTCTCTTTTGCATCATTCTGCTTTTTTTCTTGGCATCTTCTTTGAACTCTGCCGGTGAACTACGATTGGTTCACTCTCTCCTTCAACCGCGCCCTTGGTAATAATGCAGCTTTCAATTGTCTCATCCGATGGGATCTGATACATAACGTCCATCATAATATCTTCCATGATTGAACGAAGTCCCCTCGCGCCTGTCTTTCTGGCAACTGCCTTTTCCGCAATCGCCTCTATGGCATCCTTCTCAAACGTAAGTTTGACCTCATCCATATCAAATAATGCCTGATACTGTTTGATAAGCGCATTCTTAGGCTCCTCCAGAATACGTACCAATGCATCCTTATCCAGTCCTTCCAAAGATACCGTCACCGGCACGCGTCCGACAAATTCCGGAATCAGTCCGAATTTAATCAGATCCTGAGGCGTTACGTCATGCAGAAGCGTCGATATATTATCTTCCGGTTTTATCATAATCTCCGCATTAAATCCGATTGATTTTTTATTCAGTCTGTCACCGATGATCTTTTCCAGTCCATCAAATGCACCGCCGCAGATAAATAGAATATTGGTCGTATCGATCTGAATCAGCTCCTGATGCGGATGCTTTCGTCCGCCCTGCGGCGGTACGGAAGCCTGTGTACCCTCCACAATCTTAAGCAGCGCCTGCTGCACGCCTTCCCCTGATACATCCCTTGTGATCGAAACATTCTCGCTTTTTTTAGTGATCTTATCAATCTCATCAATATAAATAATACCGTACTCTGCACGATCTATATCATAATCAGCCGCCTGTATCAGCTTCAGCAGAATATTTTCCACGTCTTCACCGACATATCCGGCCTCCGTCAATGTCGTTGCGTCCGCAATCGCAAACGGGACATTGATGATCTTTGCAAGAGACTGCGCAAGGTATGTCTTACCGGAGCCGGTCGGTCCCACCATAATAATATTGCTCTTTTGCAGCTCCACATCCAGATCCTTTGATGCCGTTACGCGCTTATAATGATTATATACCGCTACGGAAAGAACCTTTTTTGCCTCCTCCTGTCCGATCACATAATCATCCAGAAACTCTTTGATCTGTACCGGTTTCAAGAGGTTGATGTCTTTGTGGTCCAGCTCCTCCTCATCCTCCATATCAAAATCATCCAGTTCTTCCTCGATGATATCGGAACAGATATCCACACAGCTGTCACAGATAAAGACCCCGTTCGGACCCGAAATCATCTTCCGCACCTGCTCCTGCGGCTTATTACAAAACGAGCAGCGTATTCTGCTATCTGTACTCTTTCCTGCCATAATCTAATATTCTCCTACATATATACCCAATTAATCTTTTTTATCTGCGATAGGACGTTTGGTAATTACATCATCAATCAACCCATACGCCTTGGCTTCCTCCGCCGTCTTCCAGTTGTCCCTGTCGGTATCCGCAGCGACAACATCCAGCGGCTTTCCGCAGTTCTCCGCTAAAATGCGGTTTAATTTTTCTTTCGTCTTTAAAATATGCTTTGCTGCAATCTCAATCTCTGTCGCCTGTCCCTGTGCGCCTCCTAACGGCTGGTGGATCATGATCTCCGCATTGGGCAGTGCGTATCTTTTTCCCTTAGCGCCGCCTGCCAGCAGAAATGCGCCCATACTTGCCGCCATACCGATACAGTTGGTGGAAACGTCGCATTTTACGAACTGCATGGTGTCATAAATCGCCATACCCGCTGTAACCGAACCGCCGGGACTGTTGATATACATCTGAATATCCTTTTCCGGATCCTCTGCTTCCAGGAATAAAAGCTGCGCTACAACAAGGCTTGCAGTTACTTCATTGACCTCACTGCCCAGAAAGATGATCCTTTCTTTTAATAATCTGGAGTAAATGTCATAAGACCTTTCACCCCGGCTCGTCTGCTCGACAACCATAGGGACCAGTTCATTATAAATCGTCTGATTCACGGAATAACACCTCTTTCATCATTTTCATTCTTAATTTTGTCCGGATCTCATATATTACTTCTCTTTCGCATTGGCTACCACAAAGTCAATCGCTTTCTTGATCCTGAGATCCTTCTTGATCATCTTTTCATCTGCTTCTGCCAGAATATCCTTCAGCTTATCGATTTCCATCTTGTAGCTTTCCGCCATATCCTTTAACTCATTTTCGTATTCTTCTTCCGAAACCTCCATCTTCTCAGCATCAGCAACAGCCTCCAGCACCAGACGCGCCTTGATCTTCTTCTCCGCGCGCGGCTTTGTCTGCTCCATCATCATATCCCTGGTCATGCCGGTAAACATGAAATACTGATCCAAAGAAAGTCCCTGCATGGAAAGCTGCTGGGCAAACTCATCGATCAGCTGACGCTGCTGCGTCTCGATCATCGGCTCCGGTATATCCATCTCCGCCTTTTCTATGATCGCGTCGATCACTGCATCCTCTTTCTGCTCCTTGCTCTCCTTTTCCCGCTTCTCAACAAGTTTCTTTTTCACATCCTCCTTATATTCCTCAACGGAATCAAAACCTGCATCATCCGCAAATTCCTCATCCAGCTCCGGAAGCTGCTTTTCCTTTACCTCGTGTATCTTACACTTAAATACAGCCGGCTTTCCTGCCAGATCCTCTGCATGATAATCCTCAGGGAACGTAACTTCAACATCACATTCCTCTCCGGTATTCTTACCAATCAGCTGCTCCTCAAAGCCCGGAATAAAGGAATGGGAACCGATCTCCAGTGAATAATTCTCACCCTTTCCTCCCTCGAAAGCCTCGCCATCCACAAAGCCTTCAAAATCGATCACCGCGGTATCACCCTCCTTGATCGCCCTGCCCTCGACAGTTACAACCCTTGCCTGACGGTTTCTTTCCTGTTCGATCTGCTCATCGATATCCGCTTCCGTAACCTCCGTATCCAGCTTTTCGATCTCGATACCTTTATATTCACCTAATCTGACAGAAGGATTAAGCGCAACCTCCGCCGTAAAGATAAACGGCTTATCCGCCTCCATCTGTACTACGTCTATCTTCGGGGAAGATACAATCTCCTCCTCACATTCATCATATGCTTTGCTGTATGCATCCGGAATGATGATATTTGCCGCATCCTCAAAAAAAATATCCTTTCCGTACATCTTTTCCACCATCTGACGGGGAACCTTGCCCTTACGGAAACCCGGAACATTGATCTTATTCTTATTTCTCTTATATGCCTGATCGACCGCCTTGTCAAATTCCTCATAAGGCACCTCGATAGTAAGCTTCGCCATGTTATGTTCCAATTTTTCAATTTGTAATCCCATTTCTAACCATTCCTCCTGAAGCGATATTATAACTATGAGATTATATCACATTTCACTACTGTAAGTCCAGTTATTTTTTCGCATAAATCACCTTTGCCGATATTCCGCCGATCATACCGATCTTTCCGGACAACGCGCTGATCACGTCCTCAGGCGCTTCCATGGCTATACTGATCAAGGCGATCTCTTTTCCACCATTTACCCGATGTGGCAATCCCATCCTGCCGATAATGTACTCCGAATATTTGGAAAGCGTGGCATTTAATTCCGCTATCCGGCTTCTGTCTTCAACGATAATGCCTAACATTGCGCATCTGTTCATAACATCTTCCTCCATATAATCATCTTTTTTCCGCAATTACCTTATAAGTTTTTACTATCGGTCAAGCCTGAGTACCTCCGCGACCATCCTCGCGGCATCCGCTTCCTCATGCGTCGTAACAATGAGCATCCGGCCGTTTCTGTTTTGCAGGATCCAATGGAGCAGACGCTCATGATTGGCTTCATCCAGTCCGGCAAACGGCTCGTCCAACAGCAGGCAGTCCGCATCGGAAAGCACCGCTCTCGCAACCGCGATCCGGCGTTTCATACCGCCGCTTAACTGCCCGGCAGGCTGCCACAATGCTTCCTTTGGAAAAATCTCACTTAATAACGAAATAATTGTCTCTGTAGAATATTGACGATCCGCCGTCAGCAGGACATTGTTCAACGCGGAAAGCTGCATGCATAGACGATCCTCCTGAAATGCCATGCCGATCTTTTTCTTTATTACATCATTCTCCGATTCTGATTTCTCCTGAGCATATTGCCTCCGCTGTATTTCCTCTTTGCCCTTTTGCAGGGTGTCTTCATCGGAAAAAAAGCTGTAACGCACTCTGCCGTCCATTGTTTCCTGCAGTCCTGCGCACACGCGAAGCAGCGTCGTCTTCCCGCAGCCTGACGCCCCCATAATACAATAGACCTTGTCCGGATCAAATCTTGTGTTCACATGCTCCAAAACCTTTTTATCGTCAAAAGACACTTTGATATCTTCCAGAATAAGAGACCTTTTTTTCCTGCTTTGCCACCCGTCGGAATCATGCCCGGTTTCAGATTGTTCCGCCTTCCCCCGTCTTTTTCTTTTCAATGTCCCGCGATCCTGCCGTCCAAACTGCTTTAACAGCCATACCACCAGCCATTCCGCCAGTGAGCTGAGGCAGATGATCACTGCCGTCCACGCGAATACGCCCGCTGTATTCAGATAGATCTTGGCATTGTATAGTCCTTCTCCAATAGAGGATACCGGCAGACCGATCACTTCCGCCGCCACGCCGGATTTAAAGCTCATACCGACAGATATGACTGTGCCGCTGATAAGATAAGACATGACAGAGGGGCAATAAATATAATACATTTTTTGAATAAAAGAAAGACGAAAAAGTTCTGCCATCTCCAGCAGATCTTTATCCGTATTTTTCAGACCGCTTAAGACATTCAGATAGATATTGGGAAATACCACCATGAAGGTCACATAGACGGAAAGATATTTCGCGCCATACCATATCAACAAAAGCACCACTATAGATGCCACCGGAACGGATTTGATAAACGTCACAAAAGGACTTAATAAGTCCTCCAGCAGCTTACAGTGATAAGCCGCTGACCCCAGCAGGCAAGCCAGCAAAAAGGCAATGCAGAATCCTCCCATGATACGCAGCAGAGAATGCATAACAGAGTCAATGAATGCACGGCTGCCTGCCATATGCGCCAGTTCCTTGAGCATATCCAGCGGTCCCGCAAAAAAGATCGGATTATCCACTAACAGGCACACGATCTGCCAGATAATAAGCCAGAAGGCAATGATCAACATTTTTTTCCATATGCTGCTATTCGTATTTCCGATCTTTTGCTTTTTTTTCACGAACCTTACACCAAATCCTATTTTGCGTATACTAAATATGCATAAATGGTTTACATCACTCTTTATTCAAACAACCGTATCCCAAAAACAATATCCGATTTTTGCTATTCGGGTATATAATAAAATGCATCTTCCGGCAGCGAGCCGCCGATATATTCCGCATTCTGCCCTTTCAATACTCCAAGATACCCGCTCAACAGCGTCTTCATCTCCGCGCCATCAATATACACGATATTACAGTACGGGATTGCCGCTTCCGCAACGGGAGCCTTTTCGATGATTCCCTGCGCTGCGACCAGCTCTGCCGCCGCTGCGGTCTCTGTATTGGCATATTCCGCAGATGCCTTGTGATCAGCCATAAAGGAAAGGACTGCCGCCTCATGTTCTGCCAGAAATTCATTCCTGACGATCGTAACGCCCGTCACCAAAGCGCTGCCGCCCTCGCCCTGCGCCATATCCCACTGCTTTGTCATATCCAGCACGATCTGTAACGATTCATTCTGCATCATCGCAGCGGTCACAAACGGCTGCGGCAGCAATCCCACCGCGTCCGGAGCTTCCGCCAGAAACGCCGCCACTTCTGTTGCCTCTGATTTATATTCCAGCGTCACATCATCAACCGATAATCCGTAAGCGTCTAACAGATACTGCAATGCAAGATCCGGCGTCGTTCCCTTTCCCGTAAGGCAGATCGTCCTTCCGGCAAGATCTTCCATGCCCTTGATCGAAGCATCGGCACTGACCATATAGATTACGCCGAGCGTATTGATATCAATGACCGAAATACCGCCCTGCGTCTTATGGTAAAATACACTGGCAACATTTGCCGGAACCAGGGCAATGTCAAGTTCCCCCTGAGCCATCATGCCGAGCAGGGTATCCGCTGCCGTTTCCATCGTAAATGCATATTGATTCTGCGCCCCGCCATTGGCGCTTTCCTCTATCAGCCGCACCAGTCCGATAGAAGTGGGGCCTTTCAGGGAACCGACGCGTACCGTTACCGCCGCATCCTCTCCTTCTATGGGTCCCGTCGTCTCCCTTCCGCCGCATGCCGCCAGCAGCAAAGCGCATGTCATCACCAATACCAGCCATACTGCTTTTGTTTTTCTCTTTCTCATCATGTTCGCCCTTCCTTTCCCAATTTAAAATCGCCACCCACGTCATCTCTTTAGAAGGAAACGAATCAGTTCATAAAAGAAAGGCACCCCAAAGGATGCCTAGATCACCATGAATCCATGCAGCCTTATATCTCAGAACGTATCTTCAATCTCAGGGATGAACAATATAAATTGTGGCTATTGCAGCTTCTGTTTCCGGTCAGGCTTACCTTTCCGGTCACATAACTCTGTGTTTTCATATTAACATAAAAACTTTTGCCCAGCAAGACAGGTTTTCCTGCAATCGCACCCAAAGCATTGCATTGAGCAATCCGTTCATGGCGGAAGTCTCTTTAATCTTCACTTCCCGTAGCCGCGATCATATCCGCAATCGCCCAGTGGGGATTATCAACTCCATCATCGGAATCATCATACCTCACAAAATAAAATGTGGAATCAATCGTATTGACCCTGCGCGCGCCTGA
This sequence comes from uncultured Lachnospiraceae bacterium, assembly GCA_964421915.1. GTDB lineage: Bacteria > Bacillota > Clostridia > Lachnospirales > Lachnospiraceae > NK4A136. The sequence goes on from CAYQZB010000001.1 coordinate 392,396, forward strand.
TGTCAGTATCATATTTTTCTCAAAATAAATATGACAGGAATAGCAGTTCTCTCCATAAGAAATATAATCGCTGATCTCAATATCGGAATATGGCTGTCCCGATAAGGTATGCTCGCTGATATAGGTGATATCCACACTCCGCGCATAATCACCGGCGATATTCCAGTAATAAGAATCCCTGATCAGATATTTCTGTATCACCGACATTCCATTATTTTCACCGCCCAGATCCCTTGTCAGGAAATTATCCCATGCCTGCGCCATCTTCAGGGCGTCATCGTACCGTTCTTCCGGAATCTGCGTGATCCGGTTTCCTGACGCATAGACATTTCCGGCTTCGTCACATGTAAATGCGGCTTCCCTGCCATCCGCGTCAAAGACCTTGATCTCCGGCTCATTGATAAGCTCCGAAACCGCGTATTCCACCTGATATGGCATTTTTACATAAAGGGACACATTGGCAAACTCCGGATTCTCAATGATCGTTCCCGTCAGACTGTTATCTTTAAGTTCAATGCCGTTTACCGTGGCTTTGTATGTATCCGGAATCTGCAAGGTATAACTTTTCAGCTCTGTGTCCAGAACCGGCGTAACTGTTTTCACTTCCCAGTCCATTATCGTAAGAATCCCAAAAATAGTGCGCTCATTTGATGCCGAAAGCGTCACCTTCGCAACAGGCACGCCATCACCATATATACAATATACCGGCTCCTGCGTCGAATAACCGTCATCATCCCTGCCAAAAGAATAATTGCCGATATCCGCAAGACGCGCTTCATACAGCTCGTTATAGGCATCCTCCGGCTCAAACGCATTTGGTACCTCCGGCATTTCTATCTTTTCACATAATGTACCGTCTGCAAGCATATTTTGAAATTCTGCCATATAACCTTCCATCGCGGCTTCCGGCTGCGAAGCTTCATACTGTATCAGGGCTTTATCGGTATAGTCTAAGAATCGCCAGCTTAATATCAGCAGAATAACTGTATATATGCCAAGCCCGGTCCAATAAACGGAAATCTTTTTTCTTTTCATCGGCATTTGCTCCCCTTTCATGGCTTCGGCATCACAACAAAAGCTGTCGGAAGCTTCCATGATGAATTTTGATAATAAAAAGTCGTGCTTGCCATTTCATACCTGCCGTTATACACCATGGTCGATGAGCTTCCCCCGTCAAGATTGGCGGCGTTGACCGCACCATACTGCTGCAAGATCTCGATCAGATCAGACGCAGTTGCGCCAAGATGTCCTGACGCGCCCCTTCCATCCGTGACAAGCAGAAGCACGGCACCGTCAGCCCTCTGCCCTATCACAGTACGCGGATTGGCGCCGCTGCCCTGTCCGTCCATCTTTCTTGCTTCGCCATTAATGATCAGCTGCACAAAATGATTGTTCTTGTCTGAGCTTTCTTCCTGAAACGCCACGGCATCACGTATCCCCGTCTCCTGTACATAGTCTTCAAAATCCTGTTCCGTCATATCGGATAGATCCTTGATTATAAGAATATCATCATTATTAAAACCGATCATATAGATGCCTGTCAGTCCGTAAAGCTTGTTATGTATGATGCTGCCATTCTGTACGACAACGCCAAGCGGGTGTCCGCCTTTATTTTCTTCAGACACATAAAGTCCTCCGTTCACCCCGGCAACTGCTCCCGCAGCCGACACGATCTTATCCAGCTCTTTGCCATACTCCGACCATGGATATGTACTCCCAACGCGTACCTGCGAAGGATCTTTCACAATCATCAGCTTTGCATAAAACGATCGTCCCGATATCTCCTCAATGCGGATTCCGTTTTCATCAAACTCTTCCGTTTCGATGCCTTCCATAAGACTGTCAGTCTCCGGGCCGTCTTCTTTTCCGGCTTCCACCGTGATCATGGAAGCGTCTACATCAGCGTTCATTGCCTGCATGGAATTGCTGTCCACAATCTCCAGTATCTCTTCGTCTGTACACACCCATGATGCCAGAAATTTCAACTGTCCCGTTTCCAGGATCGTCGTCACAAATAAATTGCGGGCTGCAGCAGAAGGTCCATTACAGCACTTTCTCAGCATAATATAGAGCGTACCAACTAAAATCACGATCGTAACCAAAACGATCAGCAACAGTCTTCCGGTTACAACGGCAATTTTTTTCCCCATAACGATTGCTCCTATTTTTTATTCTTATTCAATAACTTATCTATTATAACAGAAATCGGCATAACCAAAGTCATGCCGTTCCTGCGAAAAATGCAATCCTGCAATTTTCTTATTTTTACTTCATCATTTCTTCCTGCTTCTTGATCATTCTACGAACCATCTCGCCGCCG
>CAYQZB010000002.1:0-244503 GCA_964421915.1 uncultured Lachnospiraceae bacterium
ATGACGGTAAGATCACGGTGATGAAGCTGGCGGAGGATGGCAGTATCTTAGGGATCGCTGATGAGATCTATCATAAGGGCATCGGTAGTATTGTGGATCGGAATTACCGTCCGCATGTGAATTGTGTAAAGATGACGCGTGACAATAAATATCTTTTGGCGGCCGACCTTGGCATGGATCATATCAAGGTATATGCGCTGGACTATGCCACGGGGAAATTGAAGCTGGCGGATATCGTCCATTCGGAGCAGTATTCCGGACCGAGACATATCAAGACTTCAAAGGACGGACAGTTTATCTATATCGTCCATGAGGTGAAGAACTGTGTGGATGTATATCATTATACGGAGGACGGCAGGAATCCTAATTTTGAAAAGATCCAGACAATATCCACGCTCAATGATTATCATGCAGGGGATGCCGCGGCAAGCGCGCTGAAGCTTTCCTGGGATAATAATTATCTGATCTGCTCAAATGCGGGGGATAACAGTGTGATCATCTATAATATTGATACAAAGACAGGGATGCTGAAAAAGCTTCTTTGCCTGCCGATCAGTGGAAGCTACCCCAAGGATGCGATGATGTTTCCGGATAACAGACATCTGGTATCCTTAAATCATGAGAATAATACTATGACGTTTTTTGCGGTTGATCTCCAAAAAGGAACGCTCGTTATGAATGCAAAGGAAATCAAGATTATGCAGCCGAACTGTATCGTATTTCACAGGTTGTAGGAGGGCGGTTCATCCGGCTTGAAGTTATGGATGAAAAATAAACTTAAGAATCCAGCCGCTAAGCGGCTGCCGTGCTGTCGCACTCAAAGATTCTTTCGTTACCATGGAGAAATCTAATGTATACTTGTTATCATGAGTTTATCTGGAAAGCGGAAAAGGAACATCTGGATCTGGAAATATCCAAAGCGGAGGGGCAGCTTAGGAACTGCAGGTTCCGCATCGGGCTTCTGAAACGTGAGATGATCATATGCGGTGGGCTGATTGTTGCGCCGCTGGTGCTGATCATTGTTGAAACAATCTTACCGACATACTCGTCGGGAAGCGTTGTCGGTAATACGATGGCGGCAGCCAAAATGACGATGGGACTGTTCTTACAAGGCAGTTATATCTGTCTGTTTCCGTTTCTGGTATTTTTTTTCATTAAGGCGTTTGTGATCTGGATGATCAGTAAATATCACCCCACAGATAATAAGCCGTTGGAAGAATATGATCCATACCGAAAAGAACTTCCGAAAGAAGAGATCAGTTATGCCATTGAAGAAGAAAAACTGCTCAGGATGCTCTCTGTCTATTATATGTACCGTGATCAGATGGCGCAGATGAAGTGTGACCTTGCGGGAGATCAGCTTACTATGACACCGGAAGAACTGCGGACGGAATTGGATAAGCTGGTATATTTTGAGGAGGTTGTTCCGGCAAATCCATTCAAGAGGGAGATGCGTGTCAGGACGATGATGATCACGGCGATTGTCAGTGTGATCGTGACCATCTGCATCATTTATTGGTAGGTTTAAGAGTGGTATATCCGGGTAAGGTGATCCATCCTGGCTCCTATGTTGGAAAGCATCAGATCCAGAAGCGTCAGGGCGCACATGGATTCTACCACCACAACGGCACGGGGAACGATCACGGGATCATGGCGTCCGGCAATGGTAAGGACGGTGTTCTGATGCTCCTTGGTGATGGTATCCTGCGGCTGATAGATGGAGGGCGTAGGTTTTACATAGGCGCGGATGATAATCGGTTGACCGGAGGAAATACCGCCAAGGATGCCGCCGGCATGATTGCTTTTGAAAGCCACTTGATCATCCTGCATACAAAGCGCATCATTATTTTCGCTGCCGCGCATTTTGGATGCCTTGATGCCTGCGCCGATTTCTACGGCTTTTACTGCACCTATGGAAAAGAGCGCTTTTCCAAGAGCAGCGTCTAATTTATCAAAAACAGGTTCGCCGATTCCGGCAGGAGCATTTTCCATACGACATTCAATACAGCCGCCGACAGAGTCTTTTTCAGCACGGCATCCGGCGATATAATCCAGTGCCAGCTTTTCTGCTTCAGGATCGGGCATACATATGGCGGAAGACCGGGCATAGGCAAGATCTATGGCGGCATCGTTGATCTCAATATCGCCGATGGATCGGGTATAGGCGTTGATCGTAATGCCAAGCTGATTCAGGATCTTCATAGCGATGGCGCCTGCAGCCACCCTTCCGGCAGTTTCCCTTCCGGAGGAGCGTCCGCCGCCGCGGTAGTCGCGAAAACCGTATTTCCGGTCATAGGTATAATCCGCATGTCCGGGACGGTAGGAAACCGCGATATTGCCATAGTCCTTGGAATGCTGGGAGGTATTGTTGATCATTAAGGAGATCGGAGTGCCGGTAGTCTTTCCTTCAAAGACGCCGGATAGTATATGAACCGCATCGTCTTCCCTGCGTGCGGTAGTGACTGCTGAGGTGCCGGGTTTTCTGCGGTCAAGGAAGGGCTGGATATCCTCTTCTGATAAGGGCAGTCCCGCCGGACAGCCGTCAATGACTGCGCCAAGCGCCGGACCGTGGGATTCCCCCCATGTCGTTACCGTAAAATGCCTGCCAAATGTAGAACCTGCCATAATGTATAAAATATCCTTTCTTAAAACAGTTTTATCATGATGTTGTAATTACTGTATCATTCCGTATTTTTTTAGTGTTTCCTGAGTGTTAAACATTTTTACGGATGCATCGAGCATCTCTTGGATATAGTCGCCATCACCCATTGTTGAAAAGAAAAGAATATCTTCTCTTTCAAACCCGTTTTTGTGGAATATGCCATCTGGGATCTGTCTGATGTTTTTTTCCAATACAGAAAGCAGAGTTTGTGCAAATTCCCACTTTTCCTCTGACGGATTGCAAAAATCAATGTCCTTGCAGGCATCAACAATGTCTACAAGAGGCTGGTATAGGAAATCCGGATTAAGGCTGTTTTTCCAAGTGTAATATTCATTTATGCTGCTGCCGTAATCCCATGTCAGATAAAATCCATAAAAATCATCTACTGTAATAAAGCCAATCGCACAAGTTTTTTGTCCTTTAGCAGCTTTCAAAATTTTATTGATTTCTTTTGGCAATTTTTTGGAGCAGATTTTACTGAATTTTTCAAACATTGTTATATCCATTTTGGTGTCCGCCCATATGTTATTAATTTATATTTGTTTTCAATGACAGCTTGTATTATAATGCAATTAATGTATATTTACAACTAAAATAATATTTAAGGGCAAAGATAAATGAATTTATTTGTTTTGTAAAAATTGTGCCTGCGGCAGTATGAAGCCGCTGGATGTGGAATGACATGGAGGATTAGTGTGGAATACAAGATCTTAAAGACAGAAGGTGCCGCGAAAAGGGCACAGATGACGACCGTGCATGGTGTGATCCAGACGCCGGTATTTATGAATGTGGGAACGGTGGCAGCGATAAAGGGGGCGGTATCCACAGAGGATCTGGAACAGATCGGAACACAGGTGCAGCTATCTAATACGTATCATCTGCATGTCAGACCGGGGGATGAGATCGTCAAGACATTGGGCGGACTGCATAAGTTTATGTCGTGGGACAGACCGATCCTTACGGATTCCGGAGGATTTCAGGTGTTTTCTCTGGCGGGACTTCGTAAGATCAAAGAGGAAGGGGTATATTTTCATTCCCATATTGATGGCCGGAAGATCTTTATGGGACCGGAGGAAAGCATGCAGATCCAGTCCAACCTGGCTTCTACAATCGCCATGGCATTTGATGAGTGCCCGGCGAGTACGGCGGAGCGGGAGTATGTTGAGGCTTCGGTATCCCGCACGACAAGATGGCTGGAACGCTGTAAGAAAAAAATGGCGGAATTGAATCAGAGAGAGGATACCATTAATAAAGCGCAGCTTTTATTTGGGATTAATCAGGGTGCGGTCTTTTCAGATATCCGTATCGAACATGCCAAACGGATCTCGGAGCTGGAGCTGGACGGCTATGCGATTGGCGGTCTTGCCGTTGGAGAAAGCCATACGGAGATGTATTATATCATAGAGGAAACAGTTCCGTATCTGCCAAAGGACAAGCCGACTTATCTGATGGGCGTCGGTACGCCGGCTAATATCCTGGAGGCAGTGGAGCGGGGGATTGATTTTTTTGACTGCGTCTATCCTACGCGGAACGGACGGCATGCGCACCTTTATACCAATGCCGGAAAGATCAATCTGATGAATGCACAGTATGAGACGGATGACCGGCCGATAGAAGAGGGATGCGGCTGCCCTGCCTGCCGGAGATATTCAAGGGCATATATCAGACATCTGTTAAAAGCAAAGGAAATGCTTGGAATGAGACTTTGCGTACTGCATAATCTGTATTTTTACAATCATTTGATGGCAGAGATCAGAGAGGCGCTGGAGCAGGGGAGATTTCAGGAATACAAGAAGAATAAATTAGAAAAAATGACAGCCGGGCAGTATCAATAGGAGAAAAGCTCCGGACTGAATGATACGGAGCTTAAAGGAAAATTGTGAAAAAATTGGAAAACGCCTTGCTTCTAAGGCGTTTTTTGTGTATGATAATGAATGGTGTATTAAATTTTAGGAAAACAGGAGGAGCATGTTATGTTTATGCTTTTAGAGGCGGCAGCTGATCCGGCGGCAGCGCAGGGCGGTGGTATCGGATTTACCGTTATGTATGCGATCGTCATGATCGTGGTCTTTTATTTCTTGCTGATCAGACCGCAGAAAAAGGAACAAAAAAAGGTGGCGGCGATGGTAGCTGCAATGGAGATCGGGGATGTGGTGCTGACTACCAGCGGATTTTATGGCGTTATCATAGATATTACGGAGGAAGACGTCATTGTAGAGTTTGGAAGTAACAAGAATTGTAGGATTCCCATGAGGAAGACCGCGATCGCGCAGGTTGAAAAACCGGAATAAAAGGCAGCGTATTTCAGATGAGGCGTATCGTGGATGCGCCTTGTTTTTGACGTAATATTTTTGAGAGGAGACGAAAACGCAGATGAGGTTAAATATTGTGTGCATCCCTGGTGATGGGATCGGACCGGAGATCGTGACAGAGGCAAAAAAGGTATTAAATAAGATTGCTGAAAGATACGGTCACGAAATGGTTTTTACGGATATTCTGATGGGAGGCGCATCTATTGATGTGCATGGTGTTCCATTGACGGATGAGGCGATCGCTGCGGCAAAAGCGGCTGATGCGGTATTGATGGGCTCGATCGGCGGCGATACGAATACTTCCCCATGGTATCAGCTTCCGCCGGAAAAGCGTCCGGAAGCCGGATTGTTAAAGATCCGCAAGGCACTAAATCTTTTTGCCAATTTAAGACCGGCGGTATTATATGAAGAACTGGCGGCGGCATGTCCGTTAAAAGAAGAGATCAGCGCGGCAGGATTTGACATCCTGATCATGCGGGAGCTGACAGGCGGTCTTTACTTCGGGGAAAGAAAGACGGTGGAGGAGAACGGTGTCCGTAAAGCGATCGATACCCTGACCTATGATGAGAATGAGATCCGCCGGATCGCGATCAAAGGGTTTGATATCGCAAGAAAGCGGAAGAAGAAGCTGACCAGTGTGGATAAGGCCAATGTGTTAGATTCTTCCAGATTGTGGAGAGCCGTTGTCAACGAGGTCGCAAAGGAGTATCCTGACGTTAAGGTGGAGCATATGCTGGTGGATAACTGCGCCATGCAGCTGGTGAAGGATCCGGCGCAGTTTGATGTCGTGCTTACGGAAAATATGTTTGGAGATATCCTGTCGGATGAGGCGAGTATGGTGACCGGCTCTATCGGTATGCTGGCTTCCGCGTCATTAAACGATACAAAATTCGGGCTTTATGAGCCCAGTCACGGTTCTGCGCCTGACATTGCAGGAAAGGATCTGGCAAACCCCATCGCAACGATTTTGTCCGCATCCATGATGCTCCGTTATTCCTTTGATCTGGACCAGGAAGCGGATGCGATTGACGCGGCAGTGAAGAAGGTATTGCAGGATGGTTACCGGACAGGCGATATTATGAGCGAGGGTTGTAAGAAGGTAGGCTGTAAAGAGATGGGGAGTTTGATCACGGAGAGGATTTAAAAACTGAATTTTATAGGTTTTTTGACACACTAATTTTAATAAATAACTCCTTTTTCGGAATTGTGTTCCTGATAAAAATAGAATATAATTATGCTGATAAATCGGAATTTAGAGGTAGAGAAATTACAATGAATCATGTTAATAGGGCTAAAGAATTGTTTGAACAAAAGTATCACTGTTCACAAGCTGTACTAGCTGCTTTTGCTGATGAATTAGGTATAACAGAAAAGCAAGCCCTCAAAATAGGTGGATGTTTTGGAGGTGGAATGTGTAAAGGTGAAGTATGTGGTGCTTGTACAGGGGCGTTAATGGTATTAGGATTAAAATATGGTCAATGTGAGATTGATGATTTGGATAGTCGATTAAAAACCAATGATGTTACTGTAAGATTTCTTGAACTTTTTCGTAATGAAAATGGTTCATATTTATGCAAAGAATTGTTGGGTTGTGATTTGGCAACTCAAGAAGGTAAAGTATATGCCAGAGAGCATAATTTGTTTTTTGAGTTTTGTCCTGCAATGGTGGCTTCCGCTGTGAAAATAGTAGAACAGTTAATCAAGTAAATTCCGATTTATCGGATGATTGCTTAAATTGCACGAAAAATTAAGAAGTGTATAAATTGTTACTGAAATTTAAGAAGAGAACAGTGAAAACACTTTTACAAAAAGGGAAATAAATAGAAAAGAAGGAGATGGTCAACATGAGAAGTGACAGCGTAAAAACAGGAACACAGCAGGCTCCTCACAGAAGTCTGTTCAATGCACTGGGTTATACGAAGGAGGAGCGGGAACGTCCGTTGATCGGTATCGTCAGCTCTTATAATGAAATCGTTCCGGGACATATGAATCTGGATAAGATTGTGGAAGCCGTAAAAATGGGTGTTGCCATGGCAGGCGGAACCCCGGTGGTATTCCCGGCAATTGCGGTCTGCGACGGGATCGCAATGGGACATATCGGAATGAAATATTCTCTGGTGACCAGAGATCTGATCGCCGATTCCACGGAATGTATGGCAATGGCGCATGGCTTTGACGGATTGGTGATGGTGCCGAACTGTGATAAGAACGTACCGGGACTGTTGATGGCTGCCGCGCGGCTCAATATCCCGACGATCTTCTGCTCCGGCGGACCGATGCTGGCAGGCCGTGTCAAAGGGGAAAAGAGAAGTCTGTCTTCCATGTTTGAGGCTGTGGGCTCTGTGGCGGCAGGGACGATGAGCATGGAGGATCTTGAGGAGTTTGAAGAAAAGGTATGTCCTACCTGCGGTTCCTGCTCCGGTATGTATACGGCTAACAGTATGAATTGTCTGACAGAGGCGCTGGGGATGGGCTTAAAAGGCAACGGTACGATTCCGGCTGTATATTCGGAGCGTATCCGTCTGGCAAAGCATGCCGGCATGCAGATCATGGATCTGGTAAAGAAGGATATCAAGCCAAGGGATATCATGACGGAGAAAGCTTTTCATAATGCACTGACGATCGATATGGCGCTGGGATGCTCAACCAATTCCATGCTTCACCTTCCGGCAATCGCAAAGGAAGCTGGTGTAGACCTGAATGTGGAGCTGGCGAATGAGTTGAGCGCAAAGACCCCGAATCTCTGCCATCTGGCTCCTGCCGGTCCGACCTATATGGAGGATCTCAATGAAGCGGGCGGTGTCTATGCGGTCATGAATGAGCTGACAAAGAAAGACCTTCTTTATACCGATATTATGACAGTGACGGGCAAGACGGTTGCAGAGAATATCAAGGGTTGTATCAATCGCAATCCGGAAGTAATCCGACCGGTTGAGAATCCCTACAGTGAGACCGGAGGCATTGCGGTACTGAAAGGAAATCTTGCGCCGGATTCCGGTGTTGTTAAACGTTCTGCCGTTGTTCCCGAGATGATGGTGCATGAAGGACCTGCAAGGGTATTTGAATGTGAAGAGGATGCGATAGAAGCCATCAAGGGTGGTAAGATCGTGGCAGGAGACGTTATTGTCATCCGTTACGAAGGACCGAAAGGCGGTCCCGGTATGAGAGAGATGTTAAATCCCACGTCTGCGATCGCAGGTATGGGATTGGGCTCCAGTGTAGCGCTGATTACGGACGGACGGTTTTCCGGTGCATCCAGAGGCGCATCCATCGGTCATGTATCACCGGAAGCGGCAGTGGGCGGACCGATTGCACTGGTGGAGGAGGGTGATATCATCTCCATTGATATCCCGAATAATGCATTAAATGTGAAAATATCAGACGAGGAAATGGCTTCCAGACGTGCAAAATGGCAGCCGAAGGAGCAGCATCTGACCGGCTATCTGGCAAGATATCACGAACTGGTGACCAGCGGCAACCGTGGAGCAGTTCTTGAAGTTCCAAGCAGTAAGTAGATTATAAGATCATAAAGTTTTTCAAAAACGAACAGATTCGTTTTACGATTTGTGCCTGCGGCTTAAATCGCAGGCTGTGGAAAGGCATGGTTATTAGTGTGTAAATCAGTAAAAAATAGAATGTCAAAACAATTGTAAAACGCAGAATCAAATGAAGTATAAAAATGCATAAGGAGAGAAAAATCATGCAGCTGACAGGTTCACAGATTGTTATCGAGTGTTTAAAGGAACAGGGTGTGGATACGGTATTTGGTTATCCGGGTGGAACGATCCTGAATGTATATGATGAACTTTATAAACATTCTGATGAGATCAAACATATCTTAACATCACATGAACAGGGGGCGGCTCACGCGGCGGACGGATATGCCAGAGCGACAGGAAAAGTCGGGGTATGTATGGCAACCAGCGGTCCCGGCGCAACAAATCTGGTAACCGGTATTGCTACCGCTTATATGGATAGTGTTCCGATCGTAGCGATCACAGCCAATGTCGTGCTTCCGCTGCTTGGAAAGGATACCTTTCAGGAGGTGGATATCGCGGGCGTTACTATGCCGATCACGAAGCATGGATATATTGTAAAGGATGTGACGCAGCTGGCGGATACGATCCGTAAGGCATTTGCGATCGCCAGATCGGGAAGACCGGGACCTGTGCTTGTGGATATTACAAAGGATGTTACCGCCAATTCCTGTGAATACGAGAAGCAGGCTCCAATCGTAATTGAGAATCCTGTCCAATATACGGAGGAAGATATCGAGCGGGCAGCTGAATTGATCCGTGCTTCCAAGAAGCCGTATATCTATCTGGGCGGCGGTGCGATCATTTCCGGAGCTTCTAAGGAAGTTGCAGAATTTGCAAAGAAGATCGATGCACCGGTCTGTGATACTCTGATGGGTAAGGGTGCATTTAATGGAAATGATGAGCTTTATACCGGTATGATCGGAATGCATGGGACAAAGACCTCTAATCTGGGCGTCAGCCAGTGCGACCTTTTGATTGCGCTGGGAGCAAGATTCTCCGACAGGGTGATCAGTGATGCAAAAGCATTTGCTAAGAATGCCAAGGTGCTGCATATTGATATCGATGCTGCGGAGATCAACAAAAATATCAAGACGACGGCTTCTGTCGTAGGAGACTTAAAAGAAGTTCTGATAAAATTAAATGCAAAGCTGGAGCAGCAGGATCATAAGGAGTGGACGGACCAGATCAGGCAGATGAAGGCAGATATGCCGCTGACTTATCCGAAGAGCAAGCTGACGTGCCCATACATCATTGAGACGCTTGATAAAGTGACGGAAGGAAAGGCGGTTATTACGACGGATGTCGGGCAGCATCAGATGTGGGCGTCCCAGTTTTATAAATACACGGAGCCGAGGACTTTTTTATCCTCAGGAGGGCTGGGTACGATGGGATATGGCTTGGGTGCATGTATCGGCGCAAAGGTGGCAAGACCGGATAAGATCGTTTGTAATATCGGCGGCGACGGGTGCTTCAGAATGAATATGAATGAGCTGGCGACGGCATCCAGGTATAACATTCCGATCATCCAGATCATTATCAACAATCATGTGCTGGGTATGGTAAGACAGTGGCAGACACTGTTTTATGAAAAAAGATATTCCCAGACCGTCCTTCAGGATAAGGTTGACTATGTGAAGGTGGCGGAAGGACTTGGCTGTACAGCCTTTCGGGTGACGACAAAGGAGGAGGTAGAGCCGACCTTGAGAAAAGCTCTGGAAGCGGGCGGACCGGTTGTGATCGATTGTGTCATTCAGGAAGATGATAAAGTATTTCCGATGGTGCCGGGCGGCGCTCCAATCAGCGATTCCTTTGATGCGGATGATTTGAAAGCGAGAGAAGGGTAGGAAACGCATCAGAAATCTTATAATGCATCAGCGCAGATGTTTTCCATATGATCTGCCACTTGACGCAGAAAGAAAAACAGAGTACATTATATTAGATGATTTTAACATATATTCTTATGGTGAGATTTATCAGAAGCCGCTGAAACACATTAATTTAGGAGGAGTAGAAAGATGGGAAGAGTGTACAATTTTTCCGCAGGACCGGCTGTACTGCCGGAAGAGGTATTGCAGGAAGCAGCAGATGAGATGCTGGACTATAAGGGAAGTGGCATGTCCGTGATGGAGATGAGCCACCGTTCCAAGACATATGATAACATTATTAAGGAAGCAGAGGCGGACTTAAGAGAGCTTATGAACATTCCTGATAATTATAAGGTGCTGTTCTTACAGGGCGGCGCAAGCCAGCAGTTTGCAATGATTCCGATGAATCTGATGAAAAATAAGGTGGCGGATTACATAGTGACAGGACAGTGGGCTAAGAAGGCTTATCAGGAGGCTCAGATCTATGGAAAAGCTAATAAGATCGCGTCTTCCGAGGATGAGACATTTTCTTATATCCCGGATTGTTCCGATCTGCCGATTTCGGAGGATGCTGATTACGTATATATCTGCGAGAACAATACCATCTATGGCACGAAGTTTAAGACGCTTCCGAATACCAAGGGAAAGACACTGGTTGCCGACGTATCTTCCTGCTTCTTAAGCGAGCCGGTGGATGTTACAAAGTATGGTGTGATCTATGGCGGCGTGCAGAAGAATATCGGACCGGCAGGCGTAGTAATCGTGATTATCAGGGAAGACCTGATCACGGAGGATGTGCTTCCGGGAACTCCGACCATGTTAAAATATAAGACCCATGCGGACAATGATTCCCTTTACAATACACCGCCTGCATATGGCATCTACATCTGTGGAAAGGTTTTTAAGTGGATCAAGAAGATGGGCGGTCTGGAAGCCATGAAGGAAAGAAATGAGAAGAAGGCAAAGATCCTTTATGATTTTCTGGATGAGAGCAAGCTGTTTAAAGGAACTGTCAGAAAGGAAGACCGTTCCCTGATGAATGTTCCCTTTGTTACAGGCGATGCAGACTTAGATGCAAAGTTTGTTAAGGAAGCTAAGGAAGCAGGATTTGAGAATTTAAAGGGACACAGATCAGTGGGCGGTATGCGCGCAAGTATCTATAATGCCATGCCGATCGAGGGCGTGGAGGCGCTGGTTGATTTCATGAAGAAGTTTGAAGCCAAGAACAGCTGATAATGTATGTAGGAACAATATATGAGTGCATACAGAGACAGATAAGATTTTATGACAGAATGATAGTAGAAGGAAAGGCAGGAGTGGAAATCATGTTTAAGTATCATTGTTTAAATCCGATTGCGCAGGTGGGATTGGATGTTTTTTCAAAGGATTATGTTAAGACGGAGCAGTTTGACGAGGCGCAGGGGATTCTGGTCAGAAGCGCAGCGATGCATGATATGAAGCTGCCGGATAGTCTGCTGGCAGTTGCGAGAGCAGGAGCCGGCGTTAATAATATTCCGCTGGATCAATGTGCGGAGAAGGGGGTTGTCGTATTTAATACGCCGGGCGCCAATGCCAATGCAGTTAAGGAGCTTGTACTCGCGGGCATGCTGCTGGGAAGCCGGGATATCGTCGGCGGTATCCAGTGGGTGGAAGAAGATCAGGATGATGAGAATATTGCTAAGGCAGTGGAAAAAGAGAAGAAGAAATTTGCCGGAACAGAGATCGAGGGTAAGAAGCTTGGTGTGATCGGTCTGGGCGCAATCGGCGTGAAAGTGGCGAATGCAGCGATCCATCTTGGGATGGAGGTCTATGGATATGATCCGTATGTGTCTGTTAATGCAGCTTGGAGCCTGAGCCGTGAAGTCAAGCATGTGGTTGACTTGAATGATATTTATAGTCAATGCGATTTCATCACGATCCACGTACCTTTGCTGGATGCCACCAAAGGCATGATCAACGAGGAAGCCATCAGCATGATGAAGGATGGCGTGATCCTGCTTAATTTCGCGCGTGATCTTCTTGCAGATGAGAAGGCTGTCCTTGCCGGAATCAAGTCCGGAAAGATCAGAAAATATGTTACAGATTTCCCGAATGTGACTACGGCAGGCGCAGAAGGCTGTATTGTCATCCCGCACCTCGGAGCGTCCACAGAGGAAGCGGAGGATAACTGTGCCAAGATGGCTGTAAAGGAAATGATGAATTTTCTGGAGAACGGCAATATTGTTAACAGTGTGAATTATCCGAATGTGGACATGGGTGTCTGCACTTCACAAGGACGTGTGGCGATCTGCCATAAGAATGTGGCCAATATGATTACAAAGTTCACCGCAACCTTTGGAGATCTTGGCATCAACATCGAGAATATGATGAACAAGTCCAAGGGAGAGTATGCCTATACGATGCTTGACGTGGCAGGAACAGTATCGGATGATATCGTGGCAAAGCTGACTGCGATCGAGGACGTTATCAAAGTCAGAGTGATCAAATAAGTGCAACCCCAGGTTGACATCAGAGGCCGGAAACGCACCAAAGGGGTGGTTTCCGGTCTTTTGTATTAATGCTATACTTTTAAATACAGTTGATAATTTTCTCTATAAGGTAAACGGATAGGCAGAGAGAAAGGCATGGCATCATCATGGGATTTGGAGAAAAACTATATTCACTTCGGACACAGGCGCAGATATCCCAGATACAACTGGCGGAAATTTTAGGGGTCAGCCGACAGACTGTATCAAAATGGGAAACGGGGAATATGCTGCCAGAAATCGATAAACTTATCAAAATCAGCGATCAGTTTCATGTGTCGACAGACTATCTGTTGAGGGAAAACAAGCCGGAGAAAGTATCGGCGAATTTAGACAGGCTGGTTTTAAAATTCCTTGGTTTCGCCCAGGATATGGATGCGATTTCAAAGGAACTGGTTGAGGTGATGCGGGACGGTGTCATTGATGAGAAGGAAGGAAAGCAGATCGATGATATCATATCGTCTCTGGATGCAATTGAAGTAGTGATAGAGGAAATTAAGAAGAGTCTGCGTTATGCAAAAACAGAGGTGAAATAATGACACTGTGAAAAAAGAAAAGGGGAGAGAAAATGAAAAAGAATATGAAAAATTTTGTGGCATTGGTGTTAAGCGGGGTTCTTGGAATGATCTTATTGACAGGCTGTTCCACATCTATGAGCTATACTTATAAAGTCGGGACGGGGGATAATGTTAAGGTGGTTCTGGATACCTCGGACGGGTTAAAGCTGGAGAATGATGACGATGGCTTCAGCGTGACGGATGATGATGACGAGACGATTCTTCAGGCCATCTTTATTGATGAGGATACTTATGATTTGTATGTGGAAATGATGAAAAATGCGGATGGGGTAGAGAATATTGAAGAAGATTCCGCAAATGGTCTGACATGGTTATATTATGAGTTTGATGGTAATGCCGGAAAGGAAAGCAACTATATCGTATGGATTGACGGAAGTGATACAGGTATCATCATGGGCAGTCTGGAGGGTTCACGCACAGCGAAAAAGGCATTCAACAGTCTTTCCTTTACAATAGACTAATCCGGATTCCGAAGCTTCATCTTAAACATAAAATCCCACTCTGTTTTGCCAATGGAGTGGGATTTTGTATTTTATTCTATATTTTGTTCCCGTCCATAACATCGCCGTAGGTATTCATGTTGCCCAGCGTGCTTTGGAACTTACGCTCTAAGGTAACGCTTCGTTCTGTTGCAAGATCCATATAACGGATAAAAGTTTCCTCGACGGTGGAATTGTTTTCTTTGGCAAGTTCTTCCATGATCGGTCGTAGTTTTTCCAATTGAAAGGATACCTGGGTTTTTTGTGGGTCAATCCCGTCCAATACCCTGTCTGCATATTCATTGATACGGTTTAAAAAGATTTCATCTTCCTTAGTCATGGTGAAAGCGCTCCTTTTGGTGGTTTTTATTTTATTATTAAGGATTATAGTACAATTTAGTTATTTTGAAAAGCGGAATTTCTTGTGTTATGGTTTATTTTTTGTTAAAATAAATATGATTATCCGTCCGTAAGGAACGGTTGTCAGATTTTCATATTATTGACTAAAGAAAGGGATTTTCTATGGCAGACATCAGACCATTTCAGGCAATCCGTCCCGCTAAGGGACAGGAGGAGATCATAGCGGCGCTGCCGTATGACGTATATAACCGTGCGGAGGCAAGGGAGGTTGTCCTAAAAAATCCGCATTCTTTTTTGGCAATTGACCGGGCGGAAACGCAGTTTCCGGAGGATGCAGATATGTATGCGGACCAGGTTTATGAGAAGGCTTCCTCCATGCTGAAGGAATGGCGTGCGGATGGGTTGTTTATCAAGGAGGAGAAACCTTGTTATTATATCTATGAGCTGACCATGAGCGGCAGGGTACAGACGGGAATTGTCGCTTGCGCCTCGATTGATGATTATCAGAATAACGTAATCAAAAAACATGAGAATACACGAGCGGAAAAAGAGCAGGACAGGATCCGGCATGTGGATACCTGCAATGCCCAGACAGGACCCATTTTTTTGGCATACCGTGCGAATCAAAGGATTGCAGAGATTGTCGTGAAGACAAAAATGCAGGTCCCGCTTTATGATTTTATTGCAGAGGATGGCGTCGGACACCGGGTATGGGTGATAGACAGTACGGAGGATATCGCCCTGATGAAGGATACATTTGCTTCTATTAATGCAGTCTACATTGCAGACGGACATCATCGCTGTGCTTCCGCTGTGAAGGTTGGATTAAAACGGCGTGCGTCTGCTTCCGGCTATACAGGAGAGGAAGAATACAATTATTTTCTTTCTGTTCTTTTTCCTGATAATGAGCTGATGATTATGGATTATAACCGTGTAGTGAAGGATTTAAATGGAATGACTGCGGAAGAATTTAAAAAGAAGCTTCTGGAGATATATGAGGTCAGTGCGCCGGCGGATGCGCCGATCCGCCCGGGGAAGAAGGGTGAGACGGCAATGTATCTGGAGGGGAAATGGTATCTTTTGACGTTAAATGAAAATTTATGCAGCTCCGATCCGGTAGACGGACTGGATGTATCGATTCTGCAGAAATATGTATTGGCAGGACTTCTTGATATCCGGGATCCCAAGACGGATCAGCGGATTGATTTTGTAGGAGGCATCCGTGGACTGGAAGAACTGGAACGCCGTGTGGCCTCTGACTGTGTTCTGGCATTTGCAATGTATCCGACATCTATCGGTGAATTATTTGCCGTATCGGATGCAGGACTGCTGATGCCGCCCAAATCTACATGGTTTGAACCGAAATTACGGAGCGGATTGTTTATCCATGAATTATAAGTTATTTATTATGCAAATACAGCCATTTTGAGTTATGTAAACTTGAAGCTTGTTTTCGTCAGATATGTAAAGCTTGGATTATGGATATTTCCGGAATTAGTCCTAAAAATTTATTTTAATGGAATAAATTATTTTATTTTCAGGAGGGAAGCGGGATGAACAAAAAATTATATAATATGATGGACTGGGCGGCAATTGAAGAGGTGGTTTATGCGGAATGTGATTGCCCACAGGAATATCTTGGAGCACATACTGTCGGTAAGCAGACATTGGTGCAGGCATTTTTCCCGGATGCCAAGGCGGTAAGCTTATATATCAATGGCTCGGAGGGGCAAAGAGGCAAGACCGTCAAAGAAGAGATCAAGATGGAACGTATGGACGATACCGGTTTTTTTGCGGCGCTGCTGTCCGGGAAAAACCGTAAGGATTATAAATATTATGTGCAGTATAAAGAAAAGGAAAAACATGCAAGGCAGTTTGCAGATCCCTATAACTATGTGAACAATCTTTCTGAAGATGATGCGGAGAGGTTTCAGCTTGGTTCTCTGAATAACTCGTATGAGATCATGGGAGCACATTTGATGACCGTTGATGGCATCCGCGGATGTATGTTTAGGGTATGGGCGCCGAATGCAGTCCGCGTCAGTGTTGTGGGAGATTTTAATGAATGGAATGAAAAGAGCCATCAGATGGTACGTCTGTACAATACCGGCATCTTTGAACTGTTCCTGCCTGATGTGAAGGAAGGCGATAAGTATAAGTATGCGATCCTGATGCGCGGCGGCATTGCTTCCCTTAGAACAGATCCCTACAGTGTATTGCAGGAGCTGCGGCCGGACTGCGCGTCCATCGTCACATCCCTGAAGGGCTTTAAGTGGCAGGATGAAGCGTGGATCAAGGAAAGAAAGGGGAAAAATATCCATGAAACCCCTATGAATCTTTATGAATGTTCTTTAGGTGCGTTTGTTAATAAAATTAAGAAACAACATGAGCATAATGATGAAGATAAGATTTCGATTGATATGAAAATGATTGCCGCTGCAATGATTTCCTATGTTAAAGAGATGGGTTATACCCATGTGGCGTTGATGCCGGTCATGGAATATGCACAGGACGAGACAGAGGGGTATCAGACATCCCTTTATTATGCGCCGACCAGCCGGTATGGAACACCTTGGGATTATCAATATCTGATCAATGAACTGCATAAGGAACAAATTGGGGTGATCCTGCAGTGGACACCGAACTGTTTTGCGGTCAGTGAGGACGGATTTGGCAGATATGACGGGACGTGCCTGTACGAACATGAAGATCCAAGGCGCGGTGTGGATCCGAGAAACGGTACATTATTGTTTAATTATCAGAGACCGGAGGTCGCTGCGTATCTTCTGGACAATGCGGTTTATTGGATTAGGGAATATCACGTGGATGGTTTTATGATCTGCGATACTGCATCGATGCTGTATTTGGATTATTACCGTCAGCCCGGACAATGGATTGCCAATATCTATGGCGGTAATGAGAATCTTGAGGCAATCGAATTTATCAAGAAGTGGAACCGTCTGCTGCACAAGAAGTATCCGGATGTGTTGACGATTGCCGAGGACGAAAGCGGCTGGAGCGGCATGACGGGTGCGGTGCAGGACGATTGTCTTGGTTTTGATCTTTGCAGCAATCATGGCTGGAATCAGGATGTGCTGGGATATATGTCCTTTGATCCTATTGAACGTTACGCGCATCATCATGAGCTGACCATGAGCATGATCTATCAGTACAATGAAGGCTATATCCTGCCGATCAGCCATAATAATACGAATTTCGGACAGGGCAATATCATTGACCGGATGCCCGGAAATCTTACTGATCGGATCAATAATATGAAGGTCATGTACGGTTATCTGATGACACATCCCGGTAAGAAGCAGATGTTTATGGGGCAGGAAACGCTTCAGGGAGAGGCGGCAAAAGTCTTCCATGAATATATTAAGGCATTAAATCATTTCTATCTGGAGCATAAGGCATGTTATGAACTGGATGAAAAGGAAGCCGGATTTACATGGATCAACAATATTTCAGCTAATGAGAATGTGGTTTCGTTTGTCAGAAGCGGCAGGAAGACGCAGGATTGGTTATTGGTCGTTCTTAACTTCGCGAATGTGTCATATGAGAAATATAAGATCGGTGTACCTGAAATAGGGCGCTATCGGGAGGTCTTTTCTTCCGATGCGCAGGCTTATGGCGGAACAGGGATGGTAAACAGCAGGGTGATACCGAGTAAGGATGATGAATGTGATGGAAGGGAGCAGTCTATCAAGATCACGCTGGCGCCGCTTTCGATCAGTATTTTTGAGTGTAATCCGTACTCGGAAAAAGAACTTGCCGATATGAGAAAAAAGAAAGAGGAAAAAGAGAAGAAGCGTCTGGAAAATGAACGTAAAAAGGCAAAGATCGCCAAAGAGAAGGCAAAGATCCGCGCTTCTTTAAAGGAAGAACTGGCAAGGAAGATTGCAGACGCTGAGGCTGCGATTGAGAAAGAAATGTCGCAGGAGTCTAAAAGTAAAAAGAAATAGTTCCAATCATATGATGAATACAGCTTCATTAAAATTGCCATAATTCTAAAATTGCCACAAGCCTCCATTCATAAGGCTTGTGGCAATTTTAATGAAGCTGAAAAAGGGACTTGAACCCTCGACCCCTTCATTACGAGTGAAGTGCTCTACCAACTGAGCTATTTCAGCAGCATTGTTATTATATAAAGAAATTTGTATTTTGGCAAGCCTTTTTGTAAATCTTTTTATTTGAAAAGAAATCTTTTCGGAGGAAAAGATTTGACAAGAAATAGTAAGCGATATTATAATGATAACGCTGGTTTGGCATTATATTGCTTGTCATGGGAAGAACCATGATTTAGACAGCTTAAAAATAAAGGTTCCCAGTGGGTAAACAGCGTCGACAGGAAAGGTTGGATAAAGGTTATGGAAAAGTACAGTGTGAATCAATTAAGAAAAATGTTTTTGGAATTTTTTGAGGGCAAGGAGCATCTGGCGATGAAAAGCTTTTCGCTGGTGCCGCATAATGATAATTCCCTGCTGATCATTAATTCAGGTATGGCGCCATTAAAACCTTATTTTACGGGGCAGGAGATCCCACCCAGAAAAAGGGTGACCACATGTCAGAAGTGCGTGCGGACAGGCGATATTGAAAATGTCGGTAAGACGGCAAGGCATCTGACTTTTTTTGAAATGCTCGGCAATTTTTCTTTTGGAGATTATTTTAAACGGGAATCTCTTGCATGGAGCTGGGAATTTTTAACGAAGACAGTCGGTCTGGAACCGGAGCGTTTATACCCGTCTATTTATTGTGAGGATGATGAGGCTTTTCAAATCTGGACAGATGAGATCGGCGTGCCTGCGGAGAAGATCACGCGGTTTTATAGAGATGAGAATGGTAAATGCGATAATTTCTGGGAGCATGGCGCAGGTCCCTGCGGTCCGTGCTCGGAGATATATTATGACCGCGGCATCAAGTATGGCTGCGGCAAGCCGGACTGTAAGGTGGGCTGCGAGTGCGACCGCTTTATGGAAGTCTGGAACAATGTATTTACCCAGTTTGACGGGGATGGGAAAGGCAATTATTCCGAGTTAAAGCAGAAGAATATTGATACCGGTATGGGATTGGAACGTCTTGCGGTGGTAGTACAGGATGTGGATACGGTATTTGACATTGATACGATGAAGGCGATCCGTGACAGGATCTGTGAAGTGGCAGGCGTTGTTTATGAGTCGGATGCAAAGAAAGACGTGTCGATCCGTCTGATTACGGATCATATGCGTTCCGCTACGTTTATGATTTCCGATGGCATCCTGCCTTCCAATGAGGGCAGAGGATATGTGCTTAGACGTATTATCCGCCGGGCGGCGCGCCATGGAAAGCTCCTTGGCATCAGCGATAAATTTCTTGCCAATCTGGCGCTGACCGTGATTGAGGGAAGCAAGGACGGTTATCCGGAATTGGAGGAGAAAAAGGATTTTATCTTAAATGTGCTGACGCAGGAAGAAGATAAATTTTATAAGACCATCGATCAGGGACTTGCGATCCTTGGCGAGATGGAAGAAAAAATGGCATCGGAAGATAAGAAGATATTGGACGGAGCAGATGCGTTTAAGCTTTATGACACCTATGGATTTCCGATGGATCTGACGCTGGAGATCTTGGAGGAGAAAGGATTTGGCGTAGATCAGGAGGGCTTTGAGGCTGCCATGAAGGAGCAGAAGGAGAAAGCCAGAAAAGCGAGAAAAGTAACTAATTATATGGGCGCTGACGCAACTGTATATGAGACGCTCGATAAGAATATAACAAGTGAATTTGTGGGATATGACAGGCTGACCGGTGATTCCAAGATTCTGGCTATGACGAATGAATCAGAAATCGTAACGGCGTTGACAGATGGAGAAGAAGGGACGATCATCGTCGGGGAAACGCCGTTCTATGCAACGATGGGCGGTCAAAACGCAGATATCGGTATTATTAGCTGTCATGAGGGCGAATTTGAAGTTCTGGATACTATTAAGCTGGCAGGCGGTAAAATCGGACATGTGGGACGCGTAACCAAGGGAATGTTCAGAACCGGTGATAACGTAACGCTGATGGTCAATGAGACAAACCGTCAGAACACATGTAAGAATCACAGCGCGACCCATTTGCTGCAGAAAGCGCTCCGCACAGTGCTCGGTACCCATGTGGAACAGGCGGGTTCCTTTGTGAATGGAGACAGACTTCGTTTTGACTTCTCGCATTTCGCGGCAATGACAAATGAAGAGTTAGAGAAGGCAGAGGCAATCGTCAATGAGAAGATTGCGGAGAACCTTGCAGTTGTTACGAAAGAAATGAGCATCGAGGAGGCAAAGAAGACCGGCGCGATGGCGCTCTTTGGTGAAAAGTACGGTGAAACGGTACGCGTGGTCAGCATGGGAGACTTTTCTGTGGAGCTTTGCGGCGGAACGCATGTGGGCAGTACCGGCGCGATCCGTGTCTTTAAGATCCTTTCCGAAAGCGGTGTGGCAGCGGGTGTGAGACGTATCGAGGCGATTACCGGAGACAGTGTGTTTGCTTATTATAGGGAGATGGAGGAAAGCGTTAAGAAATCTGCTGCGCTTTTAAAAACCACTCCGGTTACGGTAAATGATAAAATTGAGAGCGTATTAGCGGAAGTTAAGTCTCTCCAGAATGAGATCTCTGCTTTAAAGAGCAAGGCGGCAAGCGAGGCGGCAGGCGATGTGATGGATCAGATGGAGGAGGTAAACGGCGTAAAGCTTCTGGCTGTCAGCATTGCAGATGTGGATATGAATGGCTTGCGTGACCTGGGCGACCAGTTAAAGGGTAAGATGGGCGACGGCGTTATTGTTCTTGCTTCGGAACAGGATGGAAGGGTCAATCTGATGGCGATGGCAACTGATGCCGCAATGGCAAAAGGAGCCCATGCCGGCAATCTGATCAAAGCGATTGCAGGAAAAGTCGGCGGCGGCGGGGGCGGAAGACCGGGTATGGCGCAGGCAGGCGGTAAGAACCCGGCAGGCATCAAGGATGCGCTGGCGGAAGCTAAGATCGTGCTTGGAGGACAGATTCAATAAAAAAACAGTTGACGAAACGCCAAGTTATGGTATAATCATTTATGTGCATTTTGAATACCCTATACAGTCGTGTGCACAAGTAATGACTGAGGGGGAGGTTGAGTTAGATGTCTAAGATTGAAGTAAAGCCGAATGAGGATCTTGATAGCGCGCTGCGTCGTTTTAAGAGAAGCTGTGCTAAGGCCGGTATCCAGCAGGAGATCCGTAAACGTGAGCATTATGAGAAGCCCAGCGTTAAGCGTAAGAAAAAATCTGAAGCTGCTAGAAAACGTAAATACAATTAAGTATTGCGAATCCGAACAGTCCGTGAAAGCGGGCTGTTTTTTATGTGCAGGCCCGCATATGTAAGTTTGCTGCCAAAACTGCATAACTGCCTGAAACGCCGATGCTGTATGCAGAAAAGGAATAGGAACCTTACGAGCATCATATACTTACTGTAAGATCAATCTTTTGCAGGGGAAATATGAACCTTAGAATAAAAAGAAGCTTTTCGATAGTTTGCTTGACATTAATTATTATGATGAACCTCATGCAGGCGGTCGTAGTCAATGCGGCTCCTTTAGAGCTTACGTCGCCGTCGGCAGTGTTGATGGAGGCAAGCACCGGAAGCGTGATTTTTGAAAAGAATGGTGATGATAGAAGAAGTCCTGCCAGTATCACAAAGATCATGACGCTGCTGTTGATCTTTGATGCGATAGAGAGCGGCAGAATCACGCCGGAGGATGAGGCGGTGACAAGCAGTTATGCAATGTCTATGGGCGGCTCCAAGGTTTTTTTGGAAGCCGGGGAAATACAGTCGGTAGAGACGCTGATCAAATGCATTGCAGTTTCCAGCGGCAATGATGCCAGCGTGGTCATGGCTGAACATATTGCGGGGTCGGAAGCGGCGTTTGTAGAGATGATGAATGAGAAGGCGGCATCCCTTGGCATGGAAAATACGCATTTTGAAGACTGCTGCGGACTGACATCATCAGAAAATCATTATACCAGCGCATATGATGTGGCGGTCATGAGCAGAGAATTAATCACTCATTATCCTGAGATCTTTCAATATTGCGGCATCTGGATGGAGGATATCGTGCATCATACCCCCAGAGGGGATAATGTTTTTACTTTGAGCAGCACCAATAAGCTGTTACGGCAGTATCCGTACGCAACGGGATTAAAGACCGGTTATACCTCTACGGCGAAGCACTGTCTTTCGGCGACTGCTGAAAAAAACGGAATCTCCATGATTGCAGTTGTTTTGGCGGCTCCGGACAGCGCCACAAGATTCCAGGAGGCGCAGACGATGCTGGAATATGGTTTTGCCTGCTGCAATCTGTATGTGGATGAAAATATGGATCCGCTGCGGCCGGTGGCAGTGGCAAGAGGGGCATGTGATACTGTATCCGCAGGTTATGCTTCGGAATTTCGATGCATTTCCATCGACGGAACGCCGCTGAATGGGATAGAGAAGGAGATCGTATATCAGGAAGGGCTGACGGCGCCGATCGAACAGGGAGAGGTCATCGGGACGGCGGTATACCGGCTTGGCGATAAAGTGATCGGCAGCGTGGATATTTTAGCGGGCGAAAATGTAGAAGCGGCGGCGCTTTCCGATTATTTTAGTAAAATTTTTATACAATTTCTTTTGTAATCCCTTTTCTAAAATGATATCTTGTGCTATAATCTCAAAATAGCACAAGATATTGTATTTCAAATGGAGATAGAGAGAATGAAGCTTATAACATTTCTGATTTCTTTTTTCAGTGCGTTCTTTTCAGGCGTTATGTGGTCGGATTCCACGCATTTTAAAAGGGTGTTTTATCGGATCAAAACCAGAAAGATCACAAGGGACTGCAGGATCATCCTGCTTTCTGATCTGCATGAAAAGACATACGGCAAAGAC
Source organism: uncultured Lachnospiraceae bacterium (assembly GCA_964421915.1). Lineage (GTDB taxonomy): Bacteria > Bacillota > Clostridia > Lachnospirales > Lachnospiraceae > NK4A136. The sequence continues at coordinate 23,240 of CAYQZB010000002.1, forward strand.
AATATAGAGCTGATACGGGCGATCGGGCATGAGCATCCGGATTGTATCATCATGGCGGGAGACATGATCACGGCAGGCAGAGAGCCGGATCTGAATCCTGTAGCGAAGCTGATCGTTGCCCTGAGCAAAAAATATCCCGTTTATTATGTCATGGGCAATCATGAATTAAAATTGAAGGAAATGCCGTGGCGTTATAAAACAACCTATGCTTCCTTCTGCCACGCACTGGAAAGCTGCGGAGCCATTTTGCTTGATGACTGCGGAAAGTATCTTCCGGGTACAAATATTAAAATTTCCGGATTGACACAGAAGCTTGCATTTTACCGGAAGCGCGGCAAAACGCAGATGGAGGCGTCTTATGTGAGGCAAAAGCTTGGCGCTAAGGATAAGTATTCCTATCAGATTCTGGTTGGCCACAATCCGGAATACGGGAAGACCTATGCGGACTGGGGTGCGGATCTTTCGCTTGCAGGCCATTATCATGGCGGGTTTATGAGGCTCCCGTTTTCAAAAAACCGGGGACTGATCTCGCCAAAATATAAGCTGTTTCCGTACTGCGCGGGCGGATTGATCAGATATCGGAATGGCTGTATGGTAATCAGCAGGGGGCTTGGCATGCATACGCTGCCGCTTCGGATCTTCAATCCGGGAGAGCTTGTGGTGGTGGATCTGATGCGGATGCCGAGGTAAAAAATAAGGGAAGGACAGGAATCATGGCAATTTCGGTAAAGCTGGAAGTATTTGAAGGACCGTTAGACCTTCTGCTTCATCTGATAGAAAAAAATAAGGTGGATATCTACGATATTCCGATCGTAGAGATCACAGAGCAATATCTGGATTATATAAAGGCAATGGAACACAGCGATATGAATATCATGAGCGAGTTTCTTGTGATGGCGGCAACGCTGGTGGATATCAAGTGCAGGATGCTGCTTCCCAAAGAGGTTAATGAGGAAGGCGAGGAGGAGGATCCGCGTGCAGAACTGGTACAGAAGCTGATCGAATATAAGATGTATAAATATATGTCTTATGAGCTGAAGGACAGGCAGCTTGACGCGCAGCGTTCCGTATACAAGATGCCGTCCATACCGGAGGAGATCTTAAATTACAGGGAACCGGTGGATTATGCGGAGCTGGTAGGCGATATGACGCTGCAGAAGCTTAATGAGATCTTTAAAGAGATGGTAAAACGTCAGGAGGACCGTATCGATCCGATCAGAAGTAAGTTCGGCAATGTGGAAAAGGATGAGGTCCAGCTGGAAGAAAAGCAGAATTATATCCTCTGCTATCTGAATGAACATGAAAGGTGCAGTTTTCGTGAATTGCTGGAAAAGCAGAACAGCAGGATGGAGATCATTGTCAGCTTTCTGGTTGTTCTGGAACTGATTAAGGTAGGGCAGATCTATATTGAGCAGGACAGGCTGTTTGATGATATCATCATACAAAGATCCGATACGGCTTCGCCGGTTGCGTTGGATGATGCGTTTGCGATTATGTGACAGCGGTAAGATGCAGGCGGTTTTTAAGCCGGATCGGAGGACGCGGCGCGGACTTTAGTGAAGCTGATGATATTATAGCGGAAAGGAAATAGGATAAGGTGGAACAGACAAAAGCGGAAGCGATGATAGAAGCAATATTATTTGCCATGGGTAGCTCGGTCAGCTTAGATAAGCTGGCGGAAACACTGGAGCTTGACAAAAAAGAGGCGCGCAGTATTTTGGCGCATATGAAGGAAAAATATCAGGCCGAGGACCGGGGGATCGAGCTGGTGGAGCTGGAAGGCTCTTATCAGCTGGGAACCAAAGGGGAGGCGTTTGAGTATCTTAGCAGGATCGCAAGGATCCCACAGAAATATGTGCTGACGGATACTGTTTTAGAGACACTGTCCATCATTGCTTATAAGCAGCCGGTCACGAGGGGCGAGATCGAAAAGATCAGAGGAGTAAGCTGCGATCATGCAGTCAATAAGCTGCTGGAATATGACCTGATCGAGGAGGTCGGCAGGCTGGATGCGCCCGGAAAGCCGCTGTTATTCGGGACGACAGAGCAGTTCCTTAGGAGCTTCGGAGTATCGTCCATTCAGGAGCTTCCGACGATGAATCCGGAGCTGATGGCTGATTTTGCCGCACAGGCAGAGGAGGAGATCAGCATGAAGGTGGATGTATAACCGGCACGGGATATGCATATAATTAAAAAAAAAATCCGGAGTTTTATGTATGAAAATAAGTAATGCCGGAAATAATAACAGCAGTGTAGATAATGAAAAGGATTTTCAGATATTTTACATGATCAGAGAAGCTGTCATTTGGGTTGTCCTTGTGGCAGCTTTTTTGATTCCCTTTTTGCATTTTTATTATGAAGATGTCTCCGACGTTCCGGTGATCGCTCTTGTCAGCAATAATTATGTGCTGCAGCAGGGAGAGCAGCCGCCGGAGCTTTCTTTATATGCGGGGGCGGCAGTCTTAATGGATGCAGAGAACAGAAGAGTACTGTATGGGAAAAATGAGGATGCCGTGATGCCGATGGCATCCACAACCAAAATTATGACGTGTATTCTGGCATTGGAATCAGGAAAACTGGATGAGCCGGCGGCCGTGAGCAGTTATGCCGCTTCCCAGCCTAAGGTACATGCCGGACTCAGGACGGGAGAACAGTATTATGTACGCGATCTGTTGTATTCCATGATGCTGGAGTCCCACAATGATACTGCCGTCGTAGTCGCAGAGCATATCGGCGGGAGTGTGGAAGGATTTGCGGATATGATGAATGAAAAAGCAGCGTCCCTGGGTATGGAAAATACTTATTTTATCACACCTAACGGTCTGGATGCCTCGGATGAATACGGCGCACATTCCACGACGGCAAGGGATCTGGCGGTTTTGTGCGCATATGTCCTGCAAAATGAGGAGTTTTGCAGCATTGTCACGACGCCGTCTTATCAATTCTGGGATGTGGAAGGACGGCACTCGATCAGCGCATACAACAAGGATGCCTTCTTGCAGCAGATGAGTGGCGCCCTGGGGATCAAGACCGGATTTACAAATGCCGCAGGTTATTGCTTTGCGGGAGCTTTGGAAAATCAGGACAGAGTATTTATCAGCGTTGTGCTGGCTTGTGGCTGGCCGCCCCATCGAAATTATAAATGGCAGGATACCGCGGATTTGATGAATTATGGCATAGAGAATTATGCAAGCAGGGAGATCGGCGTTCCGGCAGTGCAGGGGACGACCGCAGTTACGGGATGCGTGCAGTCGGAAACTTCCTGGATGTTTCCGGCGGATACCATGCCGATGCTGACAGGAGATTGTGATACCGTCAAAATAGTGACATTATACCCGTCAGCCATCGAGGGTCCGGCGGCACAAAGAGAACAGATCGGCATCAGGTATCTGCTGGTCAACGGAGAAGTCTGCGCCATGCAGAAATTGTGGCAGCCGGAGACGATGGAAGTAAGAGATTTTCCCTATGTGGTCAGATCGCTTCTGGAAAAATTCATGTTATGATGCACCTGTCAAATTTTGAATGTAAATTTTGTCCAAAAAATGAAAAAAATCCTAGGATTTAAAAAATATATATGCTATAATAGTCAAGGTGTGGTTTGCCCACATAGGAATCTTAACACTAAGTATTAATATGGAGGTCAAAAGAATGGGTAGTTCAACAAGCTCGGCGAGTCAAAGAATAGAAGCTTTGCTCGATGAAAAAAGTTTCGTTGAAATCGGCGCTAAGGTGACAGCCAGAGCAACTGATTTTAATCTGAAGCAAAATGATACTCCGTCTGACGGTGTCATTACCGGCTACGGAACGATCGAAGGCAATCGTGTCTATGTATATAGCCAGGATGCCTCTGTACTCGGCGGAAGCATCGGTGAAATGCATGCGAAGAAGATCGTTGGTATTTACGATCTTGCTATGAAGACGGGAACGCCGGTGGTAGGTTTGATCGATTCTGCCGGACTTCGTCTGCAGGAAGCGGCAGATGCGCTGAACAGTCTGGGTGAGATCTATTTCAAACAGACGATGGCAAAAGGGGTAGTTCCCCAGATCACTGCAGTCTTTGGTACATGCGGCGGAGGTCTTGCTATCGTTCCTTCCATGGCGGATTTTACTTTTATGGAGGAGAAGGCTAAGCTTTTTGTCAATTCCCCCAATGCTTTGGATGGCAACAATGCGGATAAGAACGATACCGCGGCAGCCGGATTTCAGTCAAAAGAAAGCGGCGTTGCGGATTTTGTGGGAAGCGAGGCGGATATTATCGCACAGATGCGTGAGCTTATTTCCATGATACCGGGCAATAATGATGATCTTGCGCTGACTGACTGTACGGATGATCTGAACAGGATATGTCCGGATCTTGCGAACTGCGCGGGCGATACATCCATTTTATTGAGCAATATTGCAGATGACAATAACTTTGTTGAGGTGAAGGCAGGTTATGCAAAGGATATGGTGACCGGTTTCATCCGTCTGGATGGCGCGACGATCGGCTGTGTTGCCAACCGTACGGAGCTTGTGGGCGAGGATGGAAAGGTTGCAGAAAAGTATGACGGCGTGCTCAGCGTCAACGGATGTGAAAAGGCAGCGGATTTCATCTATTTCTGCGACAGCTTTGGCATCCCTGTACTTAGCATCACCAATGTTAAGGGATATGAAGCAACCGTATGCGCGGAGAAGAGGATTTCCAGAGCGGCTGCCGACCTGACGGCGGCATTTGCAGGCTGTGATGTGCCCAGAGTCAATCTGATCGTGGACAAGGCGTATGGCAGTGCATATGTATCCATGAATTCAAAGGGAATCGGCTGCGATCTGACATTTGCATGGCCGGATGCGCAGATCGGGACGATGGAAGCTGGTCTTGCCGCTAAGATCATGTATGACGGACAGGGAGCTGACGTAATTGCCGAAAAATCAAAGGAATATGCCGCTCTTCAGAATAATGTTGAAAGCGCTGCAAAGCGGGGATATGTTGATGCGGTTATAGCGCCCGAGGATACAAGAAAGCACTTGATCTATGCATTTGAAATGCTGTATGCTTAATATGAGAAAGTGAGGAAAGGATGAGAATTTCTATGAAAAAGTTAGCAACTATATTGCTCATGCTTACCTGCATCATTGGCTTAACTGCATGCGGCGGAGAAGAAAAGGTAATGCGTCATGATTCGGATGTGGTAAAGACACAGTGTCTGTTCCTGTATGATGCGGTGTCATGGGAGTGGACCGACAGTGATCTGGAAATATATGATGCTTTTACCAAAGATGAATATAATGATTATGCCGCATTGCTCTATGAGGGAACAAATATCCGCACGGACGGCGAGGTGTTTGTTTCCGGTATCCATTCCTGGATCGATAATAAAGATGAGATCGGCCGGGTAGAGAAGGAAGTTACGCTTGACGATATCACCATTGATGCAAAGGAAGAAGAGCTGATTGTTTCTGTTGCCATTCATGGAGAGATCCATGATGCGGTGATGGAGATGATGTATGATAAGAATCTTCATGTTACGAGTATTAATACAAATATAATCTACTCTTTTGACGAACTGATGGAGAAGGCCGGTGTTAATACTTTGATCGGTATGGGAACGGTATTTGCTGTGTTGATATTGATCTCCTTGATCATAGGAAGCTTTGGAGTCATTCCGAAGATCCAGGCATCTTTTAGCGAGCGAAAGCAGGTAAAGGAAGCGGTAGAGGAGTCTGTAGACAATGCAATTGCAGGTATCATTGAACGTGAAGAGGTTTCGGATGACTATGAACTGATTGCAGTCATCGCAGCTGCCATTGCGGCCAGTGAGGGAGCTTCTTCCACAGACGGTTTTGTTGTCAGAAGTATTAGAAGAATAAGATAATTTAATATTAAATCAGGAGGATAATAAAATGAAAAATTATACAATTACCGTAAATGGCAACGTATATGATGTAACTGTAGAGGAAGGAACAGGCACGGGCGCAGCTCCTGCCGCGGCAAAACCGGCAGCTCCCAAAGCAGCACCGAAGGCAGCTCCCGCAGCAGCAAAGGCTTCTTCCGGCGCAGGCTCCATAAAGATTGAAGCAGGTGCGGCAGGAAAGGTATTTAAGCTGGAGGCAAGCGTAGGCCAGGCTGTGAAGAAGGGTGATGCAGTGGTTATTCTGGAAGCTATGAAGATGGAGATTCCTGTTGTAGCGCCTCAGGATGGTACTGTTGCAAGTATTGATGTTGCAGTCGGAGATACTGTAGAAGCAGGCGCTCTGCTGGCAACCATGAACTAAGAAAGACATCAATATACAATATGTCTATAGATATATTGTATATAGAAATTAACTATAGGAGGTTAAGGTAATGCTGGAAATTTTGCAGAATCTGCTTGGGCAGATGGCGTTCATGAATCCGGATTTTACGTATAAAAATGCGATCATGATCGTTATTGCGTGTGTATTCCTTTATCTGGCGATCAGGAAAGAATTTGAACCTCTGCTTTTGGTGCCGATTGCGTTCGGTATGCTGTTGGTAAATATTTATCCTGATATTATGATACCGATTGAGGACTCGGAAACAGGCGCAGGCGGATTGTTATATTATTTTTATCTGTTAGACGAATGGGCTATCCTGCCGTCTCTGATCTTCCTTGGGGTAGGCGCGATGACAGACTTTGGTCCTTTGATAGCCAATCCCAGGAGCTTTCTTCTTGGTGCGGCAGCTCAGTTTGGTATCTTCGCGGCATATTTTGGCGCTTTGCTTGCAGCCGCAATGGGATGGGCAGACTTTAGCGATAAGGCTGCGGCAGCAATCTCCATCATCGGCGGCGCTGACGGACCCACATCCATCTTCCTTGCAGGAAAGCTGGGACAGACCAAATATCTGGGACCGATCGCAGTAGCGGCGTATTCTTACATGGCATTGGTGCCGTTGATCCAGCCGCCCATTATGAAAGCATTTACGACAAAGAAGGAAAGGGCGATTAAGATGGAGCAGCTCCGTCCGGTATCCAAGCTGGAGAGAGTTCTGTTCCCCATCGTCGTAACGATTGTAGTATGTCTGATCCTCCCGACTACAGCTCCCCTTGTTGGTATGCTGATGCTTGGTAACCTTTTCAGAGAGTCCGGAGTTGTAAGACAGCTGACAGAGACAGCTTCCAATGCGCTGATGTACATCGTTGTTATCCTGCTTGGTACTTCCGTAGGAGCGACGACATCTGCAAAAGCATTTTTGAATACGGACACAATCTTTATTGTAATTCTTGGATTGATTGCTTTCAGTTTCGGTACGCTTGCAGGTGTGCTGTTCGGAAAGCTGATGTGTGCTTTGACGAAGGGCAAGGTCAACCCGTTGATCGGTTCTGCCGGAGTTTCCGCGGTGCCGATGGCAGCGCGTGTTTCACAGAAGGTGGGCGCGGAGGAAGATCCTACCAATTTCCTTCTGATGCATGCTATGGGACCTAATGTTGCCGGCGTTATCGGTACTGCTGTTGCCGCCGGAACATTCATGGCGATCTTTGGAGTCATGTAAGTAGTGTGAAAAATATATCTAAGGCAGTAAAAGACACTGCCTAAGATATATTAAGTTTCACACCGAAAAACGCAAAAACGGCGTTTTTCAATATTGTATAAAATCAATAAATAATAGGAGGTTAAATGGAATGGCAAATAATGAAACGGCTGAAAAGAAGCCGATTAAGATCACAGAAACAATACTTAGAGATGCGCATCAGTCATTGATCGCAACAAGAATGCCGACTGACCTGATGCTTCCGATCCTGGATAAGATGGATAAGGTCGGATATCATTCCATCGAGTGCTGGGGCGGCGCGACATTTGATGCATCCCTGCGGTTCTTAAAAGAGGATCCGTGGGTGCGCCTTAGAAAGATCAAGGACGGTCTGAAGAATACTAAGACACAGATGCTCTTTAGAGGGCAGAACATCTTGGGATACCGTCCCTATGCAGACGACGTTGTAGATGCTTTTGTAGAGAAGTCTGTTGCTAATGGTATCGATATCATCCGTATTTTTGACTGTATGAATGACCTTAGAAATCTGCAGGAAGCGGTTAACGCTACAAACGTAATCAAGAAGCGTGAAGGCAGAGGTCATGCGCAGATCGCATTGTCCTACACCTTGGGAGATGCTTATACCATGGAATACTGGATGGATATGGCTAAGAGGATCGAAGAGATGGGTGCGGATTCTATCTGTATCAAGGATATGGCAGGACTTCTTGTGCCGTATAAGGCTTCAGAGCTGATCAAGTCCATGAAGAGCGTAACAAAGCTGCCGATTCAGCTGCATACCCATTATACCTCCGGTGTTGCTTCCATGACGTATCTGAAAGCAGTCGAGGCCGGTGTAGATGTTATTGACTGCGCGATGTCGCCATTTGCGCTGGGTACTTCCCAGCCTGCTACAGAGGTTATGGTTGAGACATTTAAGGGCACGGAATATGATACCGGTTTTGATCAGAACCTGCTGGCTGAGATCGCTGATTATTTCAGACCTTATCGTGACGAGTGCCTTGCGAACGGTCTTCTGAATCCGAAGGTTATGGGCGTTGATATCAAGACGCTGCTTTATCAGGTACCGGGCGGTATGTTGTCCAACATGGTGAGCCAGTTAAAGGAGCAGAATGCGGAAGATAAATATTATGACGTATTGAAGGAGATCCCGCAGGTGCGTAAGGATCTTGGTGAGCCTCCTTTGGTTACGCCTTCTTCCCAGATCGTCGGAACACAGGCTGTATTTAACGTACTGATGGGCGAGAGATATAAGATGGCTACCGACCAGACGAAGGATGTGCTGCGCGGTAAATATGGTCAGACCGTAAAACCGATGAGTCAGGAAGTCATTGACAAGGTTATACCGGGCGAAGAAAGGATCACCTGCCGTCCCGCTGACCTGATCGAGAATGAGATGGATAAGTTAGAGAGCGAGATGAAGGAATGGAAGCAGCAGGATGAGGATGTCCTTTCCTATGCGCTGTTCCCGCAGGTTGCGACTGACTTCTTCAAGTACCGTCAGGCACAGCAGGAGAAGGTGGATATGACAAAAGCTGATTCTAAAAATGGCGCTTATCCTGTTTAAATTACAGAAGCAATAGGCGCATGCTATGGGATTGCTGCAGTGTTCCGGTAAACAGCACTGTGGAATATTCTGGAAATAGTTTCCCCACAGGTTTTCTGTGGGGAAATTTTGAATAAATGCGAAGATTAAAAATGGAGTGTGCAAAGGGAAATCCAGTTTACATAACTCTTTATTTGCATATTCATGTTCCAAAAACATCATACAATGAAATCATTTTTGGAACATGAATATGCAAATTGCAGGTTATGCAAACCTCATTGGAAATAAACCATTTGGAAATGTGTATATGCAAACCTCATTGGAATTAAACGAATATATGTTTTTGTATCTGTGTTGGTTATTTTGATTAAGTATATTATAAAAAAGAGGGGGTTGGCAGATGAAGGATAAAATCAAGGAAAAGTACCGGTCGCTGAGTAAAAGCCAGAAGAAAATTGCGGATTATATACTGGAGTATTTTGAAAAGGCGGCTTTTTTGAACGCTGCGAAAATGGCGGAGACGGTCGGTGTCAGCGAATCTACTGCTGCAAGATTTGCGTCATGTATGGGATACGCTTCCTATGGGGCAATGCAGAGAGATATGCTTGGCATGATTCAGGCAAAATTTTCTTCGGAGGGGTACGGTCAGAGGGAGATCCCGGTGCTCAGCAATAAAAATGAGCTGGCAGATGTGGCAAATCTTATCAAGAATGTACTGGAGGCAGATGCCCAAAATATTTTAGATACGATCCCGACGATTGATTCCGCTGCATTTAATACGGCGACGCATATCCTGATGAATGCCCGGACGGTATATATCGTGGGACTTAGAACCTGCGCGCCGCTTGCCGAATTTCTTCATTTCTATCTTAATATGTTTCGCGGGAATGTATTGGTGGTCAATACCACAAGCATCAGCGAGACATTTGAACAGATGATTCATGTAAATGCTGAGGATGCGGTAGTGGGGTTAAGCTTTCCGAAGTATTCCATGCGGACGTTGAAAGCCATGGAATTTGCCAATGAGAGAAATGCACAGATCATCTCTATCACGGACTCGGAATATTCCCCGATGAATCTGTATTCTTCCTGTAATCTGTGGGCCAAGAGCAGCATGACTTCCATCGTGGATTCCCTGACTGCGCCTCTTAGCGTGATCAACGCGTTGATTGTCTCCATGAGCGTCAACTATAGAGAAAGGTTAAAGAAGAATCTGCAGTCAATGGAAGAAGTCTGGAATGATTATCAGACCTATGAAGATGATGAACTGGAAAAGGGAGCGCGGAGAGATTGAAAGCTACAAAAGAACAATTTGCGAATAAATTGGTCGAACTTTTTCCAGAAAAAAAGCAAGCGTTAATACAACATTATGAAGATTTTGGAGAGTTACTGGGACATATATTTTTTAGCAATGAAATAAATGTACCCCTGTTTGACTTGTTACAAAAAAATGATGCAAGCAATAAAGCATCTGTATATTGCCGGTTTGTTGAAGAAATGTGGAGAAATGGAACAGATGATGTGGTGAATATCGTTGGTGTTACCATTGCTGAGCGTTTATCAGATGATGAAACAGTATGGAATAGATTTGGTAAAAATATATCAAATGATTTTAAAGTATATATAAACAATGATTTAATTAAAAACAACATTGCAATGTGTGGTGTAAAGAAACTGATGTAATCAGGAAAGGACAGGGCGGAATGACCGCTCCAAAGATGATATGGGCAATGGGAAAAAGAAGATCATAGTTGTGGGCGGCGGAGCGGCAGGCATGATGGCGGCATATGCGGCATCCGAAGGCGGTCATCAGGTGACGCTTTTCGAGCGCAATGAAAAGTTGGGAAAGAAAGTTTATATTACAGGCAAAGGAAGATGCAATGTCACCAATGCAGGCGATACGACAGAATTTTTCGATTCTGTTATTTCTAATCCCAAATTCTTATACAGCAGTATTTATGGATTTGATGCCCATGCAGTCATGGATTTCTTTGAACGGAACGGATGCCCTTTAAAGGTGGAACGCGGAAACAGGGTATTTCCCGTGTCGGATCATGCATCGGATATTATCAGATGTTTGGAAAAAGTTCTGATCAAGAATCATGTGGTAATCAGAAAAAATATGATGGTGAAGAAGATCCTGCTGGATGATTCCGGACATGCCTGTGGGGTGGATGTAAAAAATGCCGGATCGTCGAAACATTGCAAAGGGATGAAAGATGCCGGATCATCGAAACATTACAAAGGGATGGGAAATGCAGAGCCGGACATGGAACGCATTCCCGCGGATGCGGTCATCCTTGCGACGGGCGGCGTATCCTATCCGGTGACCGGATCGGACGGCAATATGCATCAGGTATTGGAAAAGCTGGGACATCATGTGATTGTGCTGAGACCGGGGCTGGTTCCGCTGGAAGTGGAAGGCGACGTATGCAGCCGGCTGCAGGGACTTTCTTTAAAGAATGTCAGCCTTACGATGTCCGTTGAAGGTAAGACATTTTATGAAGGCTTCGGCGAGATGCTTTTCACCCATTTTGGACTGAGCGGACCGCTGGTGTTGTCCGCGGCTTCCCATATGAATGTGAAGCACTATGGCAGAAAATGTACGGCAAGGATCGATCTGAAGCCGTCTTTAACGAAAGAGCAGTTGGATAAACGCCTGCTCAGAGACTTTGAAAAAGCAAAAAATAAGCAGTTTAAAAATGCGATAGGGGAGCTGCTGCCCGCTAAAATGATACCGCTGATGCCGGAGCTGGCAGGGATTCCTGCGGAAAGACCGGTCAATGAATTGAAACGGGAAGAACGTCAGCGGTTTCTGGAAGTGTTAAAAGGGATGGAATTTACCGTCACCGAAACGAGAGGATTTGAAGAGGCGATCATTACCATCGGCGGGGTCAACACGAAAGAAGTCGATCCTTCCACGATGGAATCCAAAATCATACCGGGACTGTATCTTGCCGGAGAGATGTTGGATGTGGATGCGCTGACCGGCGGGTATAATCTGCAGATCGCATGGGCAACCGGATATCTTGCGGGGATGTCAGTATGATGCATAAGCCGGCATTATTTTGCAGGTGGTATGCTTCATTGACAGGGAAGGAGCCAGTAAATGAAAAAGACAGTAATAAGCTTGGGGATAATATTTGCGGTTGTATTAATATTGTATTGCGGATATGATATTTATTGCCGTTGTATGGTAACACAATTTTACAAATATATTGATGCCGGTGATATGAATAAAGCATTGGCGTTTGTTGAGAAAATGCCGGATGTCAATAAGCTTGAAGTGTGTCAGCCGTTGTACTATGTATGGGGAATATTTACAGGGGGATCAGGCATGACAGGCTATCCACTGTATCATGCAGTTTCTCATAATGCGGATATAAGCATAATCAGGGCGCTTCTGGAAAAAGGGGCGGATCCCAACAGGATAGAATTAAAAATGCAAGGGAGTTATCCGCTTTACTATATTTGTGTGCATCCTTCAAAAGATATGTATGAAAAAGTAATGTTGTTGGTTGACTATGGAGCGGATCCTAATACAGGACATCTTTATATTGATTATAGGTATAGCGAGGAAACTGAGGAAAGTATGTTTTTAACAAACATATACTTGTGGGAAAATGGAGCGGAAGAATGGCATAATGTGGGTACAAGATTTGAATGTACAGTTTTGCATCAAGCAGCAGAGAGTATGGATATAGAGTATTTTCAGGAATTCTATAATAATGCCACAAGACCAATGGGATATTTATTAGATAAGCAGGATGCAAATGGCGAGACAGCGCTTTTTCGTGCGATTCGAGCAGAAATGTTTGACAATTGTAACTTTTTAATTGAAGAAGGCGCAGACATCAACATACGGAATAATGAGGGGAAAACGGCGTATGACGTGGCGATAGAATTGGGATATGAAGGGGAAATAGAAGGATTACAATAACAGAAAATAAAGAGGGTGTGAGTGGGAATAAAGAAGCGGGAGAATAAGGAGATTGATACAGATATCAAACAAAATACTAATGAAGAAAACGCAGGAAGGAAGAAGAAAAAGAAAGCTAAGGTTATTTTGGGGATTCTTATGGTTATACTGGTAATAGGAATTGTTGTATACAATCTTAGACTGTCACGGATAGATGAGGATATATATTTTACAGTTTATCACTATGCGCAAGAAGGGAGTACCAGTACTCTGTACTGTTATGATGCATCCGAAGACAAGATCATCGAGATAGCAGAAATAGAGCACGAGGGAAGTGTGAGGGGTGCAGTGGATGCAGAGCGGCAGAAATTGATATACGGGCAACTTACAGACGATGGCGAAGATGTGGAATGGCTGATGTATGATCTGGCATCAGGACAGTGCGAGGTTTGTTTTACATATAGCGAAATAGAAGAACTTACCGGAATGGAGATTAAGGGTGTGCTCTTTGACCGGACGGATAAAAGTATTGTTTATTTAAGATTTTCTCAAACTGCAGATGAAGTGGAACGGATGTTTCTGGCTAAATATGTGCTGGACACGGGCGAAATAACAGATATGCAGGAAACAGATCATAAATATAATACGTTTGTCTGCAATGGAAATTTCTATATTAACGGGCCGAGCTGTTTGGATGTTACATCAGACGGAAACGGTGTATTGGTTTCAGAGAAGGGAGATTCCGGGACTAATTATTTCATAAGTGATCAGAACACCGGAGACCATATACCGGTTGCGAGTATGCCAGATGCAGTATCGGAGTTATTTTCTTATAGAAAAATGCAGTTTATCGGAGAAAGTAATAATTGTGTCTATGTCAGATCTGTAATGACCATATTTGATCATTGGGCTGATGGTTCTATATGGATCAAAGAACCGGGACATATTGCAAAAAAGATTTATTCCTTTTTTCCTAATTTGGGAACGGTAACAATTATGTATTAATTGTTTTATACCTGGGAGCTGTATTGCGATTAGGGGGAGAAAAGGCAGCACAAAATGCAATAGCCGGCATCGCGAATGGTATCAGCAGCGATTCTTCCAAAGGGAAAAAACTTTATATTGAAAAAAGAGGGCACAATATCCCTAAATCGTCAACAAGGAAGACGATATGGAATTAAAAAGGGATCTATACCTGAAGAAAATAATAAATCGCATGCATAACGGAATGATAAAGGTGATTACCGGAATAAGACGTTCAGGAAAATCATATCTTCTGCGAAAACGGCGGAGATACATCTATAATATTGTTTCTGTGGGAGAAAGAACGGTAGTTAGCGGTTAATCAATGTTCAGAAAGGCTCTGTATAATGCAGGGCTTTTCTTAATTGTTTTTAATAAAAAGATAGAATGAATGAGTGAGATTTCGGCGTAACCGGTATTGTGGAAATGTCGTATAACTGGCTGCCTTATGGAGTTATCCATAACGAAATAGCTAGTTATGCACATTTCCACGATGCTGATTTCAAATATTTGAAGTCACTCGTCTGGACGCATTAGAAATAGGATTTACTGGAGGGAAAGTTAAGTAAATTATATTAGGGGCAGTGATATTTCAACAATTAGTCCATGGGGTGAGTTTTTTCTAAAGTGTATTTTACCATGATGAGCCTTTACAATCTGCTGCACGATTTTAAGCCCTACGCCATGGTCTATGCTGGTATTTTCTTCCTGTGTACTGGATATAGGAGTACCGTTATTCAGTAAATCAAGACGCGAATCACTGATTCCGCATCCCGTATCAACAATCTTAAAAATGCAAGTGCCAACATCCAATTCAACATAGAGCATTATTTTACAACCCTCATGATTGTGTATGATGCTATTGTTTATCAGGTTGCTTAACATTCGGTGTAATAAAGAATCATCACCATTTAAAAGAATTAACCTATCTGCATTATCCGCTGAAATTTCCAGTTCATATTGTTCTGGTAGTTCATTCAAAAACTCACTTGCAACCTGTCTGGCCAATTCTATAGCATTAACCGTTTTTTTCTTTAAGGGATACATGGAATATTCTAATTTCGTAGTTAAGTTCAGGTCTGCAATAAGCGCCCGGAGTTTTTCGCTCTTTTGGCGTATTGCCTTTGCCTGTTTTTGTGTGGAAAGTGGTAAGCTGGAATCATCCTCAATTTCACAGGCATAGCCGAAAATAACAGAAAGGGGTGTGCGGATATCATGGGAAATTCCCCGTATCCATTCGGTCCGTGTGTTGTCTTTTTTTATCAGGTATTCACCAGCACGATTTAATCCGGCGTTGATTTCTGCTAATTCGCCTTTTTCTTCCAAATGAAATTCTTTCCCACGCGAAAGTGATTGGATACCGTTCAAAATAGGTTCCATTGATTTTTCTATCCGGTGTGCATTGCGTATAAACAGGTAAATCATCAAAAGAATATTGATTATAAACGCAATGACAATTCCAATACATAGTGGCCCAATATAGGCTGTATTTGTTGAAATATAGTGATTAAAAACACTTCCGGGAACAAAGCCAATTACCAGAAGACCGTCAGACCGTTTCCAGATGTTCACTGGATAATCGTCCAGATACCAGCGGCTGAACATTGCTATATCTGTTGCAGTATATTTTCGCGGCAGTTCTTCAGGGAGATCTTCTTCCCATATAACAGCACCATCGTCATTTAATATCATTGCCCAGGCATTGGAATCATGCAATGTTTCAAGTGCTTGTGTACCGGCAGTCAGTTTTCCATCTCCATAAACGATATGGCTGGAAAAATCCTCGATTGGAAAATTGGAATCGGCTACACCATTTAGATAAGCGATAATGAAAAAGCCACCTAACAATAGTAGATTGACTGCAAAGAAAAGTGCAATAATTCCGATTGTGGAAAAAATATAGCGGCGAAAAAATCGTTCTACTGTGTTCATCATTTCGCCCCCTTAATATTAAGCCGATATCCCACGCCTTTAATTGTGATAAGTGAAACTGGCTTTGACGGATTTTCTTCAATCTTTTCCCGCAGATGACGGATATGTGTTGATAGTGTGCTTTCATATCCCTGCCAGAACTCACCGCATACCGCCCCGCATAAGGAACCTGTCGTTACAATGCGTCCTGCGTTTTTGGCAAGTTTTTCTAATAGTGTTAATTCTTTTCCTGTTAGGGGAAATTGATTTTCGCCACGCCTAACTTCCGCTTTTTCCAGATCAACCGTAGCGGCCTCCAAATATATTTTTCGTTCTTTTTGTGGATAGGTTCGGTTCAAGATCACCTGTACCCGTAGTAATAACTCTTTGGGATGAAATGGTTTTACCAGATAATCATCAGCTCCGTTTTCAAACCCTGTTACCCGGTCTTCAGCCTCGTCACGGGCTGTCAGTAAGAGAACAGGAATATTACTCGTTTCCCGTATTTCTTTTAATACGGATAGTCCATCCATCCCTGGCATCATAATATCAAGAACTATCATATCCGGCTGCTGGTCTTTCCATATCCTTAATGCTTCCCTTCCGGAAGCAGCAGTTAAAATATTAGTAAACCCGGCGCGTTCAAAGATAGATTGTATCATTTCCAATAAATCAATTTCGTCATCTACAACAAGGATTGTTCTGTGTTTCATGTGGCATCTCCTCTTTGTGATTATTATACCATGATCATAGCAAGTCACGGGCAGAGACCCGAAAAATCACAGATTTTTCGGGTTCGCTTCGCTCGTCAAATGGTCAAAGAAACCGTTGCTTGAGCAAGCTCATCAACTGTTTCTTCGCCCACTTGACTCTGCCCTTTGCGGATATTATACCTCAAGATGGTGTTCTTGACTATTTACTGTGAAAATCTCAGAGAAAAATCAGAGTTGCCTCAGAGTTATCTCAAAGCTGGCATGATATGCTGAGTGTGAAAAAGACGAAAAGATTTTCTAAGGCGTCAAAGGACGCCGCCTAAGAAAATCTAAGTTTCGTCTCGAAGAATCGCCTTCGGACGATTCTTCTGAAATGATTCTTGCACTAAAAGGAGGCATACAGACATGAGCGAATTTATTATCGAAACTCACAATTTGACAAAAAGATATGGAAATCAGGTGAGTGTTTCCGATCTGAATATCCACGTAAAGAAAGGACGGATTTATGGTCTGTTGGGGCGTAATGGTGCGGGCAAGACCACAACTATGAGAATGTTATTAGGATTAACGGTCCCTACTTCCGGTGAGGTTAAAATTTTCGGACATCCTATGCAGGGCAATGAAAGGAAGGTGCTGCCACGCATAGGCTGCCTGATTGAATCACCGGGGTTCTATCCCAATCTTACAGCAACGGAGAATCTAAAAATTTTTGCGGAGCTACGTGGAATTAACAAACCGAGTTATATCAAGGGGGCTTTAGAGCTTGTCAACCTGCCTTATCGGGATAAAAAACTCTTTTCGGAATATTCCCTCGGTATGAAACAGCGGCTTGCAATCGCGCTGGCTGTCATGCATGAACCGGAGGTACTTATACTGGATGAACCAATCAATGGTCTTGACCCTATTGGGATTGCGGAAGTCCGTTCATTTATCCGGGAGTTGTGTGATGCCGCAGGTAAGACTATTCTGATTTCCAGCCATATCCTTTCAGAAATCTCTTTGTTGGCAGACGACATAGGAATTATTGACCATGGTATTCTATTGGAAGAAGAAAGCCTGAAAGAACTGGAGGAAAAGAATGCGAAATTTGTTCACTTTATCGTTTCGGATGCAAAAAATGCCGCACAGATTATCAGTAATCTGTTCCAAACAAGAAATATACAGGTTGCAGATAACTACAACCTGTATCTGTATGATACATCTTTGCCCGTAGCAAAGATTAACCGTACCCTCATGGAGAATGGGATTGATATTAAGGAAGCCCATCTTTGCGAGGATACCTTGGAGGACTATTTTAAGAAGATCACAGGGGGTGAGGGAATTGCTTAAACTGATTCAATGCGAGTTTTGGAAGCTAAAACGTAAGCATTTTGTTTCCTTTGTGGTTTTCGCAGCGTTGTTATTCCCTATCCCTTTTACTGCACTGGTATTGGCGGGAAGTGTTGGAAATTTCACGGGATTTGACGCTGTCTTTGGATTGCTTGTAACGCTGGGCGAGCCAGTCATGCTGCCTATTGTTTTAGGGATTGTGGCGGCTATGCTGTTTTTCATGGAGCGTGATAATGATACCTTGAAAAATTTGCAAACAATTCCGGTTTCTCCAATAAAAATTGCAACTGCTAAGATTGCTGTTCTGTTCATTTTGGGCTTGATCTATTCACTGGCAACATTGCTATCTTCTGTGATTGGAGGCTTGATGGCCGGGAGTGAATTAAGTAACATTAGTGAAAAAGTATGGATTTCTGTTATTACCAGCTTATTGTATACAGCCAGCATGCTGCCGGTTGTTATTATGGTCGTTTGGCTTAACCGCTCCTACATCTTTTCAATTATACTGACATTCTTTTACACGATGTTTGATTATATGCTGGCATATGGAGGACAATTTGTATCTAAAGAACCGGCCATGAAGCTGATTTCCAACATATTTCCTGCGCCTGCAATTTACCGCTGGCAGGCAGCACAATTTGTTTCGCCGGATTCCCCTGCATATTCGGTCATAAAGCCATATTTCCTGCCACTATGGATTGTTATGTTGACAGTCTTTATCATTGGTGGATTATCTTATCTGGCAATCGTAAAGATTTACAGTAAGCATGAAAGTTGAGGTGAGGATAATGTTAAAAATTGCAAAAACAGAGTTTCATAAATTAAAAAGGTATTCTGTCATCTGGATTGGTGTTGCTACAATGCTGACGGTTGTTCTGCTTACCCGTTTTATGGCAACTGCATCGGATGGGGCTGTCCATACTCTTGAATATTTTTCAAACAACGTGATCTGGAATAACTTTAGCCTTATTTTTCCGGCAACCATTACCCTGATTGCTGGTTATATCATCGAAAGAGAACGTGTAGATGATACATTAAAAAATATTTTGACAATTCCTATACCGTTTCGGAAATTACTGGCTGGCAAATTGATTGCTGTTGGTGGATTGGCGGTTATTCTGGCTGCCATAGAATTTGTTTTTACCATGATAGTATTTTTTATAAGCCACTTTCCGGGTTTCTCTTTTGCAGGGATGCTGCTGGTTCTTGTCAAAATGATTGGAATGAATCTTTTTGTTTATGTGGCTGTTCTACCAATCATTATATTCACAGGGCAGCGTGCCGGCAGCTTTATGGCAGGAGTTGGATTTTCTTTCTTTTATGGATTTGTAGGGACATTTGCATCTGGTCATGGTCTTGGTAATATTTATCCCATTACTGCGGGATTAGGGCTTATCAACTATCAAAGTGGTGAAACGGCTGCTTACAATATTTTTTTAAGCGCCGGAATCCTGCTGGTTATGTTCGCTATAAGTAATGCTATGGTTTTATTTGCTGAAAATAAAATGCCCGTGGCAAAAACAAATCAAAGATTAAAAAACGCTAAGAATAAGCGGTAAAAATTATGGAGGTCTAATATGAAATCGAAAAATTTATGGATTGGTATTGTGGCAGTAATATTGATTGTTGTGTGCATGGGTGCAGCTTTTTTGGCTACACAGGGAAAAACAGATTACTATACGCAAATTGACAATCGTTGGGTTACAGAAATTGCCCCGCATGGCGCAATGAACTACAAATACACCCTGGCTGCCTACGATGAAAAAGGTGGGAAAAAGGATATTACATTTGAAACCAGCAAAGTCCTTACAGAAGGTGCGTATCTCTGTCTAAAAGTTGCCCCGCTCCGTGGAGTGGTGACATGGGCAGCAGTACAGTATGAAGAACTTCCAGAAGCAGTACAAGCAGTATATTCAGATTAATAAGAGGATTATTAAGTGAGAAACTGGAATAAATTTAAAAACATTTGTGCCCATATAATAATGGGCACAAATGCTCAGACTGTAGACAAAGTCCGAGGCATCCGCCTCGGATTTTTTACACCAAAAGAGTCTAAAAGTCAGTGATTTTCGGGACTTTAAGACTCTTTTCTGGTATAATGGAAGTATCAAATAAAGGTGGTATACTTCTATGATGACCCAGAATGCCGATAAGAAAAGAGAACAGATTCAGATGTTCTGTATGGACGACATGGTTCCACAGGATCATCTTCTAAGGATTATTGATAAAGCCATTGACTGGAGCTTTATTTATGACCTTGTAGCAGATAAATACAGTCCCGATAACGGGCGTCCAAGCATGGATCCGGTCATGCTGATAAAGATTCCTTTTATCCAGTACCTATACGGTATCAGAAGTATGCGCCAGACAGTGAAGGAGATTGAAGTTAATGTCGCTTACAGGTGGTTTCTCGGTCTTGAAATGATGGATAAGGTTCCCCATTTCTCAACTTTTGGTAAAAACTATACCCGACGTTTTAAAGATACCGACCTGTTTGAGCAGATATTTACCCATATACTGCAGGAATGTTATAAATTTAAACTGATAGACCCCGGTGAGGTCTTTGTGGATGCGACTCATGTAAAAGCCAGGGCAAACAATAAAAAGATGCAGAAACGCATTGCCCATGAAGAAGCCCTGTTCTTTGAAGAAATACTAAAGAAAGAGATCAATGAAGACCGTGAAGCTCATGGAAAACATCCCCTGAAAGAAAAAGATGATGACAATGCGGATCCACCTTCAACCGGTTCAGGAGGCAGGGAAGAAAAAACCATCAAGGAAAGCACTTCTGATCCAGAAAGCGGATGGTTCCGGAAGGGTGAGCATAAAAATGTATTTGCCTATGCGGTGCAGACTGCCTGTGATAAGAACGGCTGGATTCTGGGCTATAGCGTACATCCCGGAAATCACCACGACAGCAGAACCTTCAAAGCATTGTATGACAAGATAAAAGATATCGGAATAGAAACTCTGATAGCTGATGCAGGTTATAAAACACCGGCGATAGCAAAGCTGCTGATAGATGATGGGATTAATCCGCTGTTTCCTTATAAAAGACCGATGACCAAAGAGGGATTTTTCCGAAAATATGAGTATGTTTATGATGAGTATTATGACTGTTACATCTGCCCGAATAATCAGGTGCTGACATATAGTACAACGAACAGGAATGGATACTGTGAATACAAAAGCTGCAGGGCTGTCTGTGCAGGATGTCCTTATCTTTCGCAATGTACCAAAAGCAAAGACCACGTCAAACTGTTAACGCGGCATATCTGGGAGCCTTATCTGGAAATGTGCGAAGATATCCGGCATACTCTTGGCATGAAAGAATTATACTCTCTCAGAAAAGAAACGATAGAACGGATCTTTGGAACAGCGAAGGAAAACCACGGATTCCGATATACACAGATGTTTGGGAAAGCCCGGATGGAAATGAAGGTGGGGCTTACATTTGCCTGCATGAATCTAAAAAAGTTGGCAAAAATGAAGGTCAAAAAAGGACTGATAGGACTGGGTTTTGCTGCAAATAAATTTAAGGGCATGACTTTTGCACCCGAAATGAGAAAAGCGCTTCTGGCTTAGGATTTGCCAGAGGCGCTTTGTCTACAGTCTGAACATTTGTGCCCATATAATAATGGGCACAAATGCTGTCTTAGTTGGAGTTCTATTGATACCTGCGGGCATATTATTCATAATTATATATTTTATTTGGGAAATCACGGATAAGATAGTTCGCCTATTGGAGGTAAAATCATGAAACGGATATTATTAGTTGATGATGCCGTAGATTTCTTAAAAATTTTGGCACAGGCATTAGAACAAGATTTTGAAGTCCATACTGCGACAGGTGTTTCAGAAGCAATGTCATTAGTTAATAAAATGGATATGGATTTAATTTGTTCTGATTTGGAAATGAAAGACGGAACAGGGATAGACATATTAACTTTTCTCAGACAAAAGCATTTAGACATTCCGTTCATTCTCATGTCCGGAAAGGATAGCGGATTTGAAATTGAAATGGCGAAATATTATGGT
Source organism: uncultured Lachnospiraceae bacterium (assembly GCA_964421915.1). Lineage (GTDB taxonomy): Bacteria > Bacillota > Clostridia > Lachnospirales > Lachnospiraceae > NK4A136. The sequence goes on from CAYQZB010000002.1 coordinate 45,208, forward strand.
GCTATTTTTGTTTCAAAAACATCTTATGATTTTTTGATGGAAATTAAAAAATATAGGTAAGACTGTGACAAGGAGAAAATGGCATATGTTAAGAAAAGATTGTGATAGATAAACCAAAAGCCTTCGGTAGATGGGGCAATCTCCTTCCAGCCGGAACGGTGATGTACAGGCTGAGCGGCTGCAACCGCAGGAGAGGCAGCGCAAAACCCGATAGGCGGCATTGCGAATGGTATCAGCAGCGATTCTGCCGAAGGAAAGAACTTTATATTGAAAAAAGAGGGCACAAGTTCCTTAATTTATCAAAATAAAGGTTGATATTTTTTAAATAAAAGAATATAATATTGAAAAAAGAGGGCACAATATCCCTAAATCATCAACAAGGGGACGATATGGAAATAAAAAGAGATATTTACCTGAAAAAAATAATAAACCGCATGCATAACGGAATGATAAAGGTGATCACAGGAATAAGACGTTCGGGAAAATCATATCTTCTGTTTACCATATTTAAAAACTACCTGAAATCAGAAGGCGTTGCGGAAGACCATCTGATAACAATCGAACTGGATATGCTGGAAAATAAGAAATACAGAGATCCCTATGTCATTCTTGATTATATAAAAGGGAAGATCACGGATGACGGTGATTATTACATTTTCCTTGATGAAGTGCAGTTATTGGAGGAATTTGAAGGAGTGCTTAATTCACTTCTTCATATCAGAAATACAGACATTTATGTAACAGGAAGCAATTCGAAATTTTTATCAAAGGATGTTATTACGGAGTTTAGAGGGCGTGGTGATGAGATCCATGTGTATCCTGTCAGCTTCAGAGAATACATGGAAGTATTTGAAGGTGATAAGTATGAAGGATGGAGTTCGTATGTAAATTACGGAGGGCTTCCATTGACCGTTACAATGAATACTGATGAACAGAAGATGGAATATCTCACAAGATTATTTGAAGAGACATATATCAGGGATATCATTGAACGCCACCATATAGAAAAAGCGCAGGAGATGGATGCTCTGATCAATGTCCTTGCATCCGGTGTTGGTTCGCTGACTAATGCTTCCAAAATAGAGGCAACATTTAAAAGCGTGATAGGCTCTGATATCAGCCTTAATACGATCAGGGCTTATATTGAATATCTTAAGGATGCTTTTATTGTAAGTGAAGCGAGCAGATATGATGTAAAAGGCAGGAAGTATATTGGCACGCCTTTAAAATATTATTTTGAAGATGTTGGACTTAGAAATGCCAGACTTGGATTCAGACAACTGGAAGAAACGCATCTTATGGAAAATATTATTTATAACGAGCTGCGTGTCCGCGGCTTTCAGGTAGATGTGGGTGTAGTCCCAAAACGGAACAGAACAAAAGAGGGGGTGCAGGAAAAGAAGCAGCTTGAAATTGATTTTGTGGCAAATATGGGTAGTAAGCGTTACTATATCCAGTCGGCTTTCAGTATTCCAGACGAGGAAAAGAGAGCGCAGGAAAGAGCATCACTTACTAATGTCAATGATTCATTTAAGAAGATCATCATTGTAAAGGATATCACCAAACCATGGTATGATGATGATGGGGTCCTGACAATGAGCATCTACGATTTTCTGTTGAAGGAAGATAGCTTGGATAAATAGATAGGTTGGAAACCAACTCAGAAAGTTATAGATTTTTAAATGGCAGGGCAAAATGCGATTGCCGGCATTGCGAATGGTATCAAAGGAGGAGTCATGAAAGCAGAAATGAAAATATTAATAGCTAAAATAGGAATAGCAGCAGCGATCATGGCAGTAATTACCGTAGGCGTGGTAGTTGTTATTAAAAATCGCGGAGAAAAGGAAGCGTCACATGTGGAAACGAGAGATGACGCACAGGAACAGCTGACAGAGATTGGAGCTGGAAGTAATGTTCAGGAACAGCTGACAGAGATTGGAACAGGAAGTGATGCACAGGAACAGATGACAGAGATTGGAACAGAAAGTGATGTTCAGGGACAGACGGCGGATGAAACATCGGAAAGCCGGGATGAGGAACTCAATACTATAGTTGAGGAAGAACAGAAACAGGAGGAAGAAGAGCTGCGGACGACATTATTGGGTGAGCCGGAAGGCGTTTTGCAGTATGGACAATATGTGTATGATGCTGTGTATGACGGTGAGATTGATATACTGGATTGGCACAATAACTACGGTCTTTTAACCATTCCCCCTCGATATGCTATGGTGTTAGTGTTTCCTTTTGATGATGACGGGGATGGGCAATATGAATATGATGCTGAGACGAAACAGTATACCATTAGGTATACAGCTCCGTGGTGCTATAGGTATTATAGTCGTACATCTTCGTCGTGGTGTAGGTATGAATCTGAACTTATAGGGCATTTGGATGAGAAAGGCAATCTTATTATAACTTCTTGTGAGATGCCAGATAGGGATGGGGTTGTTGTTTTTGATGATTTAGAGTGGGTGTATGTCTGTACGACAGATGAAAAATGGATAGAAATGCAAAATGTTTCCAATGATCGATTATTGTGCGATTGTATTCAATATGCTGCCGCAGCTTCGGAGATGGATCCGGATGTTATGATTGATCCGGCTGCGTGTCAGGTAATGAAGGAAATGCAGGATACCGAACAGGATATTTATTCTCTGCTTTCCGGTACGGATAAGTATACTGAAACAGTAAAGGAAATTCTGGGTGTAACCGGTGCGGATGAGCTTACATTAAGGTCGCACAATGCTTCAGGAGCGCTTCCCGTAAGCGCAATCAGAGTAAAATTATATCCAAATGATTGCCACGTATGGATCGAAGGCTCTGATGCAAGCGGCATGCAGGGAGCCGATCCGGAGGCTATGTTTAATATTTCGGCTGAATAATGTAATTCCGTGTCAAAACTGCGTTTCCATTGCAAATATTTGTATTGCAATATAAAAAAGGATGTGGTATCTTTCTTTTTATAGGAAGATGAAGATACTGCATCTTTTTTAAATACAGTCAGTAAAAGGAGAAGGCAGGCTATGGCGACAGTAATCGCAATCGACGGACCGGCGGGCGCCGGCAAAAGCACCATTGCAAAATTGGTGGCAAAGGAGCTGAATGCAATCTATATCGATACGGGAGCAATGTACCGCGCAATGGCATTGTATCTGCTGCGCAGTCATATAGATATAGAAGATGAAAAGGCATTGGCGGAATGTGTTGCGTCAGCGGATATATCGATTCGTTTCGTCGATGGGGAGCAGCAGGTGTGGCTGAATGGAGAGAATGTCAACGGTCTGATCCGGACGGAGGAGGTAAGCGCCATGGCGTCGGTTTCTTCCGCAAAAGGCGTGGTGCGGGTGAAATTGGTGGATCTGCAAAGAAAGCTCGCTAAAGATCATGATGTGGTCATGGATGGCAGGGATATCGGTACTCACGTGCTGCCGGATGCGAAGCCGAAGATCTTTCTGACCGCAAGCTCCAAGGTGCGTGCTAAGAGAAGATATGACGAACTGACCGCCAGAGGAGAGGTATGTGACTTAGATACGATTGAAAAAGATATTATTGAGCGGGATGAGCGGGATAAAAATCGTGAGATATCGCCGCTTCGTCAGGCAGAGGACGCAATATTGCTGGATACATCGGATATGACGATCGAGCAGGTGAAGGAGAAGATCATTTCGCTGATATGATAGATTAGGTGAAGGTGAAGATGAAGATTATTTCACTGATATGATAGATCAGTTGAAAGAGAAGATCACTTTGTTGATTTGATCAATAATGTATCAATGAGGTTTGCATAACTTGAAGTCAGAACATAAATGTTCTAATAACTATGTTCCAAAAATGATTTCATTTATGATGTTTTTGGAACATAGTTATTCTGACAAAAAGTTATGTAAACCGCAAGATTAACAGTTATATAAACCGTAAGGATAAAAGTTGTGTAACTCATAAAGATCAAAGGAGCACCCCATGGAGATTACACTTGCCAAAACCGCCGGTTTCTGCTTTGGCGTTAAGCGGGCGGTGGATCAGGTCTATGAACAGTTAAAACAGAATAAGCCGATCTATACCTATGGGCCGATTATACATAATGAAGAAGTTGTCAGGGATCTGGTGGAGAAGGGTGTCTGCATCATAGAAACGGAGGAAGAACTGGCAGCTTTAAGAAACGGCACGGTGATCATCCGCTCCCACGGCGTGCCTGAACGGATCATAACTCTGCTGAAGGAAAACGGACTGGAATATATCGATATGACCTGTCCTTTTGTGAAGCGCATCCATGAGATCGTCAGCAGGGAGAGTGTACATAGCCATATTGTAATTATCGGCAATCCGGGACATCCCGAAGTGGAAGGCATCAGAGGGTGGTCAAAGACACCTGCCGTGGTGATCTCCACAAAAGAGGAAGCCTTCCTGTATGAGCCTGAAGAATATCCGTGCGCGGATATTGAAAATTTTGTTAAAACCAAGCAGCATCAGCCCGTAAAACAGGGCGAAAAGGACGAAAAACATATTTGCATTGTTTCACAGACGACATTTAACTACAATAAATTTCAAGAACTTATTGAAATATTTATGAAAAAAGGTTATGATATAAATATTATGAATACTATCTGCGACGCCACAAGAAAGCGTCAGGCAGAAGCGAAGGAAATTGCGTCGGATGCCGATATCATGATTGTCGTGGGTGACACACAAAGCTCTAACAGCAAAAAGCTGTATGAGATCTGCAGGCAGGAATGCGCCCGGACATATTTTGTCCAGACTGGCAGAGATTTAGAGTTAAAGGTTGACGATACTGTGCGTAAGATAGGAATTACAGCGGGGGCTTCCACCCCGAATAATATTATAGAGGAGGTTCAAAACTATGTCAGAAGTATCTTTTGAACAAATGCTGGAAGATTCATTTAAAAATATCCATGTAGGTGACGTGGTGGAAGGAACTGTTATTACTGTAACTCCGGATGAAATAGCTGTTAATATCGGATATAAGTCAGATGGTATCGTTACAAAGCATGAATACACGAACAATCCCGCCGTTGATCTTACAAGCGCTGTGAAGCCGGGGGATAAGATCAACGTCAAAGTGCTCAAGATGAATGACGGAGACGGTCAGGTCGTATTGTCCTATAAGAGGCTGGCTGCGGAAAAGGTAAGCAAGGTGCTTGAGGATGCGTTTAATGAAGGAACGGTTCTGAAAGCAGTTGTTTCGGAAGCGATCAAGGGAGGCGTAAAGGTGATCGTAGATGATGTGCCCGTGTTTATCCCGGCAAGCCTTGCGTCAGATACGTCAGTTAAGGATCTGTCCGTGATGGAAGGGCAGGAAGTGGAGTTTGTCGTTACGGAATTTAATCCGAAAAAGAGAAAATATATCGGCGACTGCCGCAGAGTATTGAGAGCGCGTAAGGAAGCGATGCGTGCGGAGCTGATTGAAAAGTTCCATGAAGGAGATATTATCGAAGGCGTTGTACGGAATGTAACTGCCTTTGGCGCATTTGTCGATATCGGCGGATTGGATGGACTGCTTCATATTTCTGAGATGAGCTGGGGACATGTGGATAAGCCTTCTAATGTATTGAGCAAGGGCGATACCCTGAAGGTGATCATCAAAGAGATCAAAGGGGATAAGATCTCCCTGAGTGTCAGATTTGATGAAAACAATCCATGGTTAAATGCGGCTGATAAGTATGCGATCGGGACGATCGTAACAGGTAAAGTTGCAAGGATGGCGGACTTTGGCGCATTTGTGCAGCTTGAAGAGGGGATCGACGCGCTGCTGCATGTATCGCAGATCGCGAGATACCGGGTTGAGAAGCCGTCCGATGTATTAAAGATCGGTGATGAGATAGAGGCGGTAGTGGTTGATCTGAATGTAGAAGAAAGAAAGCTCAGCTTAAGCATGAAGCAGCTTGCTCCGGAGATGGGGGATGCTGCTGGGAATGAAGAAGAATAAAACAGATATCTCTTATGGAGAGGAGTCATCGTGCCGAACGATTATGAAGCTTTTAAAATTCAAATCCTTAGGATGACGGGCATAGATTTGAACGCATATAAGGAAAAACAGATGAAGCGCAGGATTGATGCCTTGATTACAAAATATGAAGCTGCCGATTATGACAGCTTCGTTTTGTTGTTGAAAAAAGACAGGGAAATATATGAAACATTTGTCGGATATCTGACGATCAATGTTTCCGAATTTTACCGTAATCCGGATCAGTGGAAATATATGGACGATGTAGTGATCCCGGAGCTGATCCGTAAATTCGGCAAAAATCTGAAGATATGGAGCGCTGCCTGCTCTACGGGCGATGAACCCTATTCGCTGGTTATGGCATTGTCTAAACATATCCCGATCGCTCAGATCACAATCACGGCGACGGATATCGACAAGCAGATCCTTGCGAAGGCAAAAGTGGGGATTTATGGGGAAAAGTCAGTTGCCGGAGTCCCTATTGATCTGCGGAAAAGGTATTTTGAAAAGATCGGGGATGCATATAAGATCTCGGATGAGATAAAAAACAGGGTGGTATTCAGGCAGCATAATCTTCTTGCGGATCCTTATCCGAAGGATTATCATATGATCGTGTGCCGTAATGTATTGATCTATTTTACGGAAGAAGCAAAGGATGCGGTATTTCAGAAGTTCTGCCATTCGCTGGTGCCGACGGGGATTTTATTTATAGGGAATACGGAGCAGATTATCACCTATAAAGAAATGGGTTATGAGCGCAAAAGTTCATTCTTTTATTGCAAGAGATGAGGATCATGACATTTTTTCATCGGAGATGAACTATAATATTGTGATGAAGAGGTTTGAAAAGATTATGGAAAAAAGGCTTCCGGCTAATAAAGAGGAAAAATTTCGGCTTATATTGAAGGAAATCCGCAAGAACTCCCGATTTGATGAAAATGAACAATATATACAGCATGGAACGACTACTGTCAAAGAGCATTGTATCAAAGTGGCGCAGACGGCGTATTTTATGTCTCACCGTCTGCATATATCGGTGCATGAGGAAGAGTTGATCAGAGGGGCGCTGCTTCATGATTATTTCCTTTATGACTGGCATGAAAAATCATTAAAAAATTCCATTCACGGCTTTACGCATCCGGGAAAGGCCCTGCGTGAGGCTTCGAAGGATTTTGAACTGACCAATATCGAAAAAGACATGATACAGTCCCATATGTTTCCTTTGACCGTCAGACCGCCAAAGTATCGGGAAGGCGTTCTGCTTTGTATTGCGGATAAGCTTTGCGCGCTTCAGGAAACGATAGGAGGACATTAATCGTGTATGAATTATTGACAACGCCATTCCTTCTCGGGATGGATTTTGCTACGCTGACTTGTGTCATGATGTTCTACAGCTTTATCGGCTGGTTTTATGAGTCTACGGTTTTTTCACTGGTGGAGCAGGGGAAACTGATGAACAGGGGATGTTTTATCGGACCTTATCTGCCGATCTATTGCGTTGTGGCGGTCCTGAATCTTTATCTGCTGGACGGCGTGGAAAGTTCTTTTAAGATCGTGCTGATTTCCGCATTGACCTGCTGCGCGGTAGAATATTTCACCTCATGGACGCTGGAAAAGATTTTTCATGCAAGATATTGGGATTACAGCTATTTCCCCCTGAATATCAATGGGCGTGTCAGCGTTGTGTCGGGCGCGTTTTTTGGAATCGCCGTTCTGTTTCTGATCAAGGTGCTCCATCCGTTTACAATCGTAATGATGGCTAAAATACCGGAACATATCCGAGTGGCGCTTGGTGTATTTTTCTGGCTGCTGTTTTTGGTGGACGCTACCCTGACAGTGATCGGCATGCGTAATCTGAACCGTAAATGTAAAGAGATCTATGATGCCATTGACCGCAATATAGAGGCGGGCTTTGATAAGATGAACAATAAAAAAGCTTATTTAAATCGTTTTAAAATTGTCAGGGGAAGCAAAACCCTTGTTGTAAAATTAAAGGGTATCAATAAGAAATTTGTTTCCATGGAGACACGTATCTTAGAAGCTTATCCCGATTTTCATTCTTATAGCTATGGGGAGATTCTGGATAAGATGAAGGAAACATTGTCTCGGAGAAGGAAGTATAAGGGATTGGAAGTTGTTGATGATAATGAAGATATAGATTCGGAAGAAGAATTGGGGACGGAGGAGCATACGGAGAATAAGACGGCGGATCTGGAAAAAAATGCGTGACAGATAAATAGTAAAACTGGATTTAATATTAAATCCAGTTTTTGCGTTCTTTGGGCTGTTTAATATGTTACGGTAACCGTGACATCGTCTCCTTCCGGAAGTTCTCCCATCAGGATATCTCCAATATAAGTGAGATAAGACATAGCCGCTTTATATTGTGCTTTTGCATCGGCGCCGACATCCGGCAGATAACCTCCGTCAGCAAACGCTTCATGGTAAAGACGGGATGCCTCGCTCATATAGAAAGCGGCATCATCCGCCATGGTTTCGATGGAGGAGTATTCTTCGGGGACTTCTAAAGCTGCCATATCTTGAAATGCCGTATTGAGCTGATCCAGCTGCGCAAGCATATCAGTGACTGCGGAGTTGGCGGATGGATCGATTGTGTCCAGAGCGGAGGCGGAAGCCGCAATTGTTTCATAGCATGAAGTCATATTTTCCCGGTAGGCGCTGATTTCTTCTTCTTCATTATTTTTTCCGCAGGCGGTCAAAAGGAGGCTTGCTGTTAATAAAAGACATGCCTTCCGTGCAATGCAGGCTGCCGGACAGAACTTCTTGCTAATTGGGTAATCAGAATATTTTTTCATGTTTCCTCACCGTTATTTATGATATCTGTAGTATCTGCATTATTATATATATTTATGCGTTTTTAAACGCTGCAGATTTTTTGGTTTTAAAGCCTGTTATTTTATTAAATTTTGCAGGGATGCATAAATATAGTATTCACTGACACGAATACTATACCATATATTGTAAAGTTAATCAAGGTTTATCGCTTGTCGATATTATTTTAATGCATAAATACCGTGCACATCCACCAGAGATTTTAAGGGAGAATTGCACAAATAAGCTTTTTCAAAGTTTTGCAATTGTAGAAATGAGTTATTGTCAACGAAGTAGTTATTTGATAAAATAAGTAATGTTTTAAATATTTTTGTTTTAATTAAAGTAAGATTTTTATACAGGAAAGGAAATCTGTGGATATGAATGGCGCAGACGCAATGATAAAATGTTTGGAAGCTGAAAATGTAGAAGTGGTATTTGGTTATCCGGGAGTGGCGATCTGTCCTTTTTATGACAGTATCATGGACTCCAAGATCCGTACCGTCTTAGTGCGTACGGAGCAGAATGCCGCGCATGCGGCAAGCGGTCTGACCAGGACAAGCGGTAAGCCGGGCGTATGCGCCGTAACCAGCGGTCCGGGCGCAACCAACCTGATCACCGGGATCGCTACGGCATTTGCCGACAGTATACCGCTGATCTGTATTACCGGACAGGTTAATTCGGAGCTGTTGGGAAGCGATGTATTTCAGGAGGCGGATATAACAGGGGCAGTGGAATCCTTTGTGAAATACAGTTATCTGGTAAAGGATGTCAATGATATCCCAAGGATATTTAAAGAGGCGTTCCGCATTGCGAATACGGGGCGTAAGGGCCCGGTGCTGATCGATGTGCCGATCGATGTGCAGCAGCAGGAGATCAAGGGATTTCATTATCCGGAAGATGTAAAGCTGCGTACTTATAAGCCGACGGTCAAGGGCAATGCGCTTCAGATCAAGAAAGCGGTAAGGGAGCTGGAGCATGCCAGCCGTCCTTTGATCTGTGCGGGCGGCGGAGTGATCCTGGGTGGCGCACAGAGGGAATTGCTTGAGTTTGTGGAGGAATATCAGATCCCCGTGGTATCTACCATGATGGGGATCGGCGTAATGCCGACGGATCATCCGTATTATTTCGGTATGGTAGGAAACAACGGCAAGCCTTATGCCAACAGGGCGATGAAGGAGTCTGACCTGATCCTGCTGATCGGCGCAAGAGTTGCCGACCGCGCGGTCAATCAGCCGGAACTCGTCATGAAGGATACCGTTTTAGTGCATATTGACGTGGATCCTGCCGAGATCGGCAAAAATACCGGTGCGACTATTCCGATCGTCGGGGAAGCAAAGAGTATCCTGCACGATCTGCTGGAATATGAGATCGATGGATATTATGACGCATGGGTCAATCAATTAAAGCAGTACAGAAATGAGATGCGTGTTACACGTTGTCCCGATCGGAAGTATGTGGATCCGGCGGAATTTATCAATAAATTATCCTTGAAGATGAAGGATGACGCAGTCTATGTGGCGGATGTGGGACAGAACCAGATCTGGTCCTGCGCTTATCATGTGGTCAAGAAGGGACGCTTTTTGACCACCGGAGGCATGGGGACGATGGGATATTCCATCCCGGCTGCCATGGGTGCAAAGCTTGGAAGCCCTAAGAAACAGGTGGTTGCCGTCTGCGGCGATGGTTCGTTTCAGATGTCGTTGATGGAGCTTGCGACGATGCGGCAGCATGACGTGCCGGTCAAGATCATCGTATTAAAAAATAATTATCTTGGTATGGTCAGACAGTACCAGCATTTTACCTATCAGGACCGTTACAGCGTCGTTTCACTGGATGGAAGTCCGGATCTGGAGAAGATCGCGGAAGCATACGGCATCAGATTCAGCCGTCTGACAGATATGAATGAGTGCGATAAACGGATCGAGGAATTTTTGAAGAAGGATGAAGCGTATCTGATGGAGTGTATCATTGATCCGATGGATCTTGTGTAATCGTGGAGAGGAGTGCAGTTTTCATGAATAAAATATTTAATGTATTGGTAGAAAACCGTTCCGGCGTGTTAAGCAAGGTTGCCGGATTGTTTGCCAGAAGATGTTTTAATATAGATTCGCTTGCTGTGGGTGAGACAGATTCGCCGGAGGTGTCCAGCATGACGATCGTCAGTTCCGGTACGCCGCATATCCTGGAACAGATTGAAAAACAGCTTAACAAAAAGCTTGATGTCATCAAGGTCAAAACTTATGAGTCTCATCAGGCAGTTGTCAGAGAGCTGATGCTTGTCAAGGTAAAATATAATAAAAATAACCGGAAAGAGATCATGGAGATCTGCGATATCATGAAGACGGATATCGTCGATATGTCAAAAACGATGATGATCCTGCAGATCTGTGATACACCGGATCGTATTAAGCTTCTTCTTGCAATGCTTAATCAGGTCAGTATCGTGGAGGTTGCGAGAACGGGGACGCTGGCGCTGCTTAAGTGTATGGAATCTGAGAATTGATGTTCTGATACATTGACTTTTGTTATTAATATTGTTAATATTATTTTCGTGGGATCTGATATGAGGATCAAAAACAATTTATTTAAGTATAGAAAGGCATGGTTATTCAGGTGAATAAAAAAGTATTTCAGCTCTTGGTGGATAATACATCCGGCGTGCTGAGCCGGATTTCGGGATTATTTTCCAGACGTGGATATAATATTGAAAGTATTACGGCGGGCGTGACAGCCGATCCGAGATATACGCGTATTACGATCGTGGCGTCAGGGGATGATGAGATCCTGGATCAGATCGAAAAACAGGTGGCAAAGCTGGTGGATGTGCGTAATATCAAAGTGCTGGCGCCGGAGGAATCCGTTTATCGTGAGCTCTGCCTGATCAAGATCAGCGTTTCCGAGCAGACGCGGGACAGTGTGATCAATATTGCCAATGTATTCCGGGCAAGCATTATTGACGTCGGCAATCAGAGCATGATTATTGAATTGACGGGTAATCAGTCAAAGATAGAGGCATTTATCAAGCTTCTGGAGGGTTATGAGATCCTGGAGCTGGCAAGGACAGGCATTACCGGATTGACAAGAGGCAATAAGGATGTTGTCTGGCTGGATAATTAAGCGGTCTGTATGATGCCGCGGCGCTTGGTATCGCTGTTTTGCCGGTATCCCAAGCGGATGTGGGTGTTAGGCAGCTGCTTAAATATACATAAAAAATAGGAGGAAGAAAAAATGGCTAAGATTTATTATCAGGAAGATTGTAATCTTTCAGAATTGGAAGGCAAGACCATCGCAGTCATCGGATACGGAAGCCAGGGGCATGCGCATGCGTTGAATGCAAAGGAATCAGGCTGCAATGTCATCATCGGTCTTTATGAAGGATCCAAGTCATGGAAGAGAGCTGAGGAACAGGGCTTTGAAGTATTTACTGCCGCAGAGGCTGCTAAAAAGGCTGACGTTATTATGATCCTTATTAATGACGAGCTTCAGGCTGCTATGTACAAGAAGGATATCGAGCCGAACCTGACGGCGGGCAAGATGCTGATGTTCGCACATGGCTTTAATATTCATTTCAATCAGATCGTTCCGCCTAAGGATGTTGATGTTACGATGATCGCACCCAAGGGACCGGGGCATACCGTAAGAAGTGAATATCAGGCAGGCAAAGGTGTTCCCTGTCTGGTTGCCGTACATCAGGATGCTACAGGCAAGGCACTGGAGAAGGCTCTGGCATATGCACTGGCAATCGGCGGCGCAAGAGCCGGCGTATTAGAGACCACATTCAGGACAGAGACAGAGACAGACCTCTTTGGCGAGCAGGCAGTTCTCTGCGGCGGTGTATGCGCGCTGATGCAGGCAGGCTTTGAGACGCTTGTGGAAGCAGGATATGATGAGAGAAACGCTTACTTTGAGTGTATCCATGAGATGAAGCTGATTGTTGACCTGATCTATCAGTCAGGTTTTGCGGGCATGAGATATTCGATCTCCAATACGGCAGAGTATGGTGATTATGTAACAGGACCTAAGATCATCACGGAGGAGACAAAGAAGACCATGAAGAAGATCCTGAAAGATATTCAGGATGGTTCCTTTGCGAAAGAATTTTTACTGGATATGTCTCCGGCAGGCGGACAGGCGCACTTTAAAGCAATGAGGAAGCTGGCGGCTGAGCACCAGTCTGAAAAAGTCGGTGAGGAGATCCGTAAGCTTTATAGCTGGAATGGCGAAGGCAAGCTGATTGATAATTAGAATGAGCCAATAAAAGCGGGATGCATTTTGACTTATCAGTCAGTGCATGAAAAGATGAAGTGACGGAAGGGCTGGCTATCTTTGCCGGCCCTTTTATCAGATGAGGGGAAGGTACGGTTATTAGTATTTTATGAAAGGAAAAGTTTCATTTTCGGATCAGATCAATCAATTGATCGGTGTGGTATTTGGCATCGCTTTTTTTGTTGTGTTTGCCGCAAGCGCGATACTGCTCTATCTTTCGGAGGAGGATACGCAGGTTTATTATATCAGTATTCTGGGTGTTTTTTGTATATATTTGATTTTATATGCCTTCTCGGCGCTCTACACTTCCCGCAAGATCAGGAAGATGTTTGCACCGCTTGATCAGATCGCGACAGCTTTGGCTGAGGATAAGATCAGGATCTATGGAGATACGTCAGATCTGCAGGCGTTTGCAAAGCATCTGGAGGAGCGTATGGATGAGATGGAGGACATGTCGGATGCACTGTCCGCTGCAGAGGGCAATCTGCAGGATATGTTTCAGGAATCAGAGGAGAGCAGATCAAGATTTTCCTATCATATGAAGCGGTGCAAGGGCAGCCTCGACGGCGTGAAAAGGAATTATGAACAGCTGGCGGAGCAGTCGGAGATGATGAGCCGGTTTTTAGAGGATGGCAATGCCGCGGCAACAAGATTAAAGCTTTCCAGACAATCCCTTGGGGAAGATTATGAATCTATCCGGGAGTCACTGCAGGGGTGCAGCAGCTCCCATCAGGAGATGATGGATGACAAAGAACGTCAGAAAGAGGCGTTTGGCGTATTAAACGATATGCAGAAGGAATCCATAGAACTGATTGAGACGATCTATAATGATCTTGCTTATATTCAGAATATTGCGTCAAAGCTGGAGCTATACACTGCAAATGTATCGTTGGATTATGCCAGAAGCGGAGGAGGTAATCTGAATATTTCCGCCGCACTGGATGAGATAAAACAGACGGACCGGCAGATGCGTGATACGATAGATGAGCTTGCCATGCTGGTGATCCGTACCAAAAATGCAGTCAAACTCGCTAACGATCAGACTAATTTTTGTATTGAGCTGGAGGAAGTTGGACAAAAAATATCCGGTCAGGCAGATGAGCAGCTGGGCTTTATCACTATGAAGCTGCAGGGGCTGATGCAGGTGGGCGAGGATATCTCTAACGGAATCGCCCATGTTTTGAATCAAAATTATGAATTGCACGGGATGGCGGACTCGCGGGCAAAAGAGCTGGATGATCTTGGAAAAGAGCTGGAGCGGTTATACAGGCGGCTGGAGGAGCTGGAACAGATCATCTAGGCATTTCGATCAGTTCACAATTTCAATTTTATATGCTATAATATTTTGTATGATTTTTGCCACTTAAATGAAACAAAAAATATAAGAAAACAATATTAGGCTTAATCAGCATGGAGGTAAAAAAATGGGAATGACAATGACGCAGAAGATTCTGGCAGCACATGCCGGATTGGAACAGGTGACAGCGGGACAACTGATCGAGGCGGATCTTGATCTCGTGCTTGGCAATGATATTACAAGTCCCGTTGCAATCAAGGAGATGGAAAAGTTCAATACGCAGAGCGTATTTGACAAGGACAAGATCGCGCTGGTGCCCGATCATTTTGTGCCGAATAAGGATATCAAATCCGCAGAGCATTGCAAATGTGTCCGTAGCTTTGCAAGAAAAAATGAGATTACGAATTATTTTGAAGTCGGCGAGATGGGGATTGAACATGCGCTGCTTCCGGAGAAAGGTCTGACAGTGCCGGGAGATGTGATCATCGGAGCAGATTCCCATACCTGTACTTACGGCGCAGTAGGCGCATTTTCTACCGGTATCGGAAGTACGGATATGGCGGCGGGTATGGCGACCGGGAAAGCATGGTTTAAAGTCCCTTCCGCAATCCGCTTTGTCCTTACGGGAAAGCCGGCGGAATGGGTCAGCGGTAAGGATATCATCTTACATATCATCGGTATGATCGGTGTAGATGGCGCGTTATATAAATCCATGGAATTTACGGGTGACGGGATTGCCGAGCTGTCGATGGACGACCGCTTTACCATTGCCAATATGGCGATAGAAGCCGGAGCCAAGAACGGTATCTTTCCGGTGGATGATAAGACGAAGGCATATTTGGAGGAGCATACGAAACGCAGTTATAAAGTTTATGAAGCAGATGAAGATGCAGAGTATGACGAAACCTACACGATTGATTTAAGCAGCTTAAAACCGACGGTTGCGTTTCCGCATCTGCCGGAGAATACAAAGACCATCGATCAGGTGGGCGATATCGCCATCGATCAGGTTGTCATCGGCTCCTGTACCAACGGGCGCATTGATGACATGAGGATCGCAGCAAAAGTATTGAAGGGGCGTCATGTTGCCCAGGGGATCAGGTGCATCATCATCCCCGCGACGCAGGCAGTCTATCTGCAGGCGATGGAGGAAGGGCTGCTTAAGATCTTTATTGAAGCCGGAGCCATCGTAAGCACTCCGACCTGCGGCCCATGCCTTGGCGGTTATATGGGTATTCTGGCGGAAGGAGAGCGCTGCGTATCCACGACGAACCGTAACTTTGTGGGACGTATGGGACATGTGGACAGCGAGATTTATCTGGCAAGTCCCGCGGTGGCAGCTGCCAGCGCGGTAACAGGCAGGATTTCGTGTCCTTGTCAGTTGAAGTAATAAGTTGGATGATTGCGAAAGAGTTAAGCTTGGTTTACATAACTCGAAGTTTGCAAATATATGTTCCAAAAATGATTTCATAACATGATGTTTTTGGAACATATATTTGCAAATAAAGAGTTATGTAAGCCTCACAGATTGGATTGTGGAATATAAAGCAAAATAGTAGATATATGCAAAATTGAGTTTTGCAATTATCTATATCAATAAAGTAAAAGAGAGGATGGAAAGGAACACTATGAAAGCACAGGGAACGGTTTTTAAATATGGAGATAATGTTGATACGGACGTTATTATCCCGGCAAGATATCTGAATTCGTCAGATCCGGCGGAGCTGGCAACACATTGTATGGAAGATATTGATACGGAATTTGTGAAGAAGGTTCATAAAGGGGACATTATCGTCGCCAACAAGAATTTTGGCTGCGGCTCCTCCAGGGAACATGCGCCGATTGCAATCAAGGCGTCCGGCATCAGCTGTGTGATTGCGGAGACTTTTGCCCGGATATTCTATCGGAATGCGATCAATATCGGACTGCCGATCATTGAATGTCCGGAAGCTGCCAAAGAGATCAACGCAGGAGATGAGGTGGAGATTGATTTTGATTCCGGCGTGATCACGGATAAAACCACCGGAAAGGAATATCAGGGGCAGCCGTTTCCTGAATTTATGCAGAAGATCATCAAAGCAGAAGGACTGATCAATTATATCAATGAAAAAGGCTGACGGAATCATCATAGCGGTGACTCTGCTTGCGGCGGTATTTTTTCTTGCCATGGCATGGGGGCGTGGGAACGGACAGACCGTGGTGCTGTATGATGGCGAAACGGAGATCGGGAGATATCCGCTTATGTACGAGAGGACGATCAGGGTAGAACTGGAGGGTGGTTACAATATCGTCGTGATCTCGGATGGAATGGTGGCTGTATCGGAGGCGGATTGCGCCAACCAGATCTGTGTCCATACGCCGGCGATCGCTCAGACGGGAGAAACGATTGTCTGTCTGCCGCATAGATTTTATGTTGTAATCAAATAAGATATCCCTGATGGGAGAGCCATCCCGTGGTATTGCGCAGGTGGAGAAGGTCAGCGGATACTATGTAAGGAAGGAATATCGATTTGAATAAGCGTCTTGCAAGGCTGGCTATGCTTTTGGCGCTGGCTGTTATTATGGGGTATCTGGAAGCATTGGTTCCGGTTACGCCGACGATCCCGGGGATTAAGCTTGGACTTGCCAATTTTGTGATCACACTTGTCATGTATCTGTTCTCCATCAGGGAAGCGGCGTTGATCAGTGTCTTGAGGATCATTCTGGTGGGATTTCTGTTGTCCAATATGTCTATGATACTGTATAGCCTTGCCGGGGCGATCCTTAGCTTGTCGGTGATGGCATTGCTCAAAAGAAATCCGCATTTTTCGCTTTATGGCGTCAGCATGGCGGGAGGAGTCATGCACAATGCCGGTCAGCTTCTGGTGGCAGGAGCGCTTATGGGATTTCAGGCGATCCTGTGGTATGTGCCGTTCCTGTTGGCGGCAGGACTGTTGGCGGGATTGTTGATCGGATTTCTGGTACGGGTTTGCTACAGCAGACTGGAAAGTATTATCAGGTGATTGCGAAACTCTGACATAATATTTTCTATTGTGCATCATTGACAATTCAACGCAGACACGCTTTCGCTCCGTGAAAAACGCAGCGGCACATAAGATGCCAAAGAACGGCATCTAAGTGCCGGCGTTTTTCAAAGGTCTGCTTATGAATTTGTCAATGCTGCACAATAAGATCTCTGTTATTGAGAGTTCCACAATTGACCGGAAATATACAGCTGAGAGGGGATTTTTGATCCATGTATGCATATTTAAAAGGCATGGTCGCGTGGAAAACTGCGGACCGTATAGTCGTGGAGGTATCGGGCGTAGGGTATAATGTATATGTCTCTCCGGGGCGGATCTATGATTTCCCGGAATATGGGGAAGAGGTTAAGGTCTATACATATACCAGTGTCCGGGAGGATGCAATCAATCTATATGGATTTGTTACATTGGAAGAACTGGAGCTGTTTAAGCTGTTAATCAGCGTCAGCGGCATTGGACCAAAAGGGGGACTTGCCATGCTGTCTGTGATGAGCGTAGATGATATCAAATATGCAATCATGACGGGAGACGCAAAACTGCTGGCAAAGGCGCCCGGTGTAGGTAAGAAAACCGCAGAACGTGTGATCATTGACCTGAAAGATAAAATAAACGCGCAGGATTTTGAAGCATCTATTACGGAATCGGTTCCGGGAACGGCATTAAAGGAAGATACGAAGGCAAGGGATGCGGCAGACGCCCTGATCGCGCTCGGTTATTCCGCAAGGGAGGCGGAGCATGCCGTAGAACAGGCATTAAAGGAGCTTGGGGCACAGAGCGGAGAGGATGCGGCACATTCAGATCAAATCTTAAAGCTGGCTTTAAAATATTTTTAAGGAAGCGCTGAGCGGTAAAAGGATCTATATGCGACATTTTTATGTGAGAAAAGGAAAGCAGATATGCCGAAAAGACTGATCGAGACTACATATACCGAAGAGGACGCAGCGATTGAGAATACCCTGCGCCCCAGGATGTTAAAAGATTACATTGGGCAGGATAAAATCAAGGAAAATCTGAAGGTGTTTATTGAGGCGGCAAAACAGAGAGGGGAATCTCTGGATCATGTGCTGTTCTATGGTCCTCCGGGACTGGGAAAGACAACGCTGGCGGGGATCATAGCCAATGAAATGGGCGTGAATATCAAGATCACCAGCGGTCCGGCAGTGGAAAAGCCGGGGGAGCTTGCAGCGATCTTAAATAACCTTCAGGAGGGCGATATCCTTTTTATTGATGAGATCCACCGCCTGAGCCGTCAGGTGGAAGAGGTGATGTATCCGGCAATGGAGGACTATGCCATTGATATCCTGCTGGGCAAGGGAAGCAGCGCCAAATCCATCCGTCTGGAGCTGCCGCGGTTTACGCTGATCGGCGCGACGACGAGAGCCGGTCTGCTGACAGCCCCGCTTCGTGACCGTTTTGGCATGATACATCGGCTGGAATTTTATTCTGTAGAGGAGCTGCAGCATATTATCATGAATTCTGCCGCAAAATTAAAAGTGCCCATTGAGCTCGACGGCGCTTTGGAGCTTGCGCGCAGAAGTCGCGGAACGCCGAGGATCGCCAACCGCATGCTGAAGCGGGTACGGGATTTTGCGCAGATTAAGTTTGACGGCAGCATTACTAAGGAAACGGCGGATTATGCGCTGGATCTGATGGAGGTGGATAAATACGGACTGGATCAGATGGACCGCAATATCCTGCTTGCCATGATCGAAAGATTTAACGGCAGACCGGTAGGGCTGGATACGCTTGCGGCGGCATTGGGAGAGGATCCGGGGACGATTGAGGATGTATATGAACCGTATCTGATCAAAAACGGTTTTATCAGCCGTACTCCACGCGGCAGGATGGCGACTCTGGAAGCCTATCGCCATTTTGGACTTGAAAACCTTTATTGTGATGATATATAATATACATATAGATTGCGAAATCATATTAGGGAGGAAAGGACGATCGTATGACGGAGAAGACGGATGTTCAGGTTGTGATTGACGGCAAGGTGCTTACCATAAGCGGTTATGAAAGTGAGGAGCATCTTCAGAAGATAGCGTCCTTTATTAATAATAAAATTTCCGAATATCAGAAAGTGGATGCCTTTAAACATGCCAATGCTGATACGCAGCACCGGTTGATAGAGCTCAATATTGCGGACGAGTATTTTAAGGCAAAGAGGCAGATCGCGCAGCTGGAGGAGGAGATCAAAGCGAAGCAGAATGAACTTTATGATATGAAGCATGATATTGTCAACAAGGATATGGTTGTGGATTCGCTTCGGGAAAATATTAAGCAGGCGCAGGATGAGCTGCATGAAAGTGCCAAGCGTATCGTCCAATTGGAAACGGAATTACGGGACCGGAAAAAATAATTGCCGGATCGGCATGAGGTAAGTATGGCTGCCTGTTTGGGGCAGCCATTCATCATATCTAAGGAATGGCTGATTAGGAGGTAGCTGGCATTGCCTGAAAAGAAAAGGAAAACGGAGCTTCTTTCGCCGGCGGGAGACATTGACGGCGCGATCGGCGCGATCAATGCCGGAGCGGATGCGGTATATCTTGGCACAGAAGAATTTTCAGCCAGAGCGTACGCTAAAAACCTGACGATAGAAGAAACCATTGAAATGATACATTATGCCCATCTGTATCACAGAAAACTTTATCTGACCATGAATATACTGTTAAAAACCATGGAATTGCCGCGGGCGCTTTCCGTTCTTGACCGCTTGTATCAGGCGGGGCTGGATGCGGTGATCGTGCAGGATCAGGGACTGCTGTCATGCCTGCATCAGTATTTCCCGGAGCTGGAGATACATGCAAGCACGCAGCTTTCGGTCTTATCCGCTGCAGGCATGGAACTGTTGAAGGAATATCATGTGACCCGGGTTGTCCCCGGACGCGAGCTGTCATTGGCGGAGCTTATGGAGCTGAAGAAGACGGGGATGGAGCTGGAGTGCTTTATCCATGGGGCAATGTGTTACGCTTATTCCGGAAGATGCCTGATGAGCAGTCTTGCGGGAGGAAGAAGCGGCAACCGCGGAAGATGCGCCGGACCCTGCAGAAAAAAGTATCATCTGCCGGGACAAAAGGACGCCTATCTTCTCAGCATGAAGGACATGTGCTCTGTCGATCAGATCGGGGCTTTGATGGATGCCGGTATTGATTCCTTTAAGATCGAGGGGCGGATGAAAGCGGCGGAATATACGGCAGGCGTTACATCAGTTTACCGCAAAGTGATTGACCGGATTGAAAATGGGGAAAAGTATGTAGTAACAAAAGAAGACAGGGAGGTTTTAAAGGAGCTTTATATCCGTTCCGAGCTTCAGGATGGATATTATTTCAGGCATAATTCTAAAGATATGCTCAGTCTGTCTGATCCTGCCTATTCCGGCTGCAGCGACATCTTAAAAGAGGATATCCGCAGGCGTTATCTGGCGGAAAGGAAGCGTTATCCGGTCAGGGGAGAGATCCTTGTATGTCAGGGGAAGCCGATGCGGCTGACTTTGCGGCTGGATGATCATGAAGAGTCGGCAGAAGGCGCGGCTGCTGCCGTGGCGGAAAAACGCGCCGTTTCCGATGAAGATATCCGAAAACAGATCTGTAAGACGGGTAATACCTTTTATGAGATCAAGGAACTTAAGATCATTAACGACGGGAAATCCTTTGCGGCAGTCAGCCAGCTGAAGGATCTGCGGAGGATGGTCCTGGAGAAGCTGGATGGGGCGTTATTCCCTGATGACCGCCATAGCTGCCTGCAGCAGGAGATTTCCAAAGAAAATATAAAAATACTGAATCAACCGCAGGGAGAAGATCGTTTTATAGATAGAGGGCAGTCTTCTGACAAAAAGCCGGACATACTGATCGGTGTGAAGACGAGGGAGCAGTTGAGAACGGTTCTAAAGTATCCATATGCAGACGGCGTGATTATGGATCTTATGATGTTTTCAGGGAAAGACTTGGGGGATGAGGCGTATAAAAAAGAGCGTAACGGCGGAGAGCTTCAAAGCCGTGATATTGCAGCCGGATTGCTCCGGCAGATATCGGAAGCTTCAAAAAAGTGGTATCTCAGATTGCCGGAAATTATACGCCAGAAGGATATCGGAAGGATCAGGAAACAGCTTGAGACAGCGCTGCGTCTTACAGACGATATGCCGCCGGAAGGGATATATTGCGGCAGTCTTGACGCTATGGGGATAGCGGGGGAGTATGCGGAGCGATATGGAAAGAATCATCCGGCTGCGGAGCAGGAGATGCCAAAAAGGCAGAAGCTTAAAGTGGATCAGGGGATTTATATCATGAACGCACGTGCGGAGCAAGACGTGTTAAAGCATGCCGTATCTTATACTGCGCCGCTTGAATTGAATCGAAAAGAGCTTTCCCATGCAATAAGAAAGGATGCAAGGGAATTAATCGTATATGGATATCTGCCTATGATGTACAGCGCCAATTGTATCGCCAATACAACGGGCGGCTGTGACCGCACGAAAGCAGGGACGCGGATCATAGATCAGGAGAACAGGGAATTCCCGGTAAGGATGAACCACTATTATTGTTTTAATACGATATATAACTGTGTTCCCCTGTCACTGCATCAGGAAGCCGGCTGGCTGTATCGGTCAGGGGAAGCGGCTGCTTTCAGAATAGAGTTTACGATAGAGGATGCCGTTGAAACAGCCAGGGTGATGGACTGTTTTCAAAATGCATTTTGCGGGGAGATGTCCGGACGGGCAGAGGAAGAAGCGGGGAAGGGATATACGAAGGGGCATTTTAATCGAGGTGTTTTATAATGAATCTATACGTCAGCGAGATCTCAAAGTATCTTATTGCCGCGCTTATGGCGGCGTATACCTTGATGTCTTATATCACATTAAAGTATAAGGATGACGATCACCGAAAGGGAATCTACAGAGGGCAGGCAGTCTGCGTTTTTATGATCCATGCGCTGGGAATGTTTTGTGTATATGCATCCACGGAGGATATGGATTATCTTGTGCTGTTTTATGCACAGGTCTTTGCGCTGTTCCTTTTTGAGAAGCTCATGGCACTGTCCTATGGCCATTATCATCGTCAGATCATGAATCATATGAAACTGTTTCTCAGTGTCGGTTTCATCATACAGGCAAGACTTTCCTTTGATAAGGCACGAAGGCTTTTGATCATTATTGCAGTGTCCCTTCTGATATGCCTTGTGATCCCGCTGCTGATCAGGAGGCTGTCCATTTTAAGAACAAAGAAATTTATCTTTGTCTATGGATTTCTGGGCGCGGCATTGCTTGCGTTTGTTTATGCCCTGGGTACGGTTTCCTATGGCTCTAAGCTGTCCATGAAGATTTTTGGGCTTGCTTTCCAGCCGTCGGAATTTGTGAAGATCATTTTTGCTTTTTTCCTGGCAGGGCTCTTATATGAAACATGCCGTCTGGGAAGGCTGTTTCTCAGCGCGATTCTTTCCGCTGTTTATGTGCTGCTGCTCGTGGCGTCAAAAGATCTGGGCGCGGCGTTGATCTATTGCATGATCTATCTGGCGGTGGTGTATGCGGCTACGGGAAAGCGACGTTATCTTTTGAGCGGTCTTATGATCGGAGGACTGGCCGGTGTGGTGGCATACCGGCTGTTTGCGCATGTCAGAGTACGTATCGGGATCTGGCTGGATCCATGGAGTGATGTGGATGGTACCGGTTATCAGCTGACGCAGTCGTTGTTTGGGATCGGTATGGGAGACTGGTTTGGCAGGGGACTGGGCAGAGGGATCCCGGAGACGATCCCATTTGTGGATGAGGATTTTGTGTTTTCCGCTGTCGCAGAGGAAATGGGTGTCGTGTTTGGCATCCTGTTGATCATGGTATATCTGAATCTCGTCCTGCTCTTTTTATTTCTTGCGCAGCGTATGAAAAACCGTTTTTATCGTCTGGTTTCTGTAGGAATCGCGGTATCGCTTGGCATACAGACATTTTTGACGATTGGGGGAGGAAGCCGCCTGATTCCGCTGACCGGTGTTACCCTTCCTTTGATCAGCAACGGAGGCAGCTCTGCTATGGCGACGATCATGATGTTTGGTATCATGTTTGGCGTTTCGATGATTAGGCAGGATGAATTAAAGGAGCCGGAGGGAGAAGACGAGGAATTATTGGCGGCTGACGAGAGCCGTATCCTTGCAGAGATCAAAAGAAAGCGTGGAATCTTCTGGCTGGGAGGTATTTACGCTGTTTTATTTCTGCTGATGTGCGGCAATCTGATTTATTTTACCATCGCGCAAAGGGAGGAGGTCATCAACGCTTCCTATAATCACAAACGGCAGGAGCTTCTCGCACAGGAAAATTACAGGGGGACGATATACGCTGCTGACGGTACGGTACTGGCTGAGACGCTGCCTCTGGAAGACGGCACGGAGCAGCGCAGTTATCCCTACGGGAATGTCTATGCGCATGTGATAGGCTATATTCCCTACGGAGGCTCCGGTGTGGAGCAGGCGGCGAATATGCTGCTTTTAAATTCCAGTATTACGATGTCTGAGATCCTAGCGAACCAGTGGGAAGGCAGGAAGAATCCCGGCGACTCGGTTTATACCTCGCTGGATCCCAGACTTCAGCGGATCGCGTATGACTCCCTTGGTATGTATCATGGCGCAGTGATCGTGACGGAGGCAAAGACCGGAAGAATCTTAGCGATGGTTTCCAAGCCGGATTATGATCCCAATGAAATTGCGCTCATATGGGATGATCTGCTTGCGGATGAGGAAAGCTCGGTACTGGTCAACCGTGTGACGCAGGGGCTCTATCCGCCGGGATCGACATTTAAGATTTTTACGGCGCTGGAATATATGCGGCAGAATCCCGATACTTATAGGCAGTATCGCTTTACGTGCAACGGCTATTTCCGTTATGGAGACGAGACGATCAGCTGTTTCCACCGGACGGTGCATGGAAGCGTGGACTTTACATCATCCTTTGCCAGATCCTGCAATTCCTCTTTTGCCAATATCGGCGTCGGGCTTGACAGGGGGAGATTTGCGGATACGCTGATTTCGCTTTTGTTCAATTCCAAACTGCCGGTGAATATGGTATATAATCCAAGCCATATCAGTATGAGGAGCGATATGAGCGACGGCGAGATCATGCAGACAGCCATCGGGCAGTCGGAGACACTGATCACGCCGCTTCATCTGAATATGGTGACGCAGGCGATTGCCAATCACGGCGTTATGATGACGCCTTATGTCATTGACCATGTTTCCAGCGCCGAAGGGAAGCTGGTCAGACAATATGAGCCTGCGGCGGTCGGCAGCGTCATGACGGAGGAAGAGGCGGCGTACCTGACCGGTATGATGATCGAAGTAGTGGAGCATGGAACGGCGACAAAGCTGTCGGGTTATGGATATACGGCGGCAGGCAAGACGGGGTCAGCGGAATATCTGGATAACAAAGACGGCAGAAGCCATGCGTGGTTTACTGGATTTGCACCGGCGGAGGATCCGGAGATCGTGGTTACGGTTATTCTGGAAGCTGCCGGTACGGGCGGGGATTATTCCGCGCCAATTGCACGACGTATTTTTTCCGCTTATTTTGATTAATATTTTGCTTTTTTTTTCCAGCGATCTGCGTTATAATAGAGATATATTTTTGCGCAATATCCTGATGGGAGGATCTCATGTTTATTAATTTATTTGGCAAATATCTGATGGATAAAAAAATATTGAGTGAAGCTCAGCTGCAGAGCATCCGGAAGGAGCAGGCCAGAACGCGCGTAAAGCTTGGCGTGATTGCAGTTGCGGAAAAGCTGCTGACAGAAAAGCAGGCGGAGGAGATCAATCGTAAGCAGGCATTGATGGACAGGCGTTTCGGTGATATCGCGATTGAGTGCGGCTTTTTGAAGCTGGAGGATGTGGCGCATCTTTTGGATCAGCAGGGGAATCCCTATATGCAGTTTGTCCAAATCGCCACAGAGAAAGGCTATATGACGCTTGCGCAGATTGAGGATGTCCTGAGGCAATATCAGGAGGAGCATCATTTCTCCGAGGAGACGATGAGCGGCATTAAGAACGGGGATCTTGACGCGATCATCCCCGCATTTGTTCATGAGGAAAAGATCAAAGAGGCGGCCGGTGTGGCAATCAGGACATTGAACCGTCTGATCTCAACGGATCTCTGGATGGGGGACTCCTATATGACAGAGAAGCTTACCTGTGACAGGCTGGCATGTCAGGATATGGAGGGCGGTCTGGAGATGACGCTGGGATTGGCAGGAATGGGCGACAGCCTTCTGACAATTGCGGATGCCTATGCGGGCGAAGCTTTTCCGGAGGTTGATATGGATGCACTGGATTCCGTAGGTGAGGTGGTCAATATCATAGACGGACTGTATGCGACAGCACTTAGTGAAAAGGGAATAGAAAATACGCTGCTGCCGCCGGCTTTTTATGACAGCGGGACGACCATGCGGGGAAAGGGATTGGCGGTGATCCCGTTGGAGATCAACCAAAAACCGGTGATGCTGGTGCTCTCATTGGGCGGTAAGCTTTGTTGTGACGGGAAATAGAGACAGGATGGAGGGATATCATGGTAAGAGTATTGATTGTAGATGACTCCAAAACATCCAGGAAGATGCTTCGCAGCATACTGGAAGATGCGGGAATGGAGATTGTCGGTGAGGCGGCTGACGGTCAGGAGGCGCTGAAGCTGTTTACTGCCTTAAAACCGGATGTCGTTACATTGGATATTACCATGCCTGTCATGGACGGTATCAATGCGCTGAAGGAGATCATTGCTGCGGACAGGACGGCCAGAGTGGTTATGGTGACTGCAGCAGGACAAAAGGGCAATGTTGTGGAAGCGTTGAAGCTGGGGGCTTTTGAGTTTGTTACGAAACCGTATGATGCGGAGTTGATCATAGAAGTGATAAAAAAGGCAATGGATAAATTATGATCATGGAAGGTAGGGAGCCATGCGGTTTGCAAAAAAAATCTATGTCAGTGGCGGTCTTGCCGGCAGGGAAAAAGAGCTTAAGGCGCGGCTGAGATTCCGGAAGCTGAAAAAGCATGTATATATCATCTATTTTAACCGCTACAGCGATACGCCGGAATTTATGAGCAGTATCTTTTTAAAGCAGAAATATTATAAAAAACATCAGATATATGTAATCGGGATTGTGGAAACCTATGAGCAGGCTGTGAAATATGTCGCGGACTTATTAAAGGATGCTTTTTGCAAAAACGGGAATTTTAATGTAAAAGAGATTGTATGCAGATGTTAGCGGTCATATTGGATATTTTAAAAATCATTGGCATCATACTGTTATGCATCATCGCCGCGCTGCTGATCATAATATTGCTGGTTTTGTTCTGCCCATGGCGATACTGTGTGGATGTAAAGAAGGAAGAAAAACTGACCGGAAAGGCTGCCGTATCGTGGCTGCTTGTGCTGCTCAGGGCAGAAGTGATCTATCAGGGAGCCGTCAATCTGCGCATCAGGGTGCTGGGGATTCCGGTCTATGATAAATTAAAGCGGGAAGCGAAGGACGCCGAAAGACAGGAAAAGGCGGCGGTAAAAGAACAGAAAAAAGAAAGAAAAACGACGGAAAAGAAGAAATCTGACGGCGGAGAGCAGACAGCACAGCCTGATATAGCGGCAGCCTCCGTTGAGAAAGATGGGCTGACGGAGAATATGCCGCCGGAGACCGCGTCAACGCAGAGCACTTCAACGGAGATTGCTTCAACGCAGATCGTTTCGTCGGAAAAAGATTCGCAAAAAATAGCATCGACCATAGAGGATTCCGGGAAAGATGCGAAGAACGGGAAAAGCCGCCGGAAAAACAAAAAGGTCTGGTGGGAATTCCCGCAATATTTCTTTGAATTGTTGATGGGATGGGCGGAAAAACTCTTAGAGATGCTTTTGAACCTGCCGGAGCTGATCGAGGGACCGACAGAGCGTCTGGAAAAGAAGATCGCTTCCGTGCTCGGTAAGGTGGAATACTATACGAAGCTGTTCCAAAAAAAAGGTTCCAAATGGGTGCTCGACTATCTTAAACTAAGGATCTTTAAAGTGTTAAAGCATATCCGGCCGAGGAACGCGAGGATCAATCTTTATTATGCAGCCGATGACCCGGCAAAGGTGGCTGACATGATGGCGTATTACGGTATGGCGCTGCCATGGCTGCCGAAGCATACGAACTTTACGGCAGAGCTTGGGGAACCAAAGCTGGAGGGAAGCATCAGAATCAAAGGAAGGGTCTGTCTGATCGTCCTCCTTTGGCATGGACTTGCCATCTGGCTGAATAAAAAAGTAAAGACCTTTTTGAAATTATTAAAAGAAGGGCAGAAGATATAGCCGCAGATCTGCAGCGAAAGGCAGGTCTGTATGGAAAGGAGCAGGATATATAAAATGGCGGAGAATAATTTTGGTAACGTAATGGATTCGTTGATGAAAAATATGGATCATCTGATTGGTTCCAAAACAGTCGTCGGAGAGGCAACTACGATCGGAGATGCGATCATCGTGCCATTGGTTGACGTATCCTTTGGCGTGGGAGCAGGAGCTTCGATAAATGATAAGAAAAACGGCGGAGCCGGCGGCATGAGCGCAAAGATGTCACCCAGCGCGGTGCTTGTGCTCCAGAACGGCAACGCAAAGCTGGTCAGCGTGAAAAATCAGGATACGCTGACAAAGATCGTAGATCTCATCCCGGAGGTGATCGATAAGATCAAAGCGAAAAAGGAAGGGATGATCAGCAATGATGAGGCGGTCAGCGAGGCATTTGGAGAAGACAAGGACGCTGATGTAAAAGCTTCCGAAACATAACAGGCAATGAGCGGCATTATCATGGTGCCTTAGATAAAACAGATATTTTATATGGCGTTTCCACATAGAATATAACATAATCGTATGATATCAGGTATCCAAGGGAATGAAAAAAACGATTGGCTG
Organism: uncultured Lachnospiraceae bacterium; assembly: GCA_964421915.1. Taxonomy (GTDB): domain Bacteria; phylum Bacillota; class Clostridia; order Lachnospirales; family Lachnospiraceae; genus NK4A136. Next base: position 73,497 of record CAYQZB010000002.1, read on the forward strand.
TATTTTGTTTTGGATCGGTATCGGGATGCTGATCATGTTATTGCTGGATAATGGGTTTATCGGACTGCTCATCATTGCCACGCTGCTTCTTGTGGGATATAATCTATATCATTGCTGACAATGATCGGGCGGGAGGTTTTGCGGCCGGAGCAGGGGGAAATATATTGTTTCGGATGTGAAGGGAAGGACATGGAGATATTGTCATGGACAAGTTTGCGGAGCGGTTGGCGGAGTACAAATCAAAAGAAGAGCTGGAGAATCTAAAACACCAGCTTTTTATGGAAAATGTCCGGCTGCAGGCGGAAAAAAGCCAGATGGACAATGACTATGAAGGGCTGCGCAAAGAGAAAAAGGAAGTTGCGGCTGACAGAAAGCAGCTGGCCAGGGAAAAGAAGCAGCTGACCATCGAGATCAATCAGCTTCGGGAACAGGTGGAATACCAGCGCAAGCGCCTCAGGGAGGATGAGAGGCTGTTAGACCAGAAGCAGAAGCTTGTGGAGCGCGGATATGAGATGCTGGAGCAGGATAAGACGCAGATACAGAGAGAATACAGCCGGATCGAGCAGGAGCGCGAGCAGCTCCGCAGGGCGGCTGCCTCGGCAAGAAAGGAAGTCTATGCCACAGGTCTGTTCTTCCGCGGAGTCAATAATCAGGTTGCTTTGAAGAAACGCTATAAGGACCTTTTGAAGATCTATCATCCCGATAATATATGCGGGGATAACGAGATCCTGTTAAAGATCAACCGGGAATATGAAGAGCTGAAGGAACGGTTTGATTATGCGGAAAGCATATAAGCGATCATGTAAAAAAGCAGATGAAAATCTGCTTTTTTGATCTGCCTTTTTCGGTTTGGATAGAATCTTATTAAGCTCTTTCTACCTTGCCTGACTTTAAACATGTTGTGCAAACATGAAGTCTTTTCGGTGTTCCGTTAACAGTGCATTTAACATTCTTAACATTAGAGTTCCAGATTCTGTTAGATCTTCTATGAGAATGGCTGACATTGTTACCGAAATGAGCACCCTTGCCGCAAATATCACATTTTGCCATGTTGACACCTCCTTAAAAATAGCGATCCAAAATATGATTGATTTACTAAATCTAATCACAACATTCGTATTTTAACAGATTGAGATAAGGATTGCAAGTGGTTTTAAAAATTTTAAAAGTTTTTGTTTCATTTTTTCCGAAAATCGGTTATACTTTTAATAATATTGATTATGCAGGGGCAAGGAGGATCTCTATGAAGGGTTCAATGGATACTCATTTAGGAAGCATACAGATTGATAACGAAGTCATAGCGCAGCATGCCGGCATGATTGCAACGGAGTGCTTCGGCATTGTGGGTATGGCGTCCGTCAATGTCAAAGAGGGTCTTGTTCGGATATTGAAGCAGGACAGTGTCAATCATGGCATCGTTGTCAGCGCCAATCATAATAAGCTGTCTTTGGAATTTCATGTGATCGTTGCATATGGCGTCAGTATCTTAGCGGTTACGGATAATCTGATCAGCAATGTGAAATATAAGCTTGAGGAGTTTACCGGTCTTGAGGTAGAAAAGATCAACATTTACATTGAAGGCGTACGCGTCATTGATTAAGGAGGAGTTAAATAGTGACAGTGAAGACGATAGATGCAAAGATTCTGGCAAAGATGTTCTTATCGGGCGCAAAGAGTCTGGAGGCGAAAAAAGAATATATCAATGAATTAAATGTATTTCCGGTTCCTGATGGGGATACCGGTACTAATATGACTTTAACGATCATGTCCGCCGCAAAAGATGTATATGCATTGGAAGAACCGGATATGCAGACGCTCTGTAAATGTATTTCCGGAGGGTCTCTTCGCGGTGCAAGGGGCAATTCCGGTGTTATCTTAAGCCAGCTCCTCCGCGGGTTTACAAAGGTGATCAAGGAGCATAACGAGTTAAATACGGCAGTTATTACTGCCGGTCTGGATAAAGCGGTTGAGACGGCTTATAAGGCTGTTATGAAGCCTAAGGAAGGAACGATCCTGACTGTGGCAAAGGGCGTTGCGGAGAAGGCAAACGAACTGTTTGAAGCAGGGGAAACGGATCTGGTTGTATTCGGTCAGGGGGTATTGGACCATGCCAATGAAGTGCTGCAGCAGACGCCGGAAATGCTTCCGGTGCTGAAGGAGGCAGGCGTTGTGGATTCCGGCGGACAGGGACTGCTGGAAGTATTGCAGGGAGCTTATGATGCATTATGCGGGAAAGAGATTGATTTTACGATGGATGCTGCCACCTCGGAAGCGGCAGGTGAAACCAGAAAGCTCAATGCGCCGTCCCAGAACCTGCAGGCGCAGGCTGAGATGGAGATCAAGTATGGCTATTGTACGGAATTTATCATATTGCTGCAGAAGTCCTTTAATGCCAAAGCAGAGCAGGATTTTAAGCATTATCTGGAAGAGATCGGCGATTCCATCGTCCTTGTGTCGGACGGCGAGGTCGTTAAGGTGCATGTGCACACGAATGACCCCGGACTTGCGATCCAGCGTGCGTTAAAATACGGCGCGCTCTCCAATATGAAGATCGATAATATGCGTCTGGAGCATCAGGAGAAGCTGGTGAAGATGTCAGAACAGCAGGCGGGGACGCAGTCTGCCGATTCTCTGAATGTGGCGCTGGTTCAGGAGCAGCCAAAGGAAAAGAAGGCGGTTGGATTCGTTACGGTATCCGTAGGCGCAGGCATCGGGGAAATCTTTAAAAATCTCGGCGTGGACTGCCTGATCGAAGGCGGTCAGACCATGAATCCCAGCACGGAGGATATGCTGAAGGCGATCGAAATGATCAATGCCGAAACGATCTTTATCTTCCCGAACAACAAAAATATCATCTTGGCGGCCAATCAGGCAAGGGATCTGACAGAGGATAAGAAGATCATCGTGGTTCCCACAAAGAATGTACCGCAGGGAATCTCTTCGTTGATCGGCTTTGTGCCGGATATCAGTCCGGAGGAGAATCTGGAGGCTATGATGGCGGAAGCGGAAAAGGTAAAGACCGGACAGATCACTTATGCAGTCCGGGATACCGTGATCGAAGGTACTGAGATCCATCAGGATGATTATATGGGCATCGGGGATGCCGGTATCTTATCAAACGGCAGGGATATTGACGAAGTCATGATGAACATGCTGGATAAGATGATCACGGAGGATACGGAGCTGGTCAGCATCTATTATGGAGCTGACGTCAAGGAAGCGGACGCGCAGGCGCTTCTGGAGAAGATCCAGGAGAAATATGACAGTGTTGATGTGGAGTTCCAGAATGGCGGTCAGCCGGTGTATTATTATATCGTATCTGCTGAATAAACATTTATGAGAGTATTTTTAAGGTTGATATAAAACTACATAAGAGTACGTCGGAGGGCGTGCTCTTATTTGTTGTTTGGGGTTGCAGGCTGCGCAGGCATATTTTCGCTGTGTGTCTGGGATGGGGAGCTGCGCAGTCATCAAAATGTATATAGGGGAGGATAGGGTATTCTATGGAGTTGCAATCGGAAATTACGGATATCAAGGGGATCGGCGAACATACGGCGAAACTGTTTGCAAGGCTTGGCATCAGGACGGTCAATGACCTGCTGCACTATTTCCCGAAAAATTATGTGATGTTTCCCCATAAAAAAGCGATCACGGAACTGAAGGACAGGGAAAGCTGCGTGATCTTTGGCTATATCATCGGTACGCCGCGGATGTACCGCAAGGGAAGTAAGACGGTGCTTTCTTTTCAGGTAACGGATCGCACAGGAGAGGTTACGCTGACTTATTTTAATATGCCGTATCTGAAAAAACAGATCGTACCGGGGAAACAGGTGCTGGTGCATGGCATCTGCAGGATCGGGGAGTATGGACGGAAACGTCTGGAACAGCCTAAGATGCTGAAAGCCGAAGAGTATGAGGAATGGAAGGATACGCTGCAGCCTGTCTATGCGCTGACGGAGGGACTGACGAATAAGAAGGTCAGCAAGGCGGTATCGGCAGTGCTTCCCTGCGCTGACATGATACAGGAATATCTGCCGGCGGATGTCGTCAAAGAGGAAGGGCTTGGCAGCATAGAACAGGCGGTGCGGCAGATGCATTTTCCGGAAACTATGGAAAGCGTCTATGAGGCGAGGAAGCGGCTGGCATTTGACGAGTTCTTCTTATTTCAGATGCGGATCCGCGAGCTTAGAAATAATAAACAAAAGCATATGACCTGCAATCGGATGAAGGATGACGGAAGCTGTGACGCATTGGAAGCAAAGCTTCCGTTTGCACTGACCAATGGGCAGAAACAGGCGGTGGAGGAGATCAAAAAGGATCTGTGTTCCGGTTATCAGATGAACCGTCTGGTGCAGGGAGATGTGGGCTGTGGAAAAACCATCGTTGCATGGATGGCGGTGCTGATGACGGTGACCAACGGTTATCAGGCGGCAATGATGGCGCCGACGGAAGTGCTTGCCGCGCAGCATTATCAGGATATCTTACATATGACGGAGAAATATGGGCTTCCCATCAGGCCGGTCCTGCTTACGGGTTCTATGACTGCCAAGGAGAAAAAACAGATCAGGGAGGGAATCTCATCAGGGGAGTATGATCTTGTGATCGGCACGCATGCGTTGATTCAGGATACGGTAGTCTATCATGATCTCGCGCTTGTGATCACGGATGAACAGCACCGTTTTGGTGTCCGACAGAGAAGCACGCTGATGGGGAAGGGTATGGAGGTGCATGTGCTTGTCATGAGCGCAACGCCGATACCAAGAACCCTTGGTCTGGTCTTATACGGAGATCTGGACGTGACGGTGATCAGCGAGCTGCCGGCGCAGCGGCTTCCGATCAAGAATGCCGTCGTGGATACAAGCTACCGCGAGAAAGCGTATGCCTTTATCCTGAAACAGATCGCGGAAGGCAGGCAGGCGTATATCATCTGTCCTATGGTGGAAGAAGGAGAGATGGAGGATCTTGTCAATGTAACGGATTATTCCGAGGAGCTGAGGGAACGGTTCGCCGGAGCGGCGCGGGTCGCCATGCTGCATGGGAAGATGAAGCCTAAGGAGAAGGATGAGATCATGACGGCGTTCAAGGAGCATCAGACGGACATCCTGATCTCCACCACCGTGGTGGAAGTAGGAGTGAATGTGCCGAATGCTGCCGTGATCATGGTGGAAAATGCGGAGCGGTTCGGATTGTCCCAGCTTCACCAGCTCAGGGGGCGGGTCGGCAGAGGGGATCAGCAGTCGTACTGCATGTTTGTGGTCGGCAATGACAGCAAGAAGGCAAAGGAGCGGCTGGCGGTCATGGCAAAGACCAATGACGGTTTTCAGATCGCAGAGGAAGATCTGAAGCAGCGGGGACCGGGAGATTTCTTCGGTCTGCGCCAGACGGGAATCTTGCAGTTTCAGGTGGCGGATATCTTTACCGACGCTATGATCCTGAAGCGTTCTAAGGAAGCGCTGGAACGGATCGAGCAGGAGAGACCGGAGGAATTTGAAAGGCTGTATGAGATCATTATGAAACAGGAAGAGATGAGTTTTATCGAGCTGCATGCGGTGTGTTTGTGATGAGAGAAAAATTTTGGAAAGTTTACACAGATTATATAATTTAAGAAAAGAGGGATTATTATGGGATTTGTTTCAGATGTTTTGGACAAAGTAGATGATTGTGCAGAATTATATAATTTTTTATTTGTAGATTTTCAAATAGAAAAAATAAATGAAGAACTAAATTATTTAGATAGAATCAGTAGTGAGCCATGGAAAGTCAGGAACTATTTTTTGAATTTTGCAAGTCAAATGAGTATGCCAATAAAAGTATTGTATATTCAAAACATAATGAAAAATAGTGATAAAGAATTGCTTGAGTATTTATGCGGAATGTATCAGATTTTGTTGGTTAGAAAAGAGCAAGTAATGCAAAACAAAATTAATACAGAGTCGATAAAATCTACTTCAAATGTTTGTAAAATTCTTGAAGAGATTAAAGGATAATTACAAGAATAATATTGTGGCAGTTGCAATATGGTTACAAAATTTACTCTTTTTCCCGTCGGTTAGTGAGAAACATAAGAAAATAATGGAAAATAAAACCATAAAATGATATAATATAAAATATATTTATTAAAGTGAGAAATGAAGTTGAGTTATTCTCATTTATAAAAATTAGTTCTGATTTAAATTTGTAACGTGCTTGAATATAGTGTTGACGATATTTTAGAATTTTCGAAGAACTGAGGAGGATATAATAGTGGCGGTAAAAACAAAAGCGAAAGAAGTTTCTATGGAGGAAGCTTTGTGGAAATCTGCTGATAAATTGAGAGGTTCGGTCGAACCGTCTGAATATAAGCATGTAGTATTAAGCTTGTTTTTTCTGAAGTTCGCAAGTGATAAGTTTGAGGCTCAGAGGGCAAGAATTATTGCAGATGGTATGGAGAAATTTGCGGATAATATTGCTTTTTATACAAAAGATAATGTGTTTTATCTACCGCCGGAAAGCAGATGGTCTTATGTTATGGAAAATGCCAAGCAGGATGACATTGCATTAAAGATCGACACAGCACTTTTTACGATTGAGAAAACGAATCCCATTTTGAAAGGTGCATTGCCGGACAACTATTATTCCCGATTACAGATTGATACAGTCAAGTTGGCATCTTTATTAGATGAAATCAATAAGATTGATACCACAAAGGATAAAGAGAACGATATTATTGGGCGTATGTATGAATATTTTCTCAGTAAATTTGCTATTGCAGAGGGAAAAGGGAAGGGAGAATTCTATACGCCCAAAACGATTGTAAATTTAATAGCAGAGTTGATAGAGCCTTATGACGGAACGCTATATGACCCGTGCTGTGGATCGGGAGGTATGTTTGTACAGTCCATAAAGTTTATTGAGGCGCATCATGGGAATAAAAAGAAAGTTTCTATTTATGGACAAGAGTATACAAATACAACTTATAAGCTGGCAAAGATGAATCTGGCAATTCGGGGAATTTCAGCGAATCTTGGAGAGATGGCGGCAAATACTTTTACGAATGACCAGCATAAAGATTTGAAGGCAGATTATATTATGGCAAATCCGCCGTTCAATCAAAAGGAATGGCGCGCCGCTGATGAACTGACAGATGATGCCAGATGGAATGGTTATGAAGTTCCGCCAACAAGTAATGCAAATTATGGTTGGATTCTAAATATTGTATCAAAAATGTCGCAAAATGGAGTGGCAGGTTTTTTGCTTGCCAATGGTGCATTGTCTGATGATGGAACAGAGTTAAAAATCAGACAAAGGTTGATTGAAAATGATCTGGTGGAAGCAATTTTAATTTTGCCTAGGAACCTTTTTTATACTACTGATATAAGCGTAACACTCTGGATTTTGAATAAGAATAAAAAAGAGCGCACAGTGGATATGAATGGAGCAGAGAAGCATTATCGTAATAGAGAAAAAGAAATACTCTTTATGGACTTGCGACAGATAGGCAGTCCGTATGAAAAGAAGTATATAGAATTGACAGAGAAGGAAAGGGCAAAGGTAGTAGAAACATACCATAACTGGCAGCAGGTAGGATATAAAGATACATATAAGAATATACCGGAATTTTGTTATTCTGCGGGGTATGATGAAGTGGAAGAAAAGGGATTTACCCTTGTGCCGAGTAGATATATTGAGTTTGTGAATAGGGATGAAAATATTGATTTTGATACTAAGATGAAAGCACTCCAAGGTGAATTACAGGAATTGTTGATACAGGAGGAAAAGTCTAAGGCAGATCTTTTGAAGGTATTTAAGGAGTTGGGGTATGAAATCAAATTATAAGAGACTTGGAGAATATATTCGTCAAGTAGACACAAGAAATAAAGATTTAAAAGTATCTCGATTGTTAGGGGTAAGTATTAGTAAATCTTTTATAGAGTCTATTGCAAATACGGTAGGGACGGACTTTTCAAATTATAAAGTAGTTCGTAAAGGACAATTCGCATATGGACCAGTGACTTCAAGAAATGGAGAGAAAATATCAGTAGCATTGTTGGAAGAAAATGAATGTATTATTTCAAGCTCATATATAGTGTTTGAGATAGTGGATGTTGAGAATTTATTACCAGAATATTTGATGCTTTGGTTTAGTAGACCGGAATTTGATAGATATGCAAGATATAAATCGCATGGTAGTGTCCGTGAAATTTTTGATTGGAATGAGTTGTGTGATACATATTTACCTGTTTTGGCAGTAGAAGAACAGAAAAATATTGTGATGGCATATAAGACGTTAGAAGATAGAATTAAGCTTAAGCGGAAGATAAATGATAATTTAGTGGCTTAGGCTGGTTTGGCAAGAAGAAGCGATTGCAGTGCTTCCAACCATATAATCTCGTTGTTGTTGCTTGTAATGGAAGAAAACACGCCTTTGCATAAATCATTAAACGAATCAACGGCATTCTTGTTTGCTTCGGGGACTTCTATTTTATTCAAAATAGCTTGAGTGAGTAGTTGTTGTCCAGTTCCGATATGATGGTCATAAAGGTTAAGGCTTTTGAGGAGAAAATAATCGAAATATTCAGCATCGGACACTCTTGATTTTGCGGAGATGGCATTGTCACTTATCCAGCATCGACTTTCTTCTATGTAAACATTCCCACAATAAGCGCCTACACGACCAATAAGTACAACATTTTCTGCGTTATATTGATTTGTATAAGACAGCACACCATTACCGCCATATACAGGGAATAATCCATCGGATTTTGGACGAGCCTTTCCGTTTCCAAAGGTTATAAGTTCTCCTAATGGTATCAGTTGATTACCTTTAGATGGTGAAAATCTTTCAGAAAAGATAGTAATCAATGTTGCTTCTAAATTATCATTTACCATAGCAGGAAGGAGAATGTGTCATAAAATATAAAGAAGAAAATATTGTAGCATTGAATAATGGAAAGAGTGTATATATTTTCTCAGTAGATGAAAAGAAAAAGAAATATCAGGAGTTGATACAGAAGATGAAAATAGGATTTATATAGTGTCCGAAAACGAAATTTTCATGTTTTTAACTTAGCATATCTACTTCCACCAACGGCGGAAGTTAAATTAAAGGAACAGCCGTTGATTGTCGTTCTCTTAAAAACTAAAGGAGAAATGACAATGGAACAAAACTTAATTACAGATGTTGTTCAGGCTATGCTGCCGTACCTGAATAATGCACAGGCAGAGCGGTTACAAGAAGTATTGCAATACACGTTATTTGGCTATGAGGTAACAAAAGTTGAACAAAATAAAGAAACCTCAGAACAAAATTTTGTTGATTCTTTTCTTTCGGCAAAAAGAATCGAAGGTTGTTCGGAGAAAACCTTAAAATACTATGAGTCAACGATACAATCTATGCTTGACGGAATTGGGAAAGATATAAAACACATTTTAACAGACGATATTCGCTGTTATCTTACGGAATATCAAGAAAAGAAGAAATCGAGTAAGGTTACGATAGATAATATCAGAAGAATACTGTCCAGTTTCTTTTCTTGGTTGGAAGATGAGGACTATATACTTAAAAGTCCCGTTAGGCGAATACATAAAGTCAAGACAGGAACGAATATCAAGGAAACGTATTCTGATGAAGTTCTCGAATTGATGAGGGATAATTGCACAGAACTAAGGGATTTGGCAATGATTGATATGCTGACATCAACAGGTATGCGTGTTGGCGAAATGGTTTTGTTAAATCGTGAGGATATAGATTTTAATGAAAGAGAGTGTGTCGTTTTTGGTAAGGGCGATAAGGAACGGATTGTGTATTTTGATGCAAGAACAAAGATACACTTGCAAAATTACTTGAACAGTCGAACAGACAATAATCCAGCACTTTTTGTATCACTGCAATCACCACATAATCGTATGACTATCGGAGGAATTGAGGTTAGACTGCGACAGTTTGGAAAGAGTTTGGGGTTGAACAAGGTACATCCACATAAATTCAGACGAACCCTTGCGACAATGGCAATTGATAAGGGGATGCCTATAGAACAGCTACAACAGCTTTTGGGGCATAGGAGAATAGACACGACTTTGCAGTATGCAATGGTTAAGCAGAGCAATGTGAAGATTGCACATAGAAAGTACATTGGTTAAGGAGTACGGTATGAAAGCAGAATATCAACAGCTGGGCAATTATATTAAACAAGTTGATGTTAGAAATACGGAAGGAAAAGAATTAGACTTGTTGGGAGTGTCGGTTCAAAAGGTTTTTATTCCTTCAATTGCAAATACGGTTGGAACGGATTTTACAAAATATAAGATTGTTAAAAGGAGACAGTTTACATATATTCCAGATACTTCGCGCAGAGGAGACAAAATTGGAATTGCGTTGTTGGAAGATCATGATGAAGGACTTGTTAGCAATATTTATACCGTTTTCGAAGTAGTTGATAAAAATAAACTTTTGCCAGAATATCTCATGTTATGGTTTAATCGGGCTGAGTTTGACAGATATGCTCGTTTTAAATCACATGGAAGTGTGCGAGAAGTTATGGATTGGGACGAAATGTGTAAAGTTGAACTCCTAATTCCTGATATTGAAGAACAACGAAAGGTGGTAAAGATATATAAGATTATCACAGATAGAATTGCGTTAAAAAGGAAGATAAATGATAATTTATCAGAATCCATAAAAACCATTTTCAAATCGTGGCTTTTGAATTTTGATGCCTTCAAAAATACTGAACTTGTACCATCTCAGTATGGTCTTATCCCTCAAAAATGGCACTATGAGCTGCTTGGTGATTTATGCGAATGTGTAACTAAAGGCACAACGCCAACCACACTGGGAAAAGACTTCACTGAGACAGGTATCAGCTTTATTAAAGGCGAAAGTATCAACGATGACCATAGTTTTAATAAGGCTATGTTTGCACACATTGATGAAGAAACCGATAAATTGTTGAAACGCTCTCGCATTATCGAAAACGATATTGTCTTTACTATTGCTGGAACTCTTGGTAAGTTTGCTTTGGTTGATAGCTCGGTAGTTCCAGCAAATACTAATCAAGCTGTTGCTATAATTAGAACAAGTAAAATATTGCCGGAAATGCTTTACAGCTATTTTTTAGGTGAGTGGCAAGTGGAGTTTTACAAAAAGAACACCCAGCAAGCCGTTCAAGCCAATCTAAGTTTAAGCACAATTAAGGATTTGCCAATACTTTTGCCTGATGATGATAGTCAGTCCAAATACATGAACTTAATTTTGCCGTTCATTACTGCAATCAAAACCAATTATGCAGAGATTGAAAAGTTGTATGAATTACAAAACCAGCTTTTAACCCACCTATCATTAAGCCACTAAATTATCATTTATGGAGATAAATCATATGAAATCATATACAATTTACTTTGACGAATCATTTCACGATAAGAAGATTCGTATTAATGAAAATGGACAATTCAATATACTACGAGAAGATGCACTTGATAATTATATAGGTGTATTTTGGGGATGTCCTACTTCAGAATTGACAGGTAATAGAAAGCTTATTCAGAAATTTGAAAATAGGCAAAAAAGTCAGTATGGATTAACAGAAGAGCAGGAATTAAAGTCTACTGTCATATCAAAAAAGAATTTTAAATATGGAATTCGCTCGTTTAATAAGGTTACAATGACTTTTTACAAAGAGTTATTTGAATTGATAGACATATTGAATCCTGTAATTCAAGTAAATATGGTCAGTAAAATGGAAATATATTTACGCTTGGCATTTAAAGGATTACATTATTGGGGGTGGGGTGAATTTTCAGAGGATATATTTTACTATACGTTGACAAAATTTATGATTACTTACCATAACGAGGAATTATTGAAGGCTCTATATGCTGTACATAACTATTGTTCTATGATGGAATTTAAAGAACTGCTTCAATATAATTTTGAGTGTATCATAAAAGAGATTAAAGGTATAGAACGAAAACAAAAGGAAATAGTGGCATTTCAAAATATCTTATATATGTTAAATCATTTAATAATTGATGAATTGCCAGAAAAAGAATATGAGTTTCAATATTTTATAAACTTTGAAGGATTGTGTAATTTACTGGAAGAGAAAAATATTGATATGGAATTTGTGAATATTGTAATTGATGAGGAAGAGAGTACATATTCTGCATCACAAAATTATAGATTTCAAAATATCAGATGTGGAAATTCAAATGAAATTATAGAATTAAGATTAGCAGATTGGATAGCATCATTTATTGGAAGATTGACATATGGATTATATAATGATGAGGGGGTTAAGGAAGATATAGTAACCGATATTCGAAAAATAGGCGAAAATGATTTAACGAGTAAAAGAATTTTGAGTGAGAATTGGTTTGATATAGATATAAAACATTTTGAGCTATATCAATTGCTTTATAATGTACTAATATTAGGACATACAGAATATTGGACTGCTATGACGATGAGTTATGGAGATCAGTGTTTGAGTTTTTATACTTTACTAAGATATTTTTCGATTTATGACGACTATGAGAAGTATATAAAGATAGATGCAAAACTTCATTCGAAATATTATGATGCAACTTGTTGTAAGGAACTCGAACATTATTATCAAAATTTTAAATAAATTTAGATATAGGAGAAAAATACTATGTCATTTAACGAACACGCATTAGAAATGTCTATAATAGAGCTCTTGCAGAACAAAGGGTATATACATCAGACAGGTAGCGAATTGATTCGTGAAAAGTCAGAAGTTCTGATAGTAGAAGATCTAAAAGAATATTTGCGTACTCGATATGCTTCGGATGCACTGACAGAAAGCGAAATTGACAGTATCATTCGCTCTTTGCGTACCGTGGGCGGAACTTTGTATGAAGCCAACAGAACAATAATGTCTATGGTAATAGATGGGTTTGTGTTCAATCGGGAAGATAGAAAACAGAAGGATATTTTCATTGAATTATTAAATTATGAAGAACCAGACCAAAATATTTTTAAGATAGTGAATCAGTTGGAAATAGAAGGATATAACTATCAGCTTCGTATCCCTGATGGTATTATTTATGTGAATGGACTCCCTCTTGTGGTATTGGAATTTAAGACAGCTATACAGGAAAACACAACTATAATGGATGCATACATACAGTTGACCGTCAGATACAAAAGAGATATTCCGGAGATTTTTAAATATAATGCGTTTGTAGTTATTAGTGATGGCGCAAACAGTAAGTATGGCTCATTATTTACACAATATGAATTTTTCTATGCTTGGAGAAAAGTCAATGATGATGATAAGGAGACAGATGGTATCAATTCTTTGTTCACTATGATTGATGGTCTGCTTGTGAAGGACAGGCTTCTTGCGGTAATAAAGAATTTTATCTATTTTCCTGACTCTACAGACAAAAATCTGAAAGTAGTATGCCGTTATCCGCAGTTTTTTGCAGCAAATAATCTGTATGAAAATGTGAAAGCACATATGAAGCCGAATGGTGACGGTAAAGGTGGCACATACTTTGGAACGACTGGTTGTGGGAAAAGTTATACAATGCTCTTTCTTACCCGTATGCTTATGAAAAGCAGTTACTTCAAAAGCCCAACCATCATAATCATTACGGATAGGACAGATTTGGATGACCAACTTTCCAAACAGTTTGTTGCTTCTAAACAATTCATTGGGGATGAAAATATAGTAAGCATAGAATCTAGGAAAAAACTGTGTGAAGAATTGCAGGACAAGCCAAGCGGTGGAGTGTATTTGACCACAATCCAGAAGTTTACGGAAGATACACAGCTTTTGACAGACAGGTATAATATTATCTGCATTTCTGATGAGGCGCATCGTTCACAGACCAATCTTGATATGAAAGTGAAAATTACGGACGATGGCGTGAATAAAACCTATGGGTTTGCCAAGTATCTGCATGATTCTTTACCGAATGCAACTTATATAGGATTCACTGGTACACCGATTGATGCTACGGTGGAAGTGTTCGGAGATATTGTCGGACACCCATATACTATGACAGAAGCAGTTAAGGACGAAATAACAGTAAACCTTGTTTATGATGGGCGGGCGGCAAAGGTAACATTGCGTGAAGATAAACTGCGTGAAATCGAGGAATATTATGATAAGTGTGCCAGCCTTGGAACTTCTGAAGAACAGATAGAGGAAAGCCAGAAGGCGGTAGCTCACTTGGATGCCATTATTGGTGATCCCGATAGGTTAAGAGCAGTAGCGAAAGATTTTGTAGCACATTATGAAAAAAGAGTAGAAGAAGGTTCTACAGTAGCAGGTAAGGCGATGTTTGTATGTGCAAACAGGTTGATAGCCTATGCATTTTACCTGAATTTGATAGAACTTCGTCCGGAATGGAAAGAAAAAAGAAAAGCACCAGAGGGTGTGGAATTATCGGAGAAAGAGGAAAAGGAATTAAAACCCATAGAAAAAGTCTGTCTTGTAATGACAAGAAATAAGGATGATGAAAAAGATCTTTATGAGATGCTAGGGACAAAAGAAGACCGAAAAGAACTGGATAGACAGTTTAAAAATGTAAAATCCAATTTCAAAATAGCTATTGTAGTAGATATGTGGCTGACAGGATTTGATGTGCCGTGTCTTGATACGATTTATATTGATAAACCGATTCAGCAGCATACATTGATACAGACAATCTCCCGAGTGAATCGTGTCTATGAGGGCAAGGACAAAGGATTGATTGTCGATTATATCGGCATCAAGAAGAACATGAATATTGCGCTTTGCAAATATACAAATTTTGAGAAAGAAGAATTGGATGACGTCAGTCAGGCAGTGACGATTGTTTTAGATCAGCTTGAAGTGTTGGATCAGATGTTTCATAATTTTAACGCAAAGGATTATTATGAAGGGAGCCCTGTAGAACAGTTAAATTGTCTGAATAGAGCAGTAGAGTATGTTCAGTTGACGCAGGACTTGGAACGTCGGTTTATGGCAGCGGTGAGGAAAATGAAACAGGCATTTAATTTGTGCAGTTCCTGCGGACAATTTACTAATACAGATATTGAAAAAGTGCATTTTTATCAGGCGGTGCGTTCAGTACTGTTTAAATTGACAAAAGGAGATGCACCGGACACTTCTCAGATGAATGCTAGGGTTCGCAAATTGCTTGATGAAGCGATACAGTCTGATGGTATTGAAGAATTATTTGAAACGGGCAAACACATAAATATTGATATTTTCAGTGATGAGTACATAGCGCGGATTGAGAAGATCAATTTGCCCAATACAAAGATCAAAGCCTTGCAGAGATTATTGTCTTATGCTATTGAGGAGTTTAAAAAGGTAAACAAAATTAAAAGTATTGAATTTGCAGATAGAATGAAAGCTGTTGTTGAAACTTATAATAATCGAAGAAAAGACGAAGCCTTTGCAAATGAAGTCCTTGATGATGTGGCAAATCAGCTTGCGGATTTAATTCATGAATTGAAAGCGGAAAGGGATTCATTTAAAAATATCGGTATTGATTATGAGGAAAAAGCTTTTTATGATATTCTGCTCGCGGTGTCGAAGAAACATGAGTTTGAATATCCAGATGACAAGATGATTGAGTTATCAAAGGAAATTAGGTTAGTCGTAGAAGATAAGGCAAAATATACCGATTGGTCTACCAGAGAGGATATAAAAGCAGGTCTGCACGTTGATTTAATTATTTTGCTTGATAAATATGGTTATCCGCCAGTTACGATAGATGATGTATATAAAGAAGTGCTGGAACAGGCGGAGAATTTTAAGAAGTATGCGAAGTGATTTATAAGAGTATTAAATGTTTTAAAGGAAAATAAATTTATTTCATACAAGATTATATTCCAATATTATTAAGATGTAATAAATGGTGAAATCTAGCTATGAATTAGGATACAATAAATCTTTATATGTAATAGGTGGTGTTTCAGCCTAGTACAGTGTTTTTTAATTAACTATACTTAAAAGGAGATGTATTTATCAACATTTCTGAAAAATATGGTGTAATTAATTGGCGAATGTTATACTGGGATTAATATCTGTTAACTGTTAAAATTGCATTAATATATAATACGTGAATGGAGATACAGGTTGTGGAAGATATTTTTAGTCGTTTGGCAAAGATAATATATGGGTTATTTGTTGTTAATCCTTATGCAGTTGCAATTCAGCAAGATAACGGACAATATGTGACTAAATATGTCCCATATGATTACCTTTTACTTAAAGGTATGCTAGAGAGAAAAGGTGCTGCTGGATGTTATCAACAAGGATTTAAAAATGGATTAATAAAATGGATATGTTTAGATTTTGACTGTAAAGATAAAAGAAATCCACAAATTAGTCTGTTATATTCAGAGATTAAAAGTAAAATTTTAAAATATTTAGATTCAATGAATATCAGTTATTTAACAGAATTTTCGGGCAGAAGAGGAATTCATGTTTGGATATTGTTTTCTAATGTTTTTCCAAAAGCGGTAGGTTTTGAAATAGTAAATTATTTATCCAATATGATTGAATTAAATGATGAATTATTTGGTTTAGATATTTTTCCAGCAACAGATTCTTCAAAGGGGAATAGGGTTGGAAAACAAGTAAAGTTCCCGCTTTCGTGCCATAAAGATGGAAGTCAATCTTTTTTATTTACGGGAGTTCCAGATTTTGAATGCATATATAGAGAAGATTTTTATGAGAAGCAATATAAAATATTAAATCAATACCAAGTAAATGATATTAATATAGTTACCGAAAAGTTAGGGATACAGATTAATGATGATTTGACAACTAAAATAAAATATAAAAAAATCTGTATCATAGGAAATATTCCATGTGAAGTTTGGGATATCGAACAAATTTTGAGTGAAACGAGGGCTTTTGGCAATATTTTCAAACGGTTGCGGGCAGGGAATCCTATTCAAAAAGATTGGTTTGTATTATTGGGCACATTGGGAATGATAGACAGGGAAGGTGAACTTTTAAAAACGCTATTTTCAAGTAGTCCTGCTTATGATGAGGAGATAACAGGAAACAATATATTAAAATGGAAAAATAAGTACTATCCGGCAACCTTCTCATATTTATATAAAATATATGGCTTAGAAATGGAATCAGAGATAAATCCTTCTCAAACAGGTTTAGAGTATTTGATGAAAAGAATGTATGAAAAATATGGTAATGATATTGAATATGAGGTAATGGATCAGCAGGCAAATGAAAAAATAAATCTGCAAGATATACGAAAAACGGCAGTTAAGGAGAAACATTATTTATTAACTAATGATGAGAATATTGTTATTTCTGTTTGGAATGCTTTAAATAGATTGACAGAATATGATTATGTGCAAATGAATAAAATTGTAAATCAAGTCATGGAAGGGAAAATTAAAACATTAGACAGAAAAGAATATTATAGATTTATTCGTGAGGAGAGCGAGGAGAAGAAGAGAAGTCTTATTGTATTAGGTGCATACGACCGGATAATTACAACACATTTAGCCATGATATTGGCTTATAATAATTCGTGCTTAATTAATTCATTTAGTTATAATATTGCATTTTTGTCTGAAGAGGAGATATTTTACAATTGGTATACCTCTTGGGGAAATTATATTGATAAAATAAAAGTATTTTTAGAGATTCCTTATTTGGATGATTGGGGGGTTTTGGTATTAGATATTAAAAGGTTTTATGATAGGATAAATTTTTTGACTATTTATAACATAATGAAAGATAATTTAAATATAAAAGATAAAAGAATTTTTGAATTTTTAATAAAGTATAATGAAGAATTAATGAGGGAACTGACAAATAATAGGATAGGCGTTCCACAGGGGCCTGCGTATGCAAGAATAGTATCAGAAATGTTTCTTGATCAAATTCTCAAGGAATTATCTAAAAATGAGATAGAAAGTTCTCATTATATACTATACAGATATGTGGATGATATTATTGTTTTTTTTGATCCTAATGTCGATGGGAATAAACTGTATAATGAAATATATAATTTGCTAGTAGTTAATGGGTTGGAAATAAATGTTGAAAAAAGTAAATTATATGGGAAAATTGCGTCGTTATCAGAAAAAAATCGAAATGATATTTTACGGAAAGAAAAGTTTAATTATATGCTTCAGAATTCAGATTTTAATGCTTTGTTGACAGGAGAAGATAAAAGTGAGATTTATGAAAGTTGTATATCTGAAAAATTCAAAATAGAAGATGTTGCTTTCGTATTCAGCAAAAAAACAAATGAATTTTATATTTACAAGTATTTTCACAGATACAAAAAAGAAATTTTTGCTTCAATATATGGTAGAGGAAGTATTTTTTTAAGATTTTATCAATTTATTTTATCTAATCGTAGATTTTTAGCAGAAGCAGTTGAGTTGGGATGCTTTGGATATATTCCGCTTAATTCATTGAATTTTAAAAATTGTATCAGTTCGTTATATTTCGTTGTTCAGAAAAAAATTATTGATTTAGATTTGTTTGAACAAATATGCAATAACTTTTTAATAAAAATAGATTTAAATTGTATTGATAAGGAAGAGAGAATTACAATTAACTCACTGTTGAGATGGGAGAAAGAGAATGTATAGCATACAGGATAAGATGCAGGAATTTATACAATGTTTAAATTTATCAGGAAATAAGGATAAAGTTATTTCTGAGTCTTTGGATTTTCTAAAGAATTTAAATACTGATGTAATTTCAGAAAATAGTAATTTGGTATCTATATTATTTTGCACAATAATATGTAATTGTACGGAAGAAATGATTAATGATTCATGTGTATCTGAACTAATATGGGAAAGTTATTATAATATAAAAGACTTAGAGGGTGGAAAAGAAGAAACCTCTGTTGAAATAATAATTATAAAGTTTTTAAAGAGACTAAATAATATGAGTGGAATGACAGGAGGAGATATTGCCCCGATTGATAATGAAATGCAGGAGCAGTTTAATGTTTTATGCAGTAAACTGGAAGAAATGAAAATTATTTTTAAATTGGAGCATAGCGGGATTGAAGTTTTTCCTATTGGGAAATTGTTAGCTGTTGTAATAGGAAATGACTTTATTTTTGAGAAGTTAGATGAGATAACATTAAATACTTTTCTTCTTGCTTTGGAAATTTTTGATGCAGAAACATATGTTTTGGAGAAAAATAAGCTAGAAAAAATTATTGATGAATGCAATTTGCAGTGTTTAAAATATTTATCCGATCAATCAACATTACGTATTGGTGGAAATGCATGGAAAGAGAATTTTAAGTATAATGGTGTTTTGATTTTAGGTAATGTGATAAAAGGAACAATATATGTAAGACATCCTGAAAAAATTTATTTTTCATCATTAAAGCTAGAAGAAAGAAATAAATTAGAGAGTGAGAAAAATTCTGAACAAAGAGATATAGCATATTTTTATGAATATCCATATGATCCTACGGCAAAATTTATGTCCCTAAAAGATATAATGTTGAGTGGAAATTTTTATTTGCAAATAGCGGCAATAAGAGAAGTATATAATAATGAATCATTTAATGTCTTTTTTGACAAGGCATTTATTAGGGTAGGGGAAAATGTTCGAGCAGTTAATCCGTTTACAAAAAAGGATGGCACGTTAGTTTTTGAAAATGGAGAAAAACAAGTTGCGAATATTACTAATATAACCGATTATGCAATGAAACCATTCGGCTTAATAAAAATTATGGGAAATAATTTAGATTATGTTATTTTAGGTTCTTTTTGTAAGTTGCTGAAAATATGCAATGTACATATTGATAAAATAATAAATGAATTAACTAACGTAGACATGAATTATCAGGATAATTTAATTGTTATTTGGGCAAAATATGCAACTAACTTTTATGAAAGTGTATTAAAACTGCAGAAGGAATATTTTGAGGATGTACTTTATATCAAAAAAAGAAAGACTATTGCACAAAAAAGAATTTGTGATATAAGTTGGATTCCAGTTAAATTGCCAATTCAATTCTTGGAAAATAAATTACCAGAGCTGTGTGGAGGAACAATAGGAGATCATATAGAAAAAGTTTTATTAGAAAAAGACGAAGACTTTGAAGGTAATGTGGTTTATAAAGACAAAAAAAATAGCATTGAAATTATGTCTGAATTTCTTGCGTTGGAAAAAGAAGATGACTTGAAGCAAGTAAGGTTTTATGCAATAAAATATCAGAATAAATATTTTGCTTCAAATGAAATTGACAGTTATATTAAGCTTATTAATAAAATAGAAGATGACAATAAAAAACTGAATGATATAGTAGATTTTGCTTTACATACAGAGGCCCAGATTCAGCTTGTTTTAGATGCAATGAAGCTACAAAAAAGTGCCTTAAATGATATAGAAAACTGCATAGTTAACTTTAATGATATTGCAAAGTTGAGAATCATACATCATATTTTATGTAATAAGATTTTAACGGATGAGAAGTGGAAAAACTTTATAGGCATTATTAACGCACATCAGCAGTTAAAATATGATTTTATAAAAGATTTAGATGTGTTAAAAGGAAATGTTCTTATAGTACCAAAGGAAAAGCAAGAGTCTGATAGCGTTATAACTTCCATAATTAATGGGTATTGTAAAAAAGATGCAATTCGAAACCATGATGCGTATCTTGATGAGGTAGAAGAAAATCTTGAGGGATATACCTATATGGGGCAGAAGATTGAAAAAATTGTATTTTTATTTGATACAATTCAATCTGGGACATCAACCATTCGTAATTTACAGTTTTATTTTGAAAATTACGATAGGGTCGCTTGTGGTGGTGTAAAAAACCAACATATAGTATATCATTGTAGGGGTGTGGAGATTAAGTTAGAAAAAATTATTGAGAGAAATAATCCAATTGTGGAAATTGTTGCTTTATACGGAAGCAAAATAGGTATAATAAATGTTGAACAATATTTAAAATCAAATGTACATATTAATAATAAGAAAGTAATATGTGTGAAAGAAATAACTAAGATTGCGGATAAGAATTTTATGGATAAAGTTCGACAAGTTTATAGCAAGGATTATAATATAGAGGAAAAGGATTATCCTGTTATTCGTGAATTTAATCAACCAAAGAAAAATGTGTTTCCCAAAGATAACCTTGTAGGTGATAATATTGCTTCTATTTTTATAAAAAAGAAGGAGCATTCTGATATAATAATATAGAGTTTGATTTTTAATGTGAAAAGACAGCTCCAATATCGAAAATTTTTTATGGTACTATTTATAAAAGAAATTAGTTTTAAAATGCTGTTAAAGCAGTCGGGGATGTTTAGTGATCGTGAAATAGAACTATTTCTATTATAGAAACTAATGCGATTATACAATATAAGGAGAAGGTAAATATTATGGTACAACCGGATAAAGTAAGGGCGGAAGCTAGAAAAAAAGAAAAAGAAAATTTTAAATTTCGCACCTATTTAAAATGTCATGCGGATGAAGACGAGTTGGACAGGCAGTTTTTGCGATTACATAAGGAACTATTTGCCAGCTATGATTGCAGTAAATGCAGAAATTGCTGCAAGATGTATATGGGAAGCATCCCGGCAGAGGATATTGACAAAGATGCGCAATACTTGGGAATGACACCGGAGCAGTTTGTGGCAGATTATTTGGAAAAAGAAGAGTTTGATATGAACTATCAGACAAAGCATAAGCCATGTGATTTCTTACAGGAAGACGGGAATTGCCGATTGGGAGATTGCAAACCTGACAGCTGCAAAAAATATCCATATACCGATCAGCCGGAGAGACTGTCAAGTCTCTTGAGTGTATTAGATGTGATAGAGATCTGTCCGGTAGCTTTTGAGATTTATGAGAGATTAAAGAAAGAGTATGGATTTAGACTGCGCAGATAAGCTGTCGGATGAGCTCAAGACAAAGGAATAGTTTCGGAGGTGTCTGATGTTTGATTTATCTCAATTTAATAAATATAAAGAAGACAATAGATGGGAAGTCAAGAAAGCCCAAGGCGGCTTGCCGGATTCTTTATGGAGCACCTATTCTGCATATGCCAATTGTTATGGCGGAGTGATTATTCTTGGCGTTGCAGAAAACGAAGACGGCAGTTGGTATACAACGGGATTACAGGATGAGAATAAGTTACGCAGAGATTTTTGGAATATGATCAATAACAGGCAAAAAGTGAGTGCCAATCTTTTGACGGATAGTGATGTACAGACATATCAAATGAAGCAGGATACAATAATGGTTATCTATGTTCCGGCAGCAAAACGAGAGCAAAAACCTGTATATATCAATGATGATCTGTTTGGAGGAACCTTTCGAAGAAACTGGGAGGGAGATTATCATTGTACCCCAAGTGAAGTGAAAGCTATGCTTCGGGATCAGACGGAAGACACCATGGATATGAAAATCCTTGAAAATATGCAGATAGATGTGCTTAATATGGAAACGGTACATGCGTACCGTAATCGCCATATGGCGTATCGGAATGAGCATGTCTGGGAGCAGCTGAAAGATGAGGACTATTTAGAGCGGATCGGGGCAGCAAGATTTCTTAGTGCTGATGGCAAATTACATCCAACTGCAGCAGGACTTTTGATGTTTGGAGATGAATATAAAATTTTATACGAATATCCGGAGTATTTTCTTGATTTTAGGGAATTGCTTGATCCATCGATCCGGTGGACAGATCGGCTGCAATCCGGTTCCGGAGATTGGACAGGCAATTTGTTTGATTTCTTTTTCAGAGTGTATGGAAAGCTGGTTAAGGATGTTAAAATACCTTTTAAACTGGAGGGGGCAGTGAGGATTGATGACACGCCTGTGCATAAGGCAATCAGAGAGGCGCTTGCCAATTGCCTTGTGAACACGGATTTTTATCTGCCGCGTGGAATTGTTATTAAGAAGGATGCTGACAGTATTATTATGGAAAATCCCGGAAGCATACGCACGGGGAAGAAGCAGATGTTAAAAGGCGGCATATCTGATCCGAGAAATAAAGCGCTAATGAAGATGCTAAATATGATCGGCATCGGAGAGCGCGCGGGCAGTGGGGTGCCGGATATTTATTCTGTTTGGGCGAATCAAGGCTGGGTTGCGCCGGAAGTAATAGAGGAATATGCACCGGATAGGACGATTTTAAAACTGTCGTTTGTAAATGGGAGTGAAAAAAAAGTGACAGAAAAAAGCGGCGATAAAAAAACGGCGATAAAAAGCGGCGATAAAAAAACGGCGATAAAAAACGGCGATAAAAAAGTGACAAAAAAAACCCAAATGCAGTATGATAAAATTCTATCATTTATGGAAAGTGGTAAAGAGTATGGGATTAGGGATTTTTGTGAATTGTTGAATTTGAAAGAAAGCCGTACCAAAGTTATTTTACAAGAACTTTCAGATCATATTGAGATAGTTGGTAGTAATCGCGCTAGAAGATATAAGAAAAAAGATTCCAGAAACTTATAGAAATAAAGCATCAAATGAGGCTTTAAATGAGGTTTTAAATGACATAAATACGGAAATGTCCGAATTAGTGTCCGAATTAATGTCCAAATTGGAGAAGAGAAGGATGCAGATCATTTGGCGTTATTTGGATACAAACAAAGAGATAAGCAGTTCTACGGCGGCGAAATCCATATCGGGGAATTTTAGGAACATAATCCTAAAATTCCTTAATAATTTATTTTTTAGGAATATAATGTATACAAAACGGTGCGGAGGCTGTTGTAATGGGTATTCTTATTGAAAGAAATGAATATCTGAAATGGCTTATAGATTGGAGAGAAAAGCAGATCATCAAGATTGTTTCGGGAGTACGCCGCTGTGGAAAGTCAACACTGTTTGAAATATACAGGAATTGGCTTATTTCTGATGGTGTGCAGAATGATCAGATTATCAGCATTAATTTTGAAGATATGGAATACGAACATCTCACTGACTATAGACAGCTATATGATCATATAAAGAAAATACTGATTCCCAATCAGATAAATTATATTTTCCTTGATGAGATCCAGTATGTCAGAAACTTTGAGAAGGCGGTTGACAGCCTTTTCCTCAGGGATAACTGTGATGTCTATATCACGGGTTCCAATGCTTATTTTATGTCGGGGGAGCTGGCAACGGTATTGTCCGGAAGATATGTTGAGTTGAAGATGCTGCCGCTTTCCTTTAAGGAATTTTGTGTCGGCATCAATGATACTGCGTTGACTAATACTCAGAAGTTCAACAGGTATGTTGAGCGCGGTTCCTTCCCCTATATTGTCAGATTTCAGATCGCCCCAAAAGAAGCAAGAGATTATCTTCGTGATATTTATCATTCCGTACTGTTAAAAGATATCGTTGCAAGGCTTAAGATTGCTGATGTTACATCACTTGAAAATGTGGCAAAGTTTATACTGCGTAATATAGGAAATGCCGTGTCGGCAACAAAGATTGCCAATACTCTTAAGTCCGACAAAAAAAACATAGACCAGAAAACCGTTGATAAATACATTCACGGACTCTCTGACAGCCTGATCATATATGAGGCGCGAAGATATAATTTAAAAGGCAAAATGTTCCTCAAAACAAATTGCAAATATTATGCAGTTGATGCCGGACTGCGGAACAGTCTTGTAAAAGGTAGCGAAAGCGATATCGGTCATGTGCTTGAAAATATTGTTTTTTTGGAGTTGAAACGAAGAGGATATGACGTTTATATTGGACAAGTCGATGATGAGGAAATTGACTTTGTAGCGGTCAACGGCAATGATATTTCATATTATCAGGTGTCCGCAACAACGCTTGATGAAGATACACTGAAACGCGAGCTTAAACCATTGAAAAAAGTCGGGGATAATTATCCGAAATATCTGCTTACGCTTGATGAAATTTTCGGAGATGCCGATTATAACGGAATCAAAAAGAAAAATGTTATTGAATGGCTTCTGGATATCTGAGTATGGAGATAATTATCAAAAGGAAAGGGAAATTAAATTTTGTATTTGTTGATCCTCTTGAAATCTTTTCTGCCAAGACGGTGAGCCGCATGTGCCCTTGAATCCCGTGAAGATGTATGGAACTGAAAGAAATCCGCTGGCAGGAATGATGTGATATATCAGCTCAGGGGAGAACAGCCGGCAGGAGTAATACTGCGCCATATAAGATTCCAAGCATGATCAGGTTGGCGGCTGTGAAGAGACCGAGATAGGGGAGCCGTTTGTCCGGATATTCCCTTGCGATCTGCTTATAGGAGATCAGGCTTGCCATGGAGGCGATCAGTGTGCCCAGTCCGCCTAAGTTGGCGCCGATGATCAGATCGGCATATCGATTGGTAAAGCCGGAGAGCAGTAAGGCGGCAGGGACATTGCTGATGATCTGGCTGGAAAGGATCGCTACGGGGATCTCATGGGAGGTGATGATGCCCTGCAGCGCGGCACGAAAGCTTTCGATCTGTGAGATATTGCCGATAAAGATGAAGAAACCGATAAAAGTAGCCAGCAGCGAATAATCGATTTTCGGGAATATGCCGCGGTCCCGGATCACCAGATAAAGGCAGATGATGCCTGTCAGCCAAATCGGCGGGAAATATTTCAGCACGCACAGGAGGCAGAGGATCAGCAGGATGCCGTAGGAAAACAGGGAGGGCACTGCGGGTTTTACTTTGTCAGAGGATGCCGTAATGATCTCTACCGGTGTATTTTTGATGAAAAAGACAGCAAGCAGCAAAATGACTGCCGCCAATAAAAACAGCGGAAGCATCAGCTTGATAAAGTCGGTCAGAGAAAACCCTGAAAGTGTATAGAGATAGAGATTCTGCGGATTCCCCATCGGCATAAGCATACTGCCAAGATTGGCGGCAAGCGTCTGCAGAACGACGATCGGAAGAAGGATTGATTCTTTTCCGGAAAGCCGCAGGACGATCAGGGCAAAGGGGACAAAAGTGATCAGCGCAACGTCGTTGGTGATCAGCATGCTGAAGAAAAATGGCAGGAAGATAAGGATCAGCGCAAGCTGTCTTGACGTATGGATCTTTTTCAGCAGGGAGCTTCCAATCAGGGAAAAGACGCCGAGCTTTTGGAATCCGGCTACCACCGCCATCAGGTTAAACAACAAAAGGATCGTATTCCAATCAATATAATCCGCATAAGCTGCGCTTGGCGGGACGATGAACATGGAAACCACAGCCAGCAGAAGCGCAATGGTCAGGATCGTTTCTTTTTTGATAAATTCCAGTATATGGTTACGTTTTTTATTGTCTTCCGTCATTTTTTCTGCGATTCCTTCCGGGGTAGAAATATTATAGTTTTAACAGGATAAAATTTTAGCAGTATCCTTAATTTTTTGCAATACCATGCTATAATTAAGAAGCGGGATTTAAATTAATTGATAATTTTCTTGAAAAAGGGGATTACAAATGGATTTGGTATTAATTGGAAAGTTCATTGCAGAAGAAAGAAAAAGAAAAGGATATACACAAAAACAGCTTTCCGAAAAATTAGGAATTAGTGAAAAAACAATTTCAGAATGGGAATGTGGAAATGAATTTCCAGATGCATCATTGATTTTCCCATTATGCAATGAATTGG
Source organism: uncultured Lachnospiraceae bacterium (assembly GCA_964421915.1). GTDB lineage: Bacteria > Bacillota > Clostridia > Lachnospirales > Lachnospiraceae > NK4A136. The sequence goes on from CAYQZB010000002.1 coordinate 100,033, forward strand.
ACATTGCAGTGATTGATCTCTTATCTGGACAACGAGGTTCTTTTGTTGTAAAAGAAGAAAAAAAGAAAAAGTTGGCGTTTACGATTACGATTGGTGTTATTTCTGCGGTGGCAGTTATAACATTACTATTGCTTGTCTGCATGTATACCTGATGTGAATTTTGATTTTGCTTATCTACGAAGGGTAGAATCCGCATAAAATCACCATATTCTACGTCTCGTGGGTGTGAATATTAATAGAAATGTTGGATAATTTTCTTAGAAAGGAGGGGCACATATGGACTTGTTATTAATTGGGAAGTTCATTGCAGAAGAAAGAAAACGAAAAGGATATACGCAAAGGCAGCTTTCCGAAAAATTGGGAATCAGTGATAAGACAATTTCAAAATGGGAATGTGGAAACGGATTTCCGGAAATATCATTGCTTTTACCATTATGTAATGAATTGGATATTACGGTGAATGAGCTTTTATCCGGACAGCGGGTTTCCGAGGAAGATTATCAAAAAAAAGCGGAGGAAAATATGGTGAATATGATAAGGGAAAAAGAAGAAAACAAGACAAAGTTTGTATTAACGATTATTATCGGCGTTATTTCCACAGTGACTTTTATTACATTGCTCCTGATCGTCTGTATGTATACGGATGTTATCACACTTCCTGTAAAGGTCGTTTTGATTACGATAGCATGTGCTATTTTTGCGGTAGGAGTGGCAGTTGCCATGGAGGGAGAGAGAAAGATTGGATTTTATAAATGTGGAAAATGCAATGAATTATTTGTTCCGTCATTTGCGGCATATACATTTGGGATGCATATTGTTACAACGAGATATTTAAAATGCCCTCATTGTGGAGCAAAATCATGGTGTAAGAAAGTGATGTCAAAAGAAGGTTAAATTTCATAAGACGGAAAAGTAAAGTAATAATTTGTAAAGTAATTTGAAGTCTTATTTTCGGTGTGTTATAATCAAAATAGTTAGAAATAAAAAGAAAAGAGATATTAGCATACTGTTTGACATGATTAGGGGGTGCTTGTCTGACATGAGTATGAAAAAGAAGGCCATTCTTTTATGGTGTATATTCGCGGTATGCCTGATTTTCACAGTTGTCATGCGGTTTGCCATTGACGCGCAGGAAATCGAATACGAGGAAGTTGAAGTGCGTGTTTTAAGCGCGGTAACAAAGCATCATAGAGGTGCGCAACTTGTTTCCTATGAAGTTATGGTAGAATACAACGGCGAAACATATAAGCTAGAAAATGTATACAATACATATCAATATCCTCAGGGAGCAACGGTCAAAGCGTATTTGGCGAACAACGGCAGACTGTTTGCAAATATAGCGGGCGTATCTACCTCGACACCGCTTGCGAAAATTTATTTTGGGTGCCTGTACGGAAGTTTTGGATTGTTGTTTGTGGCTGCAATTTATTCAGCAAAAGTAAAACAGGAAAAGATGGCACGTTGAGCTTTGGAAAATTGATAAAAATGGCAGATGGGCAGTTATCCATTATTGGAGACTGCCTTTTCGTTTATTTTCGCAAAGCGGTTTGCCCAAAGGCGTTAGATGGCGAATTTCTAAATTAATAAAAAAAATTTTTAAAATAATGAACCAAATTCCTTTTCAATGCCTCTTATAAACAGATGCATCGAAAAGCGGTAGAATCTATAAGGAGCAAAACGGCAACATGACGGATGAAGAACTCGTAATACAGCTAAAGGAGAATAGGGAGGGCAAAAAGGAAGCCTTTGACGAGCTGTATCACAGGTATAAGGATCTGGCTATCAGAAATGCATATCTGATCACAGGAAACCGATCGGATGCGGAGGATGTCGTGCAGGAAGCATTTGTAACGAGTTATCTTCACATCGGCGAGCTAAAAAATCACAGTGGATATAAAGCGTGGCTGATGCAGATTCTGATCCGACTCTCTTATCGGACGGCAAAACGCCGAAAACGGGAGTTCCCGGAAGAACATACGGAAGAAATCAGGGAACAGAGGGAATTAAAAGACGTTATGCAGCACGGATCTGCGGAGTATACTTCTGCGGAATGGAGTTCACCGCTGGCACAATTGATCACAAGGGAAGAGGCTGACAGGGTCATGACAGCAGTCAATGCGCTGCCGGCAAAACAAAGGGTCGTGATCGTTCTGTATTATTATGATGAGCTGAGCGTCGAAGAGATCGCTTCGATCGTCAGGATCAGTACAGGCACGGTGAAATCAAGGCTTTTTGCCGCAAGGAAGAATCTGAAACATTTATTGGAGCAAGAGGAAGCAGGTGTCATGGTACACCAGGATTTTGGCAGAGAAAGAAAGGGAGTAACATCAATATGAAAAAGTCAGATAATATAATAACCAATGCTTTAAAATTCCATGCGGACGCCATAGAAGCTTCCCCGGTCATGAAGGAAAAAATTGATCAGGTAATATTGAAACAGGAGAATAATGTTTTCAAAAATGAAAGGAGTACATCTATGAAATGGAATTTTAAAAAAGTGGCAGTTGCGGCTTTGGGAGTATGTCTGTTGACAGGAGGTGTTTGTTATGCGGCGGAACAGATGGCGCAATATTATGTGAGCAGCAGCGCTCCGTCCGCTTATCAGACAGATTTTTCGGCGGTTGACAGTTGTGCAAAAGAGGCCGGTTTAAATGTCAATGCATTGGAGACCTTTGCAAATGGTTATACGTTTGCGGAGGTAGGCGTAGATAATACAGCGGCGATTGGTGAAGAAGACCAGAAATTATACGAATTTTCGGAACTGGTGCTCAGATATGGGAAGGAGGGACTTCCTTCGATCAGTATCTTTGCAGAGGATGCCGTTTATGACGCGGGTTTTAACGAAGAGCTGATTTATGATGCCGTAAGGGAATGTGACGGCATAGAGCTTCGGTGTTACACCGTCAACAATAAGTTCCTTCCGGTGGATTATGAGCTGACTGACGAGGATAAAGCCAACATGGATAAGCCCAATTATAACTATGCATACGGAAGCAGTGAAATAGAGATCAAGCAGTCTATGAATGTTGTCTGGATCAAAGACGGCGTTAGGTATCAAATGTTTGGATTTGACCTGCCGCTTTCCGCAGAGGAAATGCTTGATATGGCGGAAGAAATGATCAGGGCGGAATAAACGATAATTTTAGCGCAAGATTGTAAAACAAAAGGCAGAAATTTATCGTCAGCGGTAGATTTCTGCTTTTCCTGTAAAGGCATATAAAAGTATCTTTTTCGGCAGGATAAAATTTAGCAGTATCTGGGATATCAAAAGAAAGAGGTTGTGGAATATGAAAAATGGAAGAAAAAATAAATTTCTTATAAGCTGCTGTCATATAATTTTTATTATTTATTTCATGTTTTTAATTAAGATTATACTGTTCAAATATAGTGGATTTTTCACTTCCTTTAATCACCTTCTAAAAGGAGAATTGTCGGGATTTCATTCTTATAATCTCATACCGTTTCAATCAATTTGGGAATTTACGAAATTGATGTTTAACGGTAATTTTTCCAGAGGATTTAACAATATTGTCGGAAATATCTTTGTATTTATCCCTTTTGGATATTTTCTCCCTTTGCTGTATGTGAAATGTCGAAAGTGGAAAACAGTCGTTTTGGCAGGATTTTTTGTTAGTTTGGTCTTTGAAATCTGCCAGTATTTTTTGTATTTAGGAAGTGCCGATGTTGATGATGTTATATTGAATTTACTTGGGGTTGCTTTGGGATTTTTATTCTTTAGGTTTATGAAAAAAATAACAAAAGAAAAAGAAACGAGACGATATGTGGCAACTATCACATTGTCAATCATCGGTTTTATAGTGGCAGGTTATCTTGCTGTCGATTATTTTGGTATTATGTTTGGGATTCGAAATCAGAGTAATCAAAGTTATTTGTCAGACAGCGGCAATGACCTGCGGAGTGACTTTAGCGATAATGAACAAGTGGAAATTAGTTCTGAAGGGAACTTCGATGAGGAACAATTGAAAGATGATTCGGATGATCAAAGTGATGAGGAACAATGGAAAACCGGTTCTGATGATGAATTTGATATGTTGGGAAATATAACGGCACTTGATGTTTCAAGCATTACAATAAACAAAATCGAAGTAGAAGATTTTGGAGATGGCAAGAGTATTGCAAGCATTAACATTGAGGATCCGGTTCTGCAAACGGTATACATTACTGAAACCACAAAATATACGCAAAAAGACATATATGATGTAAATGGAAATAAAGTTGAAACGTCAGAAGCTGCAAAAGAGGATCTGGAGATAGATCAGCATATAAATATTAAGGGGTATCAATTAGATCATAAATTTTATGCAACTGAAATAGAAATTTATAATTATTTATTTATGTAACAGCATAGAAAACATTTGAGGAATGTTTAAATGCATAAAGTTTTCGTTGTGGAAGACGGTAAGCCATATTAAAAAACAAGGATGAATTACGATATGCAAGAAACAAGGATAGAAAACAATGGCAGAAATACTCAGATGAGTAGAAGGCAGATAAAATATAGAAAAAGGATGCAACAGAAAAAATGGATCTTGTTTTTGGTCAAAGCAGTTGTTTTGATAATATTTATATTATGCATCAAAAAAATCTATGCGCGTTTAGATGATATACAAATGGATGTACAAAGGATAGAAATACAGCATAATGGAACTGTTCAAACCAGTGTAGAAGAGTATATACCGGAAGAAATAGATTATGTCGGCAGCATTGCTTCCAGGGAAGTGGAAAAGCCTGTAGAACGGACAGAGGCAGAAGTTTTGCAACGACTGGAAGAACTTGCACAGGACAATTCCGTGATTGGGGAAATTTACCGGAATCATTCCGGGTATTCGGAAGAACTGCTTGCGGCGCTGGCAAATAATCCGGAAATGGCGGATTTTGTTGCGGGGTATCCGGATGGGAGAGGAGTGGCAGAGGGGATCACTGCTTTAGAAAAAGAACAGGAATTTCCATTGTTTCTCCAATGGGACCCGCGCTGGGGATATGAGCCATATGGAGAGAGTTGTATAGGATTGGCGGGTTGTGGTCCAACGTGTTTGTCTATGGTATTATTCTATCTGACTGAGGATGAAACGATTACTCCGGATAAGATTGCAAGGTACAGCATGGAAAATGGATACTATGTCAAAGGAACCGGTACGGCATGGACGTTGATGAGGGATGTATCAACGCTATATAATATCAAAGTTACAGAGATAAGTTCGTCCGAACAAAATATCAGAACAGAACTGGATCATGGGAATATCATCATATGCGCTATGGGAAGGGGATTTTTTACAACCTCCGGGCATTATATCGTTATATATGGATATGATAAAGATGGATTTATGGTAAATGATCCAAATTGTGTGGCAAGAAGCAACGTAAGATGGACGTTCGAAGAAATTCAGTATCAAATAAAAAATATCTGGTCTTATGGAATCTCATGACAAAAGAAATAACGAAAAATTCGTTTTGTATGCACATAATATGTTGACCATATAAAGCAATTTGCATATAATAATAATGAAGGTAGTTTGTATTTTATGATAAAATTGGAGGTGTGCAATATGGCAACCGTGACAAATTTGAATATACGAACGGATAAAGCGGTGAAGGAAGCGGCAGAAAGTATCTTCGCAGAACTTGGACTAAATATGACTACAGCAGTAAATATGTTCTTAAAGCAGACAATTCGGGAAAATGGCATACCTTTTTCTTTAAAACTGAATACGCCAAATGAAATAACAATGTCTGCAATAGCAGAGGGCAGAAGGATTGCTGCTGACCCGAATGTAAAAGGATATAAGTGCCTTAGTGATTTAAAGGAGGCGCTGGATGAAGTATGAAGTGAAGTTCACCGGGCAGTTTAAACGAGATTTAAAACTGGCGAGAAAACAAGGGAAAGATATTGACAGGCTTTTCAATGTGATTAACACAATTGCGGAAGGTGGAAAGCTGGATGAAAAATATCATGACCATAATCTGAGCGGCGATTATGCCGGATGTAGGGAATGTCATGTAGAGCCTGATTGGTTACTGATATACGAAATAGTGGATAAAGTTTTAGTATTGATGCTTTACCGTGTCGGCACGCACTCAGAACTGTTTTGATTAAATTACACTATTGAAAAAATCAGCCAGCCCAGAATGATTAAGGGAAGTACGATGAGGATGGAAGCAATGATTATTTTAGTCTTGTTTTTCTCGCGTATTCCCTGCATCAATAAGACAAAGAATGTAAGCCATACTATTGCATACAGATTTTTCCCTTCAAACATTCTGTTTTCCCTCGACATATATCGTAAAATAAGTCTAAATATATTGAAATCAGTATAATACAGTTTTTTCGGCGCAGCAAGTTTTTCCTAAAATAATCAAATAATGATCTCCGGCATACATAACTCTTTGAATTATGCAATCCTCACAGAAAATTTCCCATAACATATCATCTCAGCAATAAGAAATATTTTAAAATATTTGCTAAATTTCGGCAGAAGTGATATACTATATGTTGATTGCATGTTTTGAGATAGTACATAATATGCCAATCAATCGTAAAATTGTGCATTTAATATTAAATTTATATTTAACAAATGCCCTGTGGTGCTATTTTGATCATGGGTGTGAAAAGGGATAATTAGGAAACGGAGTAATGCAGTCATGGCAAATAATACAAACAGCAGTACATATGGAGCAGAGAATATTACTGTGCTGGACGGTCTGGAAGCAGTCAGAAAGCTTCCGGGTATGTATATCGGCAGTACATCGGTAAAAGGTCTGAACCATCTGGTTTATGAGATTGTGGATAATTCCGTAGATGAGCATCTGGCGGGATTCTGCGATAAGATTCATGTGGTACTGGAAAAGGACGGCTCGGCGACCATTACGGATAATGGCCGTGGTATTCCTGTGGAGATGCACGAAAAAGGAATGAGCGCGGAGCGTCTGATCCTGACAACGCTTCATGCGGGCGGCAAATTTGATGATACTTCTTATAAGACAAGCGGAGGTCTTCATGGCGTCGGCAGTTCTGTGGTCAACGCCCTTTCCAGTCATTTTAAGATCACGGTAAAGCGTAATGGCGGGGTCTATACGGATGAGTATGTCAATGGCGGACATCCCGTGACCGAGCTTGTGGACGGCCTTTTGCCTGTCGTCGGGAAAACCAGAGAAACAGGGACAAGCATTAATTTTACGCCGGATGATACAATTTTTGACAGGACATGGTTCCGGGCGGAGGATATCAAAAGCCGTCTGCACGAGACGGCATATCTGAATCCGGGGTTGACGATCCTTTTTGAGGATAAACGTGGGGAAGAAAAAGAATCCATTGAATATCACGAGCCGGACGGTATCCGGGGCTTTGTAAAGGAATTGAATAAGGGCAAAGATGCAGTGCATGATGTGATCTATTTTGAGGGTGAGACAGAAGGCGTGCAGGCACAGATTGCATTCCAGTATGTGAATGAATTTCATGAAAATGTCCTTGGCTTTTGTAACAATATCTATAATGCGGAAGGCGGCACGCATATCACAGGTTTTAAGACCATCTTTACGACGGTCATCAATAATTATGCAAGGCAGCTTGGCAGTTTGAAGGAAAAAGATGCCAATTATACAGGGGCGGACGTTCGTAACGGCATGACAGCTGTCATCAGCATCAAACATCCAGATCCGAGATTTGAAGGACAGACTAAGACGAAGCTGGATAATCAGGACGCAGCAAAAGCAATCAGCAAGATCACGGGTGACGAGCTGGTGCATTATTTTGACCGTAATCTGGAGACCTTAAAAAATGTGATCAGCTGTGCGGAAAAGGCGGCAAAGATCCGCAAGAGCGAGGAAAAAGCCAAGACGAATATGCTGAGTAAACAGAAGTTTTCCTTTGATTCCAATGGAAAGCTTGCCAACTGCGGATCTAAGGATGCCTCGAAATGCGAGATCTTTATCGTAGAGGGCGATTCGGCGGGGGGCAGCGCAAAGACGGCAAGAAACCGTGAGTATCAGGCAATCCTTCCCATCCGTGGAAAGATTTTAAATGTAGAGAAAGCAAGTATTGATAAAGTGCTTGCCAATGCCGAGATCAAGACGATGATCAATGCCTTCGGATGCGGTTTTTCCGAGGGTTACGGCAATGATTTTGATATCAGCAAGCTGCGTTATGACAAGATCATTATCATGGCGGATGCCGACGTGGATGGCGCGCATATCTGTACCTTGCTGCTGACCTTATTCTACCGTTTTATGCCGGAGCTGATCCAGGAGGGACATGTTTATATTGCCATGCCGCCTCTGTATAAGGCGATCCCGTCAAAGGGCAAGGAGGAATACCTTTATGACGATGCTGCGCTGGCGAGATACCGCAAAACCCACAAAGGACCCTTTACCCTGCAGCGGTATAAGGGACTTGGTGAGATGGATGCGGAGCAGCTCTGGGAGACGACGCTTGATCCGGAACGGAGGATGCTGAAATTAGTCAGTATCGATGATCCCATGATTGCCAGCGATACGACAGAGCTTCTGATGGGCAACGACGTACCGCCGAGGAAAGCATTTATCTATTCCAATGCAAGGGAAGCGCAGCTGGACGTTTGATGGAGATTTACATTTGAAATTGAAGGAGAGTTAACACATTTCTCAATGAGGTTTACATAACTCGAAGTTTGCGCATCTATGTTCCAAAAATGATTTCATAACATGATGTTTTTGGAACATAGATGCGCAAACAAAAAGTTATGTAAGCCGGAGTAACCCGGAGTAACCCGGACTACAAACAGGACAAAGAAATACCGGAATCTATATGATATGATTATATGATCCGAAGAAATAAGCAGCATAAGGAGTAACCGATATGGACAGTCGAATCTTAAAGACCGAGTATTCTGAGGTAATGCAGAAATCCTATATAGACTATGCCATGAGCGTCATCGTGGCAAGAGCCCTGCCGGACGTCAGGGACGGCTTGAAGCCGGTGCAGAGAAGAACATTATACGATATGCACGAGCTTGGAATCCGCTATGACAGACCTTACCGTAAAAGCGCGCGTATCGTCGGCGATACCATGGGTAAATACCATCCGCATGGCGACAGCTCCATCTATGATGCGCTGGTTGTTATGACGCAGGATTTTAAGAAGGGACTGCCGCTGGTAGACGGTCATGGTAACTTTGGCAATATCGAGGGCGACGGCGCAGCGGCTATGCGATATACGGAAGCAAGGCTGATGAAGATCACCCAGGAAGGGCTTCTGGCTGATCTGGATAAAGACGTGGTGGATTTTATGCCGAACTTTGATGAGACGGAAAAAGAGCCTACGGTGCTTCCGGCGAAATTTCCGAATCTTCTTGTCAATGGAACGGAAGGCATTGCCGTCGGTATGGCGACGAATATTCCGCCCCACAACCTGGTGGAAGTGATCGATGCCACCAAGGCATATATCCGCAATCCGGAGATTTCCACGGAAGAACTGATGAAATATGTTAAGGGGCCGGACTTCCCGACAGGCGGCATTGTGATCAATAAGGACGAGCTGGCAGAAATCTATAGCACCGGTGCAGGTAAGATCAAGCTGCGCGGTAAAGTGGAAATAGAGAAAGGCAAGGCAGGAAAGGTTTCCCTTGTGGTTACGGAGATCCCATTTACCATGATCGGTCAGAATATCTCCAAATTTTTGCAGGATGTGGCTGCGCTTGTGGAGAATAAAAAGACCACGGATGTGATCGATATTTCCAATCAGTCCTCCAAAGAGGGGATCCGTATCGTCATTGAATTAAAGAAGGACACGGATGTTGAGAACTTTACCAATATGCTTTATAAGAAGACAAAGCTGGAGGATACTTTCGGCGTCAATATGCTGGCGATCGTGGATGGTAGACCGGAAACCATGGGCATCCGTGATATCATCCGTCATAATGTGGATTTCCAGTTTGAGGTTGCGCAGCGTAAATATACGACGCTGCTGAAAAAAGAGCGGGAAAAGAAAGAGATCCAGGAAGGACTGCTTAGGGCATGTGATGTGATCGATCTGATCATAGAGATCCTGCGCGGCTCCAAGGATAAAGCCATGGCGAAAAGCTGTCTTGTGGAAGGGAATACCGACGGCATCAGATTCCAAAGCAGCGCGTCACAGATCATGGCGCAGATGCTTCGGTTTACGGAGCGTCAGGCGGATGCGATCCTGGAATTAAGACTCTATCGGTTGATCGGTCTGGAGATCAATGCATTAAAGAAGGAATATGAGCAGACGACTACCAATATCTATCGTTATGAGGATATCTTAGACCGCCGGGATTCCATGGCGCAGGTTATTATTCAGGAGCTGGATGATATCCGTAAGGAATATGGCAGACCGAGAAGAACAGCCATTGAAAATGCCAGCGAGGCGGTATTTGAAGAAAAGAAGATGGAGGAAATGGATGTTGTCTTTTTGATGGACCGCTTTGGTTATGGCAAGACCATCGATGTACCTGCATATGAGAGAAACAGGGAGACCATCGACGCGGAATTTCCCACCATTGTGTTCTGCAAGAATACCGGAAAAATCTGTGCGTTTACCAATACGGGTATGCTGTATTCCATTAAGACGGCGGATTTCCCCTTTGGGAAGTTTAGGGATAAGGGAGTGCCCATCGATAATGTCAGCAGCTTCGATTCCCAGAAGGAAGATATTATTTATGTGGCTTCCCAGTCTGAATTGAACCTGTACCGGTTATTATTTGTCACAAAGAGGGCAATGCTTAAAGTAGTGGATGGCGGAGAATTTGATGTGGCAAAACGTGTGGTTGCGGCATCCAAGCTGCTTGATGGGGATGAGGTGCTCCTGATCTCTCCGATGAATGAGAAAAAAGAGCTTGTGATGCAGTCGAAGGCGGGATATTTCTTAAAGATCGACGCGGAAGAGGTGCCTGAGAAAAAGAAGGCTGCAGTAGGCGTCCGTGGGATGAGGATCACGGATAAGGAAGAGCTGGAAGCCGCTTATATCGTGCAGGGAACGGAAGACATCATCATTGAATATAAGGAGAAGCCGCTGAATCTGAGCAGGATGCGGACGGCAAACCGTGATACGAAAGGAACGAAGCCCAAATAAATATGTTGAAAGATGGTCGGTGGATGCCTAAAATACTGATATATTGATTTTCGTTGACATTTTATGGTGGATAAGGTAAGCTGAGATAGTGATTATCCCTTTGGAAATATTTTCAAATGAGTTGATATGAATAATGAGTATAAAAGAGGTCAGTTATGCGGGTCATTGCGGGAACAGCAAGAAGATTACAATTAAAGACGCCGGAAGGCAGTGATACGCGCCCGACAACAGACAGGATCAAGGAAACATTATTCAATATGATACAGAACGATGTGCCGGGAGGCGTATTTGTGGATCTCTTTTCCGGCAGTGGAGGGATCGGGATTGAGGCGCTCAGCAGAGGTGCAAGGAAAGTATATTTTGTGGAGAATGACAGACGCGCCATTGATTGTATTGAAGCGAACCTGAAGCATACAAGGCTGACGGAGGATGCCATGGTATTAAAACAGGATGCCATGACGGCGCTGCAGTACAGCATTCACGAACCGGCGGATGTGATCTTTGCTGATCCGCCTTATCAGAAGGGATTTCACCGGATGCTTCTTATGGCGGCGGCAGGAAGCAGAGCGGTAACGGAAGATACCCTGCTGATCATAGAGGAGACAAAAGACGAAGATTTTTCTTTCTGCACGGAGCTTGGATTTGAGATGATCAAGGAGAAGATCTATAAGTCTAATAAACATGTATTTCTTAGAAAAAAGGAGATTCCATGAAAAAGGCCATTTACCCCGGCAGCTTTGATCCTGTGACCTTCGGGCATCTTGATGTGATCCACCGCGCGTCAACAATGTTTGATGAGCTTGTGGTCAGCGTTTTAAATAATAAGGCTAAAAGTCCATTGTTTTCCGCAGAGGAACGTGTTAAAATGTTACAGGAAGCCACGAAGGATATCGACAACATAAAGATTACGTCTTTCAGCGGACTTCTGATCGACTATGCTAAGGAGATCGACGTACACATCGCGATCAGGGGGCTGCGGGCTATTACGGATTTTGAATATGAACTGCAGATTGCCCAGACGAACCGCAAGCTGTCGGAAGGGGAGCTTGATACGGTATTCTTAACGACCAGTTTGGAATATGCTTACCTTAGTTCTTCCTCAGTGAAGGAGATTGCCAGCTTTGGCGGGGATGTATCGCAATGCGTTCCGGCGTTTGTGATGGAGAAGATATACAACAGATATCGTGAGATCAATGAATCACAGTTATGAAAGTTAAGCTATGGCGTACAATCATGGCAAGCCGGATAAAGAGTTGACCGAAGGAAAGGAGTTGTCATAAGGATGGCAAGATTAAGCGGAAATAAGACTACAAGCGAGATAGAAACAGTTATTGAGGAGATAGAGATTTACATTGATAACTGCAAACCATCAAGGCTCTCACCAAGCAAGGTGATCGTGAATCGTGAGGAAATAGAGGATCTTCTTAGAAAATTAAGAAAAGCTGTTCCGGAAGAAGTAGAGCGTTATCGTAAGATCATCAGCAATAAGGAAGAAATAGAACGTGATGCAACGATGCGCGCACAGGATCTGCTGCAAAAGACGCAGGAAAAGACAAATCAGCTGGTCAGTGACAATGAGATCGTATCCAGAGCCAATAAATATGCGAATGATATCGTAGAAACAGCATATGCACAGGGACAGCAGATCGTCGATCAGGCACAGGTAGAAGCCAATGAATATAAGGAGCAGGCGCAGAAGTATCTTACGGATATGCTTGCCAACCTGCACCAGATCATATATCAGTGTCTTAATGAAACTTCCAAGAATACGTCAAAGCTGATGGATTCCTTAAATAAAGTAGCCGGTGAGGTGCAGTCCAATCTTGACGAATTAAACCCGCCCTCGCCCCAGAAATCACCTGCAGCAAATAAGCTGGATATCTTAGGTGATATCACAGAAGAATAAAGATAAAGGAAACCGGTTTTCGCGAAACCGGTTTCTTGTACTTTATCTTATCAAAAATAGTAAAATGATAAATAATAACGCTCCTTGTAATATCTTATCCCGCACATAGGTCAATATAGACAGGCCGGAATCCTTGATCATGCAGATTGTCTGACCGATACAGCAGATGCCGCCAAATGTCATAAACGGCAGGGTGTGGAGAAGGATGCCGCGGATATCCCATAGATCGGCACTGCGGCTGCAGCTCTGGATGCCTGATGTGATCTCTATCAGATTGCCCAGAATCAGGCTGTATGTATGATTAAGATCGATAAGCCGCAGGGGCAGAAGAAATAAACGGAAAAAGATGATGTAACCTGCCAGCCTGACGATGGAGGAAAGCGCGTCGGTAATGCCGTAATCTATCATCTCAGTGATGCTTCTGGTTGTCTGGCTGTGTGGGAGTGCATCCGGAAGCGGCGCGGCAACAGGTTTATCTTTGAGGGACAGGAGAAAGCCATAAAGCAGCGGACAGCCGTAAAATAAAAGCAGCACCGGTATTTTAGGAAGTGCAGGGAATAACTGACAATAGATGCTGACTAAAAAAACGGGGCTCAGATTGTTGCAGAAGCCGAGAAGATATTGCCCCTGTTCCTGGCTGAGCTGCTTTTCCTTTACCAGTTTGGCACTGAGATATGCGCCGATGGGAAAACCGCATAAAAATCCCAGAAGCAAAACAAGGCAGCCGTAAGAATCCAGATGATACACAGAAGACAGCAGAGGGATGCGGAAGCGGTATTTGTTCTGATTTAAAAATATATAAAGGATAATATTGGACAGGATCATTGCCGGAAATAATGTAGGCAGAAGGCTTTGATACCAGATAAGTATGCTTTCCCGGATCAGCGGCAGCGCAGTCTCCGGAAAGCAGAGCAGTATTGCCAGCAGCAGAAAACAAAACAGGAGCAGGAATATGTTCCTGTATGATCTGGAAGCTGTAAAAGACTTTGATAATGAACGACCGGACATAATAATCTCCCAAGTCAAAAATACTGATATTTCATCATAGTCTTGGATAAAATATATGAGATGAGGAAATCAATTTATGATGCGTTTGGATCGTTTTCTTGCAATAAATAAATACGGCACAAGACAAGATGTCAAGAAAATGATCCGTGCCGGTCAAGTTACGGTCGATGGACAGGCGGTTAGAAGTCCGGAATACAAGCTGGATGAGGAAACAGCGGAAGTGCTGGTAGAGGGCAGACGCGTGATTTATGAAAAGAACCATTATATTATGCTGTACAAACCGGAAGGCTGTGTTTCTTCAACTTATGAAAAAGGGGAATGTTCTGTGCTGTCCTATATCGATGAGGCGTATGCCGGTGATCTGTTTCCGGTAGGAAGGCTGGATAAAGATACGCAGGGACTTCTGCTGCTGACTGATGACGGCGTACTGGCGCATCAGCTGTTATTGCCGGCAAAGCATGTTGATAAACGGTATTATGCGGAACTGGAACGGGATGTGGCGGAAGATGCGGTGATAAGATTTCGGGAAGGGATTGATATCGGTGATGAGGAGATGACGCTGCCGGCAGTCTTGGAAATCACTTCTGATCCGCGCCATGTGTATGTGACGCTTCATGAAGGCAGATACCACCAGATCAAGCGGATGTTTGAGGCGCTGGATAACCGCGTGACGTATCTGAAACGGATCTCCATGAAGGAGCTTGTGTTGGATGAGACGCTTAAGCCGGGGGAATATCGGAAGCTGACGGAAGAAGAGATTATGAAACTAAAAGTTCCTTAGAACTAAGGTTCTTTGAAGCTGAAAGTTCCATGAAATAAAAACAGATATGAGTACGTTATAGACTCTATTTGGATGAATAAAGGTATGGAGGTATCTTATGCGGATCGCATTGATTACGGGTGCATCATCGGGAATCGGCAAATGGTTTGCCCTATATACGGCATGTTACCGGAAGCATATTGATGAATTGTGGCTTGTGGCGCGCAATAAGCGTCATCTTAAGACTGTTGGGGAAAAGATCACCCGTCATACGGGAATCCCATGCAGGGTAGTCGCGGCGGATCTGACAGCGAAAGAAGATATGTTTTATATTGAGCAGCTGTTGATAAGGCAGGATCCGGAGCTTGAGCTTCTGATCAACTGTGCGGGTTATGGTATGATCGGCAGTTTTAAACAGATGAAGCCGAGGGATTTAAGAGGGATGCTCCGTCTAAACTGCGAGGCATTGACTGTGCTGACGAAGCTCTGTATTCCTTACATGCATCGTGATTCCATGATGATCAATGTGGCATCGGCGGCCGCCTTTATGCCGCAGTCGGATTTTGCCGTCTATGCCGCGACGAAAAGTTATGTGCTCAGCCTGTCAAGGGCGCTTGGAAAAGAATTGAAAAAGCTGGGCATCAGGGTTATGACTGTATGTCCCGGCTGCATTGATACGCCGTTTTTTACCAGGGCAGAGCAGTATCAGGGGATGAAGCCTTATAAGAAATTTTTTATGGCAGATCCGCGTTCCGTTGTCAGAAAGGCGATGATTGATGCCGCACATGGTAAAAGAATGTCGATCTATGGCGGGGCGATCCGCAGCCTTTACTGGACTGCTAAATGGATGCCGGACGCAGTGCTCAGATTATTTTATTGATAAAAGGGGTAAGACGTTCCAGTGAACAGGATAGAAAAAGGGGATTGGGGATACTTGGAAAAACAGATGCAGCGGGAGCTGGTCAGGACGCTGCTCCTTTTTGCGTCTTCTTTCGGGGTGCTGTTGATTGGGATTATCATCGCGGGGACAAAGAATAATCTGCTGACGATCGTTGCGGTATTGGGGCTTTTGCCGGCATCAAAAGAGCTGATTACCTGTATCATGTTTGCCAAAGCGAAGAAGCATAGCTGCCCGCAGGCATTATATGATGGCGTACAGGCGGTCATTGCCCCTGATGAAAGCAGTAACGGTGAGCATGAACAGAGCGTCTCTGATGAAAGCAGCGGCGGTGGGCATGAACAGAGCGTCTCTGATGAATGCGGCAGCGGTGCGCATGATCAGGACGGTGCAGAGGATCATCTGCTTGTGGTGTATGATCTTTATATGACTGCGCAGGAGAATAATTATCCGATTCTTTCTATGTGCTGTCGCAATAAAACATTGATCGGCACTGCCAACTGGGAGAAATTTGATTATAAAAAAGCAGAAGAGCATATTCAGATCATGTTAAAGCAGAATGGGCATAAGAATGTGTCTGTCAAGATCTTTTCGGAACAGGAGATGTACATAAGCAGGATAAGAGAGTTAAACGGACAGAAAGCAAGGAATGTGGATGAAGATCAGGCGATCCTTCGTCTGATGCTGAATCTGTCGTTATGATATAAGCGTTATGAAAGAGATCATTATACAGGAAAAGGACGCAGGACAGCGTCTTGATAAATTTTTAAAAAAATATTTTCGGGCCGCCGGCACAGGGTTTTTATATAAAATGCTGCGCGGCAAAAATATTGTCTTAAATGGGAAAAAGGCGGAAGGCAAAGAACTTCTGCGGACGCAGGATTGTGTCAGGGTGTTTTTCTCGGACGAGACATTTGAAAAAATGAGAGGAACGGCATGCAGCGGAGCTTTGGAGGGGGATGGTGCGTCAAAGATCTATGAGAAAGCCTACCGGGAATTAAAAGGTGTCAGGGTGTTGTGGGAAACGGATGATCTGATCTTTTTGGAGAAACCTGTAGGTATCTTAAGCCAGCAGGATCAGCCGGAAAGCATCTCCCTAAACGAATGGATCACGGGATATCTTCTGGCAGACGGCCAGCCGGTGGAGCTGTCGCATTACCGGCCGTCGGTATGCAACCGTCTTGACCGCAATACCAGTGGTATCGTGATCGGAGCAAAGACTTATGCGGGAAGCCGTCTGGCGTCAGAAATGATCAAAGCCCACAAACTGAAAAAATATTATTATGCGGTCGTGGAGGGGAAGCTTCAGACGGCAGGGACGAAAGAGACCGCTGCCATGTCTTATATCTCCGGATTTTTATATAAAGACCGTCAATCCAACCGGGTAACGGTCTATCGTGATATGACGGAGATTCCCGAACAGCGCAGGAAAGAAGCGGCAAGGATCGAGATGAATTATCGCGCGCTGGAGTATAAAACAGGTTATACCTTGCTGGAGGTCGAGCTGATCACCGGTAAGACGCATCAGATCAGGGCGCATCTGGCATCCATAGGGCATCCGCTGGCAGGCGATCTGAAATACGGCGGGCATCCGTACAGGAGTCCTGACGGAAGCATCAGGAAAGTGCAGATGCTTCATGCCGGAAGACTTGTTTTTCCAAAGCTTCCGGAGCATGTTGACAGCCCCAGCGAGGCGGAGGATGCAAAACTGACAGCTAAAACCGCGATGGCAAATGAGCTCTCCGGCAGGATTGTAGAGTGTCCGATGCCGGGATATTTCTGGTGAGTGGGCTTTAGGGGATTCACTTTTAGGATTTTCATTTAGGGACAGGTATGCTATACTGTTGTAGAAATAAATTTAATTGCTTGCGGAATTTGAGCCGCCGAAGGCGGCATGGAGGATCGATATGGCAAACAGGATGATACATACGCCGGAGGGCGTCAGGGATATTTACGGGATGGAGCTTGCAAGAAAGCGAAGGGTGAAGGAGGAGCTGCATCAGAAGCTTTCCCTATACGGATATGAGGACATTCAGACCCCTGCGTTTGAATTTTTTGATATTTTCAGCAGGGAGGTCGGAACAACGCCTTCAAGGGAATTGTATAAATTTTTTGATAAGGAAGGCAATACGCTGGTGCTGCGTCCGGACTTTACGCCTTCCATTGCAAGGTGCGCGGCAAAATATTTTATGGATGATGCGGCGCCGATCCGCCTGTGCTATGAGGGCAATGTATTTACCAATGGTTCAGAGCTGCAGGGGAAATTAAAGGAGACCACGCAGCTTGGGGCGGAGCTGATCGGGGAACCCAGCGTAGATGCGGATGCGGAGATGCTCTGTATGGTCGTTGACGGGTTGAAAGCCTGCGGATTTGAAGAATTTCAGGTCAGTATCGGCGAGATGAATTATTTTAAGGGACTTTGTGAAGAAGCCGCGCTTTCTGATGAGACGATGTATGAGCTTAGAAGCAGCATTTCAGCGAAGAATTATTTTGGCGCGGAGGAGCTTTTGACAAGGAACCATGTGACAAAGGAGACGGTCAGGCTGCTTCTGGAAGCGTCTGAGATCAGTTCCATAGAGGAGCTTGCCGCTTTGAAAGCGAATATAAAAAATAAACGCTCGCTGCTTGCCTTAGAGCGTCTGGAACAGGTCTATGGGCTGATGAAGGAGCGGTACGGCATGGAAAAATATATTTCCTTTGACCTTGGCATGCTTTCAAAATTCCATTATTATACCGGTATTATTTTTAAGGCGTATACATATGGGGTCGGGGACGCGGTGGTAAAGGGCGGGCGCTATGACGATCTCTTGATGAGATTTGGCAAGGAGGCGCCGGCGATCGGCTGTGTGTTCCTGCTGGACGATATCATGAGTGCGCTGAATGCGCAGAAGCTTACGCCGAAGCTTCAGGAGAATACGGTATGGGTTGTCTATGACGACGCGCACCGGGAAGAGGCGATGAAGCGGATCATGGAACATCGGAATAAGGGAATTGCCGCGGCGGCGATCCCATATGCGGAAGGGAAAACAGAGGAAGAGTATAAGGAGTATGCGGCAAAGCATCATGCCTCTTCGGTAGAGATGATGATTCATAAAGGATAAAATCAATACGATGGGATATGGCAGAATAGCGCAATATCCATGTAAGAAAGAATCAAGTATATTTCGGATAAAAGGTGATCATAGAATGATGGAAAGGACATAGGGACAGGCAATATGAATCAGGAACGATACCTCACCTTCGCGCTGACGAAAGGGAGGCTTGCAGATAAGACGCTGGGATTATTGGAGCAGATCGGGATCAATTGTGAGGAGATGCACGATAAAGATACGAGAAAGCTCATCTTTGTCAATGAAGAATTAAAATTAAAATTCTTTTTATCAAAGGGACCGGATGTGCCGACTTATGTGGAATACGGTGCGGCTGATATCGGCGTGGTCGGAAAAGATACGATCATGGAGGAGGGCAGACGTGCTTTTGAAGTGCTTGACCTTGGCTTTGGCAGATGCCGGATGTGTGTCTGCGGTCCGGCATCCGCACGGGAACTGCTGGAGCACCATGAGATGATCCGCGTTGCCAGCAAATATCCGCGGATCGCCAAAGATTATTTTCATAATCAGAGGTTCCAGACCGTTGATATCATCAAATTAAACGGTTCTGTCGAACTGGGACCCATCGTTGGTCTTGCGGATGTGATTGTTGACATTGTAGAGACCGGTTCCACATTAAGAGAAAATGGTCTGGAAGTATTAGAAGAGATCTGCCCGCTGTCCGCGAGAATGATCGTCAATCAGGTCAGCATGCGGATGGAGAATGAACGCATACGGAAGATCATCGGTGATCTGAAAGAGCTGGTCAAATAGAAAATGTGCCTTGGGGATCATATAATAAGCGATAATGAGAAATCAACTACAGAAAGGGATCGTATTTATGCGAATTGAGAGATTAAATCAGGAAAATAAAGCTGCGTTAAAGGAGATGCTGGAAAAACGCAGCACGAATCATTTTGAGGAATATGAAAAAACCGTCCGGGAGATCCTGGAGGATGTGAAAAAGCGCAAAGATGAGGCGCTGTTTGAATATACGGAAAAGTTTGATCATGTTACGGTTTCCAAAGAGAATGTCAGGGTGACGGAGGCAGAGATCGCGGAGGCGATGGCGCAGGTGCCGTCAGAATTTATCGGCGTTCTGGAAAGGGCGTCAGAGAATATCCGCGATTTTCATGAGAAACAGAAACGGATCAGCTGGATCGATACCAAAGAGGACGGCTCTATGTTAGGACAGAAATTTACGCCGCTGGAAGTGGCGGGCGTCTATGTGCCCGGCGGCAAAGCGGCATATCCGTCTTCGGTATTGATGAATATCATCCCGGCAAAGGTGGCAGGCGTAAAGCGGATCGTCATGCTCACACCGCCCGGAAAGGATGGAAAGGTGAATCCCAATACGCTGGCGGCTGCCAAGATCGCCGGTGTTGACGAGGTCTATAAGGCTGGCGGCGCGCAGGCCATCGCGGCATTGGCGTATGGAACGGAGAGCATCCCCAAAGCAGATAAGATCTGCGGTCCGGGCAATATCTTTGTTGCCCTTGCCAAAAAAGCGGTGTTTGGTCAGGTGAGCATTGATTCGGTGGCGGGACCCAGCGAGATTCTTGTGCTTGCTGACGAGACGGCGGATCCGCTTTATGCGGCGGCTGACCTGTTATCCCAGGCGGAGCATGACGAGATGGCATCCGCCATTATGATTACAACATCATCGGAGCTTGCCGAAAAAGTGTCGGTGGAAGCGCAGCGGATGGCGAAAGAACTGGAACGCTCTGAAATTATCCGCAAATCCTTAGATCAGTTTGGAATGATCTTTGTGGCAGATACTATGGAAGATGCAATCGAAGCAGCGAATGAGATCGCGTCTGAACATCTGGAGATTCTTACAAAAGATCCTTTTGAGATTATGACGAAGATCAGCAATGCGGGTGCAATCTTTTTGGGGCAGTATTCCTCGGAACCGCTGGGGGATTATTTTGCGGGACCAAACCATATCCTGCCTACCAATGGAACGGCAAGATTCTTTTCCCCGCTGAATGTGGATGACTTTATGAAGAAAAGCAGTATTATCGCATACTCTTACGAGGCATTGGAGAAGGCGCATAAAGACATTATCTTTTTTGCAAAGCAGGAGGGGCTGACAGCGCATGCCAATTCCATACAGGTACGATTTCCGGAAGGGTAAGAGGAACCGTGGCGCATGCAGAGAACAGAAAATGTTGAATTACGGTTTTATGCATGATTCATCAAAAAGATAAGTTTGACAGAAAGGGAGTTTTATGGAGATAATAACGTATCAGGAACAATACAGAAAACAGATTATCGATCTTATATTACATATACAAAATGATGAAGCGAAAATTAATCTTTCGATTGAAGAACAGCCGGACTTACTTGATATACCAAAGTATTATGAGGAAAGCGGCGGAGAATTCTGGATAGCGATTGAGGATGGAAAGGTTATCGGAACACTTGCTTTGATGAATAAGGGGAATGGGAATGCCGTATTAAAGAAAGGATTTGTAAGAGCTGAGGATAGGAAACACGGAATACTTAGTCAGCTTTATGATAGACTTCTTTCATTTGCAGAACTTAAAGGGATAACAACATTTATTTTTGACACACCGTCTGTGGCAGCCAATTGCCATCATTTTTTTGAAAAACGTGGATATAGGAAAATCTCAAAGGAAGAGCTGCCTTTTGATTATACTTATCCTGATAGAGATTCATATTTGTATATGTTGAAGAGATAATCAGGTTTATTGGGCACTTCACTTGCCTTTTTATTAGTCACATTGTATAATGTAATCTATTAGAAGCAGGAGTGAAGTTTTACATAACCTAAAGTGCAAAAGAAGTGTTATGTAAACTGGATTTCAATATTAAAAATTAAAAGAATATTGAAAATATGATAACATTGTTTCTTACATAAAACTTAAAGAGTTGAAAGGACAAAGAAAGTCTAAATGGTTTTAAAGGCGTCTGAACAACCATACAGCGGCAGGGAGGATTGAAATGAGAACGGCTAAAATAGAACGTAAGACGAAGGAAACAGAGATCAAGATGTCCATTAATCTGGATGGCAGCGGAAAGTCCAATATTAAGACGGGGATAGGATTTTTTGATCATATGCTGGAGGGATTTGCCAGACATGGATTTTTCGATCTGGATGTTACGGTCAATGGCGATCTGTCTGTTGACGGACACCATACGGTAGAGGACACCGGGATCGTCCTTGGAAACGCCATCGCGAAAGCTGCCGGAGATAAAAAGGGCATGGCAAGATACGGCTATTTTATCCTGCCGATGGATGATGCTCTGGTTCTCTGCTCCATTGATTTTGGCGGCAGACCGTACCTGCAGCTGGATTGTGAGATACCCTCAGAACGCTGCGGCTATTTTGAAACGGAATTATTACAGGAGTTCCTTTATGCGGTAGCCTATTCTGCCGGAATGAATATACATATAAAAAAGATTTCAGGAACCAATTCCCACCACATCATTGAGGCATGCTTTAAGGCATTTGCCAAAGCGCTGGATATGGCAACTGCTATGGATCCGCGTGTAAAGGATGTCCTTAGCACGAAGGGGAAATTATAATCAGATACGACTGAAAACAGAGCAGGGCGGATTAAAACAGATAAAAACAGAGGGAGTGTGTCGATGAGGTCAAAAGCGAATATAAAAAAAGACAGCGCAACGATCTGTTTTGGCTTTTATATGTTTGCTGCTGCTTTGACTCTGGTTATTTTTTTGCTTACATTTATTGCAGCTGAAAAAAAATCAGAGCCGGTCAGCTTTTCCAATCAATGGTATACGGATATGGCGTTGACACAGAAAGCGGATCTGAGGTATCCTGAGTCTGAGTATTTTCAAAATTCATATTATGCCGTACTGCCGGAACGTCTTCAGATGGGGGATTGTCTGTGGTTTCAATACAAAAACGGTTATTATACCGTATCTGTGGACGGCAAGATCAGATCGGAGAATATTTCAGATGGTTATTCGGTAATCTATGGGAAGACATCGGGAGCAAACTGGGCGTGTGTTCCGCTTGACGGAGAAGATGCTTCCAAGATGATACAGATCAGCTTCATGCCAAGCTATGATGATCATCACAGCGCGTATATTGACGAGATCTATATCGGGCAGGCGATCGGCACGATGCGCCGTGCCATATCTGACCGGCTGCTTGAAATGACACTGTGTATCCTGATGATGGCTTCAGGCGCTGTTCTGATCCTGCTGTATATCGTGTTTTCCGCGATGGTCAAGGGACTGCCGAAAGAACTGCTTTATCTTGGTACATTTGCATTTTTTACTTCGCTGTGGTCGTTGTGTGAATTAAATGTGCTGCAGATATTCACGTCCAAAAATGCAGCTGTTTTTAATAATCTGACCTGCATGACGCTGATGCTGATCGCATTTCCGCTAGTGCTTTATTTCAAGGCGGATCTGGATAAGAAAAACAAATATCTGACACCGTTTTATGCATTTCTCATGGTGATAAATTTTACGATCTGCTGCATTTTGCATTTTTGCGGTTTTTATGATTTTCATACCACGCTGTGGCTGACGCATGTAACGGTCGGGATAGGATCGCTTCTGATCGTATATGCCAATTTTCTTAGATGCAATAAAAATCCCGACCGGACAAAAAGCGATATTCCGTTGGCAATATGCATGATATTGTTTGTTACTGCATGGGTCACGGATATTATCAGATATTATCTGGGCGGCTTCAATGATTCTTCCCATTATACAAGGATCGCGCTTTTTGTCTATGTTGTTGCGCTCTGCATCAAGAGCCTTGTCTATCTGGTTGACATGGTGAGAAAGGGAATGCGGGCGGATATCATCGCGCATCTTGCCTATGAGGATGGCCTGACGGGGCTTGGCAATCGTACTGCCTATGATGAAAGACTGGATTCATTGAAAAAGAGGGCGCTTACCATCTTTGTATTTGATATCAACAATTTAAAATATGTGAATGATACCTTTGGACACCCGAGTGGAGATGAACTGATCAGGGCAGGGGCGGAGATCATCGCAGCTGTATTTGGCGATGTGGGCAAATGTTACCGTACCGGCGGGGATGAGTTTGTCTGCCTGACAGACAGTATTGTTGATGCTGACAGCTACGCAGAGCAGTTTCACAGGAGCATCAGGGAGTTTAATCAGACCCATATCCTGGAATTTCCGCTGGTGATTGCGCTTGGGTATGAAACCTTTGACGGAGGAAGCGATATTTCTTCTGCGGTGGAGAGTGCGGATCAGAGAATGTATGAGAATAAAAAAGAACTGAAAAAATCAGAAAAACAGGAATATAAAAGAAACTAAAAGAGTGACATCTTTATTCTAATGTGAGTTACGGCAGAACTGCGCTATACAAATATTGAAAAAAGCAGATCAGGAAAGGGATAGAATCAATATGAATCAGAAAAAATTTACGGCATCTATTTATTTATATCTGGGACAGGCAGTCAGGGGATTGCAGGATAAGACGGTCATTGCCAAACATCCGGAGGAGCTTGCCGCTGACTTTTCCAATAATAATGCTGATGAGATCATTATATTTGATATGTCAAAGGGAGATGAGGAGCATGAGCAGGCGATAGCCGCGATCAAGCGGATTATCGACGCTGTAGAGATCCCCGTGATGGCGGCAGGCAATGTCAGAAGATTTGAGGATGTAAAAAAGCTTTTATATGCAGGATGTCAGAAGGCGGGGTTAAATTATGCAAAGGTCAGCAATATCGATCTGACGGAAGAAGTGTCCAAGCGGTTTGGCAGGGAGAAGATTTTTGCCTGTATCGACTGCGCAGAACAGATCGTACGTACCAAACAGATACTGAAGGAGTATGTATCGGAGCTGGTGCTGATCGAGCCTGCAGGCATTGGCGCATTAAAGGAATGTATGGCAGAAACGGAGCTGCCGCTGACCGTCCCGATGGCTGATGCCATGCCGGACATGATCGCAAACATGCTGGGAAAAGAAGAAATCGACGGTATATACGGCGACGTGGTCAACCACAATGCCAAAGATATCAATGCCATGAAATCATTCTGCTCAGAGCGTGGGGTTTTGGTCAATGGATTTGACGCAAAGATATCCTGGGAAGAATTGACGAAAAATTCTGACGGACTTGTGCCGGTCGTTGTTCAGGAATATCGTACCAAGGAAGTGCTGATGGTGGCATATATGAATCAGGAGGCGCTGGAAGCTACGGTGAAGACCGGACGGATGACCTATTACAGCAGAAGCCGTAAGGCACAGTGGGTAAAAGGCGAGACCAGCGGTCATTTCCAGTTTGTAAAGTCCTTGACGGCGGACTGCGACAAAGACACGATCTTAGCTAAAGTGTCCCAGATAGGACCTGCCTGCCATACCGGCAGTCACAGCTGTTTCTTCCGTGAGATCATTGCAAGGGAGTGTATCGATACGGATCCGTTAAAGGTATTCGAGGATGTTTATGGTGTTATCCTCGACCGTAAGGCGCATCCGAAGGAGGGATCTTATACGAATTATCTTTTTGATAAAGGGATTGATAAAATCCTGAAAAAGCTTGGCGAGGAAGCGACGGAAATCGTGATCGCCGCTAAGAACCCGGATAAAGAAGAAATCAAATATGAGATCTCTGATTTCCTGTATCATATGATGGTACTGATGGCGGAAAAAGACGTTTCCTGGGAGGAGATAACCAGAGAGCTTGCCAGAAGATGAGGTTGAATGGATACAAGATGGATACAAGATCACTGGCGCTTAGCCACGACATATTAATGAAGATTGAAAAGCCTGCCCGATACATCGGTGGGGAACTGAATAGCGTGATGAAGGAGAAGGCGCGGGTAAAACTGCGCTTTGCTATGTGCTTCCCCGATGTGTATGAGATCGGCATGTCACATCTTGGCATGCAGATTCTGTATGGCATGTTCAATGAAATGGAAGATGTCTGGTGTGAGCGTGTCTTTTCTCCATGGGTAGATCTGGATCAAATCCTGCGCCGTGAGCAGATTCCCCTTTTTGCCCTGGAAAGTCAGGAGCCTGTCAGGCAGTTTGATTTTCTTGGATTTACGCTGCAGTATGAGATGTGCTATACCAATGTGCTGCAGGTGCTTGAGCTTTCCGGTATTCCATTATTAGCAAAAGACAGAACATGGAAGGAACCTATTGTCATCGGCGGAGGGCCGTGCATCTACAATCCGGAGCCTATTGCAGACTTTTTTGATCTGATCTATGTCGGAGAGGGCGAGACCAGATACCGGGAATTATTTGACCTTTACCTTGCATGCAGGAAGGAAGGCGTTTCAAGAGAAGAATTTATACATCGTGCCGGAAGGATTGGCGGGATCTATGCACCCAATCTGTATCACATTGCTTATGCGCAGGACGGAACGGTTGGGGGCATGACGCCGGAATACGAAGACCTTCCGAAAATCATTCGGAAGGAGACGGTAACTGATCTGGACGCAGCATATTATCCGTTAAAACCTATTGTGCCGTTTATCCGGGCGACACAGGACCGTATCGTACTGGAGGTGCAGCGCGGCTGCATCCGCGGATGCCGTTTCTGTCAGGCAGGACAGATTTATAAGCCGATCCGCGAAAGAAGTGTAGAAACATTGAAAAGATATGCCGGGGAGCTGATGAAAAATACCGGCTATGAAGAGATTTCTTTAAGTTCTTTAAGTACCAGTGATTATACCGGACTGCAGGAGCTTTTGGAGTATCTGATCGCTGAATGCAGCGCGAGGAAGATCAATGTCTCCCTGCCGTCGCTCAGGATCGATGCCTTTTCCTTAGATGTGATGAATAAGGTACAGGATGTGCGCAAGAGCAGCCTGACATTTGCGCCGGAGGCGGGAAGCCAGCGGATGCGCAACATTATCAATAAGGGACTGACGAAGGAGGATATCCTGCATGGTGCGAAGATGGCGTTTGAGGGCGGCTGGAATAAGGTGAAGTTATATTTTATGCTGGGGCTTCCGCAGGAAGAGGACGTGGATATTACGGCAATCGCAGATCTTTGCAACGATATTGCCGCGCTTTATTATGAAAGTGTCCCGAAGGAAAAAAGGCAGGGCAGGATACAGATTACGGCAAGCACCTCGTTCTTTATCCCGAAGCCATTTACGGCATTTCAGTGGGCGCCGATGAATGGGATGGAAGAATTTGTAAGGAAAGCGATGCTTACTAAAAGCAGCATTATGGAAAAGCTGAATAAAAAGAGTATCTCTTATCATTGGCATGAAGCGGGGACAAGCGTCATGGAAGGCATCCTTGCGCGGGGCGACCGCAGGGTCGGGAAAGTGATCCTGGATGCGTACCGGCATGGATGCATATATGATGCGTGGACGGAGCAGTATCATCATGACCGGTGGATGGAGGCTTTTGAACGGCAGGGGATCGACTGGGGATTTTATATTCTGCGTGAGCGTGGGGCGGATGAGGTGTTTCCCTGGGATTTCATCGACTGCGGTGTGACGAAGCGGTATCTGTTGCGTGAATGGGAACGCGCCAAAAAGGGAGAGACTACGTCCAACTGCCGGGAACAGTGCAGCGGATGCGGCGCGGCCTCCTATCAGTGCGGGATCTGCATCAGCGCGCGGCAGGAGGAGACTGCGCGGAATTGAGCGCAGACGCGCGGCACTGTCAAAAATATGGAAAGGGTAATGGCTTTGAGTACAACACTGCGTATCAAATTTGAACGTACCGGTCCGGTGCGTTATATAGGGCATCTGGATATGATGCGTTATTTTCAGAAGGCTGTCATGCGTGCCGGTATCGATGTCAGGTACAGCGAGGGATTTAATCCGCACCAGATTATGTCGTTTGCATATCCGCTGGGAGTATCGATGGAAACGAGAGGGGATTATTTGGATATTGACGTTTTATCTTATCCGGATTGTGAGACCATAGCAGAGCAGTTAAATGGCGTGATGGCGGATGGGATCAGGGTGATCTCGGTGACAGCCCTGCCGGAGGGCGCAAAAAATGCCATGGCTTCCGTCGCCGCTGCAGATTATCTGATACATCTGTGTTACGGGAATAAGGAGAGTGAGCCGGGCAGCCGAAAAGATATCGTAGCTGATGATGAAACGGGCTGTCATATATTGACGGATGAGATGCTGCGGCAGTTCCTGCTGCAAAAAGAGATTATGATCAAAAAAGAAACCGGAAAAAAGACATCAGTGGAAGATATCCGACCCGGAATCTTTGCATTGGAGCTTAGGGAAGATCATATGCTTTTTATGAAATTAAAGTCGGGCAGCGACGGAAACATCAAGCCGGCAGCTGTATTGGGGGCGATGAGTGAAATGTTTTCCGTTGAGGCTGATTCCGACCGTATTATTCGTCTGGAGATCTACGGAAAAGCTGAAGACGGCGCGCTGGTTCCGCTGGGGTGATATAAGCAGCATGGAGGCAAAGATGAGGGAAACAATGACTCAATTAAAACAATCCCCCTATTCCGTCGTGGAAGAAATGCATCCGGCGGACAGCAGATTTCTGCTGTTTGCCGAAAATGACACCATTACGGTATTTTGCATGGAAAATGGAAGAATTGCCGAGGTTCTGCAGGAAAAAGAACAGTCTGTCAGGGTGGGGGATATCTATCTCGGCAGGGTGGGACATTATGCTGCCAATATAGATGCCTATTATGTGGAGATCCAAAAAGGCGTCAGCTGTTTTCTGCCCGCGGGGGATGGTGTTTCTGAAAAGAGCAGCATCCGGCTTCATGAGGGGGAGGAAATATTAGTACAGATCAAAAAAGAGGCATATAAAACAAAGCTTGCTTATGCTGCCACAAAGCTGGAGATCGCAGGAAAATATGCGGTGGTCGTCAATGCCGCGCCCGCTGTTTATTATTCACAAAAGCTCAGACGGGAAGAGAAAGAACGCCTGAAAAAGTTTATGGAGGAAAATCATCCTGTTTCAGATATGCCGTTTCAGATTCTGCTTCGTACCGCGGCGGCGGAATGTCAGGATCCTGCCCGGATCTTAGACGAGATCCGGGAGCATGAGGAATGCCTGCAGCATATCATTGATTCGGCGCCCCATACCTATCCATTATGCAGGATGTATGAGGGCGTCTCTGTACTTGAGTTACTGTTCCGGGAGGGACGTATTCACGGACAGACAAGGATCGTAACAAAGGATGAAACGCTGCACAAACGGATAGACGCTCTGTGCCGGCAGTATGGATTGGATTGTGCGGAAATCTCCGTATTATATGATGATCCCAATCTCCCTATGACAGTATTGTACGGATTGCAAAGCCGCCTGAGGGAGATCACGGAGGAAAAGGTCTGGCTTCCTTCGGGAGCAAGCCTGTATATCGCTCCGACGGAGGCGTTGCATGTGATCGACGTTAATACAGGGAAATATACGTCTAAAAGCCGCAGGGAAGAAACATTTTTAAAAATCAATCTGGAGGCGGCAAAGGAAATCGTCTTTCAGATCCGGGCAAGAAATCTGAGCGGCATTATCCTGGTGGATTTTATTAACATGAAAGTGGAAAATAATGCAACAATATTGCTTGCAGACTTGAAGAAGAGATTGAAACAGTGTTCTCCTCCCGGAGTTGTCGTAGATATTACAAAATTGGGATTGGTAGAGATCACAAGAGAGAAAAAACGACCCGATATCTATCATATAAAAGATAAATTGAATAAAATTATATTGCTCTAACAAGAAAAAAAAATCGGCTATTTCAGCTTTTTCTGCAATTATATGAGTTGAATCCGGAAAAAGGGCAAATTGTACAAAAATACATGTTGAAATCCCTTATTTTTATTGATATTATAATAACATGCCTGTAAAAATATGCCGGAATATGCATCCGCATATTTGACAGACGAATTAGATGTCATTAACAGATGGAGGGATTTTTCTTATGGGAGTTGAGGTTTTTCAGTGTAACTGGGGAAGCAGTTTAAAGAGTTTTCTTTCTGCAAAGAATCAGGAAAAGTTATTTTTACAGATTGACGATACCAAGCCTGACGGCGTCAAGGTAACAGGTAAAGGTTATATCTGTAATGAAGAAGGAAAGAATGAATACATATCACAATATGATTATCCCGCAAAGGATATCAGGGACGTAAAGAAGGGTGAATTCCAGGGCTCTGATGCATTGGTTATCGTTACTAAGCTTCAGACGCTTTATGGCGCAAAGAAGACACAGACAATCCTGCCGGGTATCAAGGATATTGACCGTGCGATTGATACTTTGACGCGTGTTGCAAAAGAAGCCGGCGGTCTGATGGGTGATGCACCAAAGAATTCAAAAGCAGCAGCACCCACACCTGCACCTTCTCCTGCACCGGCACCGGCTCCAAAGCCTGCAGCGCCGAAGCCGACACCTGCGCCTGCAGCGCCTGCTCCAAAGCCTGCACCTGCTCCGACGCCCATGCCTGCGGCTCCTGCACCGGCACCGGCTCCCGCACCTGCGGCACCGGCACCGAGCGAAGCGCCTGCATTTTCAGCGATCAATCCGATGCTTGGCAAGACACCGGCAGCGGCGGCGCCTGCACCAGCACCGGCAGCTCCTGCACCTGCGGCTCCTGCAGCACCTGCGGCACCCGCAGCGCCTGCGCCTAAGGCAAATAAAGAGTCTTACGAGCAGAAGCTGAAAAAGCTGGATATCATGCATGAATCAGGCATGTGTACCGATGATGAGTACAAAGAGAAAAAGTTAAAGCTGATTTGTGACGAAAAGGGACTTGGCACATTCTGTGATAAGATCCAGAAGATCTTTGTCATGAGAAAATCCGGAATGCTCTCGGATGGGGAATTTGAATCAAGTAAGAATCAGATCATTGATGAATGCTTTGCGATAGATGTAAAGGATCTGAACGTATTCAAAGAGAATATGACAAAGCTTCCGATCGTCCTTATGAGTGAGCTGATCCCGGAAACAGAGTACAATGAAAAGAAACAGAAAATTTTGGATTCTGTTGCATATAATCCGATGGATTCCAATGACCTGTTCTGTCTGAAGCTGCAGAAGATGCCGATACTTCGCGATGCGGAGATGATTCCGGTGTCTGAATATGATAATGATATCAAGGAGCTCAAAGCGCTTCTGGATCCTAAGGCATCGGACAGTGTTGACGCACTTGATATGAAACTTGCCAAGTGGCCGCCCATGGTTACGGCAGGCTGTGTAACGGATGCTGAATATAAAGAGAAGCAGCAGAAATTAACGGCAGATGTTATGGCTATGCAGGTCTTTGACGAGGCATCCTTCAAGGCGAAAGCCGAGCGTGTTATGAAGCTGAAGGAAAAAGGCTGGATCACGGAACTGGATTTCCATGGCAAGAAGGTAGAGCTGTTAAAGGATATCAGCATTGTAGAAGATTATGTTCTCCGCATGAAATTCTACATGGTAGCAAAGACTTCCGGCTTGATTTCGCAGGATGATTATGATACGAAGAAGTCCGAGCTGATTAAGGATGTATTTTCACCATATGCTGATATGGAGGAATTCCAGAAGAAGGTTAATATGCTGATGAAGCTTAATCAGGCAGATATCATTACCAATGAGGAATATATTAATTATAAGAATAAGCTGATGAGTGATCTGTAAGACGGTCTTGCAGGATGTATCAGACAGATAAAGTAAACACAGGATTCTCCCGGAAATCATTTCCGGGAGAATTTTATGGGGAAACGCTGATGAAAGCATTTCCAGCCATATGGTAATATTAAAATTATAATATTGAAATTATAATTGTGTGAGAACAGAGGGCAATATATGGAATTTTTTGAATTAAAGTTGATAGAAAAAATCGGAAACGTATTTGCCAGTGCCATGACTGAACGGAAATATAACCGTTATCAGTTTATTAAACAGAGGAGGATATGTATTGGTTTGGGTATCTGCTGACGTATTGGCATTTCCTTGACGGCACTTCAGGGAAAGAAGTTCTGAAAGAATATGATGTGTGTAAGATACTGGATGAATATGATGTATTACACACTTTAAGTGTAAAGGCAGCAATAGAAAAGATTCGTGAGGATGATAGAAATGAGTGAATTCTTCCTTAAGCAGATGCCGAAAAACAGAGAAGATTAAAGTTTTCTGCTTGACATAAAATATATATCATGTTATCATCTATGAGTATGCCGCTTAATGAGGTTTAAGCATCTGCGCCGCAGATCACCGAAGTTAGCGAGTAATGTAATAGGAGGTGCAACCATGTACGCAATTATTGCAACAGGTGGAAAGCAGTATAAGGTTTCAGAAGGCGATATCATCAGAGTTGAGAAGCTGGCGGCTGAAGCGGGAGATACTGTAACATTTGACCAGGTAGTTGCTGTTTCCGATGGTTCTTTAAAGGTTGGTAAGGATGCCGCAAAAGCGTCCGTATCTGCAACTGTAATGAATCAGGGAAAAGCCAAAAAGGTAATCGTGTATAAGTATAAGAGAAAATCCGGCTACCACAAAAAGAATGGTCATAGACAAGCATACACCCAGGTTAAGATTGATAAGATCAATGCATAATTAAGGGCTTATGTGATGGTTTCTGTAATAGCAATCAAAAACAGAAAGAAGGAATATGTCGGATTTACTTGCAGCGGTCATGCGGGATATGACGAACATGGAAAGGATATCGTCTGCGCGGCGTTATCCATGCTGATGATCAATACGGTCAATGCCATTGACGCACTGACGGACTGTAAGCTGACAGTAACTACGGATGAGGCGGACGGTGAGATGAAGGTGATTTTTCCGGATGCTGCATCAGAAGAAGCAGCACTGCTGATTGACGCGATGCTCCTTGGAATACGGGGTGTGATTGAAGAATACGGCAGCGCATATGCTGATTTAATAATAAAGGAGGTATAAACCCATGATCAGATTGAACCTTCAATTTTTTGCTCATAAAAAGGGAGTTGGTTCTACTAAGAACGGTCGTGATTCCGAGGCAAAAAGATTAGGCGCAAAGAGAGCTGACGGACAGTTTGTAAAGGCCGGCAATATCTTATACAGACAGCGTGGAACAAAGATTCATCCCGGCGTTAATGTAGGACGCGGAGGCGATGATACATTATTTGCTACTGTGGACGGCGTTTTAAGATTTGAAAGAAAAGGCCGCGACAAGAAACAGGCATCTGTATATCCGGTTGAAAAATAAGTTTTCATGAAGCCTCAAGCCTATTGCTTGGGGCTTTATTAATCATAAATAGAGAGGTATCGTAACGATATGTTTGCAGATCGCGCAAGGATCATTATCAGCAGCGGAAAAGGCGGGGACGGACATGTATCGTTCCGCAGGGAAAAGTATGTGCCGGACGGCGGTCCTGACGGTGGGGACGGTGGACGCGGCGGAGACGTATATCTTGTTGTGGATGACGGATTAAATACGCTGATTGATTTTAAACATAAAAGGAAATATGCCGCGGGTAATGGCGAGAACGGCGGGAAACGCAACTGCCGCGGGAAGGACGGAGAAGACTGCATCATCAAAGTCCCCAGAGGCACGGTGGTCAAAGAAGCCGATACGGGGCGCGTCATTATCGATATGTCCGGGGACTGCCGGAAATATAAGATCTTAAGTGGTGGACGCGGCGGCTGCGGCAATCAGCATTATGCCACATCCACCATGCAGGCGCCAAAGTATGCACAGCCGGGACAGCCGGCAAAAGCGGTAGAGGTGTTTTTGGAGCTGAAGGTGATTGCAGACGTGGGGCTGGTGGGTTATCCCAGCGTCGGGAAATCCACATTTCTTTCCCGTGTATCCAATGCCCGGCCACAGATCGCGGAGTATCATTTTACCACATTGAATCCGCATCTGGGGGTGGTCAATCTCGGAGATGGCAATTCCTTTGTGCTTGCGGATATTCCGGGACTGATCGAAGGTGCGGCAGAGGGACATGGACTTGGACTGCAGTTCCTGCGCCATATAGAAAGGAACAAACTGCTGATCCATATTCTGGATGCAGCATCGACGGAAGGCAGGGATCCGTTGGAGGATTATCATAAGATCAATGCGGAACTAAAGGCATACGGCGATAAAGTGGCTTCTATTCCACAGATCGTAGCCGCTAATAAGATTGATGCCATCGTCAGGGAGGAAGAGCCGATTGACATCGACGAAGACGGCGAATTAATTTATCCGGAATATCATGATCCGGTGGAACGTATCAAAGAAGCGCTGGAGCCGAAAGGAGTAAAAGTTTTTCCTGTCAGCGCGGTAACGGGAGAGGGGATGAAGGAATTGCTCTCTTATGTTTATCAGCGGCTTCAGGAGATGAAACAGGAGGATGTGGTCTTTGATACGGAGTACAATCCTGATGAAGCTTTACAGTATGAGAATGAGCCTTTTGAAGTATCTTACAATGAAGAGGCAAAGGAATATGTGGTAGAAGGTCCCCGCATTGAAAAGATGCTGGGTTATACTAACTTAGAATCCGAAAAAGGATTCCGGTTCTTCCAGAAGTTTTTAAAGGATAATGGCATCCTGGATGAATTGGAGGCGCTTGGTATCTCGGAGGGAGATACGGTGCGGATGTATGGGTTGACATTTGATTATTATAAGTAATGGAATCACGGGAACGCGGTAGCTCAAGAATATTGAAGGGATGGAGGTTTTTATGACATTAACAAGCAAACAGCGCGCGTATTTAAAAAGTCTTGCTGCCAATCTGACGCCCCTGTTTCAGATCGGGAAATCTAATCTGACGCCGGAGGTGACGGAAGCAGTTGCAGAGGCGTTTAATACCCATGAACTGATTAAAATTTCCGTATTAAAAGGGGCAGAGGATGATCCTGCGGTCATGGCAGGGATGCTGGCTGACCGTACCGGTTCCACATTGGTACAGGTGATCGGCAGAAAGATCGTGCTTTATAAAGAGAATAAGGATCATAAGAAAATCATGCTCTGACCGACAAGACGGAGAGAAAGAATTTTATAACGTAAATGCAGGAGGGATTAGTGTGAAAAATATATCTAAGGCATAAAAAACACTGCCTAAGATATATTAAGTTTCACACCGAAAAACGCAAAAGAAGCGTTTTTCATTTCTATTTGAGCCGCCAAAGGCGGCAGAAGGGATCAGAATGGATATATACATAAAGAGGGAAAAAGACATATCTTTACAGGAATGGCTTGATTATGTCAAAACAGATAAGGATCTGGTTTTAAAAGAATTTGCTGAAGGAATTAACCCGATTACCAAACAAAAATTAAAGATAAAAATCGAAGGAAGAACTCTTTTTGATGATTCTGTAATCATATACAGAAAGGGAATGATTGGCTGTGATGAAGGATACTCTGAAAAAGCAGCAGACAAGCTGAAAGAAATAGCAAAGTCATTAGGCGCAGAAGTTTTTGAAGAGTAGTGCGGAATGTTGTGAATGATGAAAATAGGTATTTATGGGGGGACGTTTAATCCCATACACAATGGACATATTAAACTTGCTGAAAATGCAAAACGCTTATATCAGCTGGATAAAGTGATTTTCCTGCCAAGCGGAAA
The DNA here is from genome assembly GCA_964421915.1 of uncultured Lachnospiraceae bacterium. Lineage (GTDB taxonomy): Bacteria > Bacillota > Clostridia > Lachnospirales > Lachnospiraceae > NK4A136. The sequence continues at coordinate 135,215 of CAYQZB010000002.1, forward strand.
TTCTTATATGAAAAGCAATGTGCTTTCAGGCGGACATCGTTATCATATGGTTTGTCTTGCATTAATGGGCAGAAGCGGTATGGAAGCATCGGATCTTGAGATTCGCAAAGAGGGTCCCACATACAGTTATGAAACCATGGAAGAATTTCGCGGCATTTATCCGGAAGACGAGCTGTTTTTCCTGCTGGGAGAAGATTCCCTGCGGATGATGGAATATTGGAAAGAACCTGCCCGGTTGATGAAGCAATGCGGCTTTATTGTGGCTTCCCGAATACCGGAAGCATCCGACAGGCGGTATGCTCCCGTTGATGGCGGTGAAGCTGCTGCAGATGTTCAGAACGACCATACCGAAAATATACAGCTTCCGCAATATATCCGGTATCTGGAAGAGAAATACCATACACATATTTACAGTATGGAGATGCAGGATATGACATCCTCCAGCAAGATCCGTGATGCCGTTGCCGGAGGGCAGGATATCAGCGGTATGGTGCCGGAAGCGGTCGGAGATTATATCCGTAAGGAACATTTATATAAATGAACTCAGATGACAAAATAATGGAATCCCATGTATCATTGTAATTTTTCCATGTCAGAGCAGTTTGTTGTTATGCCGTAATAATATGCAGTTTGTTTCATACAAATAAATAGATATGAGGACCATGCGTTATGTCGATCTACGATTATAAGACAATCAAAAAATCAATGAGTAAACATCTTGATGCAAAGCGATATGAGCATACGATTGGTGTTGCTTATACAGCGGCGGCGCTTGCCATGCGTTATGGCGCGGATGTGGAAAAGGCGTATCTCGCAGGGCTTCTGCATGACTGCGCCAAATGCATTGAAACGGATGAAAAACTTGCCTTATGTAAAAAATATAAAGTAAAACTGACACCTTTTGAAGAAGAGAATCCGTTTTTGATCCATGCAAAACTGGGGAGTTGTCTTGCAGAAAAGAAATACGGCATAGAAGATCCGGAGATTTTATCAGCAATACGTTATCATACCACCGGAAAACCGGATATGAGCCTGATGGAAAAGATCGTATTTTCGGCAGATTATATTGAACCCGGCAGAAAGATCATCCCCGGACTGGAGGAGATCAGAAAGATCATATTTATTGATTTTGATCAGGCGGTCTGCCTGATCCTGGAGGGGACGATACGACATCTGAAAAATAAGGGGCAGCCGATTGACGAGCTTTCCAAGGAAGCCCATGAATATTATAAAATTAAATCATGATTTAGCAAGCAAGCTTAATGCGGATATGAAAAGATAGAAATAGCAAATGAAGCTAACACGGATATGAAAAGATAGATATGGAGAAAATGAAGATGATAACATCAAAAGAAGCAGCAAAGATTGCAGTAGACGCTATGGAAGAGAAGAAAGCCGAGGATATCAGGATCATAGAGATCAGCGAGATAACGATCATTGCCGATTATTTTATCATTGCCAACGGAAGTAATGTCAATCAGGTGCATGCGATCTCTGACAGGATAGAAGAACTGCTCGCGAAGCAAGGCTTGTATCCACAGCAGATCGAAGGATATGAACATGCTAACTGGGTGCTGATGGACTATGGCGATGTGATCGTCCATATCTTTGATAAGGAAAACCGGCTGTTTTACAATCTGGAACGGATCTGGAGGGATGGAAAGCAGATCGATAAAGAAGCCTTATGAAAGCTTGCTCTTCTACAATATAGAAAATAAAAACGCTGCTAAAAATCGGAAAAGTTCACTTTTAGCAGCGTTTTTCGGTGTGAAACTCAGAACTTCTCTGCGAAGCAGCCGGAAGTTTTTTCACATTAGCGGTAGAGACGGAATACACCGAATACTTTCCCTAAGATCTGACAGTCATCCACGATAATCGGCTCCATGGAGTCATTCTCCGGCTGTAAGCGGATATGACCGTTCTCCTTATAAAATGTCTTGACCGTAGCCGAGTCCTCAATCAGGGCAACTACGGTATCTCCGTTATTGGCGGTGCTGCAGCACTGGACGAAGATGCTGTCGCCGCTGTAGATGCCGACATTGATCATACTGTCTCCCTTTACCTTTAAAACAAATGTCTCCGTATTGGGAACCATTTCAACCGGAAGTGGGAAATAACCGTCGATGTTCTGCTGCGCTAAGATCGGCTGGCCTGCCGCGACCGTGCCCACAATGGGAATGCTTGCCATCTCATGACGCACCAGCTGGAAAGATTCATCTATGATTTCGATGGCTCTGGGTTTGGTCGGATCTCTTTTGATATAACCATTCTTCTCCAATGTCTCCAGATGCGCATGAACAGAGGATGTGGATTTTAACTTGACTGCATCACAGATATCCCGTACCGTCGGCGGATATCCCTTCTGAAGTATCACATCCTTGATATAGGTAAGAATTTCTTCCTGTTTTTTCGTAATCTTTCCATATGACATAGATCAATCCTCCAAACATTTGTTTTTCTTTGATAATTCTACTATAACATGATACTTCGGAAAAAGCAAACATATTTTCCGAAAATTTGTTCGATTTTCTGTTGACAATCGAAACTATGTTCGGTATAATATCAATAAATCGAACATATATTCGTCGGCACAATGCTGATAAAACAGAAAAAGGAGAACAGATATGACTAAAAAAGTAATGGGAAGTATGGCAAAGGGAAATATATCTAAGAGAAATATTTCTAAGAAAAGCATGTCTGAAAAAAGTACATTATTTTTGATAAAAAAAAGAATGAAAAAGGTAATAAGACGTTTTATCCGCAGGATGCTCACAAGCAGACGGTATCGTATTCTGGCGTTTCGATACAGCCTTGCGGTTGTTATCTCTGCAATCTTCATCCCCATGATGCTGTCGCTAGCATTTGCACAGCCTGCAGAAGCAAATGACGGTTCCGAAGAAGTCTTTTATAAATATTATCATAGGATAGAAGTGGCTGAAGGCGATTCGCTCTGGAGTATTGCGCAGCAGAATTATCTTGCGCAGGAGCAGACGATTCGTGAATATATCGAAGAAGTAAAGCAGATCAATCATCGATACGGTGAAACCATTTATGCGGGAGAAAAACTGATGATCCCCTATTACTCGACAGAATTTCGCTAGAAAAGGATATTGGGTACATCAACTTTTGGTTTTACTAAGTTTTACGATATTGGAGATATCAGCTTTTGTTTTCCCTGAGTTTTACAATGTTTGCTGCCCGGCGTTTCCTGTCCTCATCCATATTGGCATAGTGTTTTCTGGTGGTATTTACGTCTTTATGTCCCAAAACGCTTGCTACAAGATAGATATCACCGCTTTCCCTGTATAGCTCCGTGCCGTAAGTGCTTCTTAATTTGTGCGGCGTAATCTTTTTTAATGACGTTACCTGAGAAGCATATTTCTTTACCAGATTTTCAACGGCGCGTACAGTGATCCTGCGATTTTGAATAGAAAGAAAGAGCGCGTCTTCATGTCCGTCCAGCGGAATGATCTCTTTTCGGCTTTTCAGATAAAGGCGAAGCGCATCCTCTACTTCATCGCCAAAATAAACAACTGCTTCATTGCCGCCTTTGCGTATGATGCGGATAGCATTATTATCAAAGTTTACATCGGATATATTTAAGCCGACACATTCCGAGACACGGATGCCGGTCCCAAGAAGAAGGGTGAGCAGGCATAAGTCGCGGTTACGTGTGATCTTATGAAAGGCTTTCTGCTTTTTACTTGTCTGTTCGGAACCGTTTTCTACAAGATCAAGGAGTTTCGCTACCTCATTAGGCTCCAGACGGATGATTTCTTTTTCGTGATATTTGGGAACATGAACGATTGCGGCAGGATTATTGGGAAGCAGCTCCGCTTCATAAAAATAGTTATATAATGTCTTTAAAGAGGAAAGCTTACGTCCCTTGCCCCGTTCATCATTGGTATGGATAGTTCCATCTGCGCTTTCATAGTAGGACAGATATTCCATATAGTCTTCCAGTTCAAACTTTGTGATCGCTTTCAGATGTTCCAGCGTGAGCTGGCTGATCTGTATGGAATCGTCTTTTAATATATTGTGTATGACATAATGGAAGAAAATCTGCAGGTCATAAGCATAGGCAACCATGGTACGGGTGCTGACCTGATCGGATATGCCGCGGAAAAAGATGGTACAGAAGGAAGGAAGCTCCTTCTGCATCCGGCGGAGCTTTTCTATATTTTGGATCTTTATCATTTCGTGGTAATTATTTCCCTGCATATGTATCTCCATAGCTGTTTCTTATTTTTTTATCCAGTTTTCCATGCCGCTCTGCTGTATTGCGGTAAACATCCGCGCCCTTACGCCGGGCGCTTCGCGGTCAATCATACGGATCAGTTCCTTTGTGGTTTCCCGTTTGCTTGCTTTATCCGCGGGACATCTGCTTGGCTGTACCGGCAGGTCATATGTTTTTACCCATCCTTTGATATCTGCTTCTTTAACATATATGAGCGGACGGATCAGGGTAAGACCGGTTTTGTCAAGATACGTTACCGGAGACAGCGTATTCCATCTGCCTTCATAAACCAGCGACAGCATCATGGTATCTATTACATCATCCCTGTGATGTGCATAAGCCAGCTTATTGCATTGCAGTTCAAGAATCTTTTGGTTTAATGCGCCCTTGCGGAGTCTGGAGCATAAAGAGCAGGGGTGCGCTTCCTGACGCGCTTCAAATACGATTTCAGCAATATGCGTAGGAATGATATGATATGGAATACCTAATTGTCTGCATAAAGTAATCAATTCGCTATAATCCTGATTTTCAAATCCAAGATCCACGGTAACGGCAATGATGGAAAATGGAACCGGATAGAAGCTCTGCAGACCGTGCAATGCGTACAGAAGCGCCAGGCTGTCTTTTCCGCCGGATAATCCGACAGCGATCCGATCGTCGGCGTTTATCATATGATAATCATCAATTGCCTGTCGGGTTTTGCTGTATAGCTGTTGATGCTTCATATAAGGGCTCCCGTTTTAGCTGCTTCTGATATGTTATATATTAACATATTAATAGATTTTCCACAATCAATTAAAATTTCTCCTCTGTATCAGGTGAAAACACAGTATTCTAAAAATATGGCATGGAACGCTTTTGTAACAGAATTTAGGAAGAAATGCAAATTATTCTATAGAGTGATACCCAAAACGCTGTAAAATAATGACTTTCAGAAGATAATATGAACTTGTCTGCAATAATTTCATATATTTCATGGTAAAATTATGTAAAACATGATATAATGTACGCGAAAGCAATGAGCAGTGCGCGAGTGAATGAAAACTGATGCCGCTGGAAGCTTGCTTACAGGCGGCAGATGTTTTCATGAGTGAGCATAGGGCGAAGCCCGCGAGCGAGATGGAGCAGTGCGGAATCGAGCGAAATATATTTTTTAGGAAAGTACAGAGACAACAGCAAAATGGAAAAACACGAAAACAGATCCTATATAAAATGGGGTATCACCATATTCTTGACAGCAGCGGCAATCCTACTGTTTTATTATTTTATTTTTCATATTAACGAAGTAAAATTATTATATCATTCTTTAGTAAAGATTTTTTCTCCCATACTGATTGGTTTTCTCATAGCTTATTTAATAAACCCGATCATCAATTTTTTAGAACGGATCATTTATGAAAAAATATTAAAAAATAAAACCGTGTCGGATAAAAATAAAAAGCGGATCAGAACAGTGACGATTCTGCTTAGTATGTTTCTGATGACATATTTGATTTATGCATTTTTTGCCATGGTGATTCCGGAACTGCGGACAAGTCTGGAAAACATTTCCGAACAGCTGACTACGTATATCAATAATCTTGAAGCGTGGGTCAATGACGTGCTTCGCAACCGTCCACAGTTCAACGGAGTTATTAATGATATCATTGATGAAATGACTTTAAAAATCAATGAGTGGATAGATGGCTCCCTGACGGATACCTTGTTGGATTTGATGCCGCAGATTAACGATCTTATAAAAACACTTACTTCCGGCGTTGTATCTATCTTAACCATTTTATTAAATACTCTGGTCGGTATTATCATTTCATTTTACCTTCTTTATGGAAAAGAAAATTTTGCGGGACAGGCTAAGAAGATTGTGTATGCATTGGCCAAAAGAGAAACAGCCAATAGCTTTATCCACAATATGAGATTTATCAATAAAACTTTTCTTGGTTTTATTGTGGGAAAGATTGCGGATTCCATCATTATCGGGTTTCTGTGCTTTATCCTGACAAGTATCATCGGCACTCCGTATCCGATACTGATTAGTGTGATTGTCGGCGTAACCAATGTAATTCCATTTTTCGGTCCGTATATCGGCGCGATACCATCTGCATTTCTTGTTTTGATGGTTGATCCGCTGGAATGTTTATATTTTATTATTATGATTATACTGCTGCAGCAGTTTGACGGTAATATTTTGGGTCCGAAGATTTTGGGCAATGCTACGGGAATTTCCGGTTTTTGGGTAATTTTTGCCATTACACTATTTGGAGGAATCTTGGGAATTCCCGGTATGATTATTGGCGTGCCTTTATTTGCGGTAATTTATTCTGCTGTTAAGGCAATGATCAGAAGTAATTTAGATGATAAGCAGATGTCAAAGCATACGGAAGATTACATTAAGGTTGATTACGTTGATGAAAACAATCAATTTATGCAGATCCCGCCTGATGAAGTACGGGAAATCGTTACCAGACGCCGATATGGTCTTAGGAAGCTGCAATATAAGATTGAGCCGGTTGAAGAAGTAACCGCCGAGCCGAAGGAGAAAGAAGCTGAAAAAGCCCCGAAGGAGATAAACAAAAATAAAATAAAGTAGTTATAAGTAAAAATAATAAAAAAGGGGATTTGGGAGGAGAAACATGATGAACAATTCCAAACAAAATGGTGCAAAGTTAAGCATGACGAGCATGCTGATCCTTTTTGGTATGACACCGTTGACGGTGACAATTCTGACTGTCTGCATTATAGCGTGTCTGAATTTAAAGCATCAGTTGATTGTGGCAACGGAAGAAAAACTGGAGCTCTCCTGCCGGGAAGCCAGAGATTATTATGGCTATGACTGGGAGGACTGGGACAGTTATAGCATTTCAGATGAAGAATACATAGACAGCCTGAAAGATATGGATATTGAAATGACGATCTTTAAGGGAGATACCCGTTTCCTGTCTTCCATACGGGATGACAAGGGCGAACGTATTGCCGGCACCAAAGCCGGAGATGCAGTCATTGATGCGGTTCTGAAAAAGGGACAGACTTATATTGCCCATGATGTTGTTATCAACGGTGAAAAATATTATGTATGTTATCTGCCGATTGAACTGGATGGGGATATTGTGGGTATGTCTTTTGCCGGAAGCAGACAGTCCATTGTAACTGCGGCGGTCAACAGGGCGATTATTACGCTGGCGCTCATAGCCATAGTGATAACAGCCATATTTATCGTGGTCATTATTTTGACTGCGAAGATCGTCAGAAAACCGTTAAAGCAGGTGGCAGATGAGCTTGATATCATTGCCGACGGCAACATTGGCCATGATTTTGAGATACACACCACGATTGCTGAAACACTTTCCATTATAATGGCGGCAAAACAGGTGCAGAATAACCTGCGTGATATCGTAAATGAAACAAAATCCGTAGCGGCGGATCTTACCGGCAATATCAAAAATGTGGATGAGATCAGCGACAACTTAAGTGTGAGCGCCGAGCAGATCAATACCGCCATGGAGGAGCTTTCTATGGCGGCAACCAGTATGGCGGATAATGTACAGAATGTCAATGTCGATGTTTTAAGCATGGGAGACAATATCAGCATTATATCCCAGAATATTGAAAGTCTTCGTGACAGCTCAGGAATGATTTCTTCTGTCAGTGATACGGCGTCAAGGTATATGAATGAAGTCATGGAGAGCAGCACAAAATCGGTTGGCGCGGCAGAGAATATCAGTGAGCAGATCAATCTGACGAATGGAAGCATCTCTAAGATCAACGAAACTGTTAAATTCATTCAGAGCATTGCGGGACAGACACAGATGCTGAGTCTGAATGCATCCATAGAAGCAGCAAGGGTAGGCGAGGCAGGTAAGGGCTTTGCCGTAGTTGCAGACAATATCCGGCAGCTGTCGGAGCAGTCCAGCGAGGGAGCCAATGCCATTAAGACACTGGCCGCGGAGATCGTGGAGCAGTCTGATAAGAGCGTGGTTCTGGCTGATGAGATCATGGAGCTGATCTCCAAGGAGCAGGAGAAAGTCGCTGAAACGCAGGAGAGCTTCAATGAGCTGAACCTGCAGATCGAAAACAGCCTCAGTAAAATTAATGAGATCGCTGAGAAGACAGTTATTCTTGATGAAAACAAGGTGAGCATTACAGGAAGCGTACAGGATCTGAGTGCGCTCAGTGAAGAAAATGCGGCCAATAATGAAGAAGTAACTGCCAGCGTTCAGACTATGGTTGAGAATATCCAGACGGTCACGGATAAGACCGGAGAGATGAACCTTAAGGCAAAGAAGCTGGAAGAGGTGATCGGCAAGTTCCGGCAGTAATTTCATTTCCATTTGAGCCGCCAAAGGCGGCATGAGGGATTAAAATGGACAGATACAGGTAAAATTGTATCTGTCCATTTTTAAGTTTTCGATATCAAATAATCTTTAAATATTTGAAAAAGATAATTGACAAAATATATTTAAATGTTATAATAAAATCAAACATATGAATAGATGCTCATATGTTTGATTGAAGAAAAAGGAGGATCATAAAAATGAAAAAGAGTTATCAGATTGAAGTGGATTGCGCTAACTGTGCTAATAAGATGGAGGAGGCTGCCAAAAATACGGCAGGCGTAAAAAATGCAGTAGTCAATTTTATGGCATTGAAGATGATCGTGGAGTTTGAAGACGGGCAGGATCCGGATGCTGTAATGCGGGAGGTCCTGAAAAATTGTAAGAAGGTTGAAGACGACTGCGAAATTTATTTTGATTAGCAATAGAACAAAGAATTAATTTAATCTGCCGAAGGCGGCAGGAGAAGAATTATCTCAATACGACTGCTCTGACAAGGAGGAGCATTATGAATAAGAAGCAGAAAAAGGTCCTTATAAGGATCATAGTATCTTTGGTTTTGATGATTGTGCTGGAATTTATACCATTTAGTTTGCTGTCATTGGAACAGCCATATATCAATATAATACAGTTGATCTGTTATATGGCGCCATATCTGATTATCGGGTATGACATTTTAAAAAAGGCATTCAAGGGGATCAAAAATAAACAGATTTTTGATGAGAATTTTTTGATGGCGGTGGCAACAGTGGGCGCGATTCTTTTGGGAGAATACAAGGAAGGCGTGGCGGTTATGCTGTTTTACCAGATCGGTGAACTTTTCCAGAGCTATGCTGTAGGAAAGAGCCGCCGCAATATCAGTGAGCTGATGAATATAAGACCGGATTATGCTAATATCGAGCGGGAGGGGAAGGTTGAAAAGGTAGATCCTGATATGGTGGCTGTTGGTTCTGTCATAGTGGTAAAGCCGGGGGAAAAGGTTCCTATTGACGGCGTCATTATTGAAGGAAACTCTGCTCTGAATACAAGCGCGCTGACCGGCGAAAGCATTCCCAGAGAGGCGGGAGTGGAGGATGAAGTCATCAGTGGATGCATTAATCTTGATGGAGTAATTAAGATACGTACCACAAAAGAATTTGGTGAATCAACGGTTTCTAAAATCTTAGAATTGGTTGAAAATGCAAGCTCCCGGAAATCAAAGTCAGAGAATTTTATCAGTAAATTTGCGCGTGTCTATACCCCTGCGGTGTGTTATGGCGCGCTGGCGCTGGCGATCCTGCCGCCGCTGTTTCGGATGCTGGCGATGGGATTAGCTCCGGCATGGGGGAGCTGGATATACAGGGCGTTGACGTTTCTGGTAATCAGCTGTCCCTGCGCATTGGTAATCAGTATTCCGCTCAGCTTTTTTGCAGGCATCGGCGGTGCGGGGAAACAGGGGATTCTGGTTAAGGGGTCTAATTATCTGGAGACGCTTGCCGACACTAAATATGTGGTTTTTGATAAGACCGGTACGATGACGCTTGGAGTCTTTGAAGTCAGCGGTATCCACCACAGTGCACTGGAAAATGAGGAATTGATCGAATATGCAGCTTTGGTGGAGAGCTATTCTACGCATCCGATCAGCAAAAGCCTGCAGAAGGCATACGGCAAGGAGATTGACCGGTCCCGGGTCAGTCAGGTGGAAGAGATCGGCGGAGAAGGAGTCACAGCTCTGGTAGATGGGAAAAAAGTTGCTGCCGGCAACCATCGGCTGATGAAGCGTCTTGGCATTACGTATCAGGAGTGTCACAGTGCGGCAACGATCGTCCATATGGCGGTAGAGGGAAAATATATGGGGCATATTGTGATCTCGGATGTGATTAAGCCGCATGCAAAAGATGCAATAGCCGCTTTAAAGAAAACAGGTGTCCATAAAAATATTATGTTAACCGGAGATGGTGATAAGGCAGCCAGACAGGTCGCTGCAGAACTGGAAATTGATGAAGTAAGGAGCGAGTTACTGCCCGGTGACAAGGTTGCGGCAGTGGAAGAGCTGCTTTCCCGGAAGGGGGCGAAAGAAACACTTGCCTTTGTGGGCGACGGCATCAACGATGCGCCTGTGCTGGCGCGTGCGGATATCGGCATAGCCATGGGTGCGCTCGGTTCTGATGCAGCGATCGAGGCAGCGGATATCGTATTGATGGATGACGATCCGTTAAAGATTGCGAAGGCAATCAGGATCGCAAGGAAATGCATCCGGATCGTCTATGAAAATATTTATTTTGCCATCGGAATCAAGGTGATCTGTCTGGTTCTTGGCGCTTTAGGCATTGCTAATATGTGGCTTGCAATCTTTGCAGATGTCGGCGTAATGGTGCTGGCGGTGCTCAATGCCATCAGGGCACTATTTGTGGCGAAGCTCTAAATTGCAGAAATTATCGAAAGGAACTATCATTATGCACATCCACGAAGATATTGAATTATGTGACCATAAAGAGATTCATACGGAGCTGCTGAAACATGTCAACGATACTCTGCCGGAAGAAGACCAGCTTTATGACCTTGCAGAGCTGTTTAAGACATTTGGGGATTCTACACGAATCCGGATCTTATTTGTTTTATTTGAGTCGGAGGTATGCGTATGCGATATTGCGGAGATCCTTCATATGACGCAGTCCGCCATTTCCCACCAGCTTCGGATCTTGAAGCAGAGTAAATTGATTAAGAATCGACGGGAAGGAAAATCCATCTTTTATTCTCTGGCAGATGAACATGTCAAGACAATCATTGCGCAGGGAATGGATCATATTCTGGAAGACAGGTAATACAACTCTTCGCAAAAGGAAAGTTTTGCGAAGAGTTGTATAAGCAGACCACTATTACAATGGAATATAATATTTATGGATTTCTAAGCGTCATAAGAATCTGCTCAAAATATTCCGGCAGCGGACTGTCAAACATAACCGGCTTTTTTGTAGACGGATGGATAAATCCCAGAGTTTTGGCATGAAGCGCCTGACCATCTGTTTTAAAACGATTAGATTTTCTGCCATATAATTCATCGCCAAGCAAAGGATGCCCAAGACTTGCCATATGGACGCGGATCTGGTGTGTGCGTCCGGTTTCCAGCCTGCATCGGATATACGTATATTGCGAAAAACGCTCCAGCACTTCATAATGTGTAATGGCTGATTTTCCGGTTTTTTGATTGATACTCATTTTTTTACGTTCATGGGGATGTCTGCCGATGGGCTGATCGATTGTACCGGTATTTTCTTGGAGTATACCCGTTACAATTGCGTGATATGTCCTCTGGATGCTGTGATCTTTCAACTGCAGGGCGATATCATTGTGACAGGTGTCGTTTTTGCAGATGACAAGCAGACCGGTTGTATCCTTATCGATCCGGTGGACAATGCCGGGACGCATAATGCCATTGATCCCCGATAAATGCTCCCCGCAATGATACATGACGGCATTGACTAATGTATCGTCAAAATGCCCTGCCGCCGGATGTACAACCATATTTTTAGGCTTATTTATGACGATTAGATCGTCATCTTCATAAATGATATCAAGAGGGAGCGCCTGGGGACGGATCTCCGGCAGGACAGGCTGCGGCACGATGATCGATACCTCGTCTTCTATATGAAGTAAAGAGGATGCTTTCACCGGTTTTTCATTCACGGTGACAGCTCCCTCCTTAATGAGCTTTTGGATATAATTTCTGGAGCATTCCGCAAGAAGGCTGCTCAGATATTTGTCCAGCCGTTCATTTTCCTGCTCCGCTTCCACGGTAAAGCGATATTCTGACATGTACCATATCCTTTCTTAATCGGGTGATATATTTGATTATAAAAATATTACTTATTTTCTGGATCTATCTCCCGGTTTTTCTGTCTGCGCAGAAAATCAAAATCTTCCTCTTTAAAAAAGAATAAAAGCAAAACAGCAAGCCATATTGTTGTAACAGTGATAAAAATATCCGCAACATTAAATACGGGGAAGTCAATGAGCTTAAAATAAACAAAATCAACAACATACCCCTTCATTCCACGGTCTATGGTATTCCCGACCGCGCCTGCAAGGATAAAGCTGAGCGCAATATGAAGCTTTTGATATTTTTTCTCCAGAGGAAGCTTTAGAAGCAGCCAGACAAACAAAAAAAATACGGCAGCCGCAATCACTAAAAAATAGATCCGTTTCCCCTGCAGCAAGCCGAATGCCGCGCCACGGTTTTCTACATAATCCAGCTCCAGGATATCCTTAATGATCGGAATGGATGGCTGTCCCTTTAAATACCGCGTCATAAGCGCTTTCGTCCACTGATCCAGGAATATACCTAAAGACACGATGACCAGATCCCAAAATAACATGATTTTATTGAGCTGTTTATTATTCGTTCTCATCAAAATGAATCTCCTGCAATGCCGCAAGCATTTCTTCTGCTGTCACGCTTGTGTCGATGACAGCCTTCCCAACCTTTTTCAGCAGAATAAATTTGAGCCCTCCGCCATCTGATTTTTTATCAGCCTTGGTCAGTTCCACGATCTTTTCAGGCGCAATATCCGTCATGCTGATTGGCAGGCGGAAAGGTACAAACATATCCCGGATCTCATAATATTCTTCCATGGACAGCTTCCCTTTTTTCCAAGAGATAAATGCGGCACAGACACTGCCAAGCGCAACACATTCTCCGTGAAGAAGCTTAAAATCCATATATTTTTCGATTGCATGTCCTAATGTATGACCGAAGTTTAAGATTGCGCGTTCACCGTTCTCATAGGGATCGCGCTCCACTATCCGCTGCTTGCATTGACAGCAGGTCTCGATCATCTCTTCTAATGTTGCCGGATCACGATCTTGAATCTCGTATATCTTTCCCAGAAGCCATTCATAAAATGATGCATCCATGATTAATCCATATTTCAGCACCTCTGCCATGCCGGAATAAAACTGCCTTGCGTCCAATGTTGAAAGTGTCGCTGTATTAATATATACCAGTTTAGGCATATAAAAAGCACCGATCATATTCTTGTACCGATCAAAATCAACGCCTGTCTTGCCGCCGATACTGCTGTCAACCTGGGCCAGCAGACTTGTGGGTATCTGGATCACGGCAATCCCGCGCATATAGATGGATGCCGCAAATCCCGCCAGATCGCCGACTACACCTCCGCCCAGCGCAATGATACAGTCCTTGCGGTCAAACTGATGCTCTATCAGCTCCTTTAATACTGCCTGTACGGTAACTAAGTTTTTACTGTCCTCACCGGCAGAAAATGATGTGGAATAAACTTCATTATATACCGTTGCAGCTTTTTCACTGACAGCATTAAGATAAATCGGTCCCACATTAGTATCCGTCACAATCATGCACCGTCTGCCGCGATATGGTTCCAACCCTTCGGCAAGCGCCTCAAAATCATTTTCGATGATAATATCATAAATCGGTTTTTTGTTCATGGTAATTGATAATTTTGCTGACATTCCCATTCTCTCCTATTATCGGTTTCGTTTTAATCTTACCAAGCTATTGCATTTATGTCAATCAAATAACATACAACAAAATGAAAAACAGCGGCACAAAGCTGCTATGCCGCTGTTTTAGTCATGCCTATGTATCCGCTCAATTCTCTGACGATCCAATCAGATCCTGAAACGCGCCTGATATCTCCACACCATCAGGAACGATAATAAAGATACTATTGGAAATTTGCTGCATGATGCCATTCAATGCATAGGTTGAACCCATCGCAAAATCCAAAATCCTTCTTGCTGTATCTGTACCAAGCTGTTCAACATTCAGAACCACTGTCTTGCCTTCCAGCAGAGTATCCGTAATTACCTTGGCATCTTCCATTGTCTCCGGCTTAATACCAAATACATCTCCGATTCCGCCTGCATTGCTTTTTTTACGGCTGAGCGGCATCGGTGTAACTTTCTGGATCTTTCTCTTTGACTTCTCTTCTTCCACGTAATCTCTTTCTGCCTGTTTATAGGAAGGCACCCTTACAAGATTATCTTCAATATATTCTTCATCATCATAGTATTCGTCGTCGGGCTCTCTCATCTTAATTGCGTTCAAAAATTCGCCAATTGCTCCCATTCCTCATGTCCTCCATTTTCATTAATCCAATTATGGCAATGATTACCATAAATATATTATGTAACTTATTTAGAATTATGTCAACCCTTTTCTTAAAATTTTTCTAAAAAATATAAAAATTTTAATAAAAAACTATTCAAATATAAAATCATCCGGAGAAACTACTGATGCGTCCAGTACAATGTAATCATATTCATTGATGCCGCCCGGCGTATTCTTTTGGATAATGGCGTATTCGTCATTCTGATACAGGATCACGATCTGCCGAAACTCTGCATATCCCTGATTGATACAATAAACGCCCACCAGCTCCCCTACCTGACTGACTGCGTTTTCACTCATGGTATTTTCCAGTAACAGATAATCACCAATCTTTAACTGATTTGCATCTACATAAATACCTTCTTCTTTTTCGGCATAGACGGCTACCGAAATAATATCTGAAGACTGCTGTCCGTCCTCCAGAAACGTCTTTCTCATAAAGGTTGAAGTATTGGCGTCTATCCTGTCGATGCGGTAGGCCTCCGGAACCACGTTAAACTGCCGGTAGTCGATGGCGGAAATGGGGATTTTTAACCCCTGTTCATTGCGCGTAATCAGTTCAATATCAATAAAACGTTCATTGCAGAAGGTTACAACGGAATTATTGAGGGAAAGATAGGCGAAAAATGCATCTCCTATCTGTTGTACCCGGATTGCTGCCCATACTGTCTCCTGTGTCGATAAAAATTTGATCTCCGCATAAGTTTCTCCCATCAACTCCAGCGCACGTTCTTCCTCCAACTGGATTGCCAGCGTCCAGTCCTCGGAAGTGATCATCTTATAAACATCCTGCCCCTGCTCTACCAGCGTGTTATTGATCAGCTGTTGTCTTTCGTACTGCTCCGTATCAAACAGTTCCGGCGTAATCCCATTGACAGAAACATTTTCATATCCATCCGTATGATAGACGACATATCCTGCTTTCGGGGCGCGGTTCAGCTTCACAAGATCCAAGTTGACATTGGACTGCCCATCCCCCAGCTCACTTAGGATATTCATATTGGCCAGCTTTAAGATAGAGCCATCCATTGCATACAAAAAATCATACACCTCTGAAAAATGTGATTTATCAAAGGTGGAATTAAAATTAATGATATCTGTTTTGAGATTGGAAAGATCCTGATCGGTCAAAGAATTTTCCCCATGATTTCCCTGATTCAACAGCTCGTCCAATACGCCGCCCTGATCAATGATATACAAAAGATCACCGCAGGCAATATGTTCGCCCTCTCTTGTCAGATAGTTGATAAATCCGGTATCGGCACATTGAAATACCTCCTCTTCCCGAATGGCGATCCCTGTATAGACGCTGGAAACCGCCAGTGAACCTTCCTTCACCTGATAAGAGGAGATATCATTTCTATTGATCAGCTTATAAAACTGACTGATGATATAAACAATAATAATCAGAACAATAAATAATCCTATCGGTCTGTTATTTGTTATTTGCTGCCTTCTTTGCCTTCCCATTTTGATTAAAGCCTGTGACTGCTTGGTTTAAAGTGATATAATGATGTCTGCGCGGTATTTTTCAGGAATAGCGCTTTCATCCATTGCAATACTCATACATAACGTAATATTCATACGGCTGCCTAAATCAGCAAATTTATCAAGCGCCGTCAGAATATCTTCCTTCTGCACGGAAGCGATCCTTAAGAAATTGTCAAAATAAAGCTGCTCAAGATCGTGATCTGTTGAAATGATCCCGCATACGAAGCCGTAAAACTCATCCGTCGTCTTAAAATCAAACTCAGATACATCAACAAGCCGGATCTTATTATTCAGTTCATACATATGCTTCTTATTCTTATCAAGATAAGCGATAGTGCCGTTTGCCGTAGTGATCTCCTGATTTGCTTTTTCCAAAAGTTTTGTTGTCTTTCCTTTTCCTTCATTTCCGACAATCAATTGAATCATGCTTCCATCCTCCGAATTTTATGTATTGGTATATAAAAAAACAAAATTTATCATAAAATTATTATACAGTATTATGCCGGATAGTACAACTCATATTTCAAAAAGAAATAAAGTTTCCTCCAAAGCAATATAAAATGACACTTATTTTAAGATAACTTCCTCACAAAGCTGTTTCATCAGGCGGTAAAGCTGTTCTTCGTTGCCTGCTCCCATGACGACGCAGATATAAGGATTCCCTGCGGCATCCGAAGCATACAGGATGATACATTTCCCGGCTGCCATGGTGCTTCCCGTCTTACCGCCGATGATTGATACGCCGGACGGTGAATCATAAATTTCCGACAGAAACTTATTGGTGGTTGTAATATCCCTGCTTTTCTGCGTTCCATCTGCCAGAGTATATTCTACGGTATAAGAGGTGGTATTGATGATCTGTTGAAAAATATCATGCTTTACCGCCGCATTAAAGATCAGATACAGGTCGTATGCTGTCGTATAATGTTCTTCATGTGATAATCCGTGTGGATTCACAAAATGCGTATTGGTGGCGCCAAGCTGAAGCGCCCGTGTATTCATCATTTCCACAAACGCCTCCTCAGAACCTGCCACATGCTGCGCCAGCGCCAGCGCCGCGTCATTGGCGGAATATACCAGCGTCGCATATAGAAGATTCTGTACGGTGATCCGGTCTCCCGCTTTCAGATTAAAGAGCTGCACGCCATCCTCATAGATGGTTACATCGCCAATCAGTACAACATCTTCCAGATTACAGTTTTCCATCACAAGCAGCGCCGTCATGATTTTTGTCAGTGATGCCGGATTGAGGCGATCATTGGCCTGATAGGAATATAACACCTTCTCCTGATTAAGATCATATATGCATGCTGCATTCAGATCACCTACAACAGCTGTACTGCTGTCCGTAATATCATCTGCCGCAGCGCAAAGATCAGAAGCAAACAAGGCAATCTGCGTTTGCGCTTCATCGGCTTCTATGGAAAAGCTGTCATTGGACTGCAGCGTCCCATAAGAAAGCGGAATTTCTTCAGAAGCACAGGCGGACAATAAGACTGTTGTCAATAAAACAAGACATAATGCTGTAATTTTTTTAAAATGATTATTTATATTCACGCCACTCAAATTCTCCTCGTTCCAGAGATTTTATCAATAATTCCGCAGAAGCCAGATTGGTTGCCAGCGGAATATTGTGCATATCGCACAATCTGACAAGATTGTTGACATCCAGCTCATGGGACTTCGGTGTCAGCGGATCACGCAGGAATATGACCAGATCGATCTGATTATGCTCGATCTGAACACCGATCTGCTGCTCTCCGCCCAGATGCCCGGCAAGATATTTGTGGATCGTAAGGTTCGTCACCTCTTCTATCAGGCGTCCCGTGGTTCCGGTTGCATATAAAATATGCTTGCTTAAGATCCCCCGGTAAGCGATACAAAAATTCTGCATCAGTTTTTTCTTTGCATCATGAGCAATTAACGCAATATTCATGCTTATCCTCCATACTGTGACCGGCTTTTAAGGTTCTGGCACTAACGATTCAGGGACTTTTGCAGTGAAAAAAATGTTTCCTCCTCGTTCTCACTGCTTGTCCGTCTGCGGTTTCCACGCTGCAGCTTCACATTGAATACAAATCCCATTCCCATATACATACTGACCAGCGAGGTCAGTCCGTAACTGACAAAGGGCAGCGGTAGTCCGGTATTCGGCAGAATCCCTGTGGTAACCGAAATATTGATAAAGCTTTGAAAACATACAATCGAACCCACTCCGCTGCAGATTACGGCGCCTGCAATATCATCTGCCTGCATAGCTCCCAGATAGCATCTTGCCGTGATTGCCATCAAAAGCAAGATGACTGCACAGCTTCCGACAAATCCCATCTCTTCGCCGATTATGGCAAAGATAAAATCCGTCTGCGGTTCTGAAATATAATTTCCGTTTTTCACGGAGCCTACTTCGTTATTGTTCAGCCCCTTGCCCCATAGCTGTCCCGAGCCTATGGCGGTGATCGAGTTCTGCTGCTGATATGCCGTGGTCAGCTCATATTTTTCAGGATTTAACCACGCATAAATACGTTCCTGCTGATAATCCTCAATCAATGTCTGATCCGGCTGCAGTACAATAAACAAAAAGATAACGCCGACCGGAATCGCAACGGCAAGCAGACCCAAAATGATCTTATAGCTCAATCCCCCGACATAAAGTATCACGCAGAAAATAATTACCACTACAATGCTTGTAGACATGTCCGGCTGCTTGTAAATCAATGCCAGCGGCGGAAGCAGCAAAAGGATCATTTTCGCCAATGTGCTGAATGTATTCAAATTATCCTTATGCTTTATTATAAACTGTGCATAAAAAAGTATCAACAGTATTTTTGCAGTTTCTGAAGGTTGAAATCTGATTCCCGCAATTTCCAGCCATCGCTGGGCATTATGGGAGGAATCACCCACCAACTGAACTAAGAGCAACAGCCCGAGATTCAAACCATAAATCAGCCATTGTAGCTTTAAAATGAGGTGATAATCCACACAGGCAATTACCGCCATCAGAAATATGCCAAGGATGGCGCCGCCGATCTGTCTGGTCTGTACGGATTCCTTGGCACTTCCGATCGCAAGGATGCCTATTATTGTCACTGCAAGCAGCAATAATAGAAGTATGAAATCAAAATTCTTGATATGGTATTTTTGCGGCATAATATTATCCTTATCCTGCGGTTATTATTTTGAACGTAATTCCAGGATGGGGATGTTGGCACGGATCGATGGGATCCGGCTGCCCCGTTCCTGATTTTTTGTCTGGGTAATCTGTATTTCCGTGCTTTCCACATCGATGCGCATATATTTTGACAACACACCGATGATATCCTTTTTAATCATTTCCACCATTTCCGGTGAACATTCCGTCCGATCTGAGATCAATAGTATTTTAAGTCTGTCTTTCGCTACGCCGCTTGATGAATGTCTTTTGAAAAGAGATAAAAATTTATTCATAGTCCGCTCTCCTTTCTGTTATACGCGATGGAAAATGCCGCTGAATCTGGCCCATAAAGTAATGCTCTTGTCCATTTCCATCAGCGGTATTTCCTCTCCGGTGACGCGCTTGGAAATATTCAGATACGCCTTGCCCGCCTGTGTTGCGCTGCCGACAAGCGGTTCTCCCTGATTGGTGGAGATTACAACATTCTCATCATCCGGAACGGCGCCGATCAGCGGGATTGCCAGAATATCAATGACATCATCAATCGTCATCATCTCACCACGTCTGATCATATCATGTCTGAGGCGGTTGATGACAAGCTCGATCTTCTCAAATTCATTGGCTTCCAATAAACCGATGATACGGTCGGCATCCCGTATGGCAGAAACCTCCGGTGTCGTCACGACCAGCGCCCTGTCTGCACCTGCGATGGCATTTTTAAATCCCTGCTCTATGCCTGCAGGACAGTCTAACAGGATATAATCATACTGTTCTTTTAATTCCTGGATCAGCTTTTTCATCTGTTCCGGCGATACGGCGCTTTTATCCTTTGTCTGTGCCGAGGGCAGAAGATATAGCGACGGGTAACGCTTATCTTTGATCAGTGCCTGTTTGATACGGCAGTTTCCTTCGATCACATCGACCAGATTATAGACGATGCGGTTCTCCAGTCCCATAACGACATCAAGATTCCTAAGTCCGATATCCGTGTCAATGAGGACAACGCTTTTTCCGAGGGACGCAAGTCCCGTTCCTACATTTGCGGTGGTAGTTGTCTTACCGACTCCGCCTTTCCCTGATGTAATGACAATTACTTCACTCATTTGGTCTCCCTCCAAAATTAATAATTGTCCCCTAAAACATGATCACATCAGTAATCTGCTTACAGCCAATGGATCATTGCGTGATCCGTTTTAGTAATTCTTTGGTGTAAGGCTCTATATTAATTTTATCATTAGATGCATAAGCGATCTGGGGCAATAACTTTGGCTTGATCCCCCAGCGCGGCTTTTTCGCAGGCTGATAGCAAAGGCGGCCGATCCTGAGTTCCTCCGGTGCCATCTCCATGGCAAGGATCACCTGTTTAGAAGCCTCGTTATGTACTTCATCATGATTATCTTCCGGCGGCTGTATTTTGGGGTTCTCCGAAGAACGGAGCCCGGCATATGCCTCCCCATATAAACCGCCAAAGATATAGATGCTTTTCTCTGAAATGATCGTGCATCCGGGATGCACATCGCCTATGACGACCACATCCTTTTCCGAGTCTATAAACTCCTGATTAATAACGGAGTTTCTGATAAAGCAGATGTCATTTTTCTTATATTCATCCGCAACGGTACGGATGCAATGCCGGAATGAATCCGCCGTCTTGGAAAGGTCAACAAGACAGACGATATTGATATCCGTATATTCCGTAATGATATCGCAGAAATGATCCTGCTCCTCTTCCGTCAGTTCTTTCCCTTCAAATGACAGCGCCATTTTGGCATCCCCAAAAAATTTCCGTCCATCGGTCAGCTTTTGACGAAGCGCCTCTTCCAACTCTTCCATGCTTCCCTCGGCCGCCATTATGATTCTGAGCCCATTAGCAGAGCTCTTTATTTTGATCAAGGTATCCATAATCGTCCTTTCTAATTATTATTAATCTGTTGTCGTGCTGCCTCCGACTGCTTCCGATGCTTCGCCGTTGATCAGCTCCGTATGATCCATCAGATTAAAATAATAAGTAAATACATCTTTTCCAAGCTGCGCAGCGTAATCAGAGGAATATCCATGCGCGATACGTACAGCAATTGCGATCTCAGGCGAGTTATAGGGGGCATAAGCAACAAACAATGCATGGTTGGGTTTATTTTCTGCCTCCTGGGCCGTTCCTGTTTTCCCGGCACAGGCTACTCCAAAGTCATTAAAATATGACTTCCGTTCGATTACCCTGCGCATGCCGACATGGATCGCATTCCAAAGATTGTCGCTCAGACTTACATAGTTCCGGACATTCGGCGTATAACTATAAAGCACTTCCCCACGCGGATTTTGAATGGATCTGATCAGGCTTAACTGATATACTGTACCGCTATTGGCGATTGTCGTTACATACCGTGCAAGACCGACTGTCGTATAGTTATGATTGCCTTGTCCGATTGCTGACGGTACAGGATACTGCGTCGATACCTGTGGCTCGGATTCCGCAATCTCTACACCGGTTTTTTCGCTAAATCCAAACATATCCGCATACCGGTAGATGCGCTCCATGCCGACGCTGTCATTATAGCCTGTACCGCTGTTTGCAAGGCGGTAGCCTACCTCATAGAAAAAGATATTACAGGAATTTTCAATCGCGCCGGTGACGGCAAGCGAGCCGTGTATTCCGGTACATCTGGGCGGGGTAGTCCCGGCCAGCTTGTCTTCAAACACTCCATGACAGGTGATCGTTTCCCCAAGCGTGATCACGCCCTCTTCCACGCCCGCAACTGCGGAAAGCATCTTAAAGGTGGAGCCCGGCGCGGTACGCTGCTGTGTTGCATAATTCCAAAGCGGTTTTGACATGTCACTGTTAAGCGCTGCCAAATATGCAGAATCTGCGTTATTGGCAAGCCGGTTATTGTCATAACCCGGATAGGACACCAGAGCAAGCACCTCACCGGTATTCGGATTGGTAACGACGCAGGAGCCGGAACATGGCTCTAGCCCCAGCTGGGCAGGTGTGATGTCCAGATTGGAGATCAATGATACCATAAAGCTGTATGACGATATCTGCCCGGAAGTAAGACGGCTGATCCTTGCCTGATCAATCTGTATGATATCCTGTTCCCAAAGCAGCATGCATACCTGCTTTCCGTTGATATTGTCATTTAGAAGCATATAACGGTACAACTTCTTGGAAAAATCGTTGTTATTGGTAAGATGCTCTATAATATAGTCAATCAGCGCCGTATAGATCTCCGTAGAATCGGAATACTGATTCTCCAGATGCAGCTTGCTGATATCGATCCAGTTTTTTGAGATAGCATAGGTCAGGAATTCACGGATGCTGATGGTTTCATCCGTTTTCCAGCTTTGGTAGACCGGATCTGTCTGATCGACTGCTTCCATATTCAGCACGCCGTAATCATTGGAGGAAAGCATGGCGATGATAAAACTTTCATAGACCTGATATTCTTTGCTCAGATCCCGGTAGGCGGTATTGCTTTCCATCATCTGCCTTCTAAGCTCTGCAAATACATTTTCCTGTTTACTCAAAAATGCCTGATATACGGCTTTTTCCGTTTCTCCCGCATATTCCTTGGAAAGGTGGTTGATATCTATGACATTATTATTAAAAAGTGCATAATAGACATCATAGATGGGGATCTTTACGTTACGTCCGGTCTGTTCCACTTCCTTCTCATTTACGATACGGCTCACCAGGATTCCGGCAATCTTCTGCTCCACTAAATTATAAATCGCAATCTGAAGCTCACTGTCTATCGTCAGATAGATATCGTTGCCGGCGATCGGCGGTATGGCATTCTGTACTTCTATGATCCTGCCAAACTTATCCACATAGACGGTCTCAGAACCCTTTGTTCCCTGCAGTTCGTGTTCCATGGAATATTCTATGCCTGTTTTTCCGACAATATCGGTAAGGGAATAATTGGAGTCTTCCAGCGACAGTGCATTATATTCCTCCTGCGAGATCTTACCGGTATAGCCGATAATCGGCGCAAAATAAATACTGTTATTATACCGGCGGATCGTATCCTCCTCAATGGCAACTCCCTGCAAAAGATCGCTGTTTTCCATAATGACGGCAACTGTTTTTTCACTGACGTCAGTTGCTACCACAGTGGAAATATATTTCTGAAAAGCGTTCAGGCTCAGGTTATATCTGATATTAATGATCTTTAATATTTCTTCCTTGGTATAGCCCATGCCCATGATAAAAGCGGTATTTTTGCCCGTTTCATCAGTAAAATAACCGCCGATTCCAAATTTTTTTTCTCCGGCAAGGTAAGCAATGACTTCGTCCGGTGTCGCCGTTTTTTCAGGATAGGTAAGCTCCTGTATCGTCTTTCTGCCGTAAACATCCGCCAGAAAGCGTAACAGCGTATTCCCTTCCACGGCATACCGGTAATTGCCGTTTTCATCCAGATAGATCTTAAAATCGCTGACAAGCTCATCCCCACTGCTCTCAATCATATGTATCATATGATAAATAATCGTATTCAGAGCAGCATTTTTTCCGGCTCCCGATTCGATGGTATCCGTGATCGTCACGCTGTATGCCAATTCATTATAGGCAAGCAGTACACCGTTACAGTCATAAATATTGCCTCTTGTGCTGGAAATATCCACTGTTTTTTCGATGCTGAGCGTAAAATTGCTCATATATTCGTTGCCATTCACGATCTGAAGCTGAAAGATCCTGTTGACCATTATTGCGGTAATGACAATAAGCGCCAGAAACAGTAAGGAAAATCTTGACAATATGAAGTTGATAATCTTTTCCTTCCAATCATAAAACATCTGAATCGTCTCTCCTAAATTCAGCCAGAACAAATTTATATTCCAGAACCACCAGCAGGGGATACAGCACTACCGAAATGCCGAGCGTATAGATCAGCTCCGGAAATATCGTATGCAGGATATATCCGCCAAAATCGAATTTTCCATTTAACAGATGAAAAAATACGTAATCCACCAGCAATAACACCAGATCGCTTCCGGCGATAACCGCCAGAGGCAGTTTAAAATCATCATGTATGTAGTAGGTATTCAGCTTGCCTGCAAAGTAACCGATCAGCATATAAACCAGTGCGTAAAAGCCAAGAACATCCATAAAAAAAATGTCCAATAACAGTCCGCCGAAAAATCCCAGAAAGATACCGCTGTATTCTCCGCGTATCAGCCCGTACGCGCCGGTCAGGAGGATCAACAGATTAGGAACACTCCTGCCATAAGCCAGCTGGCTGAATACGCTGGTCTGCAGTAAAAACATAATCAATAAAAGCAATACTGCCGTAACATTTTTTTTCATGGTCAAGCTCCGTTCCTGATTTTACTTGATCTCCGGCTTCATCTGGATAATGACAAGCACTTCCGATAAATGTTCAAAATCAACTACCGGCGTGATATATCCTGATTTTGTCAGGTTATTGGAATCCGTTTCGACCGAAGCAACATAGCCAATCAGGATTCCCGGCAGATATTTGTCGCTGATATTGGATGTCACTACTTTATCTCCGATGCCGACCTGATTATCTTCGTCGATCAGCTGGGAATATTTGATAAAACCATTTTCAATCAGTCTAAGATCGCCAGAAACGATCAGGTTGTCCTGCGTATGCAGCACGGAAGCGCTGATGTTGGAATTGTCATTGATGACGGTTGTTACCCTTGCCCAGTTTTTCCCGGTTTCCACAACCCTGCCCACCAGTCCGCCGCCCGCGATGACATTCATATCCACAAGAATCCCATCATCGCTTCCTTTATCAATGATAAATGCATCAAACCAGTTGCCTGAGGAAGCTGAGATCACCCTTGCCCCCACCTTTTCATATTCCGGATACTGCTGGTCAAGTCCGTACAACTCCCTCAAACTCGTCAGTTCATATTTATCCTGCATCAGCAGTGTATTCTCAATCAGCAGTTCATCAATCTGCTCCTGCAGCGCCTGATTTTGAGCCTGCAGCTCCGCAATAGCCGCTTTTTCACGGGAAGCATCCACAAAAGCGGCGCTGATGACTGTTATTCCCTTCTGAAACGGTACAATAATAAAACCTGCAATGTTTCCGAGAAATGTTCCTGTAATATTGGTCGTAAATGTAGTGAGCATCAACGCAATACAAAGCATGGAAAGCATCAGCATCACATACTTCCCCGGAATTTTCGGTTTTTCAGCTTTTCTCTTTACGATAGGGCTCATATATGCTAAAAATCAATTGCCTTTCTGCATTTTCATTATTTGTTTTCAAGCGCATAAGCAAGGGAATGAAATTTCGGTTCCCGGATTACCGCCGCAAGTCCTTTTGCCACACTGCCCAACGGTTCGTCATCCAGATTTACCTTCAGACCGGTCTGTTCTTCAATCATCTCAGCCAGATGCTCCACTTGGCTTGCGCCGCCTGTCAGATAAATGCCGTTTCGATAGATATCCGCGCCCAGCTCCGGCGGTGTCCGCTCCAAAACCTGCTTAATGTTATCTATGATCACATGAAAGCTTTCCTTCAGACTGTCAAAAACCAGATCCGTTGAGATCGCTTTTTCTACCGGAAGACCGGTGACGATGTCCCTTCCGTAAATGATCGCATTTTTATTTTCCGTCCCCATGACATGCATGGCAAATTTTACTTTTTCCGCCGTCTTATTGCCGATAAAAAGATTATATTCTTTTCTGACTGCATTTTTGATTGCCTCGTCAAATTTATTGCCGCCCATCTTGATCAGTCTG
Source organism: uncultured Lachnospiraceae bacterium (assembly GCA_964421915.1). GTDB lineage: Bacteria > Bacillota > Clostridia > Lachnospirales > Lachnospiraceae > NK4A136. The sequence continues at coordinate 161,264 of CAYQZB010000002.1, forward strand.
GAGAGGACGATGCCGCCCAGCGATAAAATGGAAATCTCCGTCGTATCAAAACCTACATCTACGACCAGCACGCCCTGCGAGGTTTTGACATCGATGCCGAGGCCAAGACCGTCCGCAACCGCCTGCTCCATCACATAAATGTGCTTTGACTTTAGATTGGAATCCCTGATCAGATCATAAAACGCCCTCTTTTCTACCTCCGTAATGTCCGTGGGAACCGCAATATAATAATCCGCAGGTTTGATATTATTCTTACAGAGATCTCCGATAAAATACCGGATCAGGGTATTCATGTTTTTAATATCAGCGATCACGCTTGCGTTGACCGGGAAAGAAACCGTGATATTATCCGGCGCCTTCTCATACATACTGAAAGCGGAATCGCCGTATGCAAATAACGTATCCTTCCCTTCGATGGCTATCATATTCTTGCCCATAAAAAAGGTATCATTGTTAGCATTGTATATTTTAATATTATTGGAACCGAGATCGATCCCAAAAGCACTCACACCCAAAATAAAATCTCCTTTCTTTTGTGTATGTATATTTTATCCTATAAAAATTTGTAGATGATGATCGCCGCCGCAACGCCGATCAGACTTGCGATCGTTATGTTGATCGAAAATCCGAATGTAATCGTGATAATGCCAAGGTTTAGCATGGCCGGCGAGGTCAGTCCGAACACTCCTCCGTAGTTTAACCATTCCCATGGAATATAAGTCCCGATAAATCCGCCGATCACCAGCCCGGAAAGGATCATCACCAATAGTACCCAATAGTTTTTTTTCATAAGTAGCTCTCTTTCCTGTTAAATTCTCAATCATGATTTTAACATATTTTTCCAAACCTGTACATAAAATAGTTACAGGAAGTTTCCTTTCTCCTTCGATAGGATTCGACAGGTTGATCCGGAAAGGCCGGATTATACAGGCAATGTAATCAATTTACGGTCTTTTAAATATTGTACCGTCTTAAGCATTCCGTATTTTGCATGTTCGAAAGTAAGTCCTCCCTGAAAATATACGGCATAGGGCTCCTTCATCGGAGCGTCTGCGCTGAGCTCGATGGAGGAACCTGAAACGAATGCTCCGGCAGCCATAATAACATTGGCATCATATCCGGGCATTTCCCACGGCTCCGGCACTACATGGCTGTCTACGGGGGACGCGGCCTGTATGGCTTCGCAAAACGCCGTTACAAGCTCCGGCTTTCCGAAGGTGATCGCTTGTATGATATCATGTCGTGGTTCCGCTGCGTCCGGTAGAACGCCAAAGCCCATGCGTTCGTAAAGATTGGCGGCAAAAATAGCGGTTTTTAACGCATTGGCTGTTACTTTTGGGGATAAAAACAATCCCTGATAAAAGGCGGGAAGGATGCCCAGCGAAGCGCCGACTTCCTTGCCGAGTCCCGGAGAGGTCAGGCGATAAGCTGCGTTTTCCACACATTTCTTTGTACCGGCAATATAACCGCCGATCGGCGCAAGTCCGCCGCCGGGATTCTTGATCAGGGAGCCGACGATCATATCCGCTCCGGCTTCGGAGGGTTCCATCGTTTCTACAAATTCTCCATAACAATTATCCACCATAATGATCACTTCCGGCTTGATACCGCGGATAAAGCGGATCAGCTCGCCGATCCCCGCCACGGAAAGCGTCGGTCTTGTCTGATATCCTTTAGAACGCTGTATGGTTATCAGACGCGTCTTATCATTGATGGCATTTCTGATGCCTTCATAATCAAATGCTCCGTCGGCCAGCAGATCAACCTGACGGTAGCTGATGCCATATTCCGCGAGGGAACCGGTGGTTCTTCCGTCCGCGCTTTTGATCTTTCCGATTCCGATGACTTCCTCTAATGTGTCATATGGCTTACCCACAGGACTTAACAGTTCATCGCCGGGGCGCAGATTGCTCATCAGGGCAAGGGCAAGGGCATGGGTTCCGCAGGTAATCTGCGGACGCACCAAAGCATCTTCTGTCCTGAATACTCCGGCATAAACACGTTCCAGAGTATCTCTTCCCAGATCATTATACCCATATCCCGTAGTTCCTAACAGACAGGCTTCGCTGACCAGATTGTTTTGAAATTCTTTTAAGACCTTGAGCTGGTTATATTCTGCCGTCCGATCGATCTGTTCATATCTATCCTTCAGGGAATCCAGAATCGTCCTGCCGTAATTATATACTTCCTCATCAATGCCAAGAGAGCGGTACATTTCTTTGATGTTGTTCATATGCGATACCTCATTATTGTATATTTTTAAGCAATTGCGAAACTCCGGCAAAAAGTCAAGTCCGGCTTACATAACTCTTTGCTTGAAAATATATGTTCCAAAAAAATCATGTTATGAAATTATTTTTGGAACATATATTTTCAATCTTTGAGTTATGTAAACCTCATGGGCAAAATTGTAAAACTGCCAATAACAAAAATCTTATTGTACAGCATTGACTACATCCCCTCATCAATATATTTCAGTAATTCCGCTGCAATATCCTCCGCTGTATGTCTGTCGGGATCACAGTCTATCCAGATAGCTTCCGGTTCTCTGCGAAACCATGTCAGCTGCCGTTTGGCAAAATGCCTGGTATCCCGTTTGATCACATAGATGGCTTCTTCTAATGTCATCCTGCCATCCAGAAAGGCAAGGATCTCTTTATAGCCAAGTCCCTGCATGGAGACGTCATTTTCTGTCAAGCCCATTTCTTTTAGCTTTCTGACTTCTTCTACAAGGCCCTGCTCCAGCATCAGATCGACACGCAGATCGATCCTTTGGTACAGTCTGGTGCGATCCATGGTCAATACAAAATAATAGGCTTCATAGGGGGAGGTCTTATTGCGCTGCTCCTGATTGTGCTTTGATATTTTTTCTCCGGTCAGGCGGTGATATTCCAAGGCACGGATGACGCGTTTTACATTATTGGGATGCAGCTCTTTGGCTGCTTCAAAGTCTGCGTCCATCAGCATCCGGTAAAGCGCATCATTGCCCTGCTCTTTTGCAAGCTTCTCAAGTTCATGGCGATAGTTTGTATCCGCTTCATTTTCCGTAAAATCGATGTCATATAATATGGACTGGATATAAAAGCCTGTCCCGCCGACAAGGATCGGAATCCTGCCCCGTGCATGGATATCCGCCATTGCCGCTTTTGCCATCGTTTGGAAACGTACTACATTAAATTCCTCGGTGGGTTCCAGAACATCAATCAGGTGATGCGGCACCCCTTGCATTTCTTCCGGCGTTACTTTTGCAGAACCGATATCCATATAACGGTAAACCTGCATGGAATCTGCAGAGATAATCTCGCCATTTATCTTTTTTGCCAATAATATTGAGGTTTTTGTTTTCCCGGCGGCTGTGGGGCCGGCGATGATAATAAGGGGCTTTTTTTTATCTGACAACCGTATTCTCTCCATTTCCAGCTTCCAGCTTTAAAAGTGCGTTTTTTTTCTCCAGCCCGCCGGCATAACCGGTAAGACTTCCATTGCTTCCCACCACCCTGTGGCATGGTACGATGATAGATACCGGATTGCGTCCCACCGCGCCGCCGACCGCCTGTGCCGATACCCGTTCCAGTCCATCCAGCATGGCAATCTGCCTTGCAATAGCGCCATAAGTCGTTGTCTGTCCATAGGGTATTGCGCATAACAGCTTCCATACCTTATGCTGAAACTCTGTTCCCGTAACATGCAGCGGCACCTGAAACTCCGGTTCCCTTCCCGAAAAATAGATGTCAAGCCATTGCCCGGCCTGTGCCAGTACAGGTATCTCTTTCTCCATGTAATGCGGCTCCAGGTTACGTGCAAAATATTTCTGTCCCATAAACCATAAACCTGTTAGACCGATCTCGTCCGCAGCAAGTAAAATGCTGCCGAGCGGAGATATATATTTCACCGTATATTGCATGTTTCAACTCCATGTCAGAGCAGTTTGCTGCGATGATACGCGATGAGAAATCCGCGCAGGCGGTTTCTCATCATTTCCGCACTGTATATAGACGCATCGAAGACCGCTTATGACAAAAATGACAGAAATTCCTTCCTGCCATTTTATATATTAATTATGTTTTTATCCTTCGCGCTTCATTATATCCGCTTTGCAGTCTAATGTCAATGATTCGCGATTGCATAAATTCATGTCTTATTACACAATTTCTGACTCACAGATTTTTGATCAGATCCGCCTGGATTTCCTGATAATGTGCATCTGTCAGTCCAAAATCTTTCTGCTTATAATTCCAGCAGGAACGTCCGATGCCGTATTTTTCAAATACCGCATGGATATCCTCAAACCATCTGAGCGTATCGGGAAGCGGCGCCTGATCGATCACGCCGTATTCTCCGCAATAAAGATATGCATCGTTTTTTTCAGCAGCTTCGACCGCAGGAGTTATCATTGCATCCATGAATCTGCGGTCAACCCGATCCAATGAAAATTCATTCAGCGCTCCCGCCAGATCCTGCTTTAGCAGTTTGCTTTTTTCTATATATATTTCTTTGTCATCAGGATATCCCAGTTCAAAATCAGAGGTCATGCCCTCAACCCAGTATGCCTTCTGATGGGTAAAAGCAAGCGGCTCATAGAAATGGAAATTGTAAACTACCTTATCGTCATATGGTTTGACGAGCTGCTTTACACTGGTCACGCTGTTATAGCATACCCCGCCATAGATCACATAACTGTCTTTTGCGATCTCCCTGATCGCCGCGATCGTCCGGTTGGCGATATCGTTCCATGCATCCGCTACAGACGGACTGACGATCTCATTTAACAATTCAAAAGCGACAGTATTGCTGTGTGAACCATATCTTCCGGCAATTTCTTTCCAAATCCGGATAAAGCGTTCCTGCTGTTTCGCATTGGAGAAAAATTCTTCCAGATCGCCATGATCCAAAGGATCAAACGTATAGCCAAAAGTCTTATGCAGATCTAAAACCATATGCAGACCATGCGTCTCACACCAGCGGATGCAATTGGAAATATAGGCATATCCCTCCTCTTTGCATGCACCGTCCTCGTCCTCTATGATATCATAATCAACAGGCACGCGCACATGATCCAGTCCCCATCCCGCGATCTGTCTGATATCATCTTCAGTGATGAAAGTATCAAAATGTTCTTTCTCATAGCTTACACATTGCGAAAGCCATCCGCCCAGATTCACACCTTTCATAAAACCCTCAAAACGCTTCATAGTTATCCGCCCCTTCCGATTTATTTTTTTATTATTTTATCAGATCTGCCTGTCTTTGATATCGTTTTCATTTTATTTTTATCACTATCATTACATGAAATCAGAGACCGTTCATACGATCCGTTTAAATTTTTTCTCGATATCGTATTTGCTCATGGAAAATATCGTCGGACGCCCATGGGGGCAATGATACGGATTTTCCAGTGTCAGAAGTTCATCTAACAGCGCATCCATTTCCGTAAGCGATATTTTCATATTGCCCTTGACCGAAGCCTTACATGCCATAGATGCAATCTTCTGTCGGATGATTTCAGGCGTACCGGTCAACCCCGTTTCCATCAGTTCGTTCAAGGTTTCAAGAAACATATCCTTCGGATCATTCAGATACAGTTCCAGCGGAATCGCGCGTATTGCATATTCGTTTCCTCCAAATTCTTCTACTTCAAATCCAAGCTCTTCAAAATATTCCAGCGCATCCAAAAGCATCTGCCGTTCCGCTCCCGTTACGGTAATGACGAGCGGCGGATCAAGCTGCTGTTGATAAACAGTATTTTCCTGAAGCTGTTTCATCAGACGTTCATAATTCACTTTTTCATGCGCCGCATGTTGATCAACAAAATAAAGATTGTCATCCAGTTCAAACAGCCAGTAGGTATCAAAGATCTGTCCGATGATCTTATAACGCTTACGGGAGCTTTCTGACAGGACGCGCTGCTTATCAAACAACTCCATCTGCACAGGACGTTCCACAAAGATATGGTCGCGTTCTTTCAGAATAGGATTTGTTTTTTGCACAGGTCTGGTAACCTTTCCCACGGGTTTGGGTTCCAGTATTTTCTGCAGCATGGTGTTTTGCTCCGGCTGCAATTGGAAATCAGTCTGCCATTCCTGATCGTTGTTGTCGGTCTGATGTTCCTTTATAAAATCTGTTTTTTTATGTGTATTCTCAGATTCTCTTCTGTTGTGTTCAAAGGGTTCCGGAGCCTCCTTAAAGATCTTTTTTTCCTCTTTCTCCGGCGCCAGATCGCAGTCAGCGATCATCTCCCGTGAGGAAAGCGTCTCCGCAACAGCTTTGATGATAAAATCCATAAACTGCTGTTGGTCGTGAAAACGCACGTCCATCTTGGACGGATGTACATTGACATCCACCTCCTGCGTATCCATCGTAATATGCAGCACACAGAACGGAAACCTGTGCTGCATCATATACGCCTTGTAGCCTTCCTCGATCCCTTTGGCAATCAAATTGCTTTTAATATATCTGCGGTTGATAAAATAATTTTCAAAATTACGATTGGAACGGTTATTGACCGGTGTTCCGAGATACCCTTCGATGGTCATTCCGTCCTGTTCGCTGATGATCGGAATAATCTCTCTTGCGGTATCTTTTCCATAGATGCGATAGATTACTTCCTTCAGATCACCATTTCCGGAAGTTGAAAATCTTACTTGTCTGTTCTGGATAAAAGTATAGGAAATATCAGGCCGGCTCATCGCCAGATGCTCCATCAGATCAGCCACATATCCTCCTTCCGTAGCTGATGTCTTTAAGAACTTCCGACGTGCCGGCGTGTTATAAAAAAGGCTGCGTACGACGATGGTCGTCCCATCCGGCGCGCCTACTTCATCTGACTCCTTTTCTGCGCCGCCCTCAATCACATAACGGTTTCCCATGAGGGCGTCTGTATGCTTGCTTATGAGCTCTACCTTCGCAACCGCTGCAATACTTCCCAGAGCTTCCCCGCGAAATCCCATAGAGTGCACGCTGCTCAGATCCTCCGCCGTATGGATCTTACTGGTAGCATGCCGCAAAAATGCATTGGGAATATCCTCCTTCATAATGCCGCAGCCATTGTCCGTAACGCGGATTAGTTCTATCCCGCCATCCTTGATCTCTACCGTGATCGCATCCGCATCGGCATCCATGGAATTTTCCACCAGCTCCTTTACCACACTTGCCGGACGTTCCACAACTTCCCCTGCCGCGATCTGATCGATCGTATGCTCATCCAGAATATGTATGACCGCCATGCTTTTTTCTCCCTTCTCTTACCATCTGTTCTTCAGCTTATTCTGCAGCCCATATAATGCATTCATGGCATCCAGCGGGGTCATATTGGAGATATCCAGTCCCTTTAACTCCTCTATGATATCCTGATCTGTCACCGTATCAAATAAAGACATCTGTTCCAGATCCACCTCCTCATAATGCATCGGCGTTTTCCGTTCTGACCGTTGCTCTCCCACAATCGTCTGGATCTTTTCAATGATATCATTATCCGAAAGCTGACCGACGATCTCCTTTGCCCGATCGATCACCATATCCGGCACACCTGCCAGCTTCGCCACCTGTATCCCATAACTTTTATCTGCGCCGCCGCGGACGATCTTTCTTAAGAATACGATATCGTCGCCTTTCTCCTTTACCGCGATACAATAGTTATTGACATTATTCATCCTGCCTTCCAGCTCCGTCAGCTCATGATAATGCGTTGCAAAGAGCGTCTTTGCGCCCAAAAGCTTTTTGTTGCTGATATGCTCTATGACAGCCCATGCGATGGAAAGACCGTCAAATGTGGAAGTCCCCCGTCCGATCTCATCTAAGATCAGCAGACTGTCTGCTGTTGCATTCCGCAGTATATTAGCCACCTCGTTCATCTCGATCATAAAAGTAGACTGCCCGCTTGCCAGATCATCCGACGCACCCACTCTGGTAAAGATACGATCCACAATACCGATCTCTGCCGACTTCGCCGGAACAAAGGAACCTACCTGAGCCATCAGCACAATCAGCGCCACCTGACGCATATAGGTTGATTTTCCTGCCATATTGGGTCCGGTAATGATGCTGATACAATTTTTCTTGTTATCCAGAAAGGTGTCATTATCGATAAACATATCGTTTTCAATCATCTTTTCCACCACCGGATGACGGCCGCCCTTGATGCTGATGATACCCTTGGTATTCACCTGAGGACATACATAGTGATTTCTCTCTGCGACGAAGGATAACGACGCATAGACGTCCAGCTGCGCCACTGCCCGGGCAGTTTTCTGCACACGGTCAAGATTATGAGCGATCTCATCACGCAGGGCAGAAAATGCATCATATTCAAGAGCGTACAGCTTATCCTCCGCGTTGAGGATCATATCCTCCAGTTCTTTTAAACGCGGTGTCGTATATCGCTCTGCATTGGCAAGCGTCTGTTTTCTGGTATATTCCTCCGGCACGAGATTTTTGTAGGAATTTGTCACCTCCAGATAATATCCGAATACCTTGTTATATTTGATCCGGAGATTTTTAATACCCGTTCGTTCCCGTTCTGCGGCTTCCATCTCTGCAAGCCATGTTTTTCCCTTTGTCTTTGCGCTGCGCAGCCGGTCGATATCCGCATCATACCCTTCCTTGATGATACCGCCGTCCCGGGTGCTGATCGGAGGCTCTTCCACGATGGCTGCCTCGATCTTTTGATAAATATCCTCAAGCGCGTCTATCTCTTCGTAGAGCGTATGTAAAAGCGTATCCTCAAGCTTCTCCAGTAAAAGCCGTATGAAGGGCAGCATTTTCAGGGAATTGCGGAAGGCAATCATATCGCGGGGATTCACTGACTTATAACTTATCTTTGCAAGCAGCCGTTCCAGATCATAGACCGCACCCAGATATTCTCTGATCTCGTCCCGTTCCATCGGCGCCTTACATAGCGCAGACACAGCATTCTGCCGCAGTATGATCTCTTCCAGCCCGATCAGAGGCTGTTCGATATAGTTTCTAAGCATCCTTGCGCCCATAGCGGTCTTGGTTTTGTCCAGGATCCAAAGCAGCGTACCGCGCTTCTGTTTTTCCCGCATCGTCTCGCAAAGCTCCAGATTCCTTCTGGTGGAACTGTCAAGCAGCATATATTTGCTGTTGATGTACGGATCAAGATGTGTAATATGGGAAAGTGAAATTTTCTGTGTTTCATACAGATACTGTAAAAGCGCGCCGGCGGCGATCGTCCCCGTTGCAAAATCATCGAGTCCCAATCCTTTGACTGAGGATATGTGGAAATGCTCCTGCAGAGTCTTCCGGCAGGATGCTTCCTCAAAATACCACGAATCGATGTTGTAAACGGTGATACCAAGACGGTTTTTAAGAGTGTCCATATCTATATCGGAAACCATAAATGCATCATTGCAGATGATCTCTACCGGAAGTAGCTTTGCAATTTCGTCCATCAGCCTTTTTGTATCTGTCATCTCTGTCAGACGGTATTCGCCTGTTGTGACGTCTGCGAAAGAAATGCCGATCTTATCCGGGAAATAAACAATACTCATGATATAATTGTTCTTTCCCTCTTCCAGTGCCTGCATATTCAGATTTGTTCCGGGCGTAACGATGCGGATCACTTCACGTCTTACGATTCCCTTTGTGGTTGCAGGATCCTCCATCTGTTCACAGATTGCAACCTTATAGCCGCTGGAGACCATTTTATTCAGATAGGCATCTAATGCATGATGTGGTACGCCGCACATCGGGGCTTTTTCTTCCAGACCGCAGTTTTTGCCGGTCAGTGTGATCTCAAGGACTTTTGAGGCAGTCAGCGCATCTTCATAAAACATCTCGTAGAAATCGCCAAGCCGGTAAAAAAGGATACAGTCCGGATATTCTTTTTTTGTCTCCATATACTGCTGCATCATGGGAGTCAATTGCTGTTCCATAAATCCCTCTCTATCATACAAAAATATAAGTAGTTGCGACCTGATACAAAATAAATTTTAAACGCGTTCTCCAATAAAGTAAAATCCCTTATTTTCCAATAACTTTACGGCACAAAAAGTTCCGATCAGCTCTGAACCGCCCGGAAAATGCACCAGAAGATTGTTGGAAAGCCTTCCGGTGACCAGACAAGAGGCATGTTCATTGACTTCCTCTACTAAAACTTCTACCGTTTTTCCCGTATGCTTTAATGTCTGCTGTCTTGCAGTATCCTGAACTGTTTTTAAAACACGGTCAAATTGTTCGGAGATCTCCTTTTCCGACATTACGCTTTCCATGGCAGCTGCCGGAGTGCCGGTACGTTTGGAATAGATAAAGGTAAAAGCGTTGTCAAAGCCGGCTTCCGTTATCATTTTGACCGTATCATCAACATCCTCTTTGGTTTCTCCCGGAAAACCGACGATGATATCTGTCGTAATGGAAAGATCAGGGATAGCCGTACGTAGTTTTTTTACCAATGCAAGGTATGCCTCCCTGTCGTATCTGCGGTTCATTTTTTCTAAGATCCTGCTGCTTCCCGACTGCAGCGGCAGATGAAGATGGCGGCAGATTTTTTTAGAATCCCGCATCACTGAGATCAGCTCATCCGATAGATCCTTTGGATGCGACGTCATAAAACGTATCCGGCGAATCCCCTCGATCTGTTCCACCTGCTGCAAAAGCTTTGCAAAAGTGATATCTTCTGTAAGTCCTTTTCCGTAAGAATTAACATTCTGCCCAAGAAGCATCACTTCCACAACGCCTTCTGAGGCTAAAGTCCTAATCTCGTCGAGGATCTCACTGCTTTTACGGCTGCGCTCCCTGCCTCTGACATAAGGGACAATACAATAACTGCAGAAATTATTGCAGCCGAACATAATATTGATCCCACTTTTAAACGGATATTTCCGATGCGTGGGAAGATCCTCAACGATCTGGTCTGTTTCCTCCCAGATATCAATGATCCGTCTCTTTTCTTCCAGCATAAGGCATAAGAGCTCTGCAAATTTATAGATATTATGCGTGCCAAAGATCAGATCCACTTGCGGATAGCTCTTTAATATCTTTTCGATTACCGCCTCCTCCTGCATCATACAGCCGCATAGGGCTACCTTTTTTGCCGGATTTTTTTTCTTCATCGCAAGCAGTGTCCCCAGCCTGCCATAGACACGCTGATTGGCATTGTCACGCACCGTACAGGTGTTGTATATGACTAGGTCTGCCGTTTCTTCCTCGCTCAGCTGGTAGCCGGATTCTATTAATATCCCGCAGAGCTTTTCAGAGTCGCGGGCATTCATCTGACACCCAAAAGTGATAACGCAGCAGGTCGGCTTTCTGCCAAGATCTTTCTCCAGCTGCGCAGTCAGCTCTCTTGCACGCAAAACAGCCTCCTTTTGACGGAGGCTTTCTTCTTCGGATGTACGCTGATGATCTGTTGCTTTTGTTATCTGACTCATAGTGACCACACCGTTCCTGTTTGCTCAAGACCTGTCTGCTTTGCGGATACTTTGTATCTTCCGACAGACTGATCCGGTTATTTACGGATCTGCCCGTTCCCACGCACTTTATATTTATATGAGGTCAGTTCCCGCAGTCCCATAGGGCCTCTCGCATGAAGCATCTGCGTACTGATCCCGATCTCTGCGCCAAAACCAAATTCATATCCATCCGTAAATCTGGTGGAGGCATTGACATAGACGCACGCCGCATCCACTTCATTCAAAAACCGTTCCGCATGCTGTTCATCTTGTGTAATGATACATTCGGAATGACCTGTATTGTAACGATTGATATGCGCAATTGCTTCCTCGAGCGAAGCCACCGTTTTGACCGAGATAATATAATCCAGATATTCCGTGCCGAAATCTTCTTCCGTGGCAGCTTTACAATTAAGCAAATCAACTGTGGATTCATCCCCACGGATTTCTACCCGCTTTTCCTGCAATGCTGCGGCAACCTCTTTTAAGATCGTCTCCTTTACCGCTTCATGTACTACCAAGGATTCGCAAGCGTTGCACACACCGATTCTCTGCGTCTTGGCGTTTATAATAATCTCCTTTGCCATTTTCAGATCCGCGGAAGCATCAATATAAATGTGGCAGTTGCCGGTACCTGTCTCAATCACAGGGATACGGCTGTTTTCCACAACGCTTCTAATCAATCCCGCGCCCCCGCGTGGAATCAGCACATCAATATCATCAGACATCTGCATCAGCTTCGATGCCGTCTCTCTGTCCGTAGCTTCCACAAAACAAAGAGCGTCCTCGGTAACGCCGCAGTTTTTTAACGCCTGTCTGATACAGGAGGAAATGATTGTGTTGGAATGAATGGCATCACTTCCGCCTTTTAAAATCACGGCATTGCCGCTTTTAAAACACAATCCGAAAGCATCCACCGTCACATTTGGTCTTGCTTCATAGATAATGCCGATCACACCAAGCGGCACCCTGCATTTTTCGATCCGTAAACCGTTTGACCGTTCAAATGTTTCTATTACCTCGCCGATGGGATCCGGAAGCCGGGTAATCTGCACCAGTCCTTCTGCCATCGCCGCAATCCGTTCCTCGTTCAATCTGAGCCTGTCGATCAAAGCAATGCTAAGCCCCTTGGACGTTGCGGCTGCAATGTCATGGGCATTTTCCAATAATATGTGCTCGCTGTTTTCCGACAGGACTTTGGAAACCTCTGTCAATACTTCATTTTTCTTTAAAGTGGTCAGCGTTTGAAGTTCATATTTTGCTGCTTTTGCCGCTTTGCATAATTCTGCTAAATCCATCTTGCTTCTCCTTCTCCATTCAGGGTGATCACTCCCTGCTCACATACAATCTCGTCCATACGGATATCGTGTTTTTCATGAGGACAGTCTTTCACGAGCTGGACGCCATAGCAGATCCCGGTTTTCCACAATCCCGGATAATCCGCAAGATAGCGGTCATAAAATCCCCTGCCATATCCGATGCGGTAACCATCTCTGCCAAATACCAATCCGGGCACGATGATCATTGAGTCCATATTATTCCGGCTGTTCTGAAATGCCCTGCTTGGATGAAAAGGTTCTTTGATGCCGCGATAGCCGTCGGAAAGTTCAGAAAGGGAATTTACCTTGTAAAAGTACATAACATCCCCCTCTACCTTAGGATAATATGTATTTTTACCCGCCCTCCTGGCAGCCTCAAAAATATAATTTGTTCTTGTTTCAGAACCGTAATTGCAATATAAAAGAATATGCTGCGCCCTGAAAAAACGAGTGGATGATGTGATCAGGCGGCAGATCTTCTCACTGTAGTGTATCATCTCCGGTGGCGAAAGATGGTTTCGTTTTGCTTGTATTTCTTTTCGCAGAGCAGTTTTGCTCAGATTATGTTCGTACATGTCCGTTCTCCATGCTTCGATTTTTTTCAGCAATGGCTTCACGCCTCTCTTTCAGAGGAGTGATGGTTCCATCAGCCTCAATGATATCGATCTGCTCCAACTGCATCCGCAGATTGCCGCGGACACTGGCGATATACTCCTGACGCAGCTGTGTCTGCTCCATTTTTTCCGCTTCCGTCAGACCTTCATTTTTCGACTTGTGATACAATTCATTAATTCGCTTTATCTTTGCTTCCATATCCTTCATAATGAGCCCTCATGCTGAAATTTCACATTAGCTTCGATGCAGATTTTGAACAAAATCCTTTAAATAAAAATTCTCATCTTTATGCGCTTTAAAAAATGTTCCAATTTCCCTGCCATCCATGATCCTGTGTATGATCCTGATATCGCTGCTGTTGGCAATGACCATATCCGCGCCGGCGCAGGTCGCGATCTTTGCGGCAATCAGTTTTGTATTCATTCCGCCCGTACCGCTGGCAGAACCTGTTTCCGCCGTTCCCATATGCATGATATCCTCGGTCAGGTTTTCTACCACACTGATAAATTCTGCTTCCGGATTATTTCTTGGATTGTCCGAATATAAGCCGTCAATATCAGATAACAGGATCAGAAGATCAGCGTCTATCAGAGCGCAGACAATTGCGGAAAGCGTATCGTTATCTCCGATCTCGATCTCATATGTTGCAACCGTATCATTTTCATTGACAACCGGTATGACGCCCAGCTTCAGCAATTCTGAAAATGTATTTTGGGCATTAAAACGGTTAAGATCATCCACGATTGTGTTTTTTGACATCAGGATCTGCGCTGATACCTGATTGTACTCAGCAAATAATTTCTGATAGACCATCATCAGTCTTGCCTGTCCGATGGCAGAACATGCCTGTTTAACTGCAATCGGATGATCCTCCTTGCTGATATGGACTGCTTTCCGTCCGGCTGCGATCGCGCCGGAGGTGACAAGTACCACGTCCTTTCCCTGATTGCGCAGATTGCAAAGCTCCCGTACCAGGACCTCCAGCTTGGTATAATCCAGATCACCTGTCTCTGCATGCTGCAGGGAAGACGACCCGATCTTGACGACAATTCTTTTTTTATTTGAAATTGCTTCACGCAGGTCACTCATTTTGCACCTCAACTGCCGGATGTTTTATTCATTTATTATATTCATTATGTTGTAGCGCATACAAAATTATTATACAACATAATGACTTTTTCTGCAACTTTTAACCCGTCTAATGCCGCAGAGGTGATTCCGCCGGCATACCCTGCGCCTTCCCCGCAAGGATACAGTCCTTGGATGTTGCTTTGAAAATCCTCATTGCGTAGTATTTTGACTGGGGAGGATGTCCGGCTCTCGATCCCGCACAATATGGTGTCCGGCCGGTCAAATCCTTCCATGATTGTCCCAAAATATTTCATGGCTTCTTTAAAATCCAGAGAAAGCTGTTCCGGCAAAAGGCCGCGGATATCGCTCCACAGATATTGCCCCTTGACTTTGGGCTGTACCAATTCCGTTATATTTTCCGGCTCTCTATTATTTTCTGCGTTATGCGGCATCCCTTCATTGTTCCCCGGCTTTTCCTCCGATGTGGACGGTTCTGCCATAAAGTCCGACAGCCGTTGCAGTGCAAGCCGTCCGTCTCCTAAAAGATATGCCCTGTGTTCCAATTCCTGTTGAAAAAACATGCCGTCAAACAAATTCCCGCCATAATCTGCCTGACCTACTGTCATGACGATCGCGCTGTTGGCATTGCCCGAATCACGGTTATGATAGCTCATCCCGTTGACCGCCGTTCGTTTTGGTTCACTGGAAGCATTGACGACGTATCCGCCGGGACACATGCAGAAGGAATAAACTCCCCGCCCACTGTCTGCCGTATATGTTAATTTGTAATCCGCCGGCGGCAGATGCTTATCTTTCCATCCTTCCCCGTACTGCGCTTCATTGATCAGCGCCTGATGGTGCTGCACGCGTAGTCCCACCGCAAACGGTTTATTTTCCATCGTTACGCCCTGCCCGTATAAGGCAAGGAATGTGTCTCTTGCGCTGTGTCCGATGCATAAGATACAACAGTCTGTGGGAAGTATGCGTTCTCCCTGCCCGTCTGCCAAACGGACACCGCAGACTTTTCCTTTGTTGATCTCCAGACCTGTCATCTTTGTATCAAAATAAAATTCCGCACCCATAGAGATCATATGCTCCCGCAGCTTTTTTACAACAACAGCAAGAAGATCGGTTCCGATATGCGGCTTATTCAAAAATAAAATCTCCTCCGGCGCGCCATGTTCCACGAATGTCTCTAAGATATACCGGATTCTGCCGGTCTTGTCCTTTACCTGCGTCTGCAGCTTTCCATCCGAAAAAGCGCCGGCGCCGCCCTCGCCAAACTGGACGTTCGTATTCTGCTCAAATACTCCCCTGTCCCAGAAATCTTCCACAGCCTTTTTGCGCTGTTCCAGACATTTTCCACGTTCAATCAGGATAGGCCGAAGTCCCTGACAGGCGAGCTGATAGCCGCACAGCAGTCCTGCCGGTCCTGTACCTATGATGACCGGGCGGTTTTGCAGCCGGTCTGCGTCCACGGCATTGATCACAGGCGGCTGATAAATCACCGGATGATACTTTGTAACAAAGGTGTTTTTTAAAGATGCAGGAAGCTTTTCCTCCACCCGCTTGTCCGTCAACGTCACCGCTACACGGTATATCCAGTAAAGCGTTGGTTTCTTTCTGGCATCTAAAGATTTTTTCAGAATCTGCCAGCCGGCAATCTCCTTACCGGAGATACGCAGGAGTTTTTCAATCTGTTTTTGCAGAAATTCTTTTTCCTCCTGAGGCTGTTTTGTGATCAACATTTTAATCTGATCAATCTGCAGCATATCTCTCCTGCCTTTCCTCTGTCTGTAAATTTGTTTTAATCGCGCAGCAGAGACGCTGCGGCGCTTTCCCCCGCAATATACCCTGTAGCTGCAGCAAAATGAAGATTATACCCTCCGCAGGCTCCTGCAGCATTCAACATTTCTCCCGTAAGGTAAAGACGTTCCATCAGTCTCGAAGCCAACGCATCGTCTACTTCCTTTAAAGGTACGCCCCCCGTAGATATCTGCGCATGGCTGTAATCATTCAGCCTCTTCACCCTGACACGGAAGCATTGAAACTGCTCCAGCAATTTCTGAAACTCATACTCAGGGATAGAAACGATACTCCTTCCGGAAGTGATATTTTGCTCTTTTAACAGCATTAATATCAGTTTTTTATGTAAGATACCGGTAAAGAAATCCTCCGCACTGCGACAGCCCATCTTTTCACGCCGTAAAAACATCATTCTGAACCATTCCTCCCGCGGCATATACGGGATAAAATTTAATAAAAAATGAGCCTGCTTTCCTTCCCTTAATGCATCTCCAAGATATCTGGTCAATTGAAATACGGCAATTCCCGAAAGTCCCTGTTCCGTGATCTGCAGCTCGCCCTCCTCTGTTGCCACCGTACTTCCATTCAGCAGCAGAGAAATACGCGCATCCGTCCTGATGCCGCTTACGCTTTTAAAATAACCTCCCTCGCATATGGTCTGTACAAGCGCAGGAGCGCAGGGCAGAATCTGATGCCCCAGCTGTCTGCAGAGCGCATAGCCGTTTTTATATTGTTCCTCATATACGCCTGCCATCCCGCCGCAGGCAAGGATAACGGCATCTGCGGAGATATTTTCTTTATGCTCCGCCGTCTCAATGACAAAACAATCTTTTTGTTTTTTTATGTATCCGGCTTCATAATCTGTCCGGATCACCACCTCTTTTTCCTCCAGCTTAAGACGCAGACAGTTCAGTACGGAAGCCGCCTGTCCGCTCAGTGGATAGATGCAGCCGTTTTTTTCTTTTGTCAGAAGTCCAAGCTCCCTCCAAAATCCCTCTTCACAGGGACGGTAAGCCTCCAATATTTTTTTCAGACGCTTCACATCATCCGTCAGATAAAAATCTTCATGTATCGTCCGGTTCGTCAGGTTACATCTGCCGCTGCCGGTGAGAAGAAGCTTCTTTCCCACCCTGTTCTGCCGTTCTAACAGTGTCACCTTAAGCCCCGGCTTTGCCGCCCTGACAGCGGCTGTCATCCCCGCCATCCCGCCGCCAATGATCACGATATTTTTCATATCAATCCCCCTGTCAGAGTCTTAAATCTTAATATGGTCAGCTGGTGTATGTCTCCAGAAAATCAAATAATTCCGCATTTCCCACCACCAGCTTAAAATTCAGGATTTCCTCCGCAAGCGAAGCAGTCAGCTGATCCCTGTGAATATCCGTCGTCAATAAGACGGTCGTCTTATCTTCGCAGTACACCGTAACGCAGTCATCTGCAAAAGCAAGGTAATAATACTCCATCACTTTATTGTGGTATGATTTTTCTATGGTTACGCAGCCTGACGAGAAGGCAGTCAGTTCTATCCGATAAAGACCCTTTTCGATATCAAGGCTGTCCGGCATGGAACAATAGGACTCCAGCAGTTCGTCCAGATCGCTTCGGCGTCTGCCGATCATTTCGGCCGGAAGCGTTGACTCAGACTGCCTGCATAATCCGCCGGGATAATTTTCGATGACGACCAGCTTCGTATCGGCAGTAGTCATGTCTGATGCGTCTGCGGTAACTGTGACGTCATCCTGAGCTTCCGGTATCCCTGCCGCTGCCGGATGCAGGGTGTCCGCTGCCCCGTTATCCGCAAGAGTCTGTCCGCCGGAATATTCCACATACGGCACATCGCGTTCTTCATATCGGTATAACAGGAAGCAAAGCGCGAACATAGCAATGATCATAATACAGATCAAGCTGATTCTATAAACCTTTGACATAATCAAACTCCCTTTCATGGCTGGAGGGTTATTCCAGCTTTCAGTCATTTTCTTATAGTATCAGCTCAAATTATTTATTTATTCAGTAATATCTCTTTTGCTTTCATATATTTTTCCATACGTTTTCTGCGCTTTTCCTCAGGCTCCGTCTCTTGCCCCGCGCTTCTGGTCTCATCCATATTGTGCGCCAGATCGGCAAGCTTGATCTGACATGCGATGGGATCATCCTTTAAGCGTTCGATATATTCCAGATAAGGCGTCTCCGGAGCATGCGTCAAAAGCCGTACTGCGCGGGCGATCTCGACAGGAAATTCTTGTTCAATCATCTCTATGCCAATATCCGTATCCTCCACCACATCATGAAGCACCGCCGCACAGACTGAATATTCATCCGGCATCTGTTCCGCAAGATGATATGGATGAAAGATATAAGGAAGTCCCCCTTTATCAAGCTGCCCCTCATGCGCCTGATAAGCCATATTGATGGCCTTGATCGTTAATGGTGTATAGATCATAGCTCCTCCATGTCGTCTTAAGGAAATATCCCAAACAGTTTGCCAAGCTTAAGCAGCAGACTTCCGAACGGGAACGCAGAAACGGAATATGCGCTGATGACTTCAAACTTAGCCAGTGCAATAAAATATACCGGAAAAGAAAGCAATGCGGTTATGATGACATTGACGATCGGCGGAAGAAACAATCCGAATAAAAGTGACAAAAGAATCATCACAACCATTGCGATTATGCCGGATGCTGCAGGGAAATACAGCAGTTTCCTGATATTCATACGCCCCCTCACTGCCTGTTGCAGAAATACGATTCCCAAAAGGGTATATACTAAGCCAAATACGATAACAGAAAGCATGATACCATAAACTCCCATAGACAAACGGTTTACCGTGATATAAGCGGTAATGCCGTTTGCTGCAAGTGCAAGAATACCCGTCAGCAGGGCAGCAATAGACATATTGATTGACGGAAGGACAATAAGCAGCGTCACCACCATGGCAAGCAGCACTATCGCGATACATCCCATACGGAGCAGGCGTACTGCCAGCGCAGATTCCACAAGAAAAAATCCTGCAATGATCTTATCCGCCATAACAAGCGTAAGCGCCATAAAAAATAATGATATGATCATATTGTCGCGGATAATGCCATGGATTTTAATGCGTACTTCATGAAGATCATTGCTGTGATATCCAATGGACAATCTCTTTCTTTCGACGGCCGTGAGCGTCAGCACGATCAACAACGGAAGAAGCAGGACTCCTCTGTATATTCCCGCATATGCACCCCATTGATAGGTCAGCATAATCGTTTCTCCGTGAAGTTCTCCGATTCTGAAAAAGATGGTCTGATCAATAATCGGAAAAAGCAGCGCCACAAAATAACTGCCTGCCGTAGGCAGCACATGCATGACAAGCTGGATGACGATATCTACGGTATCCATCCTTCGTTTTGCGGTATCTCTCTTTAACAGTTTTCTGAAATAATTTCCATACAGCCGATACATGAGTATTATCAGAACACATGTCATTGCAGCGCCGACAGATATCCCGATGGCTGCTCCTGCAGCGCCATACGCATAACAAGTTTCCTGTGTTCCGAGCACATTGGCGGCTTTCATCCCCCGTGTCATAAAGACGCCTGAAAAGACAGCCGCAACAATCGCCATTGTCAGCCGTCCGGTCAGTGTTGATGTCAATAGCGGAAATGAACCTCCCATGCCTTCAAAATATCCGTTAAATGTGCAGGAAATACTGTAAAACAATATTGAGCAGCTTAATGTGATCAGTGTCAGATAACTTTTCGGACCGATCAATACAGACCGGCATAACGAATCCGCAAAAATATATATCAGCAGGATGGTTGCGATACTGTATAAAATAGAGATCAATAGCCCCGCATTCAATATACTTTTTGCATGCCGGTATTGCTGCTGCTCCACTCTTTTATAAACAAGGGAAGCAATTACCGACTTCAATGTATAAGGCAGCGACACCATCAGGATCAGAACCAAATCAGCTGCCGTAAAAAAATATGCCGAACCACGCAGCCCGTTTTGGGATACGATTACCGTCCATGTCCATGAAGTAAGCAGAATGATCATTAATATCACTGACGGAATCACCAGTTCCTCCGAAGGATAATTGTCCTGTATTTTTTCCACTCGTTTTCTTTTGCCCATATAACTTGTCCTTTCTCGTCCCGAAAGTTTCCGTACTTTTTATTTTATCTTACTTATGTATCCTGCTCCCTTGTGATGGAAAGACGTTTCAATATTATCCGCTGCGCTTCTTCCATCCTAAGCCGCTGCACTTCTTCCATGTGGTCATATCCCAAAAGATGCAGCATACTGTGCGTCAGTAAAAATGCATACTCCCGCAAAATACTATGCCCATACTGCTCTGCCTGCTCCACCATCCTTTTGTGACAGATCATGATTTCACCTAAGATCAATTCTTCCGTGTCAGGATCAAAATAGGCATAATGCTTCCCTGTCTCCTCCAGAATCGAAAAATCTGCTTCCTTTGCAAAGGGAATATTGGGAAAAGACAGTACATCCGTAATCTTATCCATACCGCGAGTTTCATAATTGGCATTTTGAATTGTAGCTTCCTCAACAAGATAAACAGAGACGCATGCCTCATATGGACAATGGTAAAATGCCAGCGCAGCATTGATTACATCTCTTGCAACTGCTTCATAATCCGGTAAAACATCTTCCGCTGTTTCTTTTTCAAAATATAAGGTCATGTCGCTTTTTCTCCTGTTTCCCGAAATACCATGAAGCGGTATCCCGGAGCTTTAAAGGATTATAATTTTGGTTTTTTCGGGTTCCTTGCCTGCTTTGACTGCTCATATTTTTCATATGCCTGTACAATCTTCATGACCAGCGGATGTCTCACCACGTCCTTGCTGGTCAGCGTACAAAAAGAAATTCCCTCTACTTTGGAAAGAACCCGGCATGCCTCGTCGAGACCGGAAACAGTTCCCTGGGATAAGTCTTTCTGTGTCCGGTCGCCGGTAATGACCGCCTTGGAGCCGAAACCGATTCTGGTCAGGAACATCTTCATCTGTGCCGGCGTCGTATTCTGCGCTTCGTCTAAAATAATAAAGGCATTATCCAGCGTCCTGCCCCTCATATATGCCAATGGCGCCACTTCGATCAGACCCTTTTCCATATTTTTACTGAATGCTTCCGCGCCCATGATCTGATAAAGCGCGTCATATAACGGACGGAGATACGGATCCACTTTACTCTGCAGATCTCCCGGCAAAAATCCCAGCTTTTCTCCGGCCTCGATCGCCGGTCTTGTCAGGATGATACGGCTGACCTCTTCCCGTTTAAATGCGGTGATCGCCATTGCCATAGCAAGATATGTTTTTCCTGTTCCGGCAGGACCTGTCCCAAATACAATCATATCATTACGAATGGCTTCCACATATTTCATCTGCCCTTCTGTTTTAGGTTTTACCGCCTTACCGTTCATGGTATGGCAGATAACATCCTCCTCCAGCGCCAGCAGGACATCCTCTTTATCTTCCTTTGCCATCTCAATACCATACTCCACCTTATGTGCCTCCAGCGAATCCGCATTTCGGGAAATCTCTATCAGATCTAAAATCAGTGATTTTGCTTTACGTACCGAAGATGGCTCCCCATAAAGCTGCAGGACGCCGTCACGATTGATCACCTCTACCGAAAGCTCCCTCTCCAGCTTGCTGATATATCGGTCACATTCTCCAAAGATCAGACGCATAGCATCGCTGCTTATATTGAGTTGTTCTTTATATTCGTAATTCATATGACCTTCATCCCTCTGCCCGAATTGCTGCTTCACTCTGCTTTTACCTCAACGCCAACGGGCTTTTCCATCGGTACAAATACCCCGCCCGGTGCACATATACTCAGGCGCCCGGAAAGATAGATCCCCTGTAACCCGGGAATATACTGCATCTCATCAGCAAGGACTTCTATGCCCGCTTCCTCCAGCTTCACCAGATAATCTGAATAATCCTGCATCAAAATATCCCTGATCTGCTGATCATCCCTGTAAATATTGTGAAATGTTGTTTCCAGATACTCTATCTTACCATAATAACACGGCAGATAAAAATTATCCATACATCTTAGCTGATAACAGAAAGAATAATGATCAAACGTCACATAAGGCGCTTCCTGCACGCCGATCCTCCATTCTCCCAGAAGCGTGCTGATAAAGGAAGCTTCCTTAACAGCGCCCGTATATTCTTTGACGCATACTTCTGCCGGTACATAATCCAGATAGCTGATCTCATACTGCAGCATGATATCCGCATCCGCTGCAACATAACGGCGGCTGATTATGGTATCTCCCGTATTATTGTAGATGGGGATTTCTCCGCTCACAAGGATCTGCCCCTGTGATACGCTGTCTCCTGCTTTACACTGCGGAACGCCTGCACGCGTAATGATGGAAACTATCGTCCCCTGTTCCCGCGCGGCTATATCTCCATATCCGGCGCTGTTATATGACTGCCCCGTTCCCGTCGGTCCACCTGTCAGTTCATTTTCCTTAATGTTAATCATGAGACAGGTGCCTTTCACGACCACATTGCACCATGTGATCACCGGAAAACGTGCGCGAAGCTGTTCCTCCATTTCGTCCGGCACGATATTGCTGAGCCTGTCACCATAGTACCATTCCTGCTCTATCAGATAATCATACATCATATCTGCAGTAATGGAGCTGTTGCCGGACAGCTCAATAGACCATATATAACCGGATAGCACCCACAGCCCCACAAGGATGGCCGGCGGCATCAGATAAAACACGATCCTGCACCGGTAAAGCAGAAAACGATACAATAATCCGCTTTTCTTAATGATCGTTACTTCCATGCCCGCTTTATCAGCCAGTTCCTTCAGCTTTGCTTCACAGAACCCGATTGCCACAGCCCGTACATCTTCTTCTGTCCTTTTGATCTTTTCCAGATGAATGTCGTTCTTTGCACAAAGGTTGATAAAACGTTCCGCATGATCCCCTTTGATGCACAGATGCTGTTCAATAAATAACAGACGGCGAAGCAATCTTCCTATCATGATGAGCCAGCTACCTAAGCCATTGCAGAGATTCTATCCTGCCTAAAATATGCAGATCAAATTTGGAATAATAATCAATGCAAAGCCCGCATCCCGTCACCAGAAGTCTTTGTTCCCTGCCGCATACAAGGATGCGATCCTCCTGATATTCCACGATCCCCTTATAATTTTCAATTGTCAGCTCATGATCACCGGTCATGGCTGCCCTGATATCTGCTATATCCATGGCATATAATCTCTTTTTTTATATGCTATGAAATAATTGCCTGTTACATGACTTTATCCAGAATAATTTCCGTATGTCCGGGTTGTTTTTCCTGTATCGTATAGGCATTTAAAAGCCGATCCTTTGCCTGAAGACATTTTTGCTCATCATTATAATGGAGCTCCGCCAGCACATCATTTTCTTTTACCTGATCACCTGTTTTCTTTTTCAGCACGATCCCGACAGACAGATCGATCTCACTCTCCTTTGTCTCCCTGCCTCCGCCTAAGATCAACGAACAGACGCCGACCTCGTCACATGTGATATGTCCGATATAGCCGCTCTTTGGACTGGTCAGTACGGCTTGATAGCGGCTGCGCGGTAAAAGCTCCGGCTGATACACCGCCTCTTTATCACCGCCCTGCGCTTCGATCCATTCTGCCAGTTTATCAAGCGCCGCGCCGGAAGCTATGGAGCTTTGAAGCATTTCCTCCGCCTCTTTTTCCTCCCTTGCAATGCCTGCCGACAGAACCATCTGCGTGCCAAGCGTCATACACAGTTTCGTAAAATCTTCAGGACCCTTTCCTTTCAGCGTCTCAATCGCCTCCTTAACCTCCAATGCATTGCCCACAGCAAAGCCTAACGGCTGGTCCATATTGGTCAGAAATGCGGTTGTTGACTTTCCCGCGCCCTTACCGATCCTGACCATTTCCTCTGCCAGCCTCATGGCATCCTCGCGTTTTTTCATAAAAGCGCCGCTTCCGCATTTGACATCCAGTACAATAGCGTCCGCACCGGCTGCAAGCTTCTTGCTCATGATCGAGCTGGCGATCAGCGAAAAATTATCTACCGTCGCCGTCACATCCCTTAGCGCATAGAGCTTTTTATCCGCCGGTGCAAGCTCCGCCGTCTGTCCCATAATAGCGATCCCGATCCGGTTGACCTGATCAAAAAAATGCTCCGTTGAAATCCCCGTCGAAAATCCCGGAAAGCTCTCCAGCTTATCGATCGTTCCGCCGGTATGACCCAAGCCCCTGCCGCTCATCTTTGCGACTCTGACGCCTACCGAAGAAACCAACGGCGCAAGCGTAATGCTCGTCTTATCGCCTACGCCTCCGGTGGAATGTTTATCCACCTTAATTCCCTGTATTCTGGAAAGATCCAGAATATCCCCGCTGTCACGCATCGCCAGCGTCAATTCCAATGTCTCCTGTTCATCCATTCCCTGAAAATATACCGCCATCATCATAGCGGACATCTGATAATCAGGAAGGCTGCCTGCCGTATACTGCTTGATCATCCAGCGGATCTCATCCCCTTCCAGAATGCCGCCGTTACGTTTCTTTACGATCAGATCATACATTCTCATCAAACCGAATCTCCTTTCAACCGTTTTTCAAAGGATACTTTGACATATTATATCCGTTTATGCTACAATCCACTTATCATGAAACTGCCAGAACCATTTATCCAACGAATGAAATCTATGTTAGGCGGGGAGTATCCCGCTTTTGAAGCCTCCTATGACGAAGCGGCGGTAAAAGGGCTCCACCTGAATCCCAAACGTCTCTCGGAAGAGGCTTTATTACGGTGTTTCTGTGATGGTGTTGCTGCTTTATTTAATATTAAATATGGATTTAATTTTAATTATATAGTTGAAAATGATTTTAAACCCGGTATGCATCCATTCCACCATGGCGGAGCTGTGTATTCGCAGGATCCATCTGCCATGCTGCCTGTCAGCGGGATTGAGATCTCACCCGACTGGCGTGTCCTTGATCTTTGCGCCGCTCCCGGCGGAAAAAGCTCACAGATCGCATCCCGTCTATCCGATCAAGGTTTTCTGCTTGCCAATGAACCCAATCCCTCCAGAAACAAAATATTGCTCAGCAATATGGAACGGATGGGATATCCCAATGTCATAGTTACCAAATTGACTCCGCAGGAGATTGCCTCCTATTATCCGGAATATTTTCATATGGTCTTAGTTGACGCACCTTGCTCCGGTGAAGGAATGTTCCGTAAATATCCGGAAAGCATCCGTGAATGGTCCCCGGAAAATGTCCTTCTCTGCCGGCAGCGGCAAAAGGAAATTCTAAGTCATGCAGTGAATACACTGCTTCCGGGCGGTATCCTGGTCTATTCTACCTGCACCTATTCTGTCGAAGAAAACGAAGATATTGTCCGCTGGCTGCTTCAGGAATATTCTCTTAAGCCCTATGCCGTACCGGAACAGATACGGTCAATCACCGCTCCCGCTTTTGGAGAGGATCTTACCTGCTGCAGAAGGTCTTATCCGCACCTTTTCCAAGGAGAAGGTCAATTTATGGCTTATTTCCGAAAGCCTGGGACGCTGCCTGAAACCCTGAACAGTCAATATGCAGATTCCTCTCCGGCTCTGCGTAAAATATCTTCTAAAAACAGCTCCCTCATTATGGAAGTTTTCGGCGGTCATTTTGACCTGTCCGAACTCTCCTTTTATGAACATCAGGACAAGATCATCGCGCTTCCAAAAGCTCATCACGTCCAGCTTCCGCCCCACGGCATCACCTTATGCGGCGTTACGGCAGGCATGATGGAGAAAAACCGTTTTACACCCCATCATCATTTCTTTCATGCATACGGAAGTCTCTGCTGTAACACGCTTTCCCTTCCGCCGGAAGACTCCCGCATCATGCAGTATCTTTCCGGTCAGGAGATTGCGGATGACAGCGTATCCAAGGGGTACGGCGTTATCTGCTGTGAGGGCTGTCCCCTCGGCGGCTTTAAGGCATCTAACGGCAGGCTGAAAAATCATTATCCCAAAGCCCTGCGCAACCTATGAGCATCGATCAGGTATCCCTATTTCCCTGTAAATGAAATAAACGTCGGACGGGTGTAAACATATTCTTCTATGATCGCCCATGCCCGGTCTTCATCAATTGGCTCCGCATTATCCAGATCAAAACAATTATTGGTCGTTGTTGAATATAACCAAGGGTTGTCCGGAGAATCTGTTCCGTTATAGAGAACCGCTTCCACCAAATGAAGCTCTGTTCCCTCGAAGACATAATATGAGTATTCGGAATAAGCGGCACCGCTGGAACCTTCATTTGCAATCATCCCATTTTCACAGAGATAATAGCGGTTCCGATCCCAGCCGTCAAATACATGAACCAGCTCTCCGTCATGGATGGTATAGAGATCATATACAACACCATCCCACGCCTCCGGACCATTTTCACCGAAGATCAGTTCCTCTGTGCCATCTCCATCAATATCTTCCATCAGGTAACCAAATTGCGCTTTAGCATCTTCAGACAGATTCAAACGGAATAAATCGGTGAAATCGTAATCCACGTCTTCTTCAGCATTTCCTTCCAGATATGCTGTGGCAGCCATGATCAGTTCCGCATAACACTCCGGCAGTTCCGCGAGTTCTTTCTGTTCATTTTCCGTCACACCGGCAGATTCCCTGTCATCCTCAGACAATACTTCGTCCTCTGCATCTCCTGTTTCCATATTGTCACCGAATGACGTTATAGCCGGCTCTGTCTGTTCTATCGGGTCTTTCTGACCGTTTTCTGTATCGTCAGCAGCTCCACTGCTCCCTTCAGGCAGTACTGCATCCCCTATTTCCATATTGCCACCGGGTGACGTTGCATCTGCCCCTGCCCCTGTCTGTCCTTGCTGACCGCTGCTGCATCCTGTTACTGCCAGCAACAGGCAGATACACAGTATCAAGCTTCCTTTTTTCATTCCTTTTTTTCATTCCCTTCTTTTTCTTTTTCTATAATAAAATTCCCTGTTTAAGATATCCGATGGCACATAAATCAATGTAAAGCTGCCGCCCATAAGCAGATAAAGCTGCTTTTGCATATCCACTCACTTGTGATATGGCTCATTATTTTTGATCTTATACGCCCGGTAGATCTGTTCTAACAGCACCACCCGCATCAGCTGGTGCGGCAATGTCATTTGTGAAAAACTAAGCGCAAGATCCGCTTTTTTCTTTAATTCCTCATCAATTCCCAAGGAACCGCCGATCATAAACTGGAGATGGCTGTTCCCACCCGTTTCCAGATCGCATATCTTTTTAGAAAAAGCCTCCGAAGTAAATGCCATTCCCTCGATGGCAAGGACGATCAAATAGGCGTTCGGGACAAGATATTTTTCCAGACGCGCCGCTTCCGCTTTCAAAACCAACTGTATTTCCTTTTCTGAAGCATTCTCTGTTGTTTTTTCATCCTTTACCTCAAATACATTAAGTTTGACATACCGCGAAAGCCTTTTGCTGTATTCCCCAACTGCCTGCCGGTAAAATTCCTCCTTGATGGAGCCGACGCATAAAATGTCAAACTTCATGCTCATACAACTCCTGATAGATCTTTTCCGTCATATTGTCAGCATACGACGGATCGAGATTCATAAATTTTTCGGTCAGGATGTGCCTGATCTGATCAACTCTGTAAAAATATTTCTCTTCCTCAGGAAGATCGCTTTCCATCCTTCCCTCCAGCATGGCATCAATCTGTTCGGAAGTAAGTTCTTTCTGATACCACTTTTCAATCTCGCCGGTCATTTTGTCTTCTTCCTTGGCAAAAGATAACAGACTCTTAAAGGATTTGACCGATAAAAATCCCATGATGATCATCGCAAGAAATAAAACGCCCATCACGGAACAGGTTATGGTCTTTGTAAAAGCGCTCCACCTGATAGTTATGATATTGAATACGCATAAGATATCCAGTATTAATCCTACAAAACCGACAACGATCAGCGAAAATGCGGAAGATCTGACCTCCTGTGCCTGTTCCCGCTTGTTTTGGTAGAGTTCACTGCCTCCTGGATTTCTGCTGTTTCCGACATTACGCATCTGCTGATAACGCATCTGATTTTCCATACGCGCAATCTCTCTTAGGATTACAGCTGCTGCTTCCCGTTCCTTAGGATCTACCAAAAGATAATGGATCTCATCTCCTTCATCGTACTGAACGCGTGCTGATGAAATATCCTTTTGATTCAGCAGATCGGCAAGGCTTTGAAGCTGGATTGGTGCGCCTTTGGCAATGATGTCTTCCTGCCGGATCAGACTTTCTACCAGCTTGCAGTGGCATTTTTTACATTCAGTAATCCCTTCCACATATTCATTTTTACATTTTGGACACCACGCCATACTTTCACACTCCTTTGCTCTTAAAGCGCACAGTACATTGCGCCTCTTATGCATTTGCCATGAGTATAAATATACCCTTACGGTATCATATTTTCTGAAACAAGCTCATCCACAACCGGTGGTGGTGGCGGTGCATATGCTTCGGGCGGGATAAGCTCCCCAAGGGAATACTCGCCTTCTTCAGAACGGATTCCCTTATACAGGCTTCCGTCATTGATATCCACCAGATAAAAGGTTCCGGTTCTCATGCTTTGCGGCATTGTTCCCTGCTCTGTACCAGGACTGCTTGAAATCATATTTTCCATAAATATATAATAAACTTTATTCTCCAGCGCGATTGCCGAAGATACGACATAACTATATCTCATCGTATTGCCCGCGACAGAGCCGGTCAGATCGCTGGCTTTCCCGAGATTTACGTTATACTGCATCAGATTAGCCATAATATCCTGAACCTGTGCCGTCCCCTGTAGGGAAAGATTGTAGTCCATTTCCGTAACTTCGCCCGGAATCCCCTCCTGACTGTAGGCAATAAAGGTAAAATGACTCGTACCAAGCGGCATCGGGATTGGACCGGTATATTCCGTGCTTTCATTCGTCGGCATCGTTCCGTCTGTCGTGTAATAAACCGTACAATACAGCTGCACATCAACCTCGATCAACTCTGGGATCTGAAAATTGCCGCTTTCCAGAAGGACATTGGGCGGGTTCGGCACGCGAATATCAATCGTGTATGTCTTGGATGCCACATCGCTCTCTATCCCATAGGAATTGACAAAAATCGCATTGATCTTATAAATGCCACGCTCCAGAATAAGCGGTTCACTATAGACCGGACTATCATATGTCGGCATGGTTCCATCAACAGTATAATAGATAGTGCCCTCGGAATTGGACGACAGCTTCAGATATACGATCTCATCATATGTGCCCTCAGAAGTGCTGAATTCCGGTTCATTAGCCAGATAATTCTGAAACTGGTTGACAACGATCATATCTTCACAATTTGACAGGATCTCCTCAATCATGGCATAATCCTGCTTCGATGCGTAATAATCGATCATTTTTCTATAAGCCGCCTGATAATTGACATCCTTTACATAGATGATCTCCCAAAGCATCAGGATGCCTTTTTCATCTTCGTTATTTTTAAAATAATATTCAGCCAGCTGGTATTTTAAAGAGGTATCCTCCGAAGAAAGCATCACAGAGCGTTCCATATGCGCGATTGCGTCAGCATAGTTGCCTTCCGCCGCAAAGGAAGCTGCCAGCTCTGCCTGATATGAAGAACTGTTGTTTTGATACATATATTTCGAAAATCTGACAATTCCCGTCACAACAGATGCGACCAGCACAAGGAAAAGCGCGAGCACCACCCACCGCAGTCTGCTTTCCTTCATAAATTTCAGGAAATGGTATATAATATGCGGATCTTCTTCATCAAAATCATCAAAATAATCCAGCTCGTATTCTTCGTCAAATTCATCCGCAGCTTCATATTCCTCGTAATATGCATCCGCGTCGTCATATTCTTCCGCCGCTTCATACATTCCGTCATATTCTTCCGATCCCTCTGCGGCATCATATTCATCATCATATCCCGCAGGCATATCTTCAGGCGAATCCAGATCAAAATATTCCAATCCGTCCATATCCAAGCCTGTTTCTTCTAATGAATTGATATCAGATTCATTTTCAACTGATGCATTGATATATGATTCATCAGGCTCCGGGTTGTTGTCCAGCTTCTGATATTCCTCATAAGATGCTTCTGCATCCACTTGAATATCAGACAACGTATCATTGATACTTTGCTCAATCTCCGGCTCATAATAAGGGACAAACGAAACTTCCTCTCCACATTTAGGACAGTATAGAAGATCATCCGCTATTTCCGCATTACAATTGGGACAAATCATAAGATAACCCTGATCCTTTCCTGACCGGCACATCAATCCCACTTAAATCCGATCATTACTGCAACGCGCCTGACACACAGTTATTCATCAGCATTGCAATCGTCATAGGTCCGACTCCGCCCGGAACAGGCGTGATCGCACCTGCAATCGGAAATACATCCTCATAATCCACATCTCCGCACAGCTTATTCTCCGCATTCCTATGGATGCCGACGTCGACTACTGCTGCGCCTTCTTTGACATATTCCCGGGTAATCATCCTTGGCTTTCCGACAGCAGCCACCAGAATATCCGCACGTTTACATACTTCCTTAAGATCCTTTGTTTTAGAATGTGTAATGGTCACGGTTCCGTTTTCCCGAAGCAGAAGCACTGCCATAGGCTTGCCGACGATATTGCTTCGACCGATCACAACACATTCCTTCCCCGCGATCTCGATATTGCTCCGTTTCAAAAGCTGGATGATCCCCGCCGGGGTACAGGGCAGAAATCCCGGCTGCCCGATCATCAGCGCGCCTACGCTTTCCGGATGAAATCCGTCCACATCTTTAGCGGGCGAAATCGCTTTGATTATGGCATCCTCATCAATATGCTCCGGCAGCGGCAGTTGCACAAGGATACCGTTGATCTTATCATCCTGATTTAAGCGTTCGATCAACGCAATCAATTCCTCCTGCACAACCGTCTCAGGAAGCTCATAGCTTTCCGAGCGGATGCCGATATATGCGCATGCCTTTTTCTTATTGCCGACATACACGCTTGATGCCGGATCGGTTCCCACCTGTATCACGGCGAGAGCGATCTCCTTCCCGTCTTTTTTCAGCGCTTCCACCTGTTCTTTTAATTCATCCTTGATCTCCTGGCTGATCTTTTTGCCGTCTATGATATATGCCATACGGGTTCTCCTTTTTATCTTAAATTTCTATTAGGTAATTGCGAAGCTCTGCCCAGCTTCTTTCCTATACTGTACTTAAAATAATCCTGTGATCTTATCATCTATCACATCGATCCCCTCCGCTGCAGGTGTCTTCGGCAGCCCCGGCATCGTCATAATCGTTCCTGTAATCACGACAATAAATCCCGCTCCGGCATTCAGATACACCTCGCGGACATGAACGGTGAAGCCCTCCGGTCTTCCCAATTTTGCCGGATCGTCGGATAAGGAATATTGCGTCTTTGCCATGCAGACAGGCAGGCTTCCATATCCCATATCCATGATTTTCTTCAGCTGCTTTTTCGCAGCCGCAGCGTAAGTTACATCATCTGCGCCGTAGATCTTCTGCGCGATACATGTAATCTTCTGCTCCGGTGTCAGCTCGTCTTCATAAAGATAATGAAAATCAGGACGTTCATTTTCCAACATCCCGATCACCTTCCCGGCCAGCTCCAGACCGCCTTCCCCGCCTTGTTCCCATACGCTGGCAAGTGCAAATGCACATCCTTTATCCTCTACAAAAGTGCGTACATAAGAAAGCTCCGCTTCGGTATCGCTCGAAAACTGATTGAGTGTCACCACGATGGGCACGCCGTAATTCTGCAGATTCTCAATATGCTTTTCCAGATTGACGATGCCGTCCTGCAGCGCGGGCAGATTTTCTTCACCCAATCTACCCTTGTCTACACCACCATTATATTTCAAAGCGCGTATTGTTGCAACCAGTACAATGACATCCGGTTTCAGACCGGCTTTGCGGCATTTGATATCAAGAAATTTCTCCGCACCGAGATCTGCGCCAAATCCCGCCTCTGTTACCGTGATATCGGACAGCTTCAAGGCAAGCTTTGTCGCCCGGACAGAATTGCAGCCATGGGCAATATTGGCAAATGGACCGCCATGAACGAAAGCCGGTGTATGCTCTAATGTCTGAATCAGATTTGGCTTCATGGCATCCTTTAAGAGCGCAGCCATCGCGCCTACCGCTTTCAGCTGCTTTGCCGTAACCGCTTCTCCATCCATATCATATGCTACGATGATCCGGGAAAGCCTTTCCTTTAGATCCTCCATATCGTCCGCAAGACAAAGGATTGCCATGATTTCGGAGGCTACGGAGATCACAAAATGATCCTCCCTGACAACACCGTCCGTTTTTCCGCCCATACCCACAACAATATTTCGGAGCGCCCTGTCATTCATATCAAGACATCGTTTCCAGACGATCTGTCTGGTATCGATCCGCAGTTCATTACCCTGCTGGATATGGTTGTCAAGCATGGCCGCCAGAAGATTATTCGCTGAAGTGATCGCGTGAAAATCACCGGTAAAATGAAGATTCAGTTCTTCCATGGGAACAACCTGCGAATAGCCTCCGCCTGCCGCGCCTCCCTTAATGCCAAAACACGGTCCCAGAGACGGTTCCCTGAGAACTACAGATGCTTTCTTGCCCATGCGGCACAATGCCTGACCAAGGCCGATGGTAACTGTCGTTTTCCCCTCACCTGCCGGTGTAGGATTGACCGCCGTTACAAGCACAAGCTTACCGTCGGGATTTCCAAGCGTTTTTTGGATACATTCATTACTGATCTTCGCCTTATATTTTCCATAACATTCCAGATCCTCCTCTGTAATACCAAGCTGACCGGCAATCTCGCCAATCGGCATCAGCTTTGCTTCCTGCGCGATCTGAATGTCTGATTTTATTGTTTTTGCACTCATGTTAATCCTCCATGTCAGAGTAATTTTATTACGATAACTCCTCAGCAGCCATCAACGCATTCACGCATTTTTGCTTTGTAAGAATTCCTCTAACTGAGCGGGAGTCATCAGAACCCTCCTTGGCTTCGTGCCTTCCTCCGGACCAACGACGCCTGCCGCCTCCATCTGGTCAACAATCCTTGCCGCCCTGTTATAGCCCACCTTAAACACACGCTGCAGCATACCGCTGGAAGCCTTTTCTTTTTCTACGACAAAGCGGCATGCTTCGTCAAAATAGGCATCCAGTGAATCCTCTGCCCCTGATCCGTTCTTTGACGACGCACTCTCCTGAGCAGTATCACCCTCCGACATTCCTGTGATCTGTTGATCAATAGCGGTGTCATAGGCCTGATCTCCGGCATTTTTCTTTAAGAAATCAACAACATCCGACACCTCCTGATCCGACACAAACGCCCCCTGGACACGCAGCGGTTTGGAATAGCCCTGCGGATAAAATAACATATCCCCTTTGCCCAGAAGCTTTTCCGCACCCACCATATCAAGTATCGTGCGGGAATCCACACCACTTGTCACCTTAAATGCGACACGGCTTGGCATATTGGCTTTGATCAATCCTGTAATGACATCCACGGAAGGACGCTGTGTCGCAATGACCAGATGGATGCCGGCAGCCCGGGCAAGCTGGGCCAGACGGCAGATCGATTCCTCCACTTCCTTGGAAGCAACCATCATAAGGTCAGCAAGCTCATCCACAATCACGATGATCTGCGGCAGCTTCTGCAGTTCTGCGCCCTCTCCCTTTGCCTGCATATCCTCTACTCTTTTATTATAGCCCTTGAGATCACGCAGACCAAAATCAGCAAACGCCTTATACCGTTTTGTCATCTCTGCCACCGCCCACTGAAGCGCCGCATTGGCTTTACGCGGATCTGTAACGACAGGAATTAACAGATGCGGGATCCCGTTATATACGCTGAGCTCTACTACCTTCGGATCAATCATGATCAGCTTGACATCATCAGGGTGCGCCTTATATAAGATACTCATAATCAACGTATTGATGCAGACCGATTTGCCGGAACCGGTTGCCCCGGCCACCAGCATATGCGGCATTTTAGCAATATCCGCAACGATCGTCTTGCCTGTGATATCCTTTCCGACAGCAAATGTCAGATTGGAAGCAGCAGTCTTATACTCGGAAGATTCGATCAGGTCACGAATCAGCACATCACTTGTTTTCTTGTTGGGAAGCTCAATCCCCACGGCAGCCTTTCCCGGAATCGGCGCCTCGATACGGATATCTTCCGCCGCAAGATTTAGCTTGATATCATCCGCCAGACTGACGATCTTATTAACCTTGATCCCTTCCCCAAGCTGAAGCTCATATCTTGTCACAGAAGGTCCCTGACTGATATTTGTAACAGTAACCGTTACACCGAAGGTCTTTAACGTCTGCTGTAATAACAGGGCGGTTTCCTGCAGCTCCTGATCACTGTCACCCCGCTTCTTATTTTCATTTTTCTTTAAAAATGATAATTTGGGTTTTTCATATTTTTTGGGTTTCCATAATGATTTTGCACTCTGTGACGGATTATGGACTTCTGTATCCTTCGTCGCAGAAGCTTCAGCATCCATATTGTTTCGGTGGCTTCGTTCCGTTACAGGCTGCGGCATCCGGCTCAGATCCGGCATAGTCACAACTGATTCCTCCGTCGTATGTGCATAGTATTCCGAAGGCGCTTCGTCGTCAACATCGGCTGGAGTCTGTGTTTCATAAAAAGCATCATTGTCCGTTTGAAAATTATTGCCTGCCGTATGAGACTCATACAATTCATCAGCATCGGAAACGTCGATTTCCGGCATTTCCTCGTCAGAATGGCTGATGGTAATCTCTCTCATGGACGAAACGGGTATCTCCGGATGCGTCTGTTCCCTGTCAGCAGGTTCTTCCAAAAGGGTAATCTCATGTATGTCATCACGATGCGCTTTTTTATTCGTATCTTCTATCAGCACCTGATTAATGTCTATCTTATTTTTCTTTGTATTATGTACAGAAGCGTGGGCAGTCGCGATCCGCTCATCCTCCCGTCGTTCTTCCAGCTCCCGGCGCTTCTGCTTCGCTTCTTCTCTTTTTTGCTGCTGTTCCTTTGCTTTTTCCAAAGCAGTATTTTTCGCGCGTTCTGCAATGCTTTTCCTGCTGCTGCGTGCTGTTAAAAACGCATCTTCTTCCTGCTCATCCACCGGTACAAGCGCGTATTGCCCATTATCATCCTCCGTATAACGGTCATAGGATGATGCGCGCCGCAATTTCAATTTTGCCAGGAAAGAACGCTCGGTGATCAGCACAATACAGATTAATGCCAGCACCACCGCAAGAAAAATAGAGCCGGCCTGTCCAAATATCTGAAACAGCCAGCATGCTGCCAGCCCGAAAAGCACGCCGCCGCCGCCCTGTATACCGTAAAGCTGACTGACCTGCTTCTCAGCGCCGGCAAGATAAGCAATATCCATTCCGGTAATATAGCACAGCAGTATTCCGATCATAAAGATCAGCACCAATGCGGAAATCAGCTTTAGTGTCGCTATCTGATTGGCTGCATTGGAGATTTTAAAACAGATCCCGAAAAATACGACAACCGGGATCAGATACCCTAAGATACCGAACACGCCAAGCATAAAGGACTTTACAGCCGGACCAAATGCCCCCTTGATCACATTGATCATACAAAGGAAAATCATCAGTACAACGCAAAAAACAATCAAGGCAGCCGCCTCCTGACGAATTTTCACGTCTACTTCTTTTCTCACGATATCCTGCGCATTACGGCTGGTTCTTCCCGATGAGCTGTTTCTGTTTTTATTGGCTGCACCGGCACTTCGATGATTATTTTTTCCGCCGCTGCTTCTCTGACTTCCTGATGCCGCCACCCAATCTGCCTCCGTCACAAAACTTCTTAGTGAACTACTTACCGAAGTATTATATCATATCCGCAGTGCCCTGGCTCGATTCCGCTTCGCTCCATCTCGCCCGCGGGCTTCGCCCTATGCTCACTCATGGAAACAGCTGCCGCCTGTAAGCAAGCTTCCAGCGGCAGCTGTTTCCATTCACTCGCGCACTGCTCATTGCTTTCGCGTACATTATATCACAAATACTATATTTTGTCACTAAGAAACAGCAGATACACTATATCATGCCCCGCAGCCTGCTGATAGCGGAGGATAATCCACCGGTTTCATTAATAATCCCATGCTCGACAGCTTCCTTTCCCACCAGAATCGTCCCGATATCCTTGGTCAGCATACCGGTCTCCATCATCAACGCTTCAAAACACTCTTTTTTTACTTGGCAATGACTGCAGACAAACTGTGTGATCCGTTCCTGTATCTTTTTAAAATAATCATAGGTCTGTCTTGCCCCGATGATCAAGCCGTTTAATCTGACCGGATGAATCACCATGGTTCCCGTCGGCACGATCATAGAATAATCCGTACTGACCGCGATCGGCACGCCGATAGAATGGCTTCCTCCAAGCACCAGAGATACGGTCGGCTTTGACATACTGGAAATCATTTCGGCGATTGCCAGACCCGCCTCCACATCCCCGCCCATAGTATTTAACAGAAAAAGAACGCCCTTTACCTGTTCATCCATCTCATACTCCGCCAGTCTCGGCAGAATATGCTCATATTTTGTAGTTTTTGAAGAACTGGAAAGATTCTCATGTCCTTCGATTTCGCCGATGATCGTCATAATTTCTATCTTTTTCCCCTTAGATACCGCGGAGACATTTCCCTCCTCCCGGATCTGCTCACGATCATCTTTCTTTTTTTCTTTATCCTTTTCTGCTGCGCTATCAGAAGCAGTCTGTTCCTGCTGCGTCATATTCACCATACCTCCATCATTCCGTTTTACTGTAGTTCAAATAAAAAGAAGGATATCAACCGATATCCCGTATCAATCATGATCCTTCTTTTATCTTATCCATTTTTTTAATTTATATCAAAAAAATCTCTCCCGTTTAATTCCACCAGATCAAAATGCATCTCATATTCCGACGGTTCAATATCAAACTCCATCTCCTTCGGCACCCGTTTTTTCGGTGTAGGAAGAGGATTATGTATTGGCTGCGACGCTGTCTTTGCAGCCTCAATTGCCTCCAATTCCAGTTCCAATGCTGATTTGGGCTCATCTAAAGTATTCTGATCGCCGACTGACGGTATTGAAGAAACACTCTGCCCGCTATTTGATGATGGAGCGGAAACATTCTCATTAGGCATCGTTGACGTTGGATCGGTATTCCGGACATTATTCGGTGACGTTAATGGACGGTTTTGAAACCTTGACGGTTTCTCACTGACCTTTGCCGTCTTATAATCCATCCGTCTGCCATATTTCAGAGCGGGATTCATCTGTTTCACGGGCGGCTGCTCCGGTTTTGCTTCCGGAACTGACTTCCCTTCCGGCTCCTGCGCGGGAACCGGCTCCGCTGCTGTTATTTCATTCTGCGCCTGTTGCGCTTTTGTCCCAAGATTCATTACGGAATCATCCATATGCATCACCGTACCTTTCTTTGTAATATCAGAGCAATGACGATCATAAGCCTGCGCCTTTCTTTTCGTATCAGACCAATAACAATCATACGCTCGCTGATGTACTTAAGCCTGTCCACCCGGATCCAGCCGCGTCTCTATATTATATTTCGGACGGTGCTTGACTTCTTTATAGATCTTGCCGATATATTCTCCCACAATACCGAGGGACAACAGCTGTACACCGCCCAGAAACCAGATCGATAAGATCAGGGAAGTCCATCCCTTCTCAACCGAACCCGAAAAATAAGAAACAAATGCATATACTGCCGCTGCAAAACAGCAGCCCAGTATGACAATGCCCAGTGAAATGATCATGGAGATCGGCTTTATGCTAAAAGAGGTTATGCCGTCTATGGCAAGCCCCACCATCTTTTTGAACGGATATTTAGAAGCGCCTGCCGCCCGTTCATGGCGTTCGTAATATACCTCCGCGGTCTCATAACCAAGCAACGGCACCATCCCGCGAAGATAGATATTGCTTTCTTCATAGCGAAAAAGCTCTTCCACCGCCCGTTTCGACATCAGCCGGTAATCCGCATGATTATAAACTGTTTCCACACCCATGATATCCAGAAGCTTATAAAATATCTGCGCTGTGTTGCGTTTCATGAAGGTATCAGTCTTACGGGCGCTCCTGACGCCATAGACGATATCCTTCCCCTGATGATAGGCATCCACCATATCTTCAATGACATTGACATCATCCTGAAGATCCGCATCAATGGAAACAATCATATCCGCCATTTCTTTAGCGCAGGACAATCCCGCAAGAAGGGCATTCTGATGACCCACATTTCTGGCCAGCTTGACTGCGCATACGTCCTTTGATGCCGATTGTTCTTTTGCCAGGATTTCCCATGTCCGATCCTTGCTTCCGTCATTGACAAACAGCATAAAGCTGGCCGGACTGATCTTTTTTTCATCAATCAATCTTTTTAAAATTTGACGCAGTCCTGCCAGACAAAGCGGAAGCACTTCCTCCTCGTTGTAACACGGAACTACAACAGCCAATTTATCCATTGGATTCTCCTAATCATTCATCCCAATTTGTGTATACGGACTGTACATCATCGTCATCATCCAGAAGGTCAAGCGTTTTCTGCAGGCTCTTGACGCTGTCCTCGTCCGTCAGTTCCACATAATTCTGGGGCAGCTTTGTCACTTCCGCGGATGCGATCGGCAGCTTTAATCCTTCCATCGCCGCCAATACTTCCGGAAATGCATCCGGATCCGTCAGGATCTCATAAGAATCCTCTTCCTCGGCAAAATCATCCGCCCCGGCATCCAGCGCCTTTTCCATCAAGGTATCCGCATCCAGTCCGCACTCTTCCTTATCGATGATGATCTGCCCCTTCGTATCAAACATAAAGGATACGCATCCCTGCGCGCCGATGCTTCCGCCGCCCTTGGTAAATGCGCTTCGCACGTTGGCTGCCGTGCGGTTCTTATTATCAGTCAGCGCTTCCACAATGATCGCTATCCCTTTGGGACCATATCCTTCATATACAACATGTTCATAATTGACAGCATTGCCGTCGCCCGCCGCTTTCTTGATTCCTCGTTCGATTGTTTCATTCGGCATATTGTTGGCTTTTGCTTTTGCAATTACGGTAGCCAGCTTGTAATTATTGGCGGGATCCGGTCCGCCTTCCTTTACGGCAACTGCGATCTCCCTTCCGAGGATGGTAAAGATCTTTCCCTTCGCAGCGTCATTTTTCTCTTTCTTGTGTTTGATGTTGGCAAATTTTGAATGTCCGGACATTTCAACCCTCCTGTAATCCTTTTGTTTTTCATATTTCTTTATTTTGCTCTTCTTCCTGTGGAATCGGCGTCACCTGTATGGTCTTGATCACCTTATTTTCTACTTCCATTACTTTAAATCGGTAATTCCCAATCCTCGTCTCAAACAGATCATCCTCTTCGGGAATTTTTTCCATCAGTGACACAAGATATCCGTTAATTGTTTCAAATTCCTGCTCGCCAAAATCGATCCCAAAAGCATCCGTCAGATCCTCCAGTCTTGTCAGACCGTCAATCTGATAGATTTCTTCCTTTTCATGCTTCTGGATCATATGGACATCAGCGTCATATTCATCCTGAATATTGCCGACGATCTCCTCTAAGATATCCTCCATTGCAACCAGTCCGGAAGTCTGTCCGTATTCATCTATAACGATGACCATCTGTGTTTTTGTTGCCTGCATTTCCTCAAATAACGCATCTACCGCTCTTGTTTCCGGTACAAAAACAGCGTCCCTGATCAGTCCCGCCGTCTCCTTCAGCGTCTTGTTCAGCTTTGGATTTTCACTTTGTACCCGTACAAGATCCTTGATATGCAGGATACCGACGATATGATCGATATTTTCTTCATAAACAGGATAACGGCTGTAATTATTATTCAGGATCTCCCACAGGGCATCCTTGACCTTGATATCCACATCCAAACCGGAAATGTTATTGCGGTTTGTCATGATATCCTTCGCCTGTTTGTCGGAAAGCTCGAAAATATTATTGATCATCTCGGCTTCATTGGCTTGCAGGATTCCTTTTTCCTGTCCTTCATTGACGATCGCAATGATCTCCTCCTCCGTCACGTCCGCCGCATCCGATTTTTTCTGGATGCCAAACAGCAGTTCCAGAAAACCGACGCTTTTTCGTAAAAACCATGTAATTGGAGCCAGAAGAGTCAACAATACATGTACAATTCCGTAAAATATCCTGATAACCTGCACCGGATATCTTGACGCGATACGCTTCGGCAGCAGAATACCAAAGATCAACAGCAGGTATATAAAGCCAACCATCATCAGTATGCCGTAACGCATCGTTATAAAATGGCTGCTGAAATAATAACCGCCATAAAACAGCAGG
Organism: uncultured Lachnospiraceae bacterium; assembly: GCA_964421915.1. Classification (GTDB taxonomy): domain Bacteria; phylum Bacillota; class Clostridia; order Lachnospirales; family Lachnospiraceae; genus NK4A136. Next base: position 201,893 of record CAYQZB010000002.1, read on the forward strand.
GCTGTTGCAAGCAGATGAATCGTATCTACAAGACGCTGCGGATCATCATGAAGTTTTATGACAGAGTCATCCACTTTTTCTTTCGCTGTCCCGGCGGAATAGTTTTTCACAGCTTCCCCAAAAGAATAAAGGATAAAATATATAAGAATCGTAGCAATATATGCTATGATCCCTGCCGCAAGACCATCTCCCATAAGAAACGCCATACTGCCCGCCGCAGATTCATCATTCATAATAAAAATTTCACCATACCTTCCTCATCGGCTTATATCACTGCAATTAAATATAACATTTTCAAGAAAAAACGTCAAGAAAGGCTCTTATGTATCCAATTCCAGGCTTATCTTCAGCGCATGATCTACCTTTGTCATAATTTCATTATCCAGATGACAGACCATCTCACGCATCCTTTTTTTATCCACTGTCCGAAGCTGTTCCAAAAGAATCACGGAATCCTTTTCCATCTGATATCTGGAAGCCTCCAGCTCTATATGGGTAGGCAGCTTGGCTTTATTCATTCTGGATGTGATTGCCGCAACGATCACGGTAGGGCTGTGTTTGTTGCCAATATCATTCTGAATGATCACTACCGGACGGATCCCTCCCTGTTCCGACCCAACCACCGGCCGCAGGTCAGCATAATAAACATCTCCTCGTTTCATAACAATCCTTTCAATTCAATACAATAACTATTTGCCTTCTTATGTATGAAACAATTCTATTTATGTATTATGCCCATGATTCTTAGTACTATACTTATTTCTTTATTAAGATTCGGTTGTCAAAGGATACTTTTTAAAAATTCATCTGGCAAGCTGCTCAAGCAATAATCTGTGCACATGCCGCTGTACGGAAATAAGAAATTCTAAACATTCCTAATTTATGTTGTGGAAGACGGACGCAGACGGGGCAATTCGCCATCCATGGCTCAGCTGCCCCTTTTCGGAACATCGTGTTCCGAAATTGCTGGGTATTGGATAGGAATGTTAAGAATTTCTAATTTCCTTCCAATGCATATGCACAGATCATTGCATGGGCAGCTTGCCATATGAATTCTTTAAAGGTATTTTTTGACACCCGGATCTTACTGATAAATCCGCGGCACACGTTTATTGATATTGCAGGCAATCTCATAATTGATCGTGCCGCAGAGCCCAGCCAGTTCCTCCATACGGATCTCTTCTTCCTGATCCTTCCCGATCAAGGTCACCGTATCACCGCGGCTGACCCCCTCGATCTTCGTAACATCCACCATAAATTGATCCATGCAGACGCGTCCGATGATTGGTGCACGCCTTCCGCGGATCAGTACAAAACCCCGATTAGACAACAGGCGCGGATAACCATCGCCATATCCTACGGGTATCGTCGCAACTGCCGTCTCCTCTGATGTAATATATGTGCCTCCGTAGCTAACGGGAACTCCTGCAGGCAATGTTTTGACATATGCAACGGTGCTCTTCCAGCTTAAAACAGGCTGGAGCGCAATCACATCCACAGAAACCTCATCAGAGGGCATCAGTCCGTAAATGATGATCCCCGCCCGTACCAGATCCATTTTTGCCGACTCAAATCCTATAATTCCCGCGCTGTTGGCACAATGTTTCAGAGGAATAAAGACTCCTTCCTCCTCCAGTTCCCCGCAGAACGCTCTGAAACGCTCGATCTGCTGCTGCGCCGGAACGTGATCCCATTCATCCGCTTTGGCAAGATGAGTAAAAATCCCTTCTACCGTAAGTGCGTCCAGAGAAGCTATCCTTTTTGCCGTTTCGATACCTTCTTTTGCGGCCGGCAGACCGATCCGGGACATACCGGTATCCACCTTGATATGTACGGGAATCGCTTTATTCTGTTTCTCAGCTTCCTGACACAATGCTTCCGCACTTGCCATATCAAATATCGTCGGTGTTACCTGATATTTGAGCAGTGTTTCATAAGCAGTGGGAAATACATATCCTAAGATCAGAATCCGCTTTTTTACTCCGGCTTCCCTTAATGCAACAGCTTCCTCTATGGTTGCTACAGCATATCCCCAGACAAACGAAACCTGTTCCAGTTCTTCTGCGAGCCTGACCGCACCATGTCCGTAACCGTCCGTCTTGATCACCGCGATCAAGGGCACATTGCTTCGTGCATATATATTACGGATATTTTGGCGAAACGCCTCCAGATCTATCGTTACATAAGTTCTTTCTTTTGATATATTCTGCACTTCCAAAATTATATGCCGCCTTCTTTCAATACTATCGGGATCATATCCGGCAGATCGCCTGCTTTCACAGAAGCCCGGTGATAGCGTTCCGCCGCATAACATCCGGCTTTTCCGTGGGCAAAAGCTGCAACTGCGGTTTTCAATGTCATACCGGCAGCATAAGCGCTGCCGTCCCGCTGACTTAGATTATCTTTGGAGATGCTGTCCATACCGGAAAATACGGCGATCATTCCGGCCAGAACATCTCCGCTTCCTGCCGTCGCCAGCGCATCCGTACCACTGTCCGAAATATATACCGTCTTTCCATCGGTAATCAGCGTCACCGCATCCTTTAATACAAGGATGCATCCGTACTTCGCCGCCCAATGCATACAATATTCCATATCCTGATGCTTTGCAGTCTCCACCGGCATACCGCATAATCTTGAGAACTCCAAGGGATGGGGCGTCAATACCGTAGGATATCCCTTATCCTTCCGCCAGATCAGCCAATCCAAATGCTTACTGATGATATTCAGTGCATCTCCATCCACAATGGCTGCTTTCTCATAATGACGCATCACATATTCCGTCAGAACCGGCGCAGGATGTTCTTTCGATAATCCGCAGCCGATCAACAGCGATGTGCTCCAGTCAAAATATTCTTTCATTTTTTCATGATTGATGACGTATTCCATCTTCTGGTCTGAGCCCAGCACATGTTCATAGTCATCAAAGAGAGCCTCCGGTACGGAAACCGATAAGATCTGGCGGTTGTTCCTATGGGAAAGTACACGGACCATCCCTGCACCACTGCGAAAAACAGCCTGTGTGCTAAGCGTCATCGCACCCGCCATAGCCTCAGAGCCGGTGACGGATAATATCTTACCGTATGTTCCCTTATTGCCATATGGAGCTCTGTATGGAAGGTATTGCAGATCCCCATCCTCCATCAGATAATGGACAGGCGCAATATTCCCTTTACAGATTCCGATATCTCCGACGATCGTTTGACCACAGTATAGAGGTCCTTTCCCCAAAAACATGCCCGTTTTCTTCCACTGGAATGTTACTGTTTCATCCGCCATAACGGCATCTCCCATGATGCTGCCGCTGTCCGCATGCAGTCCGCTGGGAAGATCCACCGAGATCACTTTTGTCCCCTGTTGCCCATGCATCGCATTGATTAGACCGACTGCTTTTAAAAATTCTCCTTCCAGCTCTCTGTGCAGACCGATTCCAAACAATGCATCAATAACATACGCATAGCCGCCCGTCTCACTGGCTGCGTCGAGTCCGCGTCCTACAGATATGCACAGCCGGTCTAAAATATGCTGCTGCAGTTTATTTTCTTCTGTGGCTTTTTCTGCATCGCCAACCATGACCGTCTGAACCTGACGTCCACGCCCGGTAAGGATTCTGGCAGCCGCCAGTCCGTCCGCTCCGTTGTTGCCGTAACCGCAGAGAAGCAATATTCTTCCGGGGACATCCTCTTTGATGCGGGAACATACAAAAAGAGCCGCCTTTTCCATCAGGACAAGTGATGGAATACCGACCTGCTCTATTGTATATTGTTCACATTTTTTCATTTCCGCTGAAGTCAGCACCGGTTTCATATTTTACTGCCATACTCCTTTAAAAACCTGTATATTTACATGCCAAAACAAATCGATTCTTTTAATTGGTTTCTTTCTTATCATTATTTTCTTTTTTTTCACTGCCGGAATCTTTGGCTTTCATCTTCTCCGCCGGATTATACGTCATATCAAAAATGTCGATTACTTCCGCTCCGAAGATGTCATGCATATAGATATAGATATTTTGATTCAGCTGTTCGAACTGCTGTTTTCTGACGACATTCTTTTTTAATTCTATCCGGATATTATTGATCCAGTCTGCAATCTCCGTAATTTTCTCGGAATTTTCCTGAATCGCCTCATAACAGACCTGCATAGTCTCAGCCATCAATTCAAAATTGACCTTGTCTATCTGTATCGGAAGCTCTTTCATTTCCTCCTGATATTCTGTCAGCTTTTGATTACATTCTTCGAATTGTTTTTTATATTCTGCCTGTTTTTTTACATTGGCGCCGTCCATTTCGCCAACGATATTTTCCATCAGCAGCTTTTTCTGCTTCCGCAGTGTTTTTGTCTCCGTATTCACTTTTCCCTGACGCTTCAGCAATTCTTTTAATTCATCCTCCAGCTTCTGCATCCGTGATGTCTTCTCCAGTCCGTTCATCAGGCGGTACCACTTATTATCCAGGGAGATCACGGGAAGTGTTTTCCCTTTTAAAGCCGGAATGAATACTTCTTCTTTTCTTGACAAGGCAGATCACCTCACTATTGTCATTGTGTTCAGGCGTTTACGAAACAATTGCTTTATAATTTACAGCAATCCTTCCAGCGTCGCGCGGATCGCACGGATAAAATCCTGACTGTTCAAAACCGTAACTTCTGTAAGCGACGTGATCAGCGCCAGATCCTTTGTCATCCTGCCGCTTTCTATGGTCTGCAGGGTTGCTTTTTCCAGACAGTCCGCAAATCTTACCAGCTCCGGAAGCTCATCCAGCTCTCCGCGTTTCTTAAGCGCGCCTGTCCAAGCAAAGATCGTCGCTACGGAATTGGTGGAAGTCTCCTCGCCTTTTAAATGCTTATAATAATGACGCTGCACCGTACCATGTGCCGCTTCATATTCATAGATTCCGTCGGGGGATACCAAAACGGAAGTCATCATGGCAAGGGAACCGAATGCAGAGCTGACCATATCGCTCATCACATCCCCGTCATAATTCTTACATGCCCAGATAAATCCGCCCTTCGCCTTCATCACCCTGGCAACCGCGTCATCAATCAGCGTATAGAAATATTCTATCCCTGCCTTTTCAAAAGCCGTCTTATACTCAGCCTCATATATTTCCGCAAAAATATCCTTAAACGTGTGATCATATTTTTTAGAAATGGTGTCCTTCGTTGCAAACCACAGATCCTGCTTCGTGTCCAAGGCAAAGTTAAAACAGGATTTAGCAAAACTGCGGATGGATTTTTCCGTATTATGCATGCCCTGCAGGATGCCTGCCCCCTGAAATTCATGAATCAGCTCTTTGGTTACATTGCCGTTTTCATCTTCAAAGACAAGATAAGCCTTGCCCGGTCCCGGCGCTTTGATCTCCGTATTCTTATAGACATCCCCGTAAGCATGACGCGCAAGCGTGATCGGCTTTTCCCAGTTCTTTACGCAGGGGCTGATTCCCTTCACTACAATAGGCGTCCGAAATACCGTACCATCCAGAATTGCACGGATCGTACCATTGGGACTCTTATACATTTCTTTGAGGTCATATTCTTCCATACGCGCCGCATTGGGCGTAATGGTGGCACATTTTACGGCTACACCGTACTTCTTTGCTGCAAGCGCGGAATCGGTCGTCACCTGATCGTTCGTCTCATTGCGATATTTCAGACCAAGGTCATAATATTCTGTCTTCAGATCAATATATGGCAGTAACAATTCCTCCTTGATCATCTGCCAGAGGATCCTTGTCATCTCATCCCCGTCCATCTCTACCAAAGGTACTTTCATTGTAATCTTTTCCATGCTGCCGCTCCTCCGTATGAAACTTAGTTACTTTTATGCGATTGATAATCTTTAATTTTCATACTAATTTTATCTCATTCCCGGAATATCGTCAACATAAACTATGTGTGAAACTTAGTGTTTCTATGCGAAATACCCATTGGTATGAGCATTAGAAACACTTTTCACATTAATAAACGGGCAATATCCAGAACGCCCCAGCCCTGTAGATTCCAAGGTTCATTGATGTCACGCGCTGCATGCTGCAGCCGTGTTATCAACTGCTGCGAGGAAAGATACCGCTCTGCCAGCAGCATTGCCGCCGCGCCGGTGACTACGGCAGTAGCCATGGAGGTTCCGCTCTTGACACAATATGCTTTTCGGTGTCCCTGCCTGTATCTGTGGTAACAAGAGATAATGTCCGTTCCGGGCGCGACCAGATCCGGCTTTTTCAGGGAATATCTGCTGGGTCCTCTGGCGGAATATTCGGAACAGCTTCTTCCGCTTTTTCCTTTATATCCAAAATCATAACAGCCCACCGAAATCACATCATCCCCTTCACCAAGGGCGGACAGTGTCATAGGCTCCGGACCATTGTTTCCTGCCGCAGTAATGACCAGAATGTCTTCTTGATACAGTCTGCTGATGGCCTGCTGCATAAGCTTTCTTTTGTCGCTGCTGACATGATTCTCCATCCCAATGGAAATATTGACGATCCTGATATGATAACGCTTCCTGTTCCGGTAGATCCAATCCAATGCGTCAAGCAGATGCGCTGCCGCCCCACCCCCATTTTCATCCAGTATTTTCATTGCGATAATCCTCGCGGACGGAATGACACCCTCATAAGCTCCGTTGGAAAGTCTGCCACTGCCACAGATGATCCCCGCCACATGAGTTCCATGTCCAAAATCATCATAAGGCGTTTTTTTTCCTCCCACCACGTCATGAAAGGCAACGATATTTTGCGCGATATCAGGATGTCTTTCCACGCCAGAATCAAGAATTGCAATTGAAAAATCACACGGATGATGCCGAAGCTTTGCGTAATCATCCAGATGAAGTAAAGCGCGTACCCGTTTCAAAAGCTGTCTTCTTCCATCTTTTTCTCATAACCAATATATGAGAAAAAATGTAAAGCGTACCTTTCAGAACGATTTGTCAAGGGCATTCATTTGAGCCACCATCTTAATTCAACTTCTCAAATTGTTTCACTAATATTTCCGTTGTCCAATTATACTGATCCATAGTCTCATACTTTCTATATCCACACTCTATTGTCATCGAAAGCATAAGATAAATATCGTACCATAATGCTCTTCTGTGTTGGTGTTCATTTAACGCTTCAATGCCATAGCCCTCTTGAAATCCGAGATTAGGTGCATATGTTCTAAATCCTACCTCCATCAATGGATCTGCCCACAAAACTCTTTCCCAGTCAATAATTCCTACAACATTACCGTTTTCAACAAAAATATTCCCATCCCAACAATCCCAATGAACAAAGCCCGGCTCTGATACCTCCTCAAAAACAGCCTTGTCTCGTTCTAATTTCCTAATCAGTTCATCGGGTGATATCTTTATATCCACATCCACCCGCTTTCCATCTTCCAACAGGGCTGCCATCATCTTATAAAACACAGAATACCACTCTTTCCCTTGATATTCCGGCAGCCCCGGATAACCAAAACAAGGGCATGGTATGCTGTTTACGGAATGAATCATTCTGCCGGTCTCACTGTAGATGCGATCTATTTGTTCGGAAGTAAGGGTCTCTTTAATTGAATTCAAGCTTTCGCCACTGAGCTTTTCCATGAAAAAATACGGGGATTCACAAATTATACCACTGTCATCATAGCCATATATCTTTGCAACAGGCACGTTACAATTTTCTCTTACAATCCTCATCGCCTGTACTTCACTGTACATAATATTTTGTTCATAAGTCATAACCCTGACTTCTTTTGACGGAGCAATTTTCAATACCGTTTTCTTACCATTAGTAAGCTCCACTTCATACGCAACATTGAAATAGCCTTCTGTAAGTTCTTTGTAATCTTTCAGTTCCAGTGGTGCAAAAAACTTTTTCACCATGTTCCTTATCGTATCCCTGTTTTGCCTGTTCTTTGTTACACTCTCCATGGTACTTATCTCCATTTATCTGAATAATGGTTCCTGCTCTAAAACGGTAATGCAAAAAGCAGCTCCTGGTGAGCCGCTTTTATCGTTTATTCAAATGCTGTTGTATCCTGATATACCGTATCCGTCAAGCCAATCTTTTCCGTAAGCTGGCTGCATCCCGCAAATGCATAGCTGCCGATGGACCTTAGTCCCGCAGGGAATGTTACCGAAGTCAGCTCGTGATGATCACGGAATACGCCGGACGCAATATATTTTACATCCTCCGGGATTACGATTGCCGCATCGGTTCCCTTGTATGAAATCAGTACGCCGTCCCCGACGACCAGATAATCTCCAGTTCCCGTTGAATTTCTCCAGTTTTCCAGCCATGGCGTATGCTCAAATGCATAAGCCTCAACATTCGTCACAGTAGAAGGAATCGTCACCTCCGTAAGCTGATCACAGTGATAAAACGCGCCATAAGAAACCGTCCGCAGACCTTCCGGAAGAACCGCCTGCGTCAGTCCGCTTCTGGCAAACGCAAGCTGTCCGACCACCTCGACCGGACCGGACGCTGTGAAATCAAAGGCATCCAGATCCGGCTGATTATAATAAGCATAATCCGCAATGGCAGATAATGTCACGCTTTCCTGACTGCCACTCAGGGTAGAGCCATCCGTCACAACCATATTACCCGCCATCACAAATACCCTGTCAGATACGATCCTTGCACCGCCCAGCACAATATCATCCGCTGCCGGATAAGATGTTCCGGAAGAATCATTTCCCGTATCGCTATTCTGACCGGACGGGTTTTCCTTCCCGTCTGCCGGTTTTGTGCCGGAAGAAGCATGCTGCCCTGACTGTTCTGCTTTTTGCTCATTAAAATAAGTGATCTGATAAACAGGCGAATGATTGGTTTCAAACCCATGCGCCGCAGCATAATTTTCTACATAAGAGCCTGCATCGCAGACAAACAGGGCTTCTTTATTGCAGCTGTCAAATGCGGTATCGTGAATCTCCGTGACCGACACCGGAAAGATGATCTGCTTTAACGACCGGCAGCCGTCAAACGCTTTCAAACCAATGGCACACAACGGCGCATTGATCGTCACCGTCTCTATGCTTCCCGCATCCGCGACCGCATAATCCGGAATCCTTGTCAGTCCTGATGAAAATGTAATATCCTCTAATCGATCGCACCCCCAGAAGGCATAACGCACAATATCAGTAACCGTATCCGGCATCCGGTACTGACGCCCTTGTCTGCCGGCAAGATACTGATATATCTTTCTTTGGGACGCATCATAAATGACACCGTCCACACAGGAAAAATATTTATTATTGGCAGAGATACGGACACTGGACAGACTGTCGCAGTCGGCAAATGCACCGCTTCCGAGTGTTCTCAGCCCTGACCCGATCGTCACAGACTGCAGATTGACACAATGGTTAAATGCGGAATCGCCTACTACAGTAACCGCATTGGGCAAAGTAATCTTCTGCAGGGAAGTACAGCCTGCAAATGCTCCATAACCGATCTCTATCACCGTTTCCGGCAGTGTAACTTCGGTAATATTAGGATTGGCGGCAAACGCCTCCCTGCCGATCACCTCTATCCCGTTAGGGACAGTCACCACTGTATCCGTTCCGGTGTAGCCAACCAGCTCTTTGCCATTCATATTAAAATCGACACCGGCGGACGCTGCCTTTGAACTGACATAGCCGCCGATCAGCAGAACAGCCAGCGCCGCTGCTACGGGAATCCCCAAGATCCATTTTAATCTCTGCCGCATATATGTCCTCCATATGCTGATAAAGCTCCAGTCCGGCATCTTTTCACAAAATACCGGACCGGAAACTGCTTAGAACAACTTAAACAGGCACTTTCTTCTTATCCTTCCAGGTAAACAATACGCCTGAAATACATGCCAGACCGATCGCCAAAAACCACTTCGGATGGATATCTCCCGTCTTCGGCGTCGTATCCGTCACACCGGATACAAGATTGTTCGTATTCACATAGATTGCATACGGCGAAAAGTGCGTCGCTGTAAACTGCATACACGGAACACCATCAATCGTCGTAAACTTCACCGCCATCGGATCAAGTACGCCGTTTACAACGCCTGCCGCCATATTGTTGCCGGCATAAGGCACCAGATCATCCGGAATCGGTATGGTAATGTTGACTGCAAGACCCGCTGTATTCTCGATCTTACGCGTACCGGTCTCATCATACAAGGAAATATCAAATCCCACAAACCGGATGTTGCTTAAATCACCGTACTGCGCTCTGAGCGCCTGCTCAACTGCCGCGGAAGCCGCCGCGCTGTCTGTTATCTTTACTACAAAATTATCTGTAGATCCTGACACCGTTGCAGAAGCAAGATTCTTGTTATTGTTGTCGATCGTACCTGTCGTAACGGTCACATCCGTACCACCGCCGGACGGATTACGGGTAGTGGTGCCACTGCCGGAGGTGGTATTACTGTTTTTATTATTCGTACTGTTAGTTGTACCGTTCTGGCTCACCCTATTAGAGGATGCCGAAGGTATCTTATAGGTTGCCGTTACCTTCACATCATGCGACGGCATGATAAATGTAGTAGATGCACCAAACGCATTGGAAAAACCAATATCTGCATTAGATGTCGTCCAACGGTCAAATACCTTGCCCGACGGAGCCGCATACGCAGTGATCGTAACTACGCCACCCGGAGCATAATAGCCGCCGCCCGCACCATTTTCTACAACCACATTATACCTGCCGCCAATATTCGCCGCATTGTTTGATGCGGAATTATTGGACGTGGAACTATTGTTATTATTGTTTCCATTGTTTGGATTGTTATTGCCGCTACTACCGCTGCCTGGATTATTGCCTGAAGCATCTCCATTGCCGGAAGCCGCAGTAAATACGGCAATCGCATTACGGTCTTCCGTCACATTCTCCAAGCCAAGCGTACTGTCATAGTAATTCCAATGGCTGAAATTCCAACCCTGATGCTCCGAAAGTTTTGGCTGTGGAGTGGTCGAAGGAAGCAGTCCGTTATTGCCCTCTGCCACCTGTTTTATCTCAAATATGGAATAATCATCATACCGGAAGGTAATCGTATAAACTCCCTTCTCTGGTTCCCCTGGATTGACAGCAGGCTCAACAAATACGGCAATCGCATTACGGTCTTCTGTCACATTCTCTATGCCAAGCGTACTGTCATAGTAATTCCAGTGGCTGAAAATCCAGCCCTCATGCTCCAGAAGTTTTGGTTGTGGAGTAGTCGAAGGGAGCAATGCATTATTGCCCTCTGCCACCTGCTTCGTCTCAAATACGGAATAATCATCATACCGGAAGGTGATCGTATAATATGGCATTTCAGGATCCGGCACAAACTGTGCCACTGCATACAAGTCTGTAGTCACACTCTGCAGAGGATTGCCCGGTTGATCATATTCCGTCCAATCTGTATAGTAATACTTCCAGGAATCAAAGATCCACCCGCTATGCTCTTCCTTTTTCGGTGTCGGATCCACATCCGGAAGGTAAGTGGAAAAACCGCTCTTTACCGTCCTTTCCTCATAAGGCGTATTATCATCATTTAAGAAGCTAACTGTAAATTCAGCATCAATAAAATGAACATAAATATTCGTCTTTGAATTGGTCGTATTCCCATTAGCATCCTTTTTCTGGTAGGTCGTTGTAATAAATCTGCAATCCGGCTTTGTATAGATGTTTGTTACAGTATTAACCGGATCAAAAGCAGAATCGGCAATGCTGAGGACAGCGGGAATCGTAACCTTCAAGGTAGCGCCATTCCCCCTGAATGCATCTCCTTCAATAATCATATCCGGTGTTTCGGGCAAAGTTACTTCCGACAACATTTTGCAGTTATTGAAAGTATTCTGCGGCACTTTTATAATCGAAGTGTCCGACAGATCCACACCCACGAGCCCTGCACAGCCATCGAAAGCGCCCACTTCCAGCTCCGAGGTATCAGCAAGCTTCGGATCATTATCAGTATTTACAAAACGATCCGTGATATTTTGATTGATCAAGCCCCTTCCCGGAAGGCAGGCCATGAGCTGATAAGTCCCATCCGGAAGTGTTTTATATAAAATGTAATTATCAAAGGTGTAAATACCGGTTGCCGTTACCGTTCTTAACGCATTACAATTTCGGAATGCGTTAGGTGCAATTTCTTCACATGCCTCGGAAATAATGATACTCTGCAAGTTCTCACAGCTGTCAAAAGCATACTCCGGAATACTGGTAACCCCCGGCATCTCAATACTTGTAATCCAGTCATTGCCCTTTGGCTGGTCCTCATTACCCTTAGGCTGCTGGGGATAATTTGTTTCATAAGCAGATAAAGCCATCCTATCCACAAAGTATCCGGAGAACAGACCGGAATGATAATCACCGTCATTCGCACTGACAATGCTCAGATTATCATTGTTATACAAATCCTCTCTTGAAAGTCCCAAATCCCCTGAAACATCATCCGCCATTTTAAGATAGATCCAGTTGTTCTCGTTTTGTGGAAGATAAAATGATTTAATGTCAATTGATGTCACCGCCTCAGGCAATTTCAGATTCCTCGTCTCCGCTACCAGTTGAAGATCCTGATACGTCGGTGTCAATATCTCATTTTCTGATACCCCGTTTCCCGATATTGTTTTGTGTTCAAATCTATCGCGTACCTCTGGTTCCAAAGCATAATAATGCGGATAGTCGATCAACAGATTTTCACCAGCCGCCTCATCACGGATCACATAATAGTGATTTGTTCCCGGAGATCGATAACAGATCCTTGTGCCAATAGAATTAATATAATGGGAATCATCCTCCATCGCATAATCAAATGGTCCATATCCAATCGCCATATCGCCTTCAAAATACAGCATATCCCCGCCTGTAGCAAAAGCGCTGTCTGCGATCTCTATCTGTGCATTGGAAACCGGCGTTCTCCAAATGACTTCTGTCAGTTTCGGACAGTTGGAAAATGCATCAGCGCCTATGGACTGTATGCTGCTGCCAATCACAACCTTACTCAGTTTATCACATCCCGAAAATACACCCGCACCAATCTCCTGAATCGAATCGTCAGGGATTGTAAGGCTCAAAATATGCTTTTTGATAGCCGTTTCAAAACAGCCATCGCCCAGCTCTGTCACTTTGTAATCTGCAACTTTACCCGGAATTTCCAAATCAATATCCTGCTGATTGGACGGATCAATAAACTTACAGGAGGTAATCGTTGCCGTATTCGTAGCGTCATCTGTTTCAAGATCAAAACGGTAGGGATCGATACCAACCTCATAATGTTCCATACCGTATATGTCCAGATACTTATACGGGACATACTTAGCTGCAGATGTCGACGCACGCCATGTTGCCCTTCTAGGCAGCGCCTCCTGCATACCGTTAACCGGATAGATGGTACTCATCGGACCAAAAACATAAAAATCCTTCTTTGCCACATACTGAAACAGATTATTATCATAAGTCGCCATGCAGCTATCATCCAGAAATGTTAAACTGGACAAAGCAGGACACTCAGAAAAGGTATCCATCGGGATCCTTTCTTCATTATTGGTGCCAAAATTCGCAGGCATCGTAACATTTCTCAAGCTGTTCCGTCCGGCAAGGATAAAGTTTCCAAGACGGGAATTGTAGGAAACATCATTCTCATTCTTCACCATTTCCTGATAGCTTGAATCCGTATAGCTTCTATATTGCATGATATTAGCCGGGAAGACAAAATCCTCCATCAGTGGTCTCGTACCTGATTCCGAATCCATAGCAAAAGCCGCTTTCCCTATCGCAACACTGGAACTTTCCGGGAAAGTGACGGTGAACAATTTGGGAGTATTATAAAATGCATATTCGCCTATTGTAACATCACCTGCATGTGAGAAATCCACATCCGCCAAATTCCCACAATCAGCAAACGCTCCGAAACCGATTTGCTCAATCCCATTCGGAATCACGATGGACACCAAGGCAGGACAGTTCTGGAATGCTTCCTTGCCAATCTGTTTTGTACTGCCGAACTGTATCGTATTCAAATCACGGCAGGACCTAAATACATAATTGCCTATATAATCAACACTTTCAAAATTCACTTCTTTTATATAAGAATTTTCAAACGCTCTGTCGCCAATATAAGCAATGTTATTACCTGCAGTCATACTGTATACGTTAGAGGCGCCTTTAAAAGCATTTTCACCAATCGCCCGGATGCTTTGCGCATACCGGCACAGGTATCCATTGGCATCCAGCGTAGTTCCCTGCGCAATATTGCCACCCTCCTCATCAACCCTCTTAAAGACATAGATCTCTCCGTCATTAGGCGTATTCTCTGTAACACAAGTATTATTGACATTACCCGTTACCCAAATTCTGCCAGACTCGTCAGACGTGTGATTTGACACTTTTACAAGCGTAAAGCCTCTTAGGCTGCTTCCCTGGGATGATGTATGGTTATCGCAATAAAACATCCCTTTATGCAGCGAATCCATATCTGTTGCACCGGAAAGACTTAAATTGTCACAATTGACCTCGCTGATCGTCGGAAAATAGCTGTCGTTAAGATCATTTGCCGTTCTGTAGTTCTGTACGGCCGGAAGATAAGTATTATTATACCAGTCTTCATATTCACCCGGGAAATAGCGTTCAATGGTTTTCCGCACATCACTCTGCGACGCGTCTTCCGGCGTCTTACTTGGATCAAGGGCAAATGTCTTATTTTCAACATTGTCTGTGATATACTGGTTACATTCCGTCACGCCGGCATACTCGTAAGATGCTACGATATTAGACGAAAGACTTAGATGTCCCGTTGCCACTTGACTGTTATAACCGCAGATCACACCCGCGTTACTTATTCCGCCAATCGTTCCCGGGATAAAATACTCGAATTTCCACTCCAGTCGTCCTGAAGATGTAGGATCAGCAGTCTCAATAATCTCATAAGAGTAATATGTTGTTTTTCCGGATGATGACAGGAAATCCGGGCTTTCAAATTCATCATTTCGATCCTGCCCGCTATCTGTACTATAAGAAAGCGGCTCGTTGATGATCGCGTTGATGCTCGCCGCATTGCCGCTTACACTATCCGCCTGCGCAACACCGGAATAATCCGCCGGAATGGCAGCCACCATAACAGAGCTGACAAGACATACGCCCGCAACCGCCTTTCTGATCCTTTTTTTCATTTTAACATTTAATTTAAGACCCTTCATCATTATACTCCTTTTCCTAAACTAAACATGCTATTTTTATAATCAGCCTTGCTTTACAACAGCCTTTCTGTAATAAAGTTGTAAAATAGGCACGCCGATACCAACCTATTTATTTTATCGGATCCGCCTTGCCACCACAACAAACCGTCCGTTAGCTTCCTGATAATCACAAGTAGATAACGTCAGCAGGGAATCCCCATATACTGCCGTTACCCCCGTATCATAATATGCCATATCCGCCATCTCCTGCATATACGAATTAAATTCCTCCTCCGAATAAGCGTCAATGAACTGATAATACTTAAACACGACCTGTTCCTCATTGTACACCTTTGACCGGAAGGCGTACATCACCTGATAAACCCCTTCCTCATAAATCGTATCAAAGGTGATGTAAGGATGTTCCTTATAATAACTCTCACTCTCATACTTCGGCAGGCTGGCAAACATCTTCCCGCTCGTCATATGGTGCCCGTAGATGATATAGTTGTCATTCCCCTTGACGACATCGCAGCCACAATCCAGAAACAACGCGCCCGCCCTGTCTTCCTTCTGGTCAAAATTGTGATCCAGATAATATGTATTATCACCACACTGCATCACAGGGTAGTCAATTATTGTATCGTCAATTTTGATCCATCCGATTAGGTTTTTATTAGAATTATATAAAGTAATATACTTATCCAGCACATCCGGGATCTCTGTTTCTTCTTCCTTAATTACCGTATAAAAAGGATTCTGCGCCTGCGGCTGCCCTGCCAGAGTGTCCGATCCGATCAGATTGGACAGATGCTCCCAACGCTGCTCGCTTCTGTCCGCCCGGATGTAATAAATCGCAAAATACCCGATACAGGCAGCTGCCACGATGGAACAGGCAGCGATCCAGAGTCTTCTGCGCCGGTCTGCCTTTTTCATCTCATGCCTGATCTGTGCCTGCATCTCTTCATCATAATCTTCCAGACGCCTAATCTCTTTTTTCTCTGCTTTTGTTCCTGCCGCGCCTTTTTTCTTGGAAGCTTTATAGACACCCACACCCTTTTTCCCTGAGGCTGCATTCTTAAAACCGTCCGAATCTTTTACTTTTTGATACGCCGTATAGACCTCGTCGTCAAACTGATGTCCTAACTGCGACTCAAACTTTATCTGACCGGAATTCAGCAGTCCATATAGCTGCTTTAATTCCTCCGGTTTTTCAATATCATATTTTTGCCTTAATACTTCTATTTTTTTCTTGTCACGTATCGCCTCCGGCGAGCTGTCCCGCCGACGGTTCCCAGAGCCTGTAGTTCTGTTCTGTACATTCGCCATTTTATTCACCGAATCAATATGTAGCTGTTGACTAAGATATTATACACCATTTTTCTTCATTTTTCCATAAAATCTTGTCAAATGATATAATTTATTTCATTTTATCATATTTTATGTTCTCCTGCCATTCTGTTAACTATAATAATATTTTACAACAGATCAAAATATTTGCAAGGGGTTTTCTTTCTGGCATATTTTAACAACAGCAGCCCTTCCCTTGAATTATTTTTGGCAAATGGCTCTGCCTAAATAGTAACCATTTCTTATTCCGGTCATAAGATATACCATAAATGTTTCATAAGGAGTAAATATTATGAGTGATTTATCAGCTACCCAGTGTGGATGCTCTGGCAATGACAGAAGCGGCTGTGGTTGTGGAAACTGGATCTGGATCATCCTGATCATCTTTTTCCTGAACAACTGCTGCGGTGGGGACTCCCGTGATGACTCATGCGGATGCGGATGTGGCAGCGGATTAAGCAATCTTTTCGGCGGCAACGGCAATGGCTCCTGCTGTGAATGGATTATTATCCTGCTCGTGCTCTTCAACTGCTGCGGCAATAACTCTTCAGGCTGCTGCTAATGTAAGCGGATCTCTACCAAAGCAAACGGGGGCTGCCTTTCGGCAGCCCTTTTGCATCTATCCGTCAATGAGATTTTACGGGGAATATCTTTTGTTTTTCATTTTTACTTTCGGCAGTTCATAAACTATAACAGAAACAGGGTAAAGGCTTACGCATATGGAAGATTTACGCCATAATAAAATCGACGACTTGGACCGCCGCTGCAGTACGGATACCACTATCCTGCTGAAAGCGCTCTCTCTCTTTCTCCCATCTGACAGACAGCCGGAGCTGCTTCTGTTAGTCAAATTCATGGAGCTGCAGCAGCTGATACAATGGATGCGAAGTCCCCGTCAACGCTGTGAGCCCATGGGAATCGACGACTATGAACAGGTATTTGCCGCAATCAGGCCGTCCCTGACCGAGCCGACCGCCCAAAAGCTGGAACAGTTTATCAACATGGCATCTATGTTCCGGATGTATCAGCAGATGAAAGATCTGATGGAGGCGCTTGGGCCGCTTTCTACCGACAACATCTTCCAAAGCTGTTCCGATACATCAGGCGTCGGTTCAAGCGCCTTCGCTGATATCAAAGACGGCGGCATAAACGTCTCGTCCGACGCCAGTGATGATGACACAAAATACAACTCCGGCAGCGACAGCATGCATTCCGGCGGTATGAATCCCGGAATGATGGAAATGTTAAAGAGCATGGTCCCGCCTGAAAATCAGGCAATGGTTGAAATGCTGATGCAGATGAATCATCCATCTTGATCTATCGCCACAAGCTATCATAAATCAATATTATAATCTATAGAAAGGAAGAAATTATATTATGGAACAGGATATCTGGAAAAATATAAAGCTTCCGGATGATATGTCACCGGAAAAGGTAGATTTTTTGAATGAAGCAATCGAAGGCAGCCGTAACCTGAAAAAACAGGAGCTGCTTCCCTATCTCACCCGCCTGATACGGGTTTCAAAAGAAAAGCAGCTCACTTTTACGGATGCGGAGATTCAATTTATCATTGCAGCCATCCGAAGCAGTTCCTCAACGGAACAAAATCAATATATCGACCACCTGATGCAGGAGAGCAAAAAACGTTATTCTTCCCGGTAACCCTCCGCTACCGCTTCCGCCCTTGCCTTGACTTCTTTCTCCTGTACGTCAGCCGGAGCCTGTTCATAACGGGCAAGCGCATATTCATAACTGCCTCTGCCGCCCGTCATGGAGCGCAGATCGGTACAGTAGCCGGATAAGCAGGACATCGGGATCTCCGCCTCGATCACCTGCTTGCCGCTGCCGGTAGGGTTCATGCCGAGCACACGTCCCCTTCTCTTATTCAGATCGCCCATAACGTCGCCGGTATAATTGTCCGGCACAGTCACCTTCAGGGATGCAATCGGCTCCAGCAATACCGGAGTTGCCTCCATAAATCCTTTCTTAAATGCCTGCATTGCAGCCACCTTAAACGCCATTTCAGAAGAATCAACCGGATGGTAGGAACCGTCGTAAAGAGTGCCCTTTACGCCCACTACCGGATACGCCGCCAACGGTCCGCGGATGACTGCTTCCTGCAGTCCCTTTTCTACTGCCGGGAAGAAGTTCTTAGGTACGGCGCCGCCCACCACTTCCTGCGTAAATTCATATGACTGCTCCAGATCTCCTGACGGCTCAAATCTCATTTTTACGTGACCGTATTGTCCATGACCGCCGCTCTGCTTTTTATACTTATATTCTACGTCCGATTTCTTGCGGATGGTCTCCTTATATGCAATCTTAGGCTTGCTGAGCTCTACCTCGACTTTATATTCATTCAACATTCTGGACACGACAGTTTCCAGATGCTGCTCACTGATGCCGTAAATCAATGTCTGACGGTTCTCGCTGTCATTGACGATACGCAGCGTCTGATCCTCATGGCTCATCTTTTGCAGTGTCTGTGCAACCTTATCCACATCACCCTTATTCTTCGGTTTATAACGAAGGTATGTATAAGGCGTGGAGATCTCATATTTACCGTACTGGATCGGATTAGCCTTTGTAGAAAGGGTATTGCCCGTCCTTGCGGCTGTCAGCTTCGCAAGCGCGCCGATATCTCCGGCATGAAGCTCCTTGACTTCAATTGGCTTGCTGCCCTGCAGAATATACATCTTGCCGATCTTTTCCTCGATCTCTTTCTCTTTGTTATAAAGAAGGTCATCCGTCTTTAATACGCCCGACATCACCTTAATCAGCGAATATTTCCCGATAAACGGATCCACGATCGTCTTCCAGATATATGCGGATTTTACTTTGGAAAAATCATAATTCGCATGGAAGATCTCATTCGTTTTTAAGCTGATGCCTGCAACTTCTTTATTCATCGGACTGGGCATCAGCTTTACGATATCGTCCAGCAGAGTATAGATACCCTGACAGAGGATATTGGAACCCATGGAGATCGGCACGATGCTGCAGCTGTTTACGCTGATCCGAAGAGCCGCCCTGATTTCATCCTCGGAAAAAGTCTCGCCGGAGAAATAACGCTCCATCAGATCCTCGCTCGTCTCCGCCACCGCTTCCATCAAAAGTTCCTTGTATTGGGTCAGATATTCTACGCTGTAATCCGGTATCTCACAGTCAACCACTTCCTTGCCGGCCCATTTCTGCGCTTTCTCGCTGATGACATTGACATAGCCCACAAATTTTTCATTCTCCCTAATCGGAAGATGCAGCGGCGCTATCCTCTTTCCGTAACGCTCCGTAAGATCCTCCACGACATTCTTATAAGATGCGTTGTCAACATCCATATCCGTTACGAAAAACATACGCGGAAGATTGTTCTTCTCGCAGATTTCCCATGCTTTCTCCGTTCCCGCTTCCACGCCTGCCTTTCCGGATACCACGATGACCGCCGCATCCGCAGCGCTGACTGCTTCTTCCATCTCCCCGACAAAATCAAATCCGCCCGGTGTATCTAAAACATTGATCTTGCAGTCGCTCCACTCCATAGGAATCACGCTTGTCGAAACCGATGTATGACGCTTCTGTTCTTCCTTGCCAAAGTCGGAGATGGTATTGCCATCCTCCACCCTTCCCATACGTGACGTCAGTCCTGAAAGATACCCCATCGCTTCTGCAAGACTCGTCTTTCCGGCACCGCCATGGCCAAGCAAAACCACGTTTCTGATCTTTTCCGTTGTGTAAACATTCATGTAAATAACCCTCCAATCCCATATTGGGAATATTTCCGGGCAGTGATCCTGCCGTCCCTCCGCCCTTTTTTATTCCATAAGTATATCTTACTAAAAATAGCGGGATATTACAACAAGGAATTGTGCATTTTTTCATTTTATTTTTTTCTTATACCATAGCAGCCGTGTTCTTGACGAGGCAGACAGGCAATGATATGATAAAAGCGCATCAAAAACCCGAAGGAGAAGGCTCATGGCAGAAAAAAAACTAACCTGTACAATTATCGGTCTGGGGCTGATCGGCGGCTCCATCGCCAAATCAATCAGAAGATATCATCCTGATGCCGATATCCGGGGTTATAACCGCAGCCCGGAAAATCTCCGGCTTGCTCTTGAAGATAAGGTAATCGACTATGCTATGCAGGATGTCACAGACCGTATTGGGGAAAGCGATTATATCTTTTTGTGCTCTCCAGTCGGTATCAATGTTGCCAATCTCCAAAAGATGCTTCCCTATCTGTCAAAGGACTGCATCCTGACCGACGTCGGAAGCGTCAAGGGGGATATCCATAAGGAGATCGAAGCTCTCGGACTGTCCGACCGCTTTATCGGCGGCCATCCGATGGCCGGAAGTGAAAAGACAGGTTATGTCCATTCCTCCGACATGCTCCTTGAGAATGCTTATTATATCCTGACGCCGGGAAGCCGTCTGCCTGAGAACCGTTATGAGGAATTTTTTCAGTTTATTGAATCTCTCCATGCCCTGCCGGTCAGGTCAGACGATAAGAAGCACGATTATGCCACGGCAGCAATCAGCCATGTGCCGCATCTGATCGCGGCGGCATTGGTCAGGCTGGTGGAGGAGAATGATTCGCCCGATCAGTTTATGAAAATGATTGCCGCAGGGGGATTTAAAGACATCACAAGGATCGCCTCGTCTTCCCCGACCATGTGGGAGCATATCTGCCGCAGCAACGCGGAGCAGATTCTGATCCTGTTAGACAAATATATCAATCAGCTTGAGAAGCTTTCTGAAGACATCAGCAATCAGGAATTTCAGAAGATCTATGAGCTGTTTGAAACAGCCGGAAGCTATAGGAACAGCTTAAGTGACAGAGCCTCAGGGTCTATTCAGAAAGCATTTCAGCTTTACCTTGACGTTCCGGATGAAGCCGGCGCAATCGCACGTGTTGCCACGACCTTAGCGGAGCATGATATCAGCATCAAAAATATCGGCATCACCCACAACAGGGAACATTCCGAAGGAGTGCTTTATATCGTCTTTTATGATGAGAAATCTTTACAGGCTGCAATACCGGTATTGACAAGCAATCAAAACCACTATACCATATACCATCACTGAAATGCCTAAACCGGCATTCCCCCAATCGAGCAGGGGAATGACCTTCTCACCTGCTCGCCGCGCGGTCCGCATGCTGCGTCAGCAGCAAACTTCCATATGCGGACCTGTGCAAATAAAAAGGCTGCCATCAAGGCAGCCGCTTTGTATTCTGATTCTATATTAACTCAGTTCATTATCATGCAACGTAAAATATATCTCAATACGCTTCATATCCATTTCCGACATACCGACAAAGATTCCGCCGTAAAAATTCGCGTCTTCTCGCGGCATTACCCGCACAACTTCTATAAAGGACTGGATCTTTTCCTTCGTCCACAAGGTAAGTTCGCACTGATAGACTGCCCCGATCGACAGATCATAAGCACAGGTAAAACCAACGCCGCTTTTTGAAACATCTTTCAACTGAATATCAACGGTCTCCACAGGCTCATCCGGCTGATCAAGTCTCTTAAGATAGATCTGGGATTCCAATTCCATACGCCTGCTTTTTCTTTTTTCCTGCATAACAATCTCCTTTACCCTAATACTTTATCCCAAAAAATAAATGTATTAAAACATGATATAAGATTATATCATGTATCGTCAAATCTCGCAAGTATCTATCTGAAATATCGCAATTACAAGATGAGCATGCAGTCGCCAAACGAGAAAAATCTGTATTTTTCCCGTACAGCCTCTTCATAAGCTTTCAAAACATTTTCTCTCCCTGCCAATGCAGATACCAGCATAAGCAGCGTCGATTCCGGCAGATGAAAATTCGTAATCAATGCATCCGGCACCCGAAAACGGTATCCCGGGTAGATAAAGATTCCCGTATCCCCATTTCCCGCAGCCACCTGACCATCCTCCTTCGCGGCGCTTTCCACCGTCCGGACACTGGTGGTTCCTACGCAGATCACGCGCTTTCCCGCATTTTTCGTCTCATTGATCAGACGTGCCGCAGCTTCCTCCACATGATACGCTTCCTTATGCATATGATGTTCAAGAATATTCTCAGCCTTGACCGGCCGGAAGGTTCCAAGCCCCACATGAAGCGTCACATACACAAGACGCACTCCTTTATCTTCTATCTTCTGCAAAAGCTCCTTCGTAAAATGAAGCCCCGCTGTCGGTGCAGCCGCCGAGCCTTCCTCTTTGGCATAAACTGTCTGATAACGGTTCTTATCCTGAAGCTTATGATGAATATAAGGCGGAAGCGGCATTTCTCCAAGCTGGTCCAGGATTTCCTCAAATATGCCTTCATAGGAAAACTGAATCTTACGGTTGCCTTCCTCCAATACCTCCAGAACCGTTCCCTTTAAAATCCCGCCCCCAAAGCTCAGAACCGTCCCCGGCTTTGCCTTTTTCCCCGGTCTGACCAGCGTCTCAAAACATCCGTCGGCAAGCCGTTTTAATAACAGTACCTCGATCACGGCTCCTGTTTCCTCTTTCACGCTGTAAAGCCTCGCCGGCATGACCTTCGTATTATTCAATACCAGACAATCCCCCGGCTGCAGATAATCAATAATGTCATAAAAATGTCTATGTACGATACTGCCGGTCTTCTTATCCAGAACCATAAGCCTTGAAGAAGCCCGGTCTGCCAGAGGGTCCTGAGCGATCAGTTCCTCCGGCAGTTCATAATAATAATCTGATTTACAAAATCCGGTTTCCATATTACTCCCCATGCCGCCTTCGGCGGCTCAAACAGAAATGAAAAACGCGCCTTTTGCGTTTTTCATTCCTGATGTTTTACGCATTTCTCAGAAACGCGATATATCCCTTCCTATTTTCGTAGATATCCGCCTTGCTGATGGCTTCATACGGCGCATGCATATTCATCACGGGTACGCCGCAGTCGATAACATTCATGCCATACAGCGCCATGATATAAGCGATCGTGCCGCCGCCGCCAAGATCCACTTTCCCAAGCTCCGACATCTGATACATCGCACCGGCATCGTCCATGATCTTTCTGATCTTGCCAAGATATTCCGCATTGGCATCATTAGAACCTGATTTTCCACGGGAACCGGTAAATTTACAAAAGTCAAAGCCATACCCCAGCATTGCCACATTTTTCTTATCAAAGCTGGACGCATAGAGCGGATCAAAGCCGCTTGTTACATCAGAGGACAGCATAAATGAATTGGCAAGCACGCGTCTGAGCGCCAGCTCACTGTAACATCCCATTGCATTTATCAGCTCCGCGACGCTGTTTTCAAAAAATCTTGATTTCATCCCGGTCGCGCCGACGCTTCCGATCTCCTCCTTATCCGTAAGGATGCAACAGGTCGTACGCTTTGCATCATTAACCTCCAGCATCGCCCGGTAGGAAGAAAATGCGCATACACGGTCATCATGTCCATAAGAGAGGATCATGCTCCTGTCAAATCCCGCTTCCCTTGCCTTCCCTGCCGGAACGATCTCCAGCTCTGCACTTCGGAAATCCTCCTCCTCAATCTGATAATATTCCTTCAGGATGGCAAGCACATTCTTCTTGACTGCTTCCTTCTCCTCCGTTTTCTTCTCTTTGTCCTTCTCCTTATCTTTCGGTTTGCTCTGTTGAGGCAGCGGGCTGTTGGCAATAATCACATCAAGCGCCTCGCCTTCCACCACCTTGTTGGCCTTTTTTTCCATCTGCTCTGAGGCAAGGTGAATCAGCAGGTCAGAAATAAAAAATACCGGTTCGTCTTCCTCCTCGCCGACATTTACAATAACCGTCGTACCATCTTTTTTCACAACCACTCCATGGATTGCCAGCGGGATCGTCACCCACTGATATTTTTTAATGCCTCCGTAATAATGCGTATCAAAATAAGCAAATCCGCCATCCTCATACAGGGGATTCGATTTCACGTCCAGACGCGGCGAATCAATATGCGCGCCCAGAATATTCATGCCCTCCTCAATCGGCGCAGTACCGACATGAAACATCAGCAGCGTCTTATTCATTCCGCAGAAATAGACCTTATCGCCTTTGGCAAGCTTCTTTTTCTTCTTCATCAGACTGCCAAATTCCTGATAGCCTTCCCGCTCGATCTCATTAATAATATAATCCGTACATTCCCGTTCGGTCTTTCCCTTGTTCAGGAAATCCATATACGCCTTTGCGTAAGCATCCACCTTTTTTAATTCCGTCTTAGAGTATAATGTCCATGCGCTTTTTTTCTCCATTATAAGCAATTCTCCTTTTTTAATAAATTCTTATTAGATATTTACGTTATTGAGAGTTTCGCAATTGCCTAAAATTCTTATTAGACAATCGTCTGTAATACTTATGATCTCAGCTCGATCTTCATGCTCTCCAGCCCGTTCAGGATCTTCTTCATAACGGTATTCACGTCTTCTTCATTCAATGTCTTAGTCATATCCCTGAATGACAAAGAATATGCAATCGACTTAAATCCTTCTTTGATCTGATCCCCCTCATAAATATCAAACAGACGGACACCCTCAAGAATCTTACCTCCGCGCTGACAGATCATCTTTTCGATATCTCCCGCAAGCACTTCCTTCGGCACAACCATACTGATATCCCTTGTCACAGCCGGGAATCTGGCAATGCCGGTATATTTACGGTCAAAGCTTGTCATCGGCACGATCGACGGCATATCCAGAACTGCAAGATACACCTTGCTTTTTATGGAATAATTGGCGCATACCATAGGATGTACCTCGCCCAGATAACCGATCTTCACACCGTCATAGATAATATCCGCCTGACGTCCGGGATGTAAAAATGTCTTTCCGGCATTCGGATCATAGACGCAGATTTTTTTCATGCCAACTGCCTCTAAGAATTCTTCTACCACTCCCTTCATTGTGAAGAAGTCGCCTTCCCCATACATGCCAAGCGTAAACTGCATCCGCTCATCCGGCAGCTCCGTCACGGGCAGGCTCTTGGGCAGGTAGATATTTCCCAATTCATACAGCTTGACATCCTTATTCCGACGGTTATAATTTGTCGAAAGAGAAGTCAGCATGCCGTTGATCGGTAACGTACGCATGATGGAGAAATCCTCGCCCAGCGGATTGGAGATCACGACCGCCCTCCGCAGCTCATCATCCTCCGGGATCAGCAGCTTATCAAATACCTTCGGACTTTCAAAGGAATAACACATACCCTGTGAAAATCCGCAATATTCCGCAATATCCCTTGCCTTCTGTTCGATCCTTAATTTATAGGAAAGCTTTCCGGCAGTTGCGGAAGATCTCGGCAGCGATACCGGAATCTTATCATATCCATAGAATCTCGCAACTTCCTCAGCAATATCCGCGCTTTCGATCAAATCCTGACGGAAGGACGGTATTTCCAGACATATATCACCACAGCTGTTTGCGATCACATTAATTCCCAGACGCTCGAACATATCCAACATATCCTTTTGGGGGATATCCGTTCCCAGAAGCTTATTATATTTTTCCGGCTCAAAGGGCAGCATACGCAGGGGCGCAAGCGGCTGCTTCACATCGATCATGCCGTCCACCACCTCGCCGCAGCCCAGTTCCTCAATTAACTGACAGGCGCGCATGATCGCTGCCTCAGCATTTCTCGGATCCAGTCCCTTTTCAAAGATACCGGAGGCATCCGTTCTTAATCCGATACGCTTTGCGCTCTTTCTGATATTCGCCCCATGGAAGGTTGCCGCCTCAAATACAACAGTCTTTACTTCATCTGTAATCTTGGAATTCTCTCCGCCCATGATGCCGGCAATACCGATCTCCTTTTCGGCATCGCAGATCATCAGCACATCCCGATCCATCGTCCTCATCTGTCCGTCCAGCGTCTGGAACTGATCGCCATCCTTTGCGCGGCGCACGATGATCTTATGTCCCGCGATCATATCCAGATCAAAAGCATGCATCGGCTGGCCATACTCCGCCATGACATAGTTTGTGATATCCACCAGATTATTGATCGGCCGGATGCCGCTTGCCGCAAGACGTCTCTGCATCCATTTGGGCGAGGGCGCAATCTTAATATTCTTACATACCTTGGAACAATATCTGGAGCAGAGATCCGTATCCACAACCTCTACCGAAATATAATCAGAGATATCTCCGCCTCCGCCCTTCACCTCTACCACAGGCGGGACAAAGGGCTTGCCAAAGGTTGCCGCCGCTTCCCGTGCTATGCCGAGGATGCTGTAACAGTCCACACGGTTAGAAGTAATCTCGTATTCAAATACCGTATCATGCAGACCGAGTACCTCAATGGCATCATCACCCGGTTTGCAGCTGTCCTTTTCAAAGATATAGATCCCATACTCCGGGGCTTCCGGATACATATTCCGGTCAGATCCAAGTTCCTCAATGGAACACATCATTCCATAGGAATCAACGCCGCGCAGCTTCCCGCACTTAATCGTGATCCCATCCTCCGGAAGCGGTCCGCCGTCATGGCCGCCAGCCACCTTGCCGCCGTCCAGTACCACCGGCACCAGATCACCGACGCTGACATTCGGTGCGCCCGTCACGATCTGCAGTTTCTCCGTCCCAACATCCACCTGACAGATAATAAGCTTATCCGCATCGGGATGCTTTTCGATGGACTCTATACTGCCTACGACGATCTTTTCCAGATTCTTGTCCTTCCGCTCATATCCCTCTACTTTTGTCCCGGACAATGTCATTTTATCAAAATACTCCTGATCGGTGCACTCCAGTTCCGGGACATATGCCTTGATCCATGATAATGCTGAATTCATCTATTCTTCCTCCAATATACTCCACTCGATATTTTTATTTCCTGCTCAGAACTGCTTCTTAGTCACTATTGTCATTTTTCTGCTCAGTACTGCTTCTTGATATATTTATCATTTTTCTGCTCAGAACTGCCTCAAAAATCTGTCGTCATTCTCATACAGCAGCCGCATATCGTCTATTTCATATTTAAGCAGCGTGATACGCTCCAGTCCGATACCAAATGCAAATCCCGTATATTCTTCCGGATCAATGCCGCTCATCTTCAATACCTTCGGATGCACCATGCCGCATCCCAGTATCTCAATCCAGCCGGCGCCTTTACAAAAACGGCATCCGGCACCCCCGCATTTAAAACAGGAGACATCCATCTCTGCTGACGGCTCCGTAAACGGGAAATGATGCGGACGGAACTTACATTTCGTATCTGCACCAAACAGCTCCTTCGCAATCTGATCCAGCGTTCCCTTCAAATCAGCAAATGTGATATTCTTATCGATCACCAGCCCCTCAATCTGATGGAAGGACGGAGAATGAGTAGCATCCACTTCGTCAGCCCTGAATACCCTGCCCGGAGCAAGGATCTTGATCGGCAGCTTCCCCTGCTCCATGACACGCACCTGTACCGGCGAGGTCTGGGTACGCAGCAGGATATCGCCATTGACATAAAAGGTATCCTGTTCGTCCTTTGCCGGATGATCGGCGGGAATATTCAATGCTTCAAAATTATAATAATCTTTCTCAATCTCAGGTCCTTCCACAACCTCATAACCAAGACCGACAAAGATACGCTCAACCTCTTCCAATACAATGGCATTGGGATGTCTGTGTCCCATCTTAAGCTTCTTCGCGGGAAGCGTGACATCAATCACTTCCTTCTTCATGTTTAATTCCATGGCCGCCTGCTCCAATTTTTTTACAGCAGCATCCAGCACGGACTCGATCGCCTCTCTTGTCTCATTGACCATCTGCCCGACCTTTGGACGGTCTTCCGGCGCCACATCCTTCATACTCTTTAATACGGCAGTCAGTTCACCCTTTTTTCCAAGATAATTTACCCTGACCTCATTCAGCTTTTCCGGGACATCGCTCTCGGAAATCTTCCGCAATGCCTCTGCCTTAATCTTTTCCAATCTTTCTTTCATTTTTGCTTATCCTTTCCTTGATCATTGATAAAACCGGGGAGGGGAATGCCCTTCTTCCCTACCCGCCATGCGGTCCGCATGCTGCGTCAGCAGCAAACTTCCATTTCCTAAAGTATAAAAAGTCCCAGATATATATCTCTACATATCTGGGACGAAATCACTTCCGCGGTACCACCCACATTCCCGTTGCCGGGCTCTTCTTTCCTGCGTAACGAGCAGTCACGGACTGACCTAATCATCCTTATGCACACGAAGCAGCAAACCCGACTGTCACCGTTCATAATGAATATTCAGCCAATCGACTCCGGTGTGAAATTCGCAAAAGAAATCCTCATGAGGAAGCTTCTGTCTTTTTCCATTGGTTAGGACAGCTTTCAGCCGGCGGCTGTCCCTCTCTGAAACTTAGAAAAATGCTACTTTGCACCATCAATGCCATTATTTTTATAAAACATATTTTATATAATTACAAAACATCTGTCAAGCATCTTTTCCGCTTGGAATTTATTTTCTTCACAAGCGGTAAAGCGACAGATCTATTTTTTATCATCGATCTTTTTTTCCAGCTTATCCAAAGTTGTTTCGGCAAATTTACGTCCGCCTACGCCAAATGCCACTGCAAAGGCAATGCAGAGTGCTGCGATCAGAAGGATAAAGGTTGTCTCCACGATCACGTTGGCAACATTTAACTGGCTTAAGCAAAGGAATGCTGTCAATACATAGATAGCGATCTTCGCAACCAGCGCGCTTGCTTTCGCCTCCGGGAATTTATTAACCAGCGCCGTTTCAGCAGTATTGGCTGCAAATAATCCAATCGCAACGATGATCACTGCGCTGAGTACTGCGGGCATATAATCGATAATGGAAGCGCCGACTGCCGTAAGCACCGGGAGCTGCAGCACATTGATGCCCTGCACGATAAAGATGACGATCAGAACATATTTCACAACGGAACTGATCAGCTTGGAAAGTACTACTTTCTTGGACGGCGTGCCGGTCATCTTCTCGATCAGCTTGTCCGTTCCTACGCCTGCCAGCAGGCTTCCCAAAAGCTTGGCAACCAGATTGGAGATAAATACGCCAACTGCAATGATCACGATTGCGCCAAGCACATAAGGAATCATATCAAAAATCGATTTTACAATGTTATTGGCCGGTACTGAGATAGCAGCAATGCCAAGAGCGTCAAGCGCTGATGTGATCATTACCAAAAGGATGATTCCATATGCCACATTGGAAATGATCGTGGAAAGAGCGGAACTCTCTGTTACCATAATCCCTGCCTTTGCCTGAAGCTGATCTATGTTTGTCGCCCTTAAAAGCGCAATCAGAAGATCTCTTACGATCTTAGCAATGAATATGCCCACTGCAATGATGATGCCCGCGCCCACCAGCTTCGGAATAAATGCCAGGAAAGAATTGACCATATTCGTGATCGGCTGGGAAACGCTGTTCATGCCCAGCTTGTCCAACACACCGGGAAGGAACAAAAGAAATGTCACAAAGTAAGCCAATTTTGCAATAAACTCAACGGAGCTGCCTGTCGAAGCATCCTTAACGCCAAGCTTTGCAAGCTTTTCTTCCGCTTTCAACGCTTTTAAAAGCTTTACCATCAATGACTTTACAATCGTTGCCGCAACAAATGCCACAACCAACATCAAAACCGCATAGATCCAATTGGGGATCTGCGCTACCAGGGAATTAAGAAATCCGTCCATTATGAATTTCCTCCTTTAATAATTTTATGAAAACAGCATAACATTATATTGAATTTTTTTCAATACAATTTTATAAATGTCAACCTACAGTTCCCATACATGTCAACTTGGGAGATTCTTACCCCTGTGTTTTTTCCAATAATCAATCATAGAGGAAATATCAATGACCAGCATCAGCGTCGTGGAAAATGCACCGATATACAAAAACCAGATCATATACTGATAACCGATCAGCCACGCTGCATCGGCAGACAGGGACATTGCCAGTATGCAGATACATAGCAGGGTCAGCAGCGTTTTTCCCGGTCCTAAGGGGAATTTCCACCGAAACCCTTTTTTACTGAAATCAGGTTCCGTCTCATTATGTCGTTTATTTTCTAAACCGCGTTTCTTCATAAATTATTTTTCTCCCCAATTTCGTAATATGTTTTTTAACATTTTTAATACTTTCATATACGATTGCTTCATATTTTTTCTTAATACACTTTATGTAACGTCTGCCTTCTTTTTCATTTCTCTCCGTTTTTTTCTTTCCATAAGAAGAATCTGATATTTCTCCTCAAAATGAGCATTAATACATACTCCCATCAGCAGAATATAAAAACCTATATAAAGCCACATCATAATTGCGATGATCGTCGTCAGGCTTCCGTACATGCCAAAACCATTCATCTTATCAATATAGATGGAAAACCCCCATGAAAATACCGACCATACCACACTGGAAAAAAACGCCCCCGGAAGCTGCAGCCTGACAGATACCTTTTCATTGGGCAGAATTGCAAATGCGATCTGCAAAAATACGGTCATCACTGCCCACGCAAATAAAAACCGAAAATGCATCATAAACTGATAGACATAACTGTAGGTAGGAAGGATGCGTATCAGCGCTTCATTCAGGTAATTTCCAAACAACATAAACACAAAGGAAAATACAACGCAGAGAATAAAGACGATCGTATAAAGTGATGCCACCATCCGCTGAAAAACCATTCCTCTGGATTCCCTGACATGTCGGATCACATTGATTCCTGCCTTTAAGGCATAAAAACCTTTTCCTGCAACCCACAGCATCAAAATCGCCGAAACAGAAAGCAGCGTAATTGATTTATCATAGATTTCTTCTATAATGCGTGTACTGAACGCCTCCAAAGAACGTGGCAAAACGGAATCAATCACGGATAGAAACATCTCCTGCGAGCCATGAATAAAGGGCAGGATACTACAAACCAGAATCAGCATCGGAATCAGGGAAAGAAATGCAAAAAAAGCGGTGCTTGCCGCAAACAGGGACGCTTTACTTTCCCGCAATGCCTTACTGATCGCAAGTATTACATTGATCAACCAAATACATATTTTTTTGACCTTTTCTATCACGCCAAGCCTCCATGTCAGAGCAGTTCTACTGCGATAATCCCCGTCATTCCGCTTTGCAGAATCTCCAATTAATTAATCATTTCCATGGTAACATTTTCATAATAATATGTCAAAATGTATTCATAATCCTTTCCCTCCTCTGCCAGATATCTTGCCCCATACTGCGACATACCGACGCCATGCCCGAAGCCGCCACCTTTCAACACAAAACCGATCAGGTTTCCATCCTGTTTCACTGTCTCTAGCTCAAAAAATCCGCTGGGGACAAGCGTAAGTCCCTCTGAAACGCTCATATCCTGTTTTATCAGCATATATCCATCCGCCGTCAATATGTTTCGGATATGATATTCCCCCTCTATCATGATGTGATAGCTTCCGCTTGTGATATGCAGGCAGTCCGCCACCTCTCCGGCAAGCCGTTCCTTTATCCGGATATCCTGTACCGCACTCATTTCGCTGATGACTGCTTCCATCTTCCCGCGATCCGTAATCTCCGTCCAGCTTTCCTCGGAACTACCTGCCCCGCTGTAGATACTGATATAATTTTTATTCTGCGCCAGCACCGTCAGAAGCCTGCTTTTAA
The DNA here is from genome assembly GCA_964421915.1 of uncultured Lachnospiraceae bacterium. GTDB lineage: Bacteria > Bacillota > Clostridia > Lachnospirales > Lachnospiraceae > NK4A136. The sequence continues at coordinate 233,942 of CAYQZB010000002.1, forward strand.
GCGCCTCAATATCAAACTGCTTTGCCTGATAACTCCATCGATACCAAGGCGATTCCTGTTCCAGCGTTCCATAATCCCGATACACCAGATAGGAATAATCACGTCCTTTACTCCCCCGCCAGATATCCGCTGTCGTGGAATGTCCGCAGGAGCATGCATAATAAAATGCCTCAATGGGTTCTCCCTGATAAGAAAGATATTGTCCCGCCGTCTCATCCACCGCCTGCTTGGCGGCTTCTGAAGTTCCCTGTATATGATAGACCTGAAAAGCAGTGGTATCGTCCACATCCGCGCCATACTGTTCCAGCCTCCCCTGTCTGATCTGCAGCATCGCATAGGATCTTGCGCAGACTGCCTGCGCCTTCAATGCCTCCATCGGATAGCTTGAGGGCATCTCCGAGGGCAGGACATAATACAGATATGTTTCCAATGGCAGGGTATTGACCAGATAATATCCCCCGCTCCCCTGTCCGTTCTGTTGACCGCCGGATGTCCCGGTTCCCGCCTCCGAGATCACCATGACTCCCTGATAGTTCTCACCCGCACCGCCGTCCATGCTTAACTCCCATTCCGCATCCGTATCCCAGCCGCCATCCTTCCAGATGCCGACGATCAAGCCGTCTTCCGTATCTTCCGCTCCGATAGACTGTCCATTGCCTTGTGCATCACCGGCATGCTCTTTCCGTTCGCCCTGCCTTGCAAACAGACTTGCAATATCCGCTTCATCAATGGATGTCCCTGCCTCCCCATAATATATCTCCTGTCCATTCTGAATATAATAATCTTCCTCAAAGGACAATTTAAAATCATGATGAACATACCCCTGTTCTCCGGTCAGCAGGACACGGATCGCCATAGACGCAGTTCCCGGCTCACGCTCAGCCGCGCCTGCCTGATCCTCAGATGCCGTCCCCTGCGGATCGCCGGCATTGCCATTTGGGTCGGATCCCCCACTCTGAGGCTCCTGTTTATCTTCACCATTTTCACTTATATCCGCCTTATTGCCCGGATCCTCTCCCATCGAAAATACAGACAATGTCCTGTCCAGACAACGCTCCACATATTGATTCATCCGCTTTTCTTCAACAGCGCCCTGAAGCTTAACAACAACGACCGCCATCACAATGATCAGTATCATAAATAATTTCCGTAATATTGAATCTCTCATCCGGAAGCTCCTTATAGATATATAATCTTTACATTCGCCTTATCTTTAGAATGATTTTATCTTTGGACTATTTTTTATCTTAAGGATGATTTTTAACTTTAGAATAATTAATATCTTTAGATTATTTTTGTTTTTAGAAAATTTTTAATCTTTAGAAATATTTGTTTTATGATTTCTATCTTCTTCAGAAATGAAAAACGAAAAAGGAGAAACAATTCAGGTTGTTTCTCCTATCCCTTATCTTAGGTTTCCTTATCTATTCTATTGTCCTTTGCATCCTAAACTTCCCCTGTAGTGCGGAAGCTTTCAAATAGGGTACATCACGCAGTTCATATGTTTCTTCATACTCTTTCGTGTAAAAGTGTAAAATATGTAACCCCTAAAATGCGGTTCCTATTTTTTGACTCCTAGCAAAGCTAGGTGGGCAACCGCAGCCGACACATCTGCCTTCCGCTGACTAAGGCGGCCTGACATCCGCGTGGCGATATAGGAATCCCGTTTAAAGTAATGTAGGCTCAAAAACAATAGGAACCTTCTCTGCATTTCAGGTTAATACTATTATATCCGAATACCGTCCAAAATACAATTGGTAAATCCTATATAATTAGACAGACATTTTTCGCAAAATGTCCAAAGGATCTACAATTTCGCAACTATATCAGACACTGCCACAAGCGTTGCTTCACCACTAATAGCAATTCTGCCGTTTCCCAAAAGCTCACAGTGCAAATTTCCTCCGCGCTTTGACGCCTGATATGCCTCAATCGTATTTTTCCCTAAAACATTCGCCCAGTAAACGGCAATCTGGCAGTGTGCCGATCCGCATACGGGATCTTCCGTAATACTTAATTTCGGGGCAAAGCTCCTTGATACACAATCTGAACTTATCCCCGCAGCTGTTGCGTTCTGGGCACGCCCTCCAATGCCTAAAAGAAGCTCTTGATTGGGATTCATGTTCCTTATCTGTTCTTCATTTTCAAATACGCATGTAAGATCCAATCCTCCCATCACCGCCTTAATGGGCCGGATGCCAAATGCTTTTTCCATTTCGTCTGTCACAGGGATTTCTTTCAGCTCATAAGTAGGAAAATCCATTTCATACAAGTTTCCCCTTTTCCTGACCGTTAATTCTCCGCTCAGAGTCTGGAACTGTACAAGTTCACTTTCCGGTTCATAATAATTCAGAATGACAAACGAAGATGCCAGTGTCGCATGTCCGCATAATTCAACCTCCGTTCCCGGGGTAAACCAGCGAAGATGATATCCTTTATCTTCCTTAACAATAAATGCTGTTTCTGAAAGGTTATTTTCCATAGCCAGCTTCATCATGGATTCCTCAGAGGGCCAACTGTCCATGACGCATACTGCTGCTGGATTTCCTGAGAACGGTTTATTTGTAAATGCATCAACTATGTATTGTTTCATTTCCATGATTCCTATTCAAAAATCGTTTGATTTAAAATTTTTTCAAATCATCTGCTTCCTCATGTTTTAATATACACAATTGTACATGCATAATCAATGACTTTATACAAATATGCATTAATTTGTCATTGATTCCATTTTATGTGCAGATTCTATTTCCTCTGTTTCAAACACCTGTTACGTTCATTTGCTGTCCGCTCAATCTTGCTGATGGTTGTTTCAGCGGCTGAAATATCGTTATTATCTATATTTTTTTTCAATTCCTCAATCAAATCTAACACCGTCACCTCATATTCACGGACTGAATTATTAGATTTTACAGGACTTGAATGAAGTAAATCGTACAGTTTTTCCACCTTTTTGCGAAGCCGCTTATCGCTTATGGAATCCATGATCCCTTTCAGTTTCGCAGAGGCATCCCTCACATATTGAAGCTCCGTTTCATGACGTTCCATACTTTCTGCTGTGCTTTCGTTAGCAATCATATGCAAAAGCAACATGACAGCATATATCCCTGCAATAATAACCTGAACAACCAATGCTGCCTTGTAGGATTCCGGATGAATTAATACAAAAACCAATCCTGTCACAAACGCCACTATAAAATATGCATACGAAATAGAATAAAGCGGAAATCCCAGAACTGCCATATTTGTGGATTTTCTAACCAAAAATGGTGTCACCAAAAGCATTAAATATGAGAAATGAATAAAGCCATATGAAATCCATACAGATGCCGGATGGTCGGTTCCACCAATCACAAAAAACACCACATTAAATACAATCAAAAACACCAGGCCTAAAAGTATCCATAGTATATGCTTTTTATTCACTGGTATCACCTCCTTACATTCTGCTCAATATCTCTGCTTTTTTTGCATCGTATTCGCTCTGCTCAATCAATCCCGCGTCAAGCATTTTCTTGAGTTTGCTGAGGCTTTCCATAGGATCTTCTGCCGCGCTTTGGGCGCTTGGCTGTGTCGATTGCTGCATTGGCTGTTGATTCATCGGCGCAAACATCTGATTAGCCATGTTGCCAAAGGCACTACCTGCAGCAACACCCATTCCCATACCGGCTCCCATAGCTCCTACTTCACCAGAACCGGGGTTGCGGGCTAAATCCCCAAGAATATTAGCTGCCTGCTGGCGTCCCCAATCATTTCCGAGAACATCCATCACACCCTTATCTCCCTGTGCCAGCTTAACTTTGCTGATTGAAGCGATCTGAGACTGGTCGATTTTATCATATTTGCTGTTATCAATATCAAGACCCGCAAGCGAAAACTTCACGCACTTCAAGCCATAATCCTGAACGATCTCATCAATATACGGCTCGATTTGCTCTGAAAGTTCGTCCATATAGGCATCGATTCCGATAAGTTCCTGTTCCAATCCATTGAGGAACTTTGAAATTGCCGACTTAATCCTGCCCTGAAATTCACTCTCGAAATATTTATTCAATTCCCCTTGAAATTGATATGGTATATTGTTGCCGATGAGCTTTTCGAGAAGTTTTGCCGGATTTTCTATTCTGACCTTATATGCTCCGCGCACTCTTGCATCTGTGCGTATTCCCCACACCTTGTCCCTTACCTGGATGGGAGTATCAGTCCCCCACCTGATTTCCCTGCTATCTGCTTTCCGGACAAAGTAAACAACACAGTTAAATGTGCTGATTCCACCCGTAAATGCGTTACGAAGGCGGCTTATAAAAGGATAATTTTCTGTGGACAGCTTGTAAGTGCCGTTCTCGAAAACCTCCTCGATGTTCCCTCCCTTGATAAAGATAGCCTCTTCACCAGGCATAACAATAAGTGTGGAATTCGTATTAAAATCCTCCTCCGGCTGCCTCCAGATCAGCAGCTCTCCCGGACCAGTATTTTTGATAACGTCCGCCCAATGTTTCTTCCCGCCTGTATAGGCAACTTCGTTAGAGTTTTTTCTAAACAGTGACATTTTTACTTACCTCCTCACCATCATTTAGTTTAAGTGTATCTGCTATTTCATCCTCAATTCGCCGCACATCTAACACTTTAAATATTAAAAGAAACTCCTGCGCATCAAAAAAGTCCGCCACATGACTTTAGACTGCGCAGGAGTATACAAGTTTCATCACTGCTTCTTAATTTTAAGAAGAGCACGCATTGCATTGATGGAACGCTGTGCATTGCCAGTATCACGAAGCGATACTGAAAGCGCTGTACCACCAGCCGTTGTGAGTTTGAAATATTCATATTCAACTTCATGGTCAATATTATTCTCATTTACCTTAACAGTATCAGAAGCCGTGGAAACAGACACAATGTCCTTGTAAAAATAGACATCTGTTGATTCCGTCTGCTTTTGAGATGTAGTATCAAAATTGTATGTATAGCAGTGAACCTCATTCTCTGAAAAAAAAAGCATAACAGACTCATACTTATTTGTACGCCACAATCCGTCTTTGCCTTTTTTTGCTTGGGAAGCTCCTCTATAAACATATCCATCAAAGGATATAGGATCAATTTCCTTTACCTCATCTTCATCAACTCCCAATTTGTTGAGAGCCTTTTCTTGCAGGCCATTCAACATCGAAGCAACCGATGCATCATATTCCTCATCTGTAACAATGCCCTTATTCTTCCAGACGATGAGGGCAATCCCACCAGCAATAAGAAGCAGACCAAGCATCACAAGACCTGCTGATCCAGACATGCCCCCTAAAAAGAAGAACGCACCAATAACAATAAGAATAATCGCACCACTGTATTTGATGGGTCGAAAGTACTTTTCGTTCTTTTTGTAGTCCATAACCGACTCCTTTCGCAGTTACTTAAAAGTGTATATCAAAACTGTATGTGGCTACAGCTATGACCAAAATATGTCCGGCTTGGCAACGCCTAAAATGTCAAACAACATTTTAATATCACTCTCCGATGTTCCCAACTCCTTTGCCGTGCTCAAGCACTCCCTGTAGTCAGGCGTGGTATTTAAACTCTTTCTTTCAAAAAAATCATATTTTATGTAAGCAAGAAAGTAATAGTATATTCCGCGCGGTTCAATCATGTTGGCCGCATTGATATATTCAATGCATCTATTGATCTCATTTCTCTGCGCCAAAAAAGCTTTTTTCCCTTTCAAAAGGCACGTTGCAGCATAAAAATATGTCTCTGAATCGTTGAAGTCATCTTCAATAGCTGTTTCAAATGCACTTAGCGCCTTATCATATAATTTTAGTTTCAAATAGCACATGGCTACCGATTTATTCAATTCATCATTATTAGGATGTTCACTCAGAACTTTTTTATATGCGCCGGCGTATTTATTAACCTCCGAAACCGGCATGGAATAAACACTGTTAAAAGTGGAAATAACTACAGGCTTATGACACCAATCACATATTTTTTGCCCTGTACTAACCCTTCCACCACACCCTGGACAATTCAGTTCAATTACTTGCTGGCCCATTATCAACTACCCTCCTATCAATGATATGTATTCCATGACATTTTTCGCTTCTTGGTTTCGATCGAAAAATAAGTTTGACGTAAAATGCGTATAATGCAACTTAAATCATTTACTTCAAATCCTTCGTTTTCTTAGAGTGTCATACTCTGCGAAAAAAGATATTCATTATATGTAAATTCAAGCAATGGGAACTTTTTGACGATTCTATTTGACGGTGAACAAATCCGATAACATATTCATATTTTTCTTTTTCGTCTCCATTGATGGATGCACATATCTATTAAGGGTAATATTTACACTGGCATGCCCCAGAATTTCGCTAAGGCTTTTGACATCAAACCCCAATTCAATACATCTTGTTGCAAAGGTGTGTCTGAGTGCATGAAAATTAGCTTCGTTAATATTGCATTGTTTTAATACTGATTTAAAACGATTTTCCATAGTTCTTGGCTCAGTATAATTTTCCGTTCCCGTAGTGAAATATTTATCTTCCCCACACTTATGTTCCGAAATCAATTTATAGATATCATCTGGAAGTGGTATATTTCTTATTGAACATATACTTTTAGGTGTAGTAATTATAACTATTGTTTTTGATTCTGATAAATCTGCATTTTTATTTTGAATCCGTTGTAATGTTTTGTTGACAGTAAAGTATTGATTTTCTAAGTTAATATCTCCCCATTTTAATGCACATAATTCTCCAATTCTTATACCCGTATATAGCGATAATAAAATCGCGAGATTTGAATATGAGACATTGCTTCTGATAAATATATCCAGCTTCTCTTGCTCTTGCATAGATAATACCCTCATCGATTTAGCAGTTTGTTTAATATTTATATTTCTTATATTTGCTATTTGTAACTCTTTATAATTCTCCGCATACTTAAATACATTTTTCATTACGGAAAAAATATCACTAATAGTCTTGGGTGCTAGTCCATTAGCTTTTTTTCCACCAGATGATAATAATTCATTACAAAAAGATTCAACATCTTTTCTGCTTATGTCTTGAATGGAATAATTTCCAAATCTAGGTACAATGTAATTATTTAATGAATTTGTATATTTCACTAAAGTAGATTTTTTTATCTTTTGCTCTATTGAGCAAAGCCAAGATAAAGCAACACTTTTAAGCAGATAATCCTTTGGTTCTGTTGATTGTTGTACGCATAAAATGGCACGAGAAGCTTCTTTTGCGGCTATGAGCTTTTCTTTTGCAGATTTATAAGTTTTTGCATAAACATATCCATATTTAGGTTTTCTGTTATCATACGCCTTTATATATCTTCCCTCCCATCTGCCATCTTTCCTTTTGTAAATGTTCTCTCCACGTCTTGACATCACTATATCACTCCTTTTTGACCATAATTTTGACGGTTTAAAACCATCAGATTGAAAATAAAATTACTTATTTTCGTATTTTTCATTTTTCTATGTTTTTTATCAAGATATCTTGACAAAAAAAAACACATTCTATATACTTTTAGCATATTGAACTGATTATTTTGACTCAAAAAATTTTCGCAGAGTATGACACTCTGCGAAAATACACAATATTTGATCATAAACATATGGGTAGATGCAACAAATGACATCTGCCCATTCTTTGTTATCTCGCCCTTATATTTGGGCAATAAAAAAGAAATGGGTTGCCCGCTTAAGTTGAAGTCACTGTACGGTAAAACCCATTTCTTTCTTATGGTATCTCTTTAATCTCAAGTCCTTATTTCAGACTGCCATAGGAAGCATCATCCACCGCTTCCAGCCACTCATTAGAAGCGTCCGCACCGGGAACCTCAACCGCCAGATGGGAAAACCAGCTGTCCGGCGCAGCTCCATGCCAGTGCTTCACGCCAACCGGAATATTGACCACATCCCCCGGATGCAGCTCCTGCGCTTCTTTTCCCCATTCCTGATAAAACCCCCGACCGGCTACACATACCAGAATCTGCCCGCCGCCGGATGACGCATGGTGGATATGCCAGTTATTACGGCATCCCGGTTCAAATGTAACATTGAAAATTCCAACCTGTTCCGTAGATAACGGTGCCAGATAGCTCTGCCCGATAAAATACTGCGCAAAGCCGTCGTTAGGCGCACCAATGGGAAACACCATCTCAGCGGCGTGCGCGGTCTTAGCGTCCTGTGAAGATACTTCCTCCGTCCACACTTCTTTTGCCATGTTGAATACAGCCCAGCCCTTCGGCCATCCTGCATAAAACGCCACATGGGTAATAACGGCAGCAATTTCCTTTTTCGTTACACCCGCTTTCTTTGCATTTTCCAGATGATATTTCAGCGAAGAATCCGTCACGCCGGATGACATTAGCGCCACCACTGTGATGATACAGCGGGTCTTGTGGTCGATGTCATGATTATTCCAGTTTTCCCCAAACAACACATCATCATTATAATGCGCAAAATCAGGAGCAAACTCTCCCAGCGAGTTTCTTCCTGCGGTTTGTACTATTTTTTCATTCATATTTTTTCCTTCCTTTACTTGATATCGTTTGTTGTAATCATTATTTCCAGCCTTTTACCTGCTGTTCTGGGCCATGACACCTGCAAGGGCGTGGGGGACATAAAGTTCTTCCAGATAGGTAATCTCTTTCTCCGACAGTTCCAAATCCACAGCTTTTACCGCACCCTCAATATGATGCAGTTTTGTCGCACCCACAACGGGAGCTGTCACCTTTGTCAGAAGCCACGCAAGAGAAATCTCCGTCATGGATACCTCATGTTTTGCAGCAAGCTCAGCCACACGTCCTATAATAATGCCATCCTGCTTAGCAGTCGCATCATATTTGAATTTCGCATAACTGTCTTCTTCCAGACGCTTTGATGTTTCACCGGGAGCCTTCGATAACCGCCCGCCTGCAAGGGCGCTGTAAGGTGTCATGGCAATATTATCTTCTGCACATAACTTTGCCATCTCCCTTTCTTCTTCACGGAAGATCAGATTGTAATGCCCCTGAATGGAAACAAATTTTGCAAAGCCCTCTCTTTCTGCCAGTGCATTCGCCTTTGCAAGCTGCCATGCAAAACAGTTGGAAATGCCGATATACCTTGCTTTTCCCGCCTTGACAATATGATTCAGCCCCTCCATGATGTCATAAAGCGGTGTCTGATAATCCCACATATGGTAAATGTATAGATCCACATAATCCATGCCGAGATTGGCCAGGCTTTTGTTTACCATACGTTCAATATGCTGCTGTCCAGTGATTCCTGCCGCAATATCCTCCTGTGTACGGGGCAGGAATTTTGTTGCCACGATTACCTCGTCCCGCTTTGCAAAATCCCTTAGCGCCCTGCCCAAATACTGTTCACTGGTTCCGCTTTGGTATGCGATTGCCGTATCAAAGAAATTAACTCCAAGCTCCAGTCCCCGCTTTATGATCTTACGGGAATGTTCCTCGTCAATCGTCCACGAATGCTGTCCGTTTACCGCATCGCCAAACCCCATGCATCCCATACAGATACGGGATACGTTCAAATATGAATTTCCCAGTTTTGTATACTGCATATTTCCCTCCTTGAACCTATTTATTGATATTCTGCTATACATCTATCCTGCCATTCTTTGACTTTAGTTCCTACTTGTCAGTATCTTCCAACACCAAAATTATACCTCAATTTTTTGCAAATTTCCATATAAACCAATACATTCTATCCGACAGGCATTTCCTATGCACAGACAAAAAACGACTAGGATATCCGGAAAAGGTCTTATCTGATTTTCCTTACAGATACGGTCTCCATTTTTAGACAAAGGTCATAAACCATTCTACTGTTTTGGGATCGTAATGAGAAAAGAACAGACTTTCTCCGCCATCCAGCGCTTCCACTTTTGCCATCTCGTCCGCTGTCAGTTCAAAATCAAACACATTGAAATTCTCCTCCATCCTTTCCTTATGTGTAGACTTTGGAATTACCACCACACCACTCTGAATCAGAAAACGCAAGGCAACCTGTGCCGCAGATTTGCCGTGTCTCGCACCAATTTCTTTCAGGACAGGATTATTAAAATAATCATTTTTTCCTTCTGCAAACGGTCCCCATGACTCAATCTGTGTACCGTTTTTCTTCATATACTCCTTCGCCATCTTCTGCTGCTGGAATACATGAGTCTCCACCTGGTTGACAGCCGGTTTAATCTCTGCAAAATGATGGATGTCTATATATCTGTCAGGATAAAAGTTGGATACGCCAATCGCCCTTACTTTTCCTGCTTTGTATGCTTCCTCCATTGCCCGGTAAGTTCCATAATAATCGCCAAAGGGCTGATGGATCAGCAACAGGTCAATATAGGAAACCTGTAACTTCTTTAAAGATTCCTCAATAGAGGCTTTCGCTTTCTCATAGCCGGCATTGGATATCCATACCTTGGTGGTAATAAAGAACTCTTCTCTTGGCAGCCCGCATTTTGCTAAGGCATTTCCCACCCCTTCCTCATTATGAATAAGAGTTGGTTTGTTGTGTCTGTGCCTTACAACAAATAGCCGCTTACTCTTTA
>CAYQZB010000003.1:0-181329 GCA_964421915.1 uncultured Lachnospiraceae bacterium
GTGTAATTTTATCTTACATCAGTTTGGAGGTTTACACAAACTTTGGGATGGTCCCCGGTTTTTATGTAGATTGGTTTTTTACTGTCTGGCTCAATCTTTTTTCGCAGATTGTAAATCACATTGACAACGCTTGAATGGCAGCTATCGCTATCCATGTTCCAAGCAGCTTCAAATATCTGTGTCTGTGTGAATACAATTCCGGGATTGGAAGCAAGAAATACAAGTGTATTGTATTCAAGGCGGGTAAGGTTTATTTCTTTCCCGTTTTGAACTACCATACGTTGGCTCTGCCTTATTTCCAAACCCGGAAAGGATAGTACGGAGGTGGTAGTAATCTGCACGGTTTCAAGCTCTATATAGTCAGACAGTGTTGCTATAATTTTCTCAATCGCATTTTCTTCTTGTTCATTAAGTGTCAGCAATAACTTTTTCCCCATGTTATTACCTTTCTTTTATTATATTATTTAATGTACTTGTCAAAAAAATTGTATGTAATAACACATAGTCCAATGGGCAATCCAAATAATATACCGCCAAGAAGAATACCCAAAATTAAGTGAAAAACAGAAAATATATCTGATGATATAAAGTATTTTAATCCTAAAATAGAATTAAAAAGAAATAGAATTCCTGTTACTAGACCCGGAGATACTTTTCTATCTTTAATGGTATAAAATAAGTGATCTCCTAAGTTGATAATTCCCCATATAAGGATACCAATACCAAAGAAGATAAATTTTTCGTTGATTATAAATAAAAATACCGATATTAAAAGCGGGGGATAATAAAGAAATAAATTGTTTGCCATCCAATGTCCATGTGTCATATGGTAAGGCAACCATTTATGCTCAAACATCCATTTTGGCATATCGCCTATTGCTTCTTCAAAAAGGTGAAATGGCAAATAGATAACCAAATTTAGTAAGATAAAAATTAACATATTCTTATTTATTCCTCTCTTTCAAATAATTGTTTTTCAAAATTTTTTTCCCAATCTTCCAATGTTTTCAGAAGCATAAATTGTTGTTCCAATATAGTTTGTCCAAATAAAGAACGATTTTTCTGTGTCGTTAATTGCTCTGAAATTTGAGCTTTTGTAGTTTGAATACTATTTCTAATATTTGTCATATATTCAATGATAGAATCATTATCTAGCAATGAAAGATTTACAATGACAGCATTAAAATCTAAAAACACTCTTATTTCAGATAATGAAAACTTAGACATCAATTCTGTAAAGACATCTTTTCCAGATTGGGTAATGGTATAAATTGTTTTTTCGGGCATTTTGCCGTTTTTTATTGTTTGGCTAGTAACGTACCCTTTAGTTTCATAAAGAGACACCTTTTTGTAAACAGTAAATGAACCAACTTTAACCCACCGTGATAAATTGCGGGTTTCGATTTGCTTCTGTAAGTCATATGCGCTTTTTGGACTTTGGCAAAGTGAACCTAAAATAATTAAGTCAATAGTAGACATAGTTGTCCTCCTTTTATTAATGGATTATACAATACTGTATTATACAGTATATAATTATACAATGTCAATATGGAGTATTAAGGAAAATAATTATCATGTATATGAACATAGAAAGACATCGGGAAATGATAGTCAATTAAGCTGCCTTTTCCCGGTGCTTATCCATTGAATTTATATCCGACACCTAAAACGGTTTTTATGTAGGTCGGGTTTTTACTGTCCGGCTCTATCTTTTTCCGCAGGTTGTATATTACATTTACTACACTGGACTGGCAGCTATCGCTATCCATGCTCCAGACGGCTTCAAAGATTTGTTCCTGTGAAAACACCATGCCCGGATAGGAAGCTAAATACACAAGCGTACCATATTCAAGACGGGTAAGGTAAATATCAGTTCCGTCCCGGAGTACCCGGCGTTGGTGCTGTCTTATTTCTAGTCCCGGAAAAGAAAGAACGGGGGACAACGGGGGTTGCATGACTTCAAGCTGTATGCTGTCAGCAAGGGTGGCTATAATTTTTTCAACTGCTTTTTCCTCCGTGTCATTGAATGTAAGCACCATTATTTTTCCTATATTACCACCTCCCGATATGTAAGTGTCCCCTGTTCTGTCAATCTTTCTATTTCCACTTGAAGTCAAGCTAAGACTTGAACAGGGCGGTTGTTCACTGTACAAAAACAAAAGCCAATAATCGCATTTCAAATCTGCGTGTTATCGGCTCTGCGTCTTATGCGTCTGGCTCTTTGATGATATGTTGTTCTGTTCGATAAACAGGAATTTTACTCTCCATCCTTTTTCTCTAATTGACCAGAAAAAGCAACCCCTGCAACAGTACCTATTCCAATAAGTACCCACGGACAAGCAGCTTCACAGAAGTCTTTGAATGCCCCACCCACAAACAAGCTAGTAAAATAAATGATTCCAACCATCAAACATAATATACTTGTTGTTAATATGAGCCTCTTGTAATTCCTTAAATCCTTTGCATCTTTCCTAACCTTTTCCTCCATTTTCGGGTCTCCTTTCAATAATTTATCAATGCTAATTTCATAGAGATCACTAAGACTGATTAGAGAGGCAATGTCAGGAAGCGTTTTTCCGGTTTCCCAATGAGAAACAGTTACCCGAGATACCATGATTTGTTCTGCAACTTGATCTTGAGTCATTCCTGTTTTTTTTCTTGCTTCCTTTAGTCTTTCACAAATTTCCATTGTTGTGCTCTCCTCTCTTTGAATTCTATTTGAAAGTCTGACATTTTGTCTATTAAAAGGCTTTTACATTTTACTGTTTTCCATGTAAAAAAGCTTTTACACTCCAGATTTTACGGGCTTTTTATATTTTCTTGCCTTAAAAACTTCGATTTGCCGATTTGTTAATCGTTTTGATTTTTCATTCCCAATCCTTTAATAACTGTTATCTGCAAATTCTTTGCGTTAATCAAACTTTCCTGTTTGCATTTTGGGCAGTAGAGAGGAAAGTTTTTCAATTCCGTATCTGTTCGTATCTGTAATCTTGTTTTATTTCCGCAGACAGGGCAGCGTACCCATTCTGCTCTATTGTTTATATCCATAAGTTACCTCGCTGATAACACCATCAAAGTAAACAAAATCCCCGTCGGGATAATTCCAAACAGCTTGAAATTTCGTAGGGTATTTAATGCCATTTGGGGAAAGCTGATAATCATTACAAATTGCAGACCACGGTACATATTCCATGCTGCCGTCCATTCCTGCAACTGCTCTGTCATTTGTGGTAAAAGAAATCATTTCATACTGTTCATTAAAGGTAAAGATACCGCTTGCTGTTTGTCCTTTGTAACTGATTGTCGCTCGCACTTCAAAATCGCTTATTTCTTCAAAGATAATATAATCTTGCAATAGAATAGTAGGAGCAAACAGACTTTCCGCAAGAAAAGTAGCCAAACAAGCCTTATCCATATCTGCCCCCGTTTGATCGAAAAGAGTAATAGCTTTTGCAATCACACCTTTCATGCCACCACTTCCATTTTGATAATAGTCGTAACCCTCAAAAGGAATACCAAACATACTACTGTCAATGAGTGCCATTCTGCAAGGTTCATTTATAAAATTGTATTGTGTGTAGTTGATCGTCAAAGTAGGACGGTCTTTACCTTGTGAAAAATTAACATTATGGTATTCCATTTTCAAATATGACATTTTCTGTGTTCCAATATAACCACAATTTTCAATATACTTTTGAATAGCTGTCGGCAAATATGAGAAATCCTTTTCTGTGAATATTTCATTATCAACTGTCAACTGATTTTTAGCCATAAGAGCAGTTATATCATTTTGAAATTGGTTTTTGACAGGCGAATAGGGAATATTAAACCATATTATCAATGCTCCGAAAATAACAAACAATACGCTCAATACAATAAACATTTTTCTTTTTCTCACTTTCTTCATCAGCCTAATTCCTCCGCATATTTTTCTACCCTTTCTATACCCACATACAGCTTAGAGTAAAGGTGGAAAAGTTGCTCAATTTCATTCTCGCTAAAATCTTCAAATAATAGTTTCAAAGACTGTAAATGTCGTTCACCCATTTCTTCGGTATATTGTTTTACTTTATCGGTTAGCTCAATACAGACAGAATTATTTCCACCTAACAGTAAGCGGACAAATCCTTTCTTTTCAAGGGCTAAAGCTAATTTTTTTATGTTCTGTCTTGAACAGCCCATAAGGTTTCCGACATTTGTTAATGTTCGTGGCTCTGGACAGCAATCCACCATTGCAAGTAATAACCATTGTTTCATAGATATTTGTGTTTGAAGTTTTTCGCCCGCTGTCTGCATACGGTTTTGAAAAACAAAGATACTTGAAAATATTGCTTGTATTCTGTGTTCGGTATCGCAGTCGTAGGCTTCAAAAATTTCTTTCATTTTCATTTGTCTGTTCTCCAATCTAAGTAGTAACAAATTACTGCTACTCAAGTATAGTAACTTCTTACCGCCTTGTCAATAGTTTTCAAAACTTTTATCTAATTTCCTTCTTTCTAAAAGAACAAAATGACAGAAATGTGTCTCATGACATAGCAATCCCTTTGCACGTAAGGATAATTGGCGGTTGCGTAAATGAAGATTTGGCATAATCGTATAATCTTTGACTTTCTTTACTCTGAATACTGGCATAATAAACTTGTCCTTTCTTTTGGTGCGAAAGCCTAAACCATAGCTTTGAGGAAATGTGGGTATGCGTCTTAGTGATTGTATTTTATGTGTTTCGATTTACTACAATGTTCCCGGTTTGCTTCACCGAAACGCTGGAAATGCACGATTTCACGCTCTCTTAAGAACTTAATCGGCTCACATACCTCCGGCTCTTTTACAAGACGGAGGATATTGTCATATGTCGTACGGGCTTTCTGTTCCGCCGCCATATCTTCAAATAAATCCGTTATGATATCGCCTTTGGACTGGAATTCACATGCGTTAAACGGAACACCGCCGGCAGCCTGAGGCCAGATGCCTAACGTATGATCCACATAATATTTATCAAACCCCGAAGCCTCGATCTCATCCATGGAAAGGTCTTTTGTCAACTGATAAACGATTGCCGCCACCATTTCAAGATGTGCGAGTTCTTCCGTTCCTATATCTGTCAAAACCCCTGCCACTTCACGATACGGAGTTGCATAGCGTTGGGAAAGGTAACGCATGGAAGCGCCCATTTCGCCATCCGGTCCGCCATACTGGCTTATGATGACCTGTGCGATCTTCGCATTTGGTTTTGTAATCTTTACCGGAAACTGTAATCTTTTTTCATATTCCCACATACGATTTTCCTTTCTGCAATATACATTAATTTTTAATTAGCACATACTTCCCAAGGCATAGGTTCCGTTGCCCACTTCCAGCTGTCCCATGCTCCGTTTGCCATATCTTCCACTTTCAAGGGACCGTATTTTGTCGTATACTCTCTTCTGAGCATATCAAGATTTTTCTTAAAATGTGTAAAATATTCCATTGCTTCACAATCATCCGGATGCGTATCCAGATAAAGATTTAAGTCTACCAACGCAAAATCAAGCATCCCTATCTTCTGAATCAATTCATCCCGATTGTTTCTGCGGTCATATGCCGCCATATTTCTATATTGATTCATTTAAGTTTCACCAGCCTTTCTGATTATCCAACTTTCATTCAGCATGTTTTCAAATTGCATAATGTGTAAAACTGCCATGCAGCAACATTGATACGCCGCTTTATTCCATCTTTGCCTCTATCGTTTCCCACAAAACGGAAGATTTAATACAGGAAAAATAGTTCCTATACAGTATGCCTTTTCCAGATCTTCATAGATCTCCGAATCCTTCTGCCATGGCACATACGCCATCGCAACTGATTTCATCTGCTTTCCATCCGTCATGGCGTTATTGCAGTTCTGCTCCGTCATAGGGCACATTCTGCTCTGATGATTATTTCGGGAATTATCCTGATAACAATTTTTCTGCATATTTTCATCACATCATTCATATATTTTAATAGTATTCTATGCAGCGGCCCCTGTCTGGTTCCTGTTTTTCTTTTAATTGCCTGTTCCTTTACATTGTCTTAATCATTCTAAAGTTATATTTTCAATACGATAACCGTCGGATTCCCTAAAAAATTCCATCGACAATGTTCAGAAGTCAGTGTATAATGGTTAAAATATTATTTTCTAAAACATTGTACAGGAGGTGTTTTATGAACGAAAATGAACTGAACCAGACCGAATGGCACGATGGACAGGGAAATGCTATTGAACAAAACGACCCTGCAGCCCTTGCCGAAAACGCAGATGGCAAATGGCATAGAGTTAAGGGACAAACCGTTAACGAAACTACGATAAATGGCAAAAAAGTAATAACCGGAATGAATTATCGCAACGGATATGCAATGAATATGTCTGCAGAAGCCAAAGTTACCAAAGGAGAAACCGCCGCCGTCTGGATTGGCTTGCTTGTGGGAATCCTCATCGGCATTCTGGTTGGAATCAAAAAAGGATTCATTCTGGGCGTTTATTTTGCTATATGCATTCCTATATGCACCATGGTTGCCGTCGGTGTCAAAGCGCTGATGCGGGATGCTCCCGAAAAAAATAAAAAGATTGCAGTTTTTATGTCCTGTTTTATTATTGGTGCATTATTTTTTATCGGCATCGTAATGGCAATTATATTTTGATTCATGCAGAGTCGATATGATGTTAAAGCATCATCTTACGATAGCTTCTGCCGGATATCGGAAATCATTGTTGTATATCAGGAGATTTCCGATATCGTATCATACGCTTCTTCAACTGCTTCCAGTCAAATGGAAGCAGCGGGTAAAGATACCCTTTGCCGCCCAGCGTCTTATTGAAGATCAGACATAAGATGCAGATGATGACTCCGGCAAGATATCCCCAGCCCCCAAAGACTGCTGTCAGGATCAAGGTCAGGATCCTCTGAAACTTGATGGCATATCCGAGTTCATAATTGGACTGCGTATAATTGGCAATTGCAACAAACGCCATATACAGCATAATTTCACCTGCGAACCATCCACTGTTGACCGCAAACTCCCCAAGCACCAGCGCCGCCAGTACACTGAGCGGCGTGCTTAGCATATTGGGCGTGTTGACAGCCGCCAGCCTCAATCCGTCGATGGCAAGCTCCAACAGTAAAAACTGCCACAGGATCGGCAGATTGACCGGATCCTTCAACTGGATAAAGGCAAATGTCTCCGGGATCCACTCCGGGTGCATCATCAAAAGCAAAAACGTGGGGGTCAGAAGATATGTGATCATCGTGATCAATATCCTCGTCAGGCGCAGATAAGTCCCCGTGATGGGCGGAAAATAAAAGTCGTCCGCTTCCTCCAAAAGATCAAATAGCGAAGTCGGAATAATCATTGCTGAGGGAGAATTATCCACAAGGATAACAATATTCCCCTCCAGGATATGAGCAGCTGCCGTATCCGGACGCTCCGTATATTTAAACTTCGGGTAGGGATTAAACCACGGTCTCTTATATAAACACTCTGCTAATGTCTCCTGATTCATGGAAAGCGCATCGATCCGGATATCCTGTATCTTCTTTTTAACGGTCTCCAGCAATTTTTCATCCGCCCGCCCCTGCATATAGCAGATGACAATATCCGTTTTGGAGGACACTCCGGCATTTAACAATTCCATGCAAAGCTCCGTGCTCCGGATCCTGCGGCGGATCAGCGCAGTATTACATACGACGGTTTCCACAAAACCATCCTTAGATCCTCTCAGTGCCTTGTCCTTCTCCGGTTCCTCCACGCTTCTGGCCGGATAAGTCCTTGCATCGATCAGGATACACTGGTCAAATCCCTCAATAAACAGAGCAAAGGTACCGGATAAGATAAAATAGATGATCTTGTCAAAATCCGACTGAACATCTACCTCCACATAAGGCATAAACTGCTGAGTCATACCATTAATATCCTCCGGCATATCCTCCGCCTTAAGTTCCATCAAAAACTGCAGAAACTTCTGCATCATTTCATCTTTGCAGAAACCGTCGATCAGATACATGCAGGCATCTCTGCCGCCGATCGTAATCTCCCTGCTGACGATATCATAACTGTTTTTGATGCCGATATGGGAATTTAAAAATGCAATATTATCCTTGACATTCGTACTGACTTTAGTCATAGCGTTCTCCGTTCCGAATCGTTTTCTTTATATTCTCATCTGCCCCTCCTGCTATTTGCGGCGCTCCGTCACAAACAGCTTCATGAATTTTCATTTTGGGCATGATTATTTTACCCATACGGCAAACTTCTATACCCAAAAATAAAAAAGAGCCTGATATCCTCAAGCCCTTCTGCTCTAAACCTTCCCCGTACTTCCAAATCCACCTCGGTCCGGTCCTTCCAGAACTGCCGTTTCTTCAAACTCAATCGTCGGCTGGTTCTCCACAATACGGAACTGGCAGATCCGGTCATTAATGTTGATCTGCGTGTCGCGCACCGCATAGACCGGCATAAACCACTGGTCATTATCACCGGAATAAGTATAATCAATGACTCCCATATGATTCGTCTGTATGATGCCGAAATTTTTAAAAGTAGAGCTTCTCGGCACCACATGTGCCTCATAGCCTTTGGGAAGCTGCATACCCACTCCCAGCGGAACCAGCTTAAACTCCCCTGCTTTTAAGATGATATCTTCCGCACTTCTTAAATCGATCCAGTCCGATTTTCCATCGATATAGCGTAACTTATCAATTTTATCCGAGAAATATTTTATCTTAATCCTCTGCATGTTTCCACCATCCTCACACTAACTGTCGCATCCGCAGGACACCTGTTCTGCGCCGACCGTCCTTCTGACGTCTGCCTCTCTGTCCGGATCCGGTGCATAATCATTACAATGAAGCACAGGATCCCGCGGATCCGTCTGCGCCAGCGATGCCTGCACATTGATCACCCTTTGGTTTTTACTGCCCTTCCAAAGCAGCGTATTATCCTTCTGCGTCTGGATAAATTCCCCATCCACAACTACATCCAGATACTGCATCACCGGCTCCTCATAAATCTGCTCCCATAACGCACCGGTATAAAGCCATATTGTTTTATCAGGATATCTTTCTTTTACTTCTTTCGCAAACCTCTGCACCTCAGCACGGTTTGCGGAATGCAAGGGATCGCCGCCGGAAAAGGTAATGCCGGAAATATAAGATTTATCCAGCTGATCAAATATCTCTTTTTTGGCAGTTTCGTCAAACAACAATCCGCCGTCAGGATCCCATGTGACCGGATTATGACAGCCCTTACAGCAATGGGAACACCCGGCAACCCACAGGACGACACGCAGTCCGTCGCCATTGAGCATATCATCCTTTGTTATATTATGGTATCTCATCCCTACATACTCTTCCTTTCAGCAATCTCCGCCATTTTCGCGTCATTCAGTCTGGTATCCCCATGCACCCGGGAATAAGACAGATAACCATTCATACGGTCGATCTTCGTCAGATTCTTACTGCCACATACGGGACAGACATCCATTTCCAGCTCCTGATGACCGCAGTCGTCACAGTATGCGAGAGACAGATTGACACCTTCATAAAAGCCGTAATCCATCGCCCTTCTGATCAGCGTCTTGATTGCTTCTGTATTATAATCAATCGGATATTTTACATACTGGATCTTTCCGCCGTTTAACATTTCCCAGAAGCGGTTTTCCAGATCCTGTTTCTCGATCGGTGTGATATCCTCCGTCACATGGCAATGGAAGCTGTTGCTGACATATTCACGGTCGGACACACCTTCCACAATACCGTATTTTTCGCGGAACTGCTTGATCTGCAGGCCGCAAAGATTCTCCGCCGGCGTACCATAGATAGCATAAAGATTGCCGTCCTCAGCCTTAAACTCCGCTATCCTCTTATTGATAAATTCCATAACTTCCAATGCAAATTTCCCATCCTGCACCAGAGATTTGCCATTATAAAGCATCTGCATCTCATTTAATGCCGTAATGCCAAAGGACGCTGTCGCCGCTTTCAACAATGGTTTGATCTTATCCGTAAGCTTCAGGTCGCCGTACAAAAATCCTCCCTCACAGTATGCCAATGGATTGGTTGAGGCACGCATTTCCCCAAGATAGGCATAGGTACGGATATGAAGCTGCCGGATAAGATTCAGATAATAATCCAAAACCTCATAAAAATCCCTGTTTTCCTGTTTTGCCTTGGCAAGGATCATCGGCAGATGGAGCGAAACTGCGCCAATGTTAAATCTGCCCACAAATACCGGTACATCCTGCTCATCCGCCGGATGCATGCCGCCGCGTTCATACCATGGAGAAAGAAACGCCCGGCAGCCCATCGGTGAGATCACCTTGCCGTACTGTTTATACATGCTTGCAATATAACCCTTGCCGGTCAGGCTCAGCCAGTCGGGATACATCGTTTTGGCAGAGCACTGTACGCCCGCTTCAAAGACATCCTCAAGCTGCTTTCCCGGTCCGTGAAGATTTTCATCATATAAAAATACGATCTTCGGAAACAGCACCGGCTTTTTACATTCTTTCTTGCCCTGTCCTTTTCTTCTGACATTCAGCATAGAGATCGTCGCCTGCTTCTCAAATCTGCCCGTCCCGATACCCGCAGTCACCGTGATAAACGGATAGTCGCCGCGGCTGGATGCCACGGTATTAAACTTATACTCCCATCCCTGAAAGCCCTGTTCAAATTCCCTGACAACATCACTCCACGCAGTTTCTTCCGCCTTCTTTTCTTCCACGCCGAGATTCATATATTTTTTGATATATTTAATGTAAGACTTCTCCGCATACGGCGCTAAGATCTTATCCACCTCCGGAACGGTGAATCCGCCGTACTGCTGACTTGCAGCGCTCAGTACGATATCGCCGATCACGTCAAACGCCACGTCCAGAGTCTTCGGCTCATTATACCAGATATTGCCCATCTCAAATCCGCCGCTCAAAACCTTCTGCACATTGAACAGACAGCAGTTCATCGTATCGCGCCTTGCGGACATATCATGGACATAAATATAGCCGTCGCGGCATGCCTGCAATTCCTCTGTCGTCAGGAAAAATTTCTGATACAGCTCCTTATTCAGCTGATTAAAAATCAGACTTCTCTTGGTCGATACAAGAGCGGAATCCGTATTGGCGTTTTCCTTATCCCCGACATACATGATGGACTGGCTCTTTTTATAAACGTCATCCAGCATCCTGACAAAATCCTGCTTATAATTCCGGTAATCCCGATAGCTTTTTGCCACAATCGGTTTTACTTCTTCCAATGCGCTTTCCACAATATTGTGCATAATCGGGATAGGGATCTTATCCGTATCCATCTCATCTACTTTTTCCACTACATAAGCGCAGATCTGCTTTTTCTCATCCTCCGTAAAATTGGTCAATGCACGGTAAGCGGACTTACCGACGGCGTCGATTACCTTCTGGACATTAAACTCCTCCAGACAGTTATCCTTCTTCACTACCTTGACCTGCCGCTTCGGCCGGAACATCTCCCCATAATTGATTTCCTGCTGTTCTGCCATCCCTGCTTTTCTCCTTCCTGATACCGTTCATACTCAACCGCTTATAACTGCCGCATCCGGACAAAGCTTTGTCCCAAACGCTTTATCTTGTTAGTCCATTTTGAACGGGCACAATATCTTGTGTGCATGTTTTATTATAGCCACTTAATAATCTGATGTCAATAAAAGGATTGCAAGATTTTGTATTTGTCTATAACCAGCGTTTGCAGCGTTGATTTTTTGTTGAATAATGGATCGGATTTTGCAGCAAAAAAAGACAGCCTTCCGACCGTCTTCCATCCATACGTTTTAAAATCACAATATCATATTATTAATAAAGATTATCAACAGATATTAATTTCAGCTTACATAACTCTCTTTATGAATAGAGATTAATAATCTCTCTCAGATATACTTCATACTCCTTTACCGCAGTCTCCGGCGATAGGATCTTCACACGGCTGCCCAGTCCCGCAAGCCAGCCGTGAAACTGACTGCTCAATGCCACCTCGATCCGTACTGTAAAATGTTCCCCATCCGACTTGCGGATCGGAAGCTCCTTTCCGAAACGGTCTATCACCACGCCGGCAAGACTATTGTGACATTCCAGCAGGACGGAGGTTTTCGTTCCGCCAAACATCCCAAAGGCGGCATTTGTATATTCCGCAATATCAAAATCCCGAAAAAGCTCCTGCGCCTGACGGCTGCTCTTTAGGATCTCTATCTTTTTCATCCTGTCCACACGGTAATGCCGGATCTCGCCAAGCCGTTCATCCACTCCGATCAGATAATAATTTTCATTCTGCCACGTCAGATAGTAAGGGCTGACATGGTACGGCTCCCCGCCCTTCTTATACTGCAGTTCCTTGCCGACGGTATATTCATAATATTGAAAGGAGATTCCCTTATCATCCTGTATGGCTCTGTGAATCATATCCACACTATAATAAACCGTCTCATTCTCCGCCTTGGCACGATTGCCCACATAGACCGTCCTCTGCAGCTGCGACGCGTCATGCCTGCCTGCCATGCCTTCCAGTTTTTTAATCAATTCTCTCGATTTCTTCTTTGTCAAAAAACGGGAAGACTGTACCATATCCACAAGGATCTTCAACTCTGCCAATTCAAACTCTCTGGATGCCATATAATAACCGCCACCCGTTCTGGAAGGCAGGTACTCAATATCCATCCCGAACTGCCTAAGGCACTCCACATCACTGTAGATCGACTTGCGCTCCGCCTTGATATCCAGCTTTTCCAGCTGCCCGATCAGCGCTTTCGTGGTGATTGGATGAGCCTCATCCGTATGCTCCTTCAGAATCTGCGCAATATATAATAATTTTAATTTCTGGTTCTCTGATTTTGCCATATTGTCCGACTATGCCTGTCTTACTCATCCGGATTGGCCTGTGCAGCCTCATCCATACCCTCATTCCGCTGCTAAACTGCTATGCTGCAGAGCCGCATTATTCTTCTGTGTTCTCCTGGCCGGCATCTCCCGTCTGCTCCGCACCGACAGCCTCAAGCTCCAGCTTGGCATTTTTGTGTTTCCTCATGGATGCGCCGATAACACATGCCGCAATCACAACGACAACACTCACTCCGAACACGATCAGATACTCCAAAAAACTATTGGCAAACGCAACCTCATTATTTACACTCATATTGACTGCCCCTTTCAGTATACTTTTATTATGTGTATTTTACAACGATTCCACAACATCGTCAAGAAGTCCGTCGCCATCCGCAGCCGCCGTCGCAAGACCGTCACAACGCTCGTTTTCCGGATGCCCGGCATGTCCCTTGACCCAGATAAAATGAACACTGTGGGGCTCCATCGCCTTCAGCAGCCGCTTCCAGAGATCAATATTCTTCACGGGTTCATTACCGCTGCGCTTCCAGCCCTTTCTGATCCACCCATCCACCCAATGCTGGTTAAATGCATCCGTCAGATATTTGGAATCAGAATAAAGATCAACCTCGCAGGCTTTTGTCAATGCCTCCAGTCCCACGATCGCCGCCATCAGCTCCATACGGTTATTGGTGGTCTTTTTATATCCGGCGCTATATTCACGTTCATGCAGCGTCCCTTTGGAATCCACAAATTGCAGGATAGCGCCGTATCCTCCCGGTCCGTCCGGATTGCCCCTGGCAGCGCCATCCGTATATAATGTTACCTTCATAACGCGCCTCCTTCCCTTTTATTCTATACTTATTAGATGATTGCGAAACTCTGTTCAAATTCTTTCCTATTGTGCATCATTGACAATTCTATACTTATATTATCTGCTCCTAATTCCCCACTGTCCCGATCTGATAAATTCCTGCGCCATCGCTTCCGCATCCCCGACCAGCCCGGCATCATATCCCATAAGCTGTAACAGCCGAATCGCGTTTCTGGATTCCGCGCGGCCCTTTAGAAGCCGGTAGCTGAACTTGATGTCCTGTCCCTCCACAGTCTCGGTAAAATGATAATTCTCATACCAGTTCTCTAAAAGCATCGTCAACTCGATATCATGTGTCGCCGCCACACAGCTTACTCCCTGTTTTGCAAGCGACTTAAGGATCTGCGCCGATGCGGCGATCCGCTCTACCGTATTGGTTCCACGCAGTACTTCATCAATAAAGCAAAGCACCGGCAGCCCCTCTCCTGCGCTTCCTTCGATGATGCGCTTCATGGCTTTGATCTCCACCATAAAATAACTGTCTCCGCCGCTCAGGTCGTCTGTCAGAGCCATGGAAGAATAGATTCTGTAAAAACGCGTCTGGAACCGTTTTGCGCACGCCATATGAACGGTCTGTGACAAAAGCTGGTTAAGTGCCATGGTCTTTAAAAAAGTAGACTTACCGGAAGCATTGGAACCGGTGATCAGCATAGACCCCCGAAGCTCATAGCTGTTTCTTACCGGAGCCTGCAGCAGCGGATGATACCCGTCAAGCACGGCCTGTCCGATTTTGGAAGTTCTCCATTTCTCATCTGTTGCCATCCCGTTTCCTTCCGGCAGCCCCTCTCCCACGCTCCCTGCATCTTCGTTCATAAATTCCGGAATACAGTATCCCTCATTTTGATTTAAGTATGTCCGATAAGATCCAACTGCGATCATCGTCTCCAGATAACCAAGCGCAGCATTTAACCGGTCGATCTCCCCTTCCCGGCTCTCCACCATAGCGATCATGCTATTTAAGCGGATCAGATCAAAATGAAACACCATATTCACATAGTCACGCAGGATTTCCAAAGGATTGCCGCTGCCCGCTTCACTGGCAAATACAAACCGCGCTTTTTTTAAGAACGGCAGAAGCGATTTTGTAATTTCTTTGATTTCAGACATCTGCCCGTCACAGACCTCAAGATCGATCTGCCCTGCCGCTTTACCAGCGGAAATCAACCTGACAAGATAACGCAGACTGGATAAATACGGCCGCAGCTTTCCTTTTTGATTAAAATAATGAAAAATATTATAAGAAATGACCGCAATCAACATAAGCAGACCTGCCCCGGTCTTTACAAACAAAAGGATTACCGACAGTATTATAAGACAAAGCGGCAGCCACGCAGCCGGTCCCGTTTTTCTTTTCCCGTATGCCTCACGCAGGAAACCGAGATAATCATACAGTGAATACCGCTCCTTCTTACCCATCCTCATAAATATCATCTGCAAAGAACGGCGTTTATCCTCGTGCTCCATAAAATACAGGATCTCCTGTTCTCTGACAAGAAGCTCCTCCTCGCGGTCTGCCGGCATACGGAGCGTATGATAAAGATATTCCTCTCCCGATGCCGAATAGGTATGATTCATCATGGCAAATATCTGATCCATGCCCAGATCGTTCCATGTGATATCATCAATCCCCTTTCCATCATCATGCGCTCTGTAATATGCCGGGATACATTCCGTGCGCAGCAGATCTTTCTTTGATGCCGACAGCTGCCCATATTCCTTCTGCAGCCTCTTTTGATTTTTTTCCCGTAACCGTCTCTTTTCCTGCCATCCCAAAAAGCAGACAACCAGAAACAGTCCCAGCAGAATGGCTGCCCATACTTCATAATTCATCTGAATTTAATAACCATGCCTTTCCGTCACATCCCGTACTCCGTATATTTAACATTCCGGTTTTCCCATATTCCATATTTTCCCAATCCAGCCATCTTGGGCAGAACCGTTATCCCCATGTATTATCATTTCATCCGGCAACTTCATTTCATCTGGCAAAATCAGGTCCAAAGCTTTCCGGAAGAAGCTCGCTGAGTTTCATCTTTTTAAAATCCGTCTCCGATCTTGCTACGATCACCCACATCTGCTCAGGTTCGCAAAACTCACGTAAAACCTGACGGCATATCCCACAGGGAAATGCATAATTCGGTTTCTTATCCCTCATGCCGCCGATAATGGCGATCGCCTTAAAACGGCGCTCCCCTTCACTGACTGCACGGAAAACCGCTGTTCTTTCCGCACAGTTTGTCGCGCCGTAAGACGCATTTTCAATATTGCAGCCCTGATAGACCTTTCCGCTTTCCCCCAACAGCGCAGCTCCCACCATAAAATGAGAATACGGCGCATATGCATTTTTCCTCGCTTCGATGGCGGAACTGATTAAATTTCCTTCTTCCATTTAGAATACCCCCATTTTTCAAAAAATCGTTAATATTTTTCAAATTATACATTTCTTCATTGCCGCTCTTGTTGTTTTTGTATATTTTGTTTGTATATTTTGTTTCTATATATTTTTCTTCCATATTTTAACATACAGTATGCACACCCGACAACCGTCAGAATAAATTCATTCTCCTTTTTTGAAAAAATTCATTTTCTCATTTTTGTCTATGAAAGTTCCCCGAACAAAATATCCGGGGATCAAAAAGATTCTTCTTGGGTTTAGTTTACTCCCGCCAGACGAAGCTTCTCCTGCAAATGTTGGATCTCCGCCTTTTGCTCGGCTAACTCTGCCTCCTGCTTGGCTATCTTTGCCTTTTGTTCAACATTCTCTACCTTCTGTTCGGCAAGCTTCGCCTCCAGTTCCCTGAACTCATGGGTGGCTAATTTTATTAAAGGCGCTGTCATCTGATCGACCTCCTTCCACAACTCTCTGTGCTTCGCAAATACCCGCTCCGCCGCATTGCGGATCAGCCTTACATAATCATGGCACTGCAGCTCCGTAAGTCTGCCCGCTGCCACTTCATCCTCTAAAATCAATATAACTTCATTCAGATACTCTGTCAATTCCTTTTCCGTGATATTTTTTCCCTTTCTTAACCGCTGACGGAAGCGGAGCATCGTGTAGGGCAGGAACAGTATCAGATGCTTCTCTTTGATCTCTTTCAGGGAATACTTATGCACCCTGACGGTCGGAAGCCGGTAGATATGTTCGGTGTTATCCTGAAAGAGGATACGGCACTGAAGATGATCGGGGATGGAATCACTTCCTTCGGGATAGATCACTACAGAATGCGGGAATTTTAACGTGATCTCTTTGGTCTCTCCGTCTACAATTTTCGTATGGGTGATTGCAAAATGCATGTCATAGGCGAACATGCGGATCACCATCTCCTGCCCGTTCTTCATCTGGCACTCCAGATGGTAATAATCCGTGCCGTCCACCAACAGCGCGATATCCATGAGGGTAGACTTCGGCGGTGCTTCCCTGTTCTCCCAGAATGTGGAGGTCTCCGTATTCAACAGCACGATGGAAGTGCCTTTCGGGTATTCTTTGCCGTACACTTCCTTAAATAACGGAAACAGCTGCTCCGGCATGGTATCAACAATGGCTTTTAAGATCTCGTCCCACAGTTTACCCTCGTAAACCGCGGACTCCGCCGTCTGCGTCTCTTTTGCCGTCTGATTTTCTTTTGGTATCTGCTGTTCCTTTGTCATCTGTGTTTCTTTCGGTATCTGCTTTTTCTCCGGCATCTGCTTTTCTTTTGTCGCAAGTATGTTCAGTGTCCTGTGTTCCTTTTCTGTCATAAAACCTTCCTTTCTGTTTTTTCTCTTGCAGCACTTAAAAACAAAACACTGCAATACAAATAAGCAACGTAAACTGTGAAATGTGGCGAAATGCCGGAATTTTCGGACTGCCGGACGGCAGCCGCAAATGACTTTCACGTAAGGCTAGTATATCAGCCTTAATGGATCTTGTAAATATATTTTTTAGGTCACAAATTTTTGCTCCGAAATTTTTTAAAATTTATTTTCTAAAATTTGCCTTAATTTTAAAATATGTTGAAATCGTAAATGATAGAAGAAATCAAAGCATATGTATTTTAAAAATAAAAACTGATTTTTTATTTTTCAATTTTACCCCACATCTTTTTTTATTTTTTCGCCTTTTTGGGAACGCTCCAATTCCTCACAGGCTTCCACCACAAGTCTGCCGATTTTTTCAAAATCGGAATCGGTCTGCCCCGTGATGATATGGTCGCAGCTGACAGACAATACCTGTGAGATATTATATAGAACCCATACGGAAAACCCTTTCTTTCCAGACTCAAGATCATACAAAAACCTTGTGGAAACACCTACCTGACTCGCAAAGGTATCCCGTGAGTAACCTTTCTGGATTCTTAAACGCGCGATCCGTGTCCCTATTTCTTTATAATCCATATTAATTTCTCTGTGCTCCATATCAATAACCGCTCCTTTAATTTGAATATATTTGAAAATGAATAATATTCATTATAAAACGCTTCCCGCCATTAGAAATGTTTTTTACGCCAATGCCGTGATTTTTAACGTAAACTTAAAATTTTGCAGAACAAAGGGGGAATTTGTCCGAATTTTTCATATTCACGTTAGATTTCGCATAGCTCGCGTAAAAAAATCATATAACGACATTTTTTAGACTATTCTGACGATAACCCATTATTTTAAGCAAGCTCTAATATGAAGCATCCACTTGAGGCTATTATTGAAGCTATTACTTTAGAAACTTTCAGAAGAAATCAGAACTATTCAGAAGCATGAGAAGCATGAAATTCAAGAATATGGAGAACTGGGTATGCTGCAAAAGATTCAGGAAAGATATGAGCTGACGGATTATCAGACAAGGCTGTTAAAATACTATCTTACGGTCTTTTTCGGGGAGACGGCAAAGCTTCTGGCGATCGGATGCCTGTTTCCGGACCGGTATCCCACCTACCTGTGGTGTGTATTGCTGTTTGCCATGATCCACACGGCGACCGGCGGCGCGCACTGCCGCACTTATCTCGGATGCCTGGCAGCCTCCGCAGCATTCTTTGTATTGTGCATTGATATCTTACCTTATATAGAGATCGCCCTGATCTGGCGGATCGCGCTCCTTGTCGTATGCGGTATCATCCACTGCTATATCGGTCCCGTTATGACGAGGGAACGCAGGGCAAGATTTAAAAGTGAAGAGATCCTTGCGAAAAGCAAAAAAAGGTCATTAATACGTATTTGGGCAGTCATCGGCTGTTTTATCGTATATTCCTGTTGGACTCCGGAGACACTCCCTGCTAAAGCAGGGTTCTGGATCATCCTGCTGGATACGATACAGCTGACAGCTGCAAAAATGATGCATCTTATCAGAAAGGAGGAATAGACCATGAAAAACTTTATCAAAGCTGCGCTGCTGATCCTGCTGGCAGACACCATTATTATCCCCCCATATCACAGCATTATCTTTTTGGGGGAATATCCGTTTCCTGAAGAATAAACGCAAAAAGCTCCCGGCTTACCTTGGGAGCTTTTTTGCATTAATCTGAAAACAAATCCAGTTCTTTCCCGCAAGCTCCTGATTAGAAAAAGAAAGTTCGAGATGGTACCTGTCGCAGATATCCCTGACGTTATAGAGACCGTATCCCCTGCCGTCTCCTTTGCTGCTGTACCCCTTTTCAAAGCATCGCGAGATAGATTCCGGATCCAGAATCTCCCCTCTGTTCTTTACCTCCAGCACAAACCCCTCCTCATCCTCCAGCGCTGTTACGGACAGCCTCTTTTCCTCCGTCTGCACCAGCGCTTCCGCGGCATTGGTAATCAGGTCGTTTGCAATCTCAATCAGCTTATACACCGGCAACCGGGTTCCGTCCAGAGTCCCTACCCTTACCTTATATTCAATATCAATGCCCTCCTTGGAAAGGCTTTGGAATTTCCCATATAAGAAGCCGATAAAGAACGGATTCCCTTCCTTCAGCAGCTTATTATAACGGTTATCCGACTGTATCTCCCGGATATAAACCATCTGGGCGTTTTTAAGTTCTTCAAAGGTATCCGTGGTGTATTGCAGGCTGAGGATGGAGCTTAGATGGTTATCAAACTCATGCTGGCGCATCCTGACGATATCGATCAGCTCCTCATACGCATGGATATAAGTGTTATAACATTTCATCTCCGCATCCATCTCCACCCTCTTGATCCTGAAGGTCTGCCGGATTGCCAAGATGATGCAGATCACGAGCGCATACAGAAAGATGATTAGATATCCCTCAATACTCATCCTATTATAAACTTTATATAAAATGATGGCTAAAACGATAAACGAAAACAGGACGATAAACCCCATATTCATAAACGGATTCCAGTTCTGGATCACCTCAGATATGACATTCCATTTTTTCTTCCTTAACAAATAAATTGTTAAAAAAATTGTGCCACTGGTTATAGCAAATATGACTTTTTCATTTAAAAAATCTCCCAGAATAAAGCAGTAAATCATAAGATATAATACCTGCAAGATTCCGACAAGCAAAATATATAATATATTATTCACCAAGATCGGCTTCCATTTCCATCCATACTTTAATCCGCAATATATGACGATTAGCGGATACATGATAACCGTCAAGGAATCATTCAAATGATATACCGCAAATATCGTACAGAAAGTAACATCAAACAAAATCAAGCTGACAGACAACTTATCCAAATGGAACGTCTCCCCATACAGCAATGACAAACACAATAAAACAGAAAGAACTTCAAGTAAAAACTGCAAAACGCATATCACTATCATCATTTTATCTTCCTCTCCACCTTCTTGGCAAAACTGCTCCCTATCTCAATCCTTGTATTCTCCGGATCATCCAAAGTGATATAACGGTTCACCAGATCTATCGATCTGATATAGCGTTTGTTCACAAGCGCGTTTCTGCTGCATTGTACCATACAGTCAGTACGCACCTCCTTCAGGAGCTGGCGGCAGGTCTTATACGGTATCCGCAGCCTTGTGCCGTTTCTATGATGGATCGTCATCTCATGATTTACATTTTGCGTATAAATGATATCTTCCACATTGATCGGATAGATAACTTTGTCTCTCTTGAAATAGATCGTTTCGGAACTGCTTTTGGGATTTTCAAAACGCAGTGCACCCCTGATCAATCCCTCTGCCTGAACCATATCAATAGGCTTCTCCAGATAACCATAACAGTGAAGCTCACGGAACGCGTACATCTGCGGATCTTCTAATGATGTCGTAAAGATAAACGGCGTAAACAGATACTTCTGCATCCCTCTGATACATTCCGCAAACTTAATGCCGGAAGTATCTCCCATGACCTTGGTGTCCAGAACAATATCAACAATAAAAACATCGATGTCCTTTTCCATTGCATACTTGTAGGCAGCCTCACTGCTCGTCGCCGTCAACACTTCAATAGATAAGTCTATCGATGCTATTATCTTTTTTACCATATCCGCACAGCTTTTATTATCTTCAACGATCAATATACATTTTGTCATCTCTTGTTCTGCTTTTTCTTCGTAGTTTTTGTACCGGAATTTCCCTTTGGAAGCTCTTCCGCCACCTGATCCAGCATATGAAACAGATGCTCCTCCCTGCTTTTCACACTGACACGCCTGTCGTCCGAGGTCATCAGAGAAAACAGCCTGAGAAGCAGCTTTTCCTTCGCAGAATCATCTAAAGCGACCACTCTGTTCCAGACAGCCTCCTGAGCATCTTTTTCTCCAAAAAGAAGATAATCCACTGAAAAATCCAATTTGTTTTTCATCTTATGCAAAGTGGCAATACTGATATTATTTTCACCACTCTCCATTTTCTTATAAAGCTGAACGGAAATATCAAGAAATTCTGCAAACTGCTCCTGCGTATATTTTAGATTCAGTCTAAGCTCCTTCAGTCTGCCTGCAATTTCTTTTTTATTTTGAGATTTCGCCATTACATGCACCTTTCCGATTTATAATACATAAAAATATTTTATAAAAATAATTTTACTCATTCCATATATGTTTTGGGTACTTTTTGTCTAATTTTGTTTATTTTTTGGAAGTTTCGTAAAACGAGAGAAAAGCGCCCGTTATAAAAGGCGCTTTTCCCTGGGTTTACAGTCCTTTAATTTGCTTTTACCAATATCGCTGACAGATTATCGCTCACACCGCGATCCGTCATTTCATGAATTATATCTTCCAGCTTCTTCCTGATATCTTCATCCTTTTCATAGCTGGCTTCTATCAGTTCTTTATCCAATTTATTTTTGAGCATGCGGTAAAATCCATCCGTACACAGCAGGAGGCTTTCACCGGCATGTATGTTGTCATTTGCAAAACAGGGTTCTACCAGTTCGTAGGATCCCATAAAAATCTTTGGTTGTTTTCTGGGCGTTTTTTCATTATCCTGCTGCAGCTTGTTACCTGCTATGCGATAGATCCTGTTGTTTCCGACATTCGCAGTATAATATCTTCCGTCCGGCAGAAACAGGATGGTCGTCATGGTCGTTCCCAGCTTTATCCCTTTCTGCCTTCCGTATCCCCAGATCCGTTCATTCAGTTCATCTGTGATTGCAGTCCAGTCTTTCATTATCTTTCTGGGTTCCTCAATCATTTCTTCGATACGGTTCCGAAACCATATGGCAAATTCCCTGATAACCGTATTGGCCGCCACGTCTCCTCTTGCCATGCCGCCCATACCGCCGCACACAACAGCAATCAGCGCTTCCCCGTTTTCCAAGTTCCTTGTTCTGACACAGATCTTATCCTGATTAAGCTTTTTTACTGCTCCTCTATCGCTAAATGCTCCTGCAATATAACTTAGATTTTCTGACTTTAACATAGGTATCTTCGCTCCCTTCTCTTGATGTATTTCTCATTTCCAAGTAATATTTTATCGGATATTGTTTTAAATTGATATAAACTATTGTACGCATTATTGTGAACAATTGTTCCCATCAAAATCTTAGATAATAATGCAGATCATCCCGCCGTTGCTGTCATTGACGATCTTCTGCATCGTATCCTGCAGCTTCACCTGGCTTTCCTCTCCGATCGCTGTGATCTTGCTGTTAATGCCGTCATTTACAAGCTGCTCCACCGTCTTTCCGAAGATATTGGTTTCCCAGATCCCTTCCTGATCCACCCCGGCTTCATTGATATACTGGATCAGATCATTGGCCTGCTGCTCCGTTCCGACGATCGGCGCGATCTCCGTCTCCACATTGGCTTTGATCAGATGAAGACTTGGACTGTATGCCTTGATCTTCACGCCGTATTTATTGCCATGACGGATGATCTCCGGTTTATCCAGCACTATCTCGCTGCGTTCCGGCGTCACGACGCCATAACCTTTGGCACGTACCGCCTCCATGGCATTTCTCACCTTCTCATATTCCGTCTTCAGCTCGGAGAGCTGCTTCATCTTATTGATCAGCTGATACTCGCAGCTGATCTCCTCTCCCGACATTTCACTTAGCATCTCATAGTAACACTGCTCCGGGACATCAATTGCCACAGAGATATTACCGTCCGCCATAGAGACCTGATCCACCTTGCAGCGTTTGATATATTCGCTGTCCATCTGCAATGATTTTTCATTAAAATCCCTGATCAGTCTGACATCACCGGCAAGGCTCTTGATATGCTCCACGATATCCGCCTTCATCGGATGATTTTTATCCAGTATCTCCACCCATTTAGGCATAAAGAACTCGATCTTGGCGATCGGGAATTCATATAAGATCTGCTCCATGATATTATGGATATCCTCTTTTTTCAGCTGCTCGCAGTTTACCGGCATGGTATAGATCCCATACTTTTCGTACAATTCCTGCGCAAGCGTCTTTGCTTCCTCACTGTAAGGCCTGGTCGTATTCAGCAATATGATAAACGGTTTTCCCTGCTCCTTTAACTCCTTAATGGTCCGTTCTTCCGGCGCTATGTAATTTTCCCTCGGTATCTCTCCAAAACTTCCGTCACAGGTCACGACCACGCCGATCGTTGAATGATCCCTGATCACCTTTCCGGTTCCTACTTCCGCCGCCTCCGTGAATGGAATCTCCTCATCAAACCACGGCGTCTTTACCATGCGTTCTTCATCTTCCTCCATATGTCCGGCAGCACCCTCCACCATATAACCGACGCAGTCAATCAGCCGTATCTTAACTTTTGTCTCATCATTCAAAATGATTTCCGCAGCTTCCTTAGGAATAAACTTCGGCTCTGTGGTCGTAATTGTCCTGCCGCCGGAGCTCTGCGGAAGTTCATCCACGGCACGATTCTTTTCATGTTCCCCCGTCATATTGGGAAGCACCAGAAGATCCATAAACCGCTTAATAAATGTTGATTTCCCAGTCCGGACCGGCCCAACTACGCCGATATAGATCTCCCCTTTCGTCCGAACCTCCATATCCTTGTAGATGTCACGATATTCCATACTCCAACTTTCTCCTTTCCATGGTCTGGCAATCTGTGCCTCAGGCACATCCGGAACTCTTTTCTTCATCCTCCGGCTCTACCCATATTGTTTTCCGATATCAATATATGAAAAACAAAAGTCCATTATGACAAATCGTTTGCAATACCTTCTATCTTTTGATACAATATACGCTATAGAAGTATATTAACCAAAAGGGAATCCCAGGCAATGATTAAAATCAGCAACGTAAATTTTTCCTATAAAAGAACTCCCATTTTAAAGGATCTTTCCCTTCAGATTGATCAGGGTGAATGCATCGGTATCGTCGGCGCCAACGGCTGTGGAAAATCCACACTTCTTTCCATTCTTGCCGGAAGCAGACGCGCCGCGTCCGCGTCGATGATCTATGATGAACAGGATTTAACCAAAGCTCCCAAACTTCTGGCTCGGCTGGTCGGCTATGTTCCGCAGGAGAATCCGCTTCTTCCGGAACTCAGTGCATATGACAATCTGTTTCTATGGTTTCATGGGGACAAAAAAGCTTTTGAGAAGGCGCTGCACCAGGAATCTATGGAAATGCTGATGCTGACGGATTTTCTTGGCAAACCGGTCAAAAGCCTGTCAGGAGGCATGAAAAAAAGAGTCAGTCTTGGGATCGCGCTGTTAAACGATCCAAAGCTTCTGATTCTGGATGAACCTTCCGTTGCCCTGGATCTTCCCTGCAAGCAGGATATGCATCGTTATCTCAGCAATTGTCTGTCTTCCGGAAAGACTGTTTTGATTACAACCCATGAGGAAGCAGAGCTTGACCTTTGCACGACTCTTTATATCCTGAAAAACGGCTTGCTTCACAAAGTAAACAAAGACCTGAGAGGCACCGCCCTGATTGAGCAGTTTTTCTAAGGAAGCGCTGAGCAAATCAGTTCTCCCTAACTATCCTGTAAATTTACGAAAGGAAACATGTATCGTATGAAATCAAAAAAGGCTCTATTCGTCATTATCCCCGTCTGCCTTGCTCTGGTTGCGGCTATTGTACTTCTGGTGCTTTTTGTCACCGGAGCATTTTTGTCACCGAAAGCAAGGGTCATGCTGGCTCTCTCCAAAACCTTTGGTTCGGGCAGCATCATTTCGGAATATTCCGGCAACACAAGCGGATCCAAATACGGATATGCTCCGGAATACCTTGCCGACCTGTTAATAGCTTCAGATGCATTAGAAGATATGAAGGAGCGCGGATATTCCGTCAACGCTTCCTATACTCTGTCAGATTTTGATACACCTGATACAATGGGCTACACAGGCTACGGCTCATTGTCTAACACCGGTATGAAAATCTCCGGTGATATTGATACCATCAACCGGATCGCCTATTATGATCTGACCTTACAGTACAACTTTATAAGGATTTCCCTTGGAAAATACTATATCACTGACAATGCCATCTCCATGGCAATGCCAAGCTATTTTGACGGATATCTTACCCTCCCCACTGATACGTTCGGGACCTCTTATAATGCTTCCATATTCCCTTCCCTATTAGCCCCGATCCCTCAGGAGCTTGAGTCTGAAGTCTCTTTTTCGGCATTTGATCTGATCTGTCCTTTGGCGGCAGACAAGGATTCTTTTTTTACAGATGAAGATACCCTTTCCGTCCTAAAAGATTTTTACGACGATATAGAAGTGGACAAAACCGGCGAAACACGTTCTATCCTGATCGGCACAAAGCAGCAGGATTGTGACGAATATGTGATCACATTGGAAAAAGAAAATATCCTGTCTCTGATCGAAGCCTATGAGGACTGGTATTTTTCTTCCAATCGGGAACGCATTGAACGCTATGACACATTTTACGCTTATTATGCCGCCCAAAACAGCTCCTCCGCGAATTATCCTTCCTCATACAGTGATCTTCTTGAGGAGATCTTTGATGCCTATAAAAGGCTTATTGCTGTAGACCATGAGATATATGTATATCTGGATAATAAGGACCGGCTGGCTGCAGCATCCTATGAAATCGATCTGGATACCGGCAGTATTGTAAACAGCAATTTATATGATACCACAGAAACACTGATTGATGAAAATATTGATTTTGATGATCTTTATGATGATCTTTATGATGATCTTGTGGAGTATATGATTTATGGCAGTCTTCCCGATATTGGTGATCCAAGTAATTTTACTACTGAAGATCCCGCAGATAATCTTGATACGACCGACACCTGCAGGATCTCTGCCGAGATCATCTTTCACGGCAGGGACTATCTGCCGGAACGCTACGAAGGCTCTTTCCTGATCGATTTCGATAATGGCTATTCCTGCGAAGCAAGATATACCGGTGAAAACAGAACCGATACCAAGGATATGCTGCACAGCGTTCTGAATGCCGTGATCGACTTTGAGGTTGACGGTGCTTCTGAGCGTTACGACATAGCATATGAGTCATCCTATCAGACGGAAGATAAAGACCTTGCCGCAGAATTGACCATAACTGACGAAAGCCATACAGAGCTT
Source organism: uncultured Lachnospiraceae bacterium (assembly GCA_964421915.1). Lineage (GTDB taxonomy): Bacteria > Bacillota > Clostridia > Lachnospirales > Lachnospiraceae > NK4A136. The sequence continues at coordinate 26,623 of CAYQZB010000003.1, forward strand.
CTTAACATTGTTTCAGACAGTACGCTGACGCTGGAGGACGATACCATCGAGTTTGAGCTGGAAGAAATGACCTTTACGGTCAGCTCTGACTCCGGTGAAGTGAAAGTCACTCTTGAGGCTGAAGCTGCCTTTTCACCTTTGACAGACCGCGTCCCTCTCCCTGAGGGGAAAGAACGCAACCTGCTTACCATGAGCAAACAGGATTACGAACAGCTTTGGTTAGAGATTGTAAACAGTTTTTCATTTTTGTAATCAGGAGAACATCTATGTCTGCATTTTTAAAATGCTGTGTTGCAGAATTGAAAAAAGGCATCAAAGAGCTTCCTTATGCGCTTTTGGGGATGTCTGCGCTTTGCCTGATCCTTGGCACGGTTGCTTTCTGCGCCGCAAAGCTCCTCTATCAACAGGAAGAGCTTTCCCGTTCTGATGTGGCGATCGTCACTGCAGATACGGAAGACGCTTATCTGCAGCTTGCCCTGGGTCTTGTCGGCAGCATGGACAGCGCTTCGCTTACAATGGATTTTCATATCATGACTGAACCGGAAGCTCGTTCCGCACTGCAGAAGCGTCAGGTCACTGCCGTCTTGTTTCTTCCGGAGCAATTGATCGATGGGATCCTTTACGGAACCAATCCGCCCATCCACGTTTTATTTGCAACCCAGGATGCTCTCTCCTCTGTCTTTTTGACAGAAATGACCCTTGCCGGCGCAAGGCTTTTATCCGGCGCACAGGCTGCGATCTACGCTGCCGGTGAGATCCATACTGCGCTTGGTATGCAGGATGAGCTTTCTGATGCCTGTGATAAGATCAACCGCAAAAATCTTAATTACGCGCTGAACCGTGAAAAACTATTTGCCGAAGATGCCACCTCTTTACAAGGGACCAGCAGTACTGCGATCTATTATGCCGCAGCCGGCATCCTGCTTGTCCTGCTGTTTATCACAACGGCATTTACGGCGATGCTCCGGCGGGAGAGCCGGGATTATTATCAGCTGTTATTCAGCCGCAATATCTCTTCCATCCAGTATCTGCTTGCGAAAATATGCAGCTTTGCCCTGTTCTTCTTTCTGTTACAAATCCTGTTTTATCTGATCGCTTCATTCATTCCTGCATTGGATGAGATTGAGGGACTGCTTCTCCGTCCCAAAAACATCTTCCGCAACAACTGCCTGTTGTTCTTCCTGACCAACAGCTTTTTTCTTGCAGCCTATGCCAATATGATCTTTTTGACAGCGAAAGATGTCTCCGGCGGAATCCTGATCTCATACAGCGTCAGCAGTCTGATGGCATTTTGTTCCGGCTGCATCATCCCTGCTGCGTTCTTTCCGGTTTCGCTGCAAAAGATATCATCCTATCTTCCTGCATATTATCTGCACAGGGGGTTGATTGAACTTCTGGAAGGATCGCGGATCACCATATCCGCGCCCGCCCTGATCTATCCGGCGCTCTTCTTCCTGTTTTGCATGATCATATTCAATTATCGCAGGAGGTATCACTGCTTATGAGATTCCAACGATTGTTTTATATGTTATTTAAACAATATATCCGAAAACCGGAATCTATGCTTCTGCTGCTTTCCCTGCCGGTACTGACCATCCTGTTCTCCCACGTGGCAAAGACGCAGGAACAGCCGATACAGGCAGTCTGCTATATCCCCTCCGTTACTCAGGAAGAGCTTGACGACGCTGCTGATACCGACACAGCGCTTCAGGCAGCTACGGCGCTGGCATCGCTTGCGCATAAGCTTTCCATGTATGATGGATTATATACCTTCCGGCTCTGCACTTCCGAGCAGGAGGTCTATGACGCTGTTGCTGCCAATCGAGCCGAATGTGGTTATATCTTTTCAGAAACGCTCTATGAAGAGCTGTTAAGCGGCAACTTAAAAGGTCTGATCACCACGGTTGCCTCCCCCTCCACCACGATGCTGCCTGTCATCAATGAAACGGTTTATTCTCTGGTATTTGAAGACCTTGCCCTGCTTTCCTTAGAGCAGTATCTGGCAGAAGACAGTGCGGTTTCTGCCGAATATGATATTCTGTATGATAACGCACAAATCGAAGAACTCTATCAGAAATATCTGCTTGGCGACTCTACCTTTCATTTTGAATATGACGGCAGTCCCAAAGATTACCGGCTGACTACAACGACCGTACTCCTTTCCCCCATCCGCGGTCTGCTTTCGGTACTGATACTGTTGTCCGCATTGACCGGCGCCATCTCTTATTATCGTCTTGCCGAAAATCCGGTATTTGACACATGGAAAATACGCGCCGCATGCATCATCATCCCGGTTCTCTGCACGATTCCGGTCATGCTGCTCTGCATCCACTTTGCAGATCTTGGCGCCGGTCTCGGAAAAGAGATCTGCCTCCTTATTCTGTATGCCGCTGTCTGTGTTATTGCGACGTTTCTTCTCACTTTGTTAATCAAAAAAAGGGTAATATTCACTTCCCTATTACCCCTTTACATCCTTGCGTGTCTGGTCTTCACGCCGGTATTTATCGATATCTCCGTGTTCCTTCCGGCTTTGAGGCCGCTGTCATATCTTTTCCTGCCGTACTACTATCTGGGATTTTTCTAATGCAAGCCTGCATCAGTATTTCCTCTAACGCGTTTCAGAAACATTTCTCTAAACGCATTTTGTCAATATTTCCCTATACACGTTTCATCAGGATCTCCATGGCGTCGTTTAATCCCGCAACCGTCAGCGGAAGCATAGGAAACAATGCCTTGATCCTTGTCTCGGCTTCCCGCCACGGTGCCGGCACCAGTGACATCTTCGGATTGAGCCAGACGATCTTTTTATATTTCCTGCGCATCCTCATAAGCCATTCCTCACCGGAATATCCGCCGTTTGGCCCGCGGTAGTTGCCGTCCTTTGCATAAAGCTCCTCCGGCGCCATAGCAGCGTCACCGACAATGATCACCTTAAAATCCTTATCCAGATTGCGGAACATCCACTCTGTCTCGATCCAGTCGCCATTCTCACATTCCGGCGTCTTATAGACATGGGAATAGATGCAGTTATGGAAATAATAAGCTTTCACTTCCTTATAATGATTGGATTTGTGTACTGCCTGAAACAATTCGTTTAACAGATTACAGTACGGTATCATCGTTCCACCGGAATCCATCAGCAGAAGCAGCTTGACGGAATTTTTTCTCGGTCTGTCCATCACGATCTGTAAGCATCCGCCATTGTTGCACGTCTTATCTACGGTCTGATCAATATCCAGCTCGGTCTTTGGGATATCCAGCTTCGTTGAAAACTGCCTTAGTTTACGAAGCGCCATCTGGAACTGCCGGTTATCCAGCATCCTGTCATCCCTGAAATCACGGTACTTCCTCGCCCCGATCACCTGAAATGCCGACTGGTATCCGGTGCTTCCTCCTACCCTGATGCCGCCGATATTGCCACCAGTATTACCAAAAGAGGTCTTCCCCATCGTGCCGATCCAGTAAGAACCGCCATTGTGTTCACTGTCCTGATCTTTCAGACGCTGCTTATACTTCTGCTCCACGTCATCCTTATCAATCTGAATCTGCTCCACCCGGTTTAAATACTCCTTATCCTCTTCATGCAGCATATCGTTCATTTCCGGTTTATCCAGCCACCTTAACATCCGGTTCGTCACTTCATCATCGGAACGGATCCCTTTGAAGCACTCGTCAAACGCCATGTCAAATTTATCAAAATCCGTCTCACTTTTGACCAGGATCATCCTTGCAACATAATAAAACTTCGTCAGACTGCTTTCGCAAAGTCCCTGATCCAATGCCTGCTGCAGCGTCAGCCATTCGCTGAGCGTTACATCCAGCTCCTTATTTTTTAATGTCTGAAAAAATATACCGAACATAATCCCCCACACAGAATATCTGGTTTCTGTATCAATAGATTGACAATCTTTTTCTGGCAAAAATTTGTATTTTAATGATGATTTTTCACTGTCTCCAGATCCTCATCTTTTTTAACAATCACACCAACAAACGGCAGCTTCTCCATCAGCGTGTCCGCCGGGATACCCCCAAGCTGCAGCGCATTGACCCAATCGATCAGCTCTGACGTACTGGGCTTCTTACGGATGTCCCGTATCCCTCTGATCCAATAAAATACCTCCATCGCATTCTTTAACAGATTCTCCTCTATCTCCGGATAGTGCGTCTTTACGATTTCTTCCATAAGCTCTTTATCAGGGAAATCAATATAGTGGAAGATACATCTCCTTAAGAAAGCATCCGGCAGCTCCTTCTCTGCGTTAGAAGTAATAATCACGATGGGACGCTGCTTTGCCTTTACCGTCCGCTTCGTCTCATGGATATAAAACTCCATCTGATCCAGCTCCCACAACAGGTCATTGGGGAATTCCAGATCCGCCTTATCAATTTCATCAATCAAAAGCACAACCTGTTCATCGCTCTCAAATGCTTCGCCCAGTTTCCCAAGCTTGATATAACGGGCGATGTCATCCACGCCTTCCTCGCCAAACTGTCCGTCATACAGACGCTGGATCGTATCATATACATAAAGACCTTCCTGCGCCTTTGTGGTTGATTTGATATTCCAGATGATCAGCTTCTTCCCAAGAGAATTGGCAACCGCCTGGGCAAGCATCGTCTTGCCGGTACCCGGTTCTCCCTTGATCAGCAGCGGTTTTTTCAAAGCAATCGCAACATTGACGCTCGCCATCAGCTGCTCGCTTGCAACATATTCCCCTGTACTTTTAAATTCTGTCTGCATTACATCCCCTAACCTTTCTTATTTTGTATCACTCATGCACTTCCCCTGCTACCAGATCAGACAGCCACGGAAGTCTTGTATGCTCCTCCTTGCTTTCCCGAAGCATCAGCTCCTTCACCGCATCGCATGCTTTCTTACCTTCAAATAAGATTGCATTGACCTGCTCCACGATCGGCATCTCGATCTGGTATTTCCTGCCAAGCCCGATTGCTGCCTTGGCGGAATATACGCCTTCCACTACCATCTTCACCTCGTCCATGGCCTCCTCCATGGTCTTACCCTGTCCGATCAGGATGCCTGCGCGGCGGTTTCTGGAATGCATGCTGGCACAGGTAACAATCAAATCGCCGATACCGGATAGTCCCGCAAAAGTCTCCAGCTGTCCTCCCATCGCCATGCCCAGACGGCTGATCTCCGTAATCCCCCTTGTAATCAATGCCGCCTTGGTATTGTCCCCATATCCAAGTCCGTCCGCCATACCTGCGGCAAGGGCAACAACATTCTTTAAAGCCGCGCCAAGTTCAATGCCGATCACATCCGGCGAGATATAAGCCCGGAACACATCGCACCTAAAGATATCCTGAACAACTTCCGCAGTTGCCTTTCTCTTTGCCCCGACTACTACCGTGGTGGGAAGAAGCTTGCCAACCTCCTCTGCATGGGAAGGACCGCTAAGCACCGCAACTACAGACTGCGGAATTTCTTCCTCTATGATCTGCGACATCGTCATTAAGGTAGCTTCTTCAATTCCCTTAGAAACATTGACGATGATCTGTCCCGGCGATATCAGCTCTTTCATCTGACGCGCCGTAGATCTCGTATATACCGATGGTACTGCAAGCACCACAAGATCCATATCTGTTATGGCTTCCCCCAGCTCCTTCGTAAATCTCATCCGTTCGGAAAGCCTGATTCCCGGCAGTTTATCCTTATGCTCATGTTCCGCCAGCAGCATATCGATCTCACTTCCGATTGCCGACCACATCGTTACCTCATGACCATTATGATCTAATAAAACCGCGATCGCCGTTCCCCAGCTTCCAGCCCCGACTATACCTATCTTCTCCATATTGTTACCCTGCCTTTCCTTTATCATCAACTCTACGGGTCTTTCACACCAATCCCCATGTCAGAGCAGCTTGCTGCGATGACCATGCCTTACTTCTTCTCACACTGTTCGCGTTTCTTCTTTCCAAGATACGTCTTTCTTTCTTCACCCCTTAACAGCTTTTTGATATTTTCATGGTGGCGCAAAAATGCCATGACGCTGATAACAAAAGTCACAATATACATCTCCAGAAGCACATTCTCCGGAATCGCCGCGAACACTCCAAGCTTAGCGATTCCAAAAATCAGCATCTCCACAAAAAATCCGACACTTAAAACCAGCGATGCCAGTGACACATAATGCGAAAGAAAGAACGTACTGAAAAAGATGATAAACCCCGTCAATGCAAAGATTCCATGAAAGCCTAAAATAGTGCCGCCCATGGCAGCAATGCCCTTGCCGCCCTTAAATTTCAGGTAAAAAGGATAATTATGTCCCAGAATAACACCCAAACCGGTGTAAAGCTTGAATAAGTACAGAAGCTCCTGATACTCTCCCCCAAACAAAACAGGAATCAGATAATACGCTAAGACCACAGCGGCAAACGCTTTAAGGATATCGCATAAAAATACGATCAATCCCGCCTTTCTGCCCAGCACCCGTAGGGTATTGGTCGTTCCTGCATTACCGCTCCCATGCTCCCTGATGTCGATTCCATTGATCCTGCCTAAAATGTAAGATGTCTGGATCAATCCAAACGCGTACCCGATCGCCAGACATACGATACGGATCCCTATCGTCTGCGCCATATTAATCCCCGCCTTTCCGCAACCTGCAAAATATAATGTATTTTAATGCTATGCCGCCAAAACACTGTTTTCAGCTGCCATCATCCCTGCTCTTTCCGCTCACGGATAATAAATTTTAACGGTGTTCCCCGAAATCCAAAGGATTCTCTGATCTTATTCTCAATATATCTTGTATAAGAAAAATGCATCAGTTCCTTATCATTGACAAAGATTACAAACGTCGGCGGCTTCACGCTGACTTGCGTGATATAAAATAATTTCAGCCGTTTCCCTTTGTCCGTGGGCGGCTGCTGCAATGCCACCGCTTCCGTCATGATCTCATTTAAGACGCCGGTCGCCACACGCAGGGAATGATTTTCGATCACCATATCGATCATCTCATACAGCTTTACCAGTCTCTGCCCCGTAACAGCCGATACAAAGATCATCTCCGCATACGGCATAAAGGATAATACCTGTGTGATCTTCTTTTTATACTCATTGATCGTCTTATCATTCTTCTCAACCATGTCCCATTTATTGACCGCGATAATCATTCCTTTCCCGCGTTCATGGGCGATCCCCGCAATCTTGGCATCCTGCTCCGTCACACCTTCTGCCGCATCAATGACCAATACAACAACATCGGCGCGTTCCACCGCGCTGACCGTCCGGACGATCATATATTTTTCCAGTTCTTCCTTGATCTTATTCTTACGGCGAAGTCCAGCTGTATCAATAAACACATACTCCCTGCCCTGATACTTTACCTCCGTATCAATGGCATCCCTTGTCGTACCGGCGATATCCGATACGATCACACGGTTTTCCCCTGCCAGCTTATTCAGGATCGAAGATTTGCCGACATTCGGCTTTCCCACGATAGCGACCTTGGGGCGCTCATCCTCTTCCTCCTCATCCGAAGGCTCTTCGAAGTGGGAGATCACCTCATCCAGCATATCTCCAAGCCCCTGACGCTCTGATGCAGAGATCGGCCATGGTTCCCCGATGCCGAGATTATAAAATTCATAAACATCCGGCATATATTTTTCAAAGCTGTCCACCTTATTCACAGCCAATACAACGGGTCTTCCGGACTTCCTGAGCATATCAGCCACCCTGAAATCCGCATCCACAAGCCCCTGTTTCACATCCGTCATAAACAGGATCACATCCGCCGTATCGATAGCGATCTGTGCCTGTTCACGCATCTGTGACAGAATCACGTCCTTACTGTCCGGCTCAATACCGCCGGTATCGATCAAGGTAAAATTGGTATTCAGCCACGTTACATCGGCATACAGCCGGTCCCTTGTGATCCCCGGCGTATCTTTTACGATCGCCAGCCTGCTTCCCGCCAGCGCATTAAATAAAGTTGACTTTCCTACATTTGGTCTGCCCACCACCGCAACAATGGGCTTCCTTTTCTTACTCATATAATGACTCTCTATACTTTCCTGATTTTTATCACATATATTGCTGCCCCTTGCAGCTAGAAATTCCTCTCACACCGGTCATCCACGATCGTGCCTACAAAGTCCATACCGCTTGATTTTACAATATCTACGGGAACTTGTAAAGCATTTTGCACATCCGTTAAGGTAACGTCATCCAAAAAGACCTCTTCTCCGCTTCGAAACATATTCTCCGGAAGAAGCAGACATTCTCCCAGCGGCTTACCTTTAAGCTGGGCGATCAGATCCTGACCCGTAATCAGACCGCTCACTGTGATCATCTCCCCAAAGAAATCGTTTCTGATGGGATAGACCGTGAGCCTGATCATGGGAAACGCTTCCATGATCTCACCACATAACATACAGATCGTTTCATAAGCCAGAATCCCTGTAGCAATAGAGATATTCCTTGACGGCCGCATGATCCGCATCCTTGCAAAATTGAATATCGCTTCTCTGGTCTCGTTGATCATCAGCCGCAGCATTCCGACGCCGTTCTCCAGCTGAAGATATCCGTCATACCGTTCTTCCTCCGGCAGTTCCCTCTCAGCAAGGATATACCACTCGTCACTGGCATGTACAAAGTGAAGCTCTCCGACTGCCAGCGCCTTCTTCTGATACTCCTCGATCAGATCGATCACCTCACAGGCGTCCTCCTTCGTAAACGGCTCCAATGGGTAAAGACCCTCCCTGTACTTTGATAATCCCACCGGCACCACCGAGACGCTCTCCAAAACCGGAAGATAGGAGAACAGTCTGTCCAGACTATAGCGGAGTTCTTCGCCGTCATTGAGCCCCTTGCATAGAACGATCTGCCCATTCATGGTAATCCCCGCCTCATAGAGTCTGTCCACCTTTTTCAGGGCATCTCCCGCAAATCTGTTATTTAACATTTTACATCGAAGTCCGGGATTCATCGTCTGAAAGGAAATATTGATCGGCTCCAGACGGTATCGGATCATCCGTTCAAAATCATGGTCATCAAGGTTTGTCAGCGTCACATAATTGCCCTGAAGAAAGGACAATCTTGTATCATCATCCTTAAAATAAAGAGTCTCCCTCATCCCCGGAGGCATCTGATCAATAAAGCAGAAGATACATTTATTATGACAGGAATGATACTCGTCCATCAGTCCGTTTTCAAATACGATCCCCAGATCCTCATGTTCTTCCTTCTCTATCTCTAACAACCATTCCTCGCCATCCGGCTTTTTGACCAGCACCTCAAGATATTCCTCCATGCAAAGATACTGATAATCAAAGATATCCTCGATTCTCTGACCTGAGATTTCCAAAAGCTCATCCCCTGCCCCGATTCCAAGCTCCTCTGCAATGCTATCCGGCGCTGCCGACCTGATCATATGATGATTTTCTTTCATAACTGCTCCATTTAAAATAATCTATTAAAAAGGTTAAAACGTGGCTCCAAAGTCATAAAGTCATAATTCGAATACAAAAATATATAAAAGTTAGCGAATCACCTATGATTATACCGGACACTGTACCAGCACACTCAATGAAAAACTCCTTCCAGCTGATTATCTTTTTTATGCGCCGCACAATGCTGCTTATAAATATTCCAACTATACCCACAATAACTATCAGACAAGCGATCGGAAACACATAATTCCCTAATACTTCTCTAAATGCTGCATCCTCAATAAGATAATGTACTGCACTCCCAATACGGTCATATAATTGGTCATATAATACCACATTAATAAGGAACTCAATCATGACTATAGAATACAGGCAGCTCAAAAAAGCAGCCAGCACCATATTAATAATCATATTTTTTTTCATCCTTAGCATCACCTCTCTTTTGGCAAATGCTTCAACACCATTATCTTTCCATCATTGCACACGCTTTCTGCGCTTATTCTATCATAAGCACACATACAACACAAGTTAATAATCGCCAACTTCGTCGTATAAAGAACCATGCCATTTTTATAAAATAATTGCAAAATGCTTTCTTTGTAGTATAATTTTATATATCAAATCAAATATATGTATAGCAGAAAAGCAGAAAAATGATAAAGGAAGAAAAGCCATGCCGAAGATTGAAGAACTGGAAAAAGCCATGCCGGTGGCACCCTTAAAGCTGATCGCATTAAAGGGGGCTGCCTCCTTAGGGGAGCGCATCAATCAGCACCTGATTTCCTACCGGAAGCACATCAACAATACTTTTAAAAACGACCCCGCATTTCAAGGCTATGTGGCGGACAACTATCTGTTAAAGGCCGACTGCCCGCGCTTTGGCAGCGGTGAATCCAAGGGGGTTTTGTATGAATCCGTCCGCGGAACGGACCTGTACATATTAGTGGATGTTACGAACTACTCCATAACCTACTCCATGGGGCAGTTTGAAAATCATATGTCACCGGATGACCATTATCAGGACTTGAAGCGCATCATTGCCGCCTGCAACGGCAAAGCGCACCGCATCAATGTCATTATGCCGTTTCTCTATGAAGGAAGGCAGCATAAAAGAACAGCCAGGGAATCCCTGGACTGCGCCTATGCGTTAAAAGAGTTAGGGGAAATGGGCGTTTCCAACTTCATTACCTTCGATGCGCATGATCCCAGAGTGCAGAATGCAACGCCGCTTTACGGGTTTGACAATTTCTCCCCCAATTACCAGCTGACAAAGATGCTGCTGCATCAGGTACACGACCTGATCATTGACAAGGACAATACCGTCGTTATCTCACCGGACGAAGGCGCTCTTGACCGTGCCGTATATTTTTCCACCGTCCTGGGCGTGAATACCGGCATGTTCTATAAACGCCGTGATTATTCCGTGATCGTCGATGGCAAAAATCCAATCGTTGCCCATGAATTTCTCGGAGAAAAGATCGACAGTATGGACGTGATCATCATTGATGATATCATTTCTTCCGGTGAAAGTATGCTGGATACCTCTAAGCAGTTAAAAGAAATGAATGCCAGACGCGTTTTCCTATGCGTTACCTTCGGTCTGTTTACCCATGGCATGGAGGCATTTGACAAAGCATATGAAAAGGGTTATTTTGACTATGTCATCACCACGAACCTCACCTATCTGCCGCCGGAAGTGACCAGCCGGTCTTATGTCCTGGTAGCAGATATGAGTAAATTCATGGCATCCATCATTGACTTCTCCAACCATGACATCTCCTTTGCGAAGGTGCTGACGCCGACTGAGAAGCTCAACAAGATCGTAGGCGATTACAACCGTCGGGTATTTGATGACGAAGAATAAGATCGTAAGTGATTACAATAGACGGGTATTTGATGATGATGAATAGATCGTAAGCGATTACAATAGACGGATATTTGATGATAAAAAATAAGCCGGGTGGCAGATTCTATCTGCCACCCACCATTATTTTCGTGTTATGAAAGGTTAAATTTCATAAATGACTTTTTGCCTTTCTTTACGATGAACTCATTTTGAAAAGCATCCTTGGCATAAACAGCCTTAATATCTGTTACTTTTTCATCATTGACAGATACGCCTCCCTGCTCAACATTACGTCTCGCGTCAGACCTTGTCGTACAAAATCCCGCTTTCACTAACATCGTCAGGATATCAATGCTTCCGTCCTTAAAATCTTCTTCTGCCAGCACGGTCGTCGGCATATTCTCCTTACTTCCGCCCCCTGCAAATAACGCATGGCTTGCATCCCTTGCCTTGTCCGCTTCTTCTTTGCCATGCACCAGATTCGTCAGTTCCCATGCAAGGATCTCTTTTGCATCATTTAACTGGCTGCCTTCCCAGCTTTCCATCTTCTTGATCTCATCAAGAGGCAGGAAAGTCAGCATCTTGATACATTTCAATACATCCGCATCCGCAACATTTCTCCAGTACTGGAAAAATTCAAACGGCGTCGTCTTCTCCGGATCCAGCCATACAGCGCCCTTTTCCGTCTTGCCCATCTTCTTTCCTTCGGAATTCAGCAGGAGGGTGATCGTCATGGCATATGCATCCTTGCCCAGCTTTCTTCTGATCAGCTCCGTACCGCCAAGCATGTTGCTCCACTGATCATCGCCGCCAAACTGCATATTGCATCCATAGTCCTGATATAAGCGCAGGAAATCATAGCTCTGCATGATCATATAGTTAAACTCCAGAAAGGTCAGTCCCTTCTCCATACGCTGCTTGTAACATTCCGCGCGAAGCATGTTGTTGACGGAAAAATGCGCTCCCACATCCCGGATCATCTCGATATAATTCAGATCCAAAAGCCAGTCCGCATTATTGACCATCAGCGCCTTTCCCTCGGAAAAATCTATAAACCGGCTCATCTGCTTCTTAAAGCAGTCGCAGTTATGCCGGATCGTCTCCTCCGTCATCATCTTACGCATATCCGTCTTACCGGAGGGATCTCCAATCATGCCGGTGCCGCCGCCCAAAAGCGCAATCGGTCTGTTGCCCGCCATCTGCAGACGTTTCATCAGGCACAATGCCATAAAATGTCCCACATGCAGGCTGTCCGCCGTAGGATCAAAGCCGATATAAAAAGTCGCCTTACCATTGTTGATCAGCTCCCTGATCTCCTTCTCATCCGTAAGCTGCGCTAAGAGACCTCTTTCTTTCAGTTCCTCAAAGATTTCCATGTTACCGTTCTCCAATTCTGTCATTTCTATCATTTATCCTATTTCCGGACATGCTTTTGCAATCAAGTCTGTCCGTACTTTCCGATTATACCCTATCGCCGGGGTTTTTTCAAGTCCGCAGGGACGGAAGTATTTAAGATTTAATCAGCAGACACTAATTATTTCCCATCAAACGAAGCATCTCCTGTAAACGCCGGATCTCTGCTTTCTGCTTGGCTATCTCTGTCTCCTGCCGGGCTATCTTTGCCTTCTGTTCAACATTTTCTGCCTTCATCTCCCTGAACTCTTCACTGGGTAATTTTATTAATGACTTGGTCATCTCATATAATCCTTCCTTTTCCATAACCTGCGAATTTGTGCCGCAGGCGCAAATTTGCGATTGAAAAATCTTTGATTTTTCAATCTGCCTCCTTCCACAGTTCCCTGTGCTTCGCAAATACCCTCTCCGCCGCATGCCAGATCAGTCTCACATAATCCTGATACTGAAGCTCCGTAATACTGCCCGCGGACATCTCTCCCTCTAAAATCAATATAACCTCTTTCAGATACCCTGTCAATTCCTTTTCCGTGACCTTCTTTTTACTTTTCAGGCGTGAACGAAAACGGATCATCGTAAAGGGCAGGAACAGCGTCAGATGCTTCTCCCTGATCTTTTTCAGGGAATAGCCCTGTACCTTGACCGTGGAGATCGTATAGATATGTTCGCTGCCATCCTGAAAGAGGATGCGGCACCGGAGACTGTCAGGGACAGTCCTTGTCCCTTCCGGATAGATCACTGCGGAACGGGGGAATCTTAATACGACCTCCCCTGTCTTCCTGTCCATGGCCTTCGTATGGGTGATCGCGAAATGCACATCATAGGCGAACATCCGGATCACCATTTCATGGTCGTTCTCCATCTGACATTCCAGATGATAATAATCTGTGCCATCCACAAGGAACGCGATATCCATGAATGTGGAACTGGGCGGCTCCTTCCTGCTTTCCCAGAATGTGGATGTCTCCGTCTCCAACAATACAATGGGGGTTCCCTCCGGATACTCTTTTCCGTAGATCTCTTTGAACAGCGGAAACATCTGCTCCGGCATGGTTCCGACGATGGCCTTGAAGATCTCATCCCACAGTTTACGGCCATCATAAACGGCGGTTTCTTTCATTGGTGTTTTTTCTGGCATATAATCATTCCTTTCGTTTCTCCTTTGCTGCAATGACTAAGTCATTAGATTCATTTCCTGCAGCGGTCAGACTCTGCAGTCAGACCCTTCGATCCTTCCCTGCAACGCTTAAGTCACTGCAGACGTCAACGGGTTACCTTAAAACTGTGAAATATGGCGAAATGCCAAGATGTTCGGACTACTAAGAAAGCAGTCGCACATGTCTTTCACGTGTGCATAGTATATCAGTTGTGATAAGACTTGTAAAGATGTTTTTTGACTTTCTCATTTTTCAATCCACTCGCCTTCTAATGCAGTATCTTAACTCCTCGTGTTTTCTTAAAATAAAAGCGAGTCATAAAAAAAGGGAGCCGAACCGACTCCCTAATTATCCTTATAATGTGACCTCACGGCAGTCCGCCCAATGTGAAAAAATACGCCGCCATCTGCGCTCTGGAAGAAAATTCTTCCGTCTGTAACAGCTCTTTTACTTCTTCGCGGCTGTAAAATGCCGCCCCGATCTCCTCATTCTCCGAGGTATGATCGGCAAATTCCCCGCTGACCTCCACAAACGCTATGCTGGTCTTGACATCCGAAATGGCAACTGCCGAAAAGCATGGCGGAAGGACATCTATGATGCGGCTGAGCTTTAATCCGGTTTCTTCATACAGCTCGCGCTCCATACATGCCTCCATGGTTTCTCCCGGTTCCTTCATACCGGCGCAGAGATTATAGATATAACGGTTCACGCCCATGCGGAACTCTCTTAATAAAAGCAGCTTGTCCTCATGAAATGCCACAATAGAGATCCCATCCGTCCTTTTCCCAACATCCTCCGGCGACGCAAGATCATTACGGCTGACCATCTCGTACTTCTTTTCCCTGCCGGCTTTATTCAGATACGTTAATTGATAATTCTTCAGGTATCTGCCGTTCCAGACTTTCTCCATATGAATCAATTTCATCTGCTGTCACTTCCTCTTTCAATTTTTTCTTAAAGCTATTGTAAACTTTTTTGTATAAATCAGGTTTTATTTCATAGTTCCATTTTATAATAAACCTAGAAACGCCCCCAGATTTCCCCGCTGTCCATGACTGGCACGATGGGAAAACAATTCCCCGCTGTTACAGCAGGTGCAAAGCGATGTCACCTCTATATTCTCCTGCAGGATTCCGGCTTTCTCCAGGACACATTGATTCGCCGCCCAGAGATTAAGCTGGTATTTGACATCTTCCGCATCCTCTAAGTCCTGATGTGATTTTTCCTTTCTGCACAGCAAAGCATCCCTCATTTTTGCCGGATCCGTTGTCAGCCTGCAAAATCTGTCATTATGGTACTTCTCCCAAAATTCCCCAAGAAAATGCTCCGCCACATCCTGCCCGACTTCATAGCAGTCCGCACAGATCGACGGTCCAACCGCGGCGATGATATCCTCCGGCTTTGACCCAAAACACTCCTGCATCTTTTGCACCGTCACCTCACCGATGCCCTGCACCGTCCCCCGCCATCCGGAATGGGAAAGACCAACCGCCGGATGAACCGAATCCACAAAAAATAATGGTACACAATCCGCATAAAATGTCGCCAGTACGATCCCCCGTTCCTCTGTGACCAATCCATCCGTATCAAAAAATGTTTTCTCTCTCGTGATCCCATGTCCCCGATCCGCACCGGTCACCAGACGCACATTCACCGTATGGGTCTGATCCGAAGCGATCATATCCTCCGGCCTGCAGCCAAGCAGCTTGGCGATCCTTCTGAAATTCTCCTCCACGCATTTTCGATCGTCGCCCCTTGTAAAGCCCAGATTCATCCCGGCATAGCTGCCTTCGCTGACACCGCCGCCTCTGGTCGTAAACAGATGTCTGACCACCCCTGTCCTAGTCAGGCTTTCAAACTGCAGATATGGGATCCCATCCTGTTCCAGCAGCTGCGGCGTCCTCCGCCCATCCTTCCATACCATTGATCCTCTCCAAACTGTTTCATTAAATCTTTTACATGATTAATTAGGCAATTGCCAAACTTCTGATTTCCCATAATTAGTTGTGCAATGATATGTCTATATTACACAACGAGCCCTTATGAACATCAACATTGCCTGCTTACCTGATAAATTCAAATGCATTCTTAATATGCCGGATGCTCCCATCCGCATAGAGCCCTATCACGTCAAACCGGCAGGGCAGATCAGCTTTCTGCACCTGATACGCATAATGATACTCCGCCGTCCGGCTGATCCTTCTCTGTTTTCTGTGATCTACCGCCTCCAGCGGATCCCCGGAAGCGTCGCCGCTTCTGTACTTGATCTCACAGTAAACAATCGTTCCGTCCAAGTCCTTTGCAATCAGATCGATCTCTCCGAAATGGTTTCTGTAATTTTTCTCTATGATCTGATATCCTTTTCCGGTCAGATAACCTGCCGCAATATTTTCATATTCCGCGCCAAGACGTCTCTTGTTCAATCCTTCTCCCCCAGCTTTATCTTCCCGCTTTTGCAGATATTTTTCGGTTTAAAGATTTCCTTCACGCTGATTATTCCAATTCTTTTCTTTAAATTATCGTTTCCCCGCCTTATCCATTTTCGCTTTGATCTTATCCATCGCATCCACAAAGACAAGAATTTCCGCTACGACTTCATAAAGCTCCGGCGGGATCATATCCCCGATCTCAAGTCTGGAAAGGGTATCCGCCAGCTTTCCGTCCTGATGCACCGGAACATTGGATTCTTTTGCTTTTTCGATGATCTTATCAGCAAGGATGCCCTGTCCGGATGCTATGACCCGTGGCGCAGCGTCATTTGGATCATATTCCAGCGCAATTGCCTGCCGCTTCTTTGTCTTACCCTTATTCCCATATTCCGCCATGGATATCCCCCTGCTCCGCTCTATTCTGCATTATCTTTATTTCCTTGCGGCGTTTACACAGCGCCGTCTCAATACACGGACGCAATTTTTTATTTCAGGCTCTGATATCAAAGCTGTATTGCGCGATCGCCTTTGGAACCGCGCCGTCCTTCTTAACGGCTGCCTGCGCAATTATATCCTTCTTTTCCTCATGCTTCGCCATTTCCGTCTTCAGCTGATATCCCCTGCCGGTCAGCCGTTCATTGAGTATATGGATATTCGCCTCAATAAAGTCAAGCATCTCGTCATTTTCCAGATAAAATTTCGTAAAAACATTTTTTGCCGCCGTCATGGATGCATAAACATCTACCATACCGAGGTTCTGCATATCCAGATGCAGCATCGCGCTGACATTGCCGTCTTTCTGCGCCAGGCTTTTTTTATCCGTATAAACAAACAGATCCCCCGTCGCCTCCCCACCGTTCATTTTAAGCGGAAGCTGGATATACTGATACATCTGGTTCATCTGGTTCATAAAATTCATATTCTGATTCATATTGGAAAGATCCTGTGACAGAGCCGTCTCCGGTCTTGCAAGTCCCGACAGGGCATCCGTAAGCTGCCTTGTCTGCTGATCCAGCCTGCGGTACAGACTTTCCACCGTACTTTTATCCGCCACCTCAGAAGGCTCCAGAAACCACTGTTTTTGAACTGCCTGCTGTATCGTATTCTGAAATCCATTGGATAAAAATACGTTTTTGATATCATGCTTCAGCTTTGCCGCAAGTTCCTCCGGCATCGTATTGCTTTCCATCCGCCTCATCAGCTCCGAAGTCATCCTTAACAATTCCTGTGCGGATGCCGGCTGTCCTGCAAGCCTTGAAAGCTGTCCCTCCGGCACGCCGGATTCTTTCAACATCCCAAGAAGCGTATCCTTTGTCTGTTCCAATGTATTCTGCACAGCAGCTTCCCTGCCGG
This sequence comes from uncultured Lachnospiraceae bacterium, assembly GCA_964421915.1. Classification (GTDB taxonomy): domain Bacteria; phylum Bacillota; class Clostridia; order Lachnospirales; family Lachnospiraceae; genus NK4A136. The sequence continues at coordinate 44,232 of CAYQZB010000003.1, forward strand.
ATGCAAGTGTCTTTCCCGCTTCCTGAGTCTGCTCCCTTCCCTCCGCAGTAAGTTCCTTCCCGGCCTCCTGAGTCTGTTCCCTTCCCTCCGCAGTAAGCTCCTTCCCGGCCTCCTGAGTCTGCTCCCTTCCCTCTGCGCTAAGTTCCTTCGCGGCTTCAGGCGCTTCCTGTTCCGGCAAAACATTCATGATATCATTCAGCGTCCGGGCAGCATCCTTTGTCATGACAAGACCATCCTCCGGCAGAGGCGCGCTGCCGACCACCTTCCCATCAACAACCACAGCCTGCAATGAATTTTGAGGCTCAGCCTCCTGCGAAATCTCCTGCCAAAGAGCGCCATCCTGCAAAACAGATCCTATCGCCGCTTCTCCATTTGGCACATTCCCTGTCGTCAATTCAGCATTTACAGTGCCCAGAAAAGTATCCACAACCGCTTTCATAAACTGCATTGCCGCATCTTCCTTACCGGTCGCAACCAGTTCACCGTACATTTGGGGAATATCCGCCGCGATCTGCCGCATCCCTTCCCCAATCTGCGTCTCATAATTCTTAAATGCTTCAAACTGCTCCACTGACTGCTCATTGATCTCCAGTCCCATCTGATGCATCTGTATGATATTCACCGGATTATGTCCGGGAAAGCTTGATATCGTATGATACATATTTGCCAGGGAATTCCTGTCAATATTCATCCCCGCTTCCATCATGGCGCTTGTCATCGCCAGAGAATCCGAAGTGGCCGTCATCCCTGCCGCATGAAGCGCATTCAATGCGGTAGAACTGTTAGTAAGATTGGTATAGAGCGGGGAAAGCGTGATCTGCTGTGAAGAATTGGTCTTGACTTCAAATATGACATTCTGCCCCTTCTGCAGATCCATGGCATGATCCAGCTTCGCCGTCACGGGCGTTCCCGTTCCGATATCAATTTGAACCGTATCGCCGTTGCTTGCGATCACTTTTCCCTCGATCGTCTGACCCGCGCTCAGACCAGCGAGGGAATTGACCGCCTGACCATTGACAGGCGTGGAAGACGCTGTTCCCGAAACAGCGCCTGTAATAGAACCATCCGTATATCCATGATTGCTATAAACTCCAGAAAATAAACTCATTCCCATTCCCCCGATTTCGGACAAACTTCATTCTTTCAAATATCCAATAAACCAAAACCATTTCTGTAATCCATAGCTTAAGTTGTTTCTTATTTCAGATTACAAAATAATATTATATAAAATTTTTTATAAAACTCCTTCGGTGGATCACACTCGGTCCATACGTTTTGATCGCTTCAATATGCTCTTTGGAACCATATCCTTTATTGGAAGCAAATTTATACTCCGGCATCACCGCGTCGTACTGTACCATCAGCCGGTCTCTTGTCACCTTGGCGACGATGCTTGCCGCCGCTATGGAAGCGCTAAGCGTATCTCCCTTGATGATCGGCACCTGACGGATCTCTACTTCCGGGATCGTCACTGCGTCATTTAATAACAGATCCGGCTTGACAGAAAGCTTGCCGATCGCCTCGCGCATCGCTTCATAATCCGCATTTAAAATATTGATCTCATCAATTCTCTCCGGTGATGCATAGCCGACACCGACGGCAACCGCTTCCTCCATGATCCGATCAAAAAGCTCCTCTCTTTTTTTTTCGGACAATTGCTTGGAATCATTAAGATATAACAAAGAACAATCTTTGGGCAGAATCACCGCGCCCGCAACCACCGGACCTGCCAACGGTCCTCTGCCCACTTCATCGATTCCGCAGATATACTGATACTCTTGGTATCTGCGTTCATAAGCAAACATCTCAAACATACGCTTTTGTTCCGCGAGCAATGCATTCTGCTTCTTGACCACTGCCTCTGCCATCTTCCGGACAGCAGCCCGTTCATCCTCCTGATATGTATGGATAAATGTCTCATAGTCCTTTTCCGTCAGTTCACGGTATTCCTTCTGTATCTCACTGGTCTTTCTGCATGTGTCCATTAAAATATTCTCCATACATATATTATTATATTAAGTGATTGCGAAACTCTCAATAACGCGTAAATCTTATTGTGCAGCATTGACAAATTCATAAGCAGACCTTTGAAAAACTGCCAGCAGTGCCGCTGCGTTTTTCACGGAGCGCAAGCGTGTCTGCGTTGAATTGTCAATGATGCACAAATGCAAAAGAACCCGATTAGAGTTTCGCAATTACCTATTATAATATCATTGATGCCTGATAAAGCCAAAGGAATCAAATGGAAAGATTCTCAGCCATGCCCGCCCGACGATATTGTCCCGATGGATCAGTCCAACTGCCGGATTTCTGCTGTCCGATGAATTATTCCGATTATCTCCCAATACAAAATACTGGTCTTCCCTGAGGATCACTTCATTATATGCATTTCCCGGATCCTCGATTATCTCTGCTCCATAATGCTCCACCAGGATCTCACCATTGATATAGATGTTACCGTCTTCATCAATCCGTACAGATTCTCCCGGCAGTCCGATAATGCGCTTGATATAATAGGTATCCTGCTGATACTCAAAGGGAAATACGATAATATCAAACCTTTCCGGATCACTGAACCGATACGTAAGCTTATCTACGATTAGACTGTCCCCGTCATGGATCATGGGTTCCATGCTGCTTCCTGAGACGGTAGTCCTCTGCGCCACATATTTCACTATCAGCAGCGTTATGATCAATACAAACAGTAAAAAAAGGCTATTATATAATATTTCCTTCATCATCGATCTGGGGGAGAGTTTTTTCTTTTCTTCCTCTTCCTGCCCTGATACTGTTTCTTTTTCCTCCGTTACGATGTTCCTTTTCTCCTGGATCCTCTGCCGCCGCACAGGCACATCATCCAGTCTGATCATTTCCAGATCCCTGTCACGGTTCCAATTCTGTTCTTCTCTCATCCTGCTATCCATACCTTTTTCTACTTTTTAATACATACTCCGCCTCTTTGCGTTACCTGCCGTCACAAAATGTTCCTGTCTTTTCTATCGTGATGCGCCCCAGAATACCGCTGCGGAATTCATCTAAAAGCAGCCCAGCCGCTTTATCAAGATCCGCCTCCCCGCCTTTTTTCAGACACCCTCTTTTCAAAGCGATCTCTGCCAGCACATCTGCCGGAGCGTCCTTCTCATTTGTTTTATAACGCTCCTGCAGCCTTCCGGGATATTCCTCCTGCATCAGCAAGATTACTTTGCAAGCCAGTTCTTCCGTCTGCAGGATCTCATCATTGATGGCTCCGATCATCGCAAGATGAAGTCCTGTCAACTCATCCTCAAATTTCGGCCACAGCACACCGGGCGTATCTAACAGTTCCAATGATTTATCCAGACGTATCCATTGTTTTCCCTTGGTCACGCCGGGCTTATTGCCGGTCTTCGTGCATGCTTTTTTGGCATAAGCATTGATAAAAGTGGATTTACCCACATTGGGGATCCCTGCCACCATAGCCCGCACCGGACGGTTGATGATCCCCCGCTTTCTGTCCCGCTCGATCTTTTTCTCACAGGCCGCCGTCACCGCATTCCGGATCTCCTTAAGTCCCGTCCCTTTTCTGGAATCGATCAGCACCGCCTGTATCCCCTGCGTGCCATAATATTCCAGCCATCGATCATTTTCTATGGAATCAGCGAGATCGCATTTATTTAATAATATCAGCCTTGCCTTATTCTGCCCCAGACGATCAATATCAGGATTTCTTCCTGCCCTTGGGATTCTGGCGTCCACCAGCTCAATCAGCAGATCGATCAGCTTGATATTCTCCTGCATCATGCGCATGGCCTTTGTCATATGTCCGGGATACCATTGATAATTCATCATTGACCTCGCTTACTTAATAAATCCCAAATGCACATCTCCCGATGACATATGGAACCACGCCTTTCCGATCATATAGCTTCTCATCACAATACCGACGTTGCTGGAACGGCTGTCCTCACTGTTGTTACGGTTATCCCCAAGGACAAAATATTCGTCCTCACCCAGGGTGATCTCCGTCTCCGCGATACCGCCATCTTCCATTTTATCATATTTTCCGTCTTCTTCATATAAGATTCCGTTGATCATCACATAACCATCCTGTATGGAGATCGTGTCTCCCGGAAGCCCAATCAAACGCTTCACATAATAGTGGGAATTTTCATTTCCATTAGGCAAAAATACAACCACATCCCCGCGTCCCGGACTCACAAAAAAATAAGAAAATCTGTCAATCAGTATTTCCTGTCCATTAGCCAGGGTCGGCTCCATGGAACCGCCGATCACACTGGTGCGGATGCCAAAGCAGAATACGGCGGCAAAAGCGATCAGCATCATCACCGCTCCCAAAAATATCCACTGACCGATCTCCTTTAGTAATTTTTTATTAATCTTTTTTTCTTTCTTATAAAAAGTTAATCCTTTTCTTCTGCCCATGTTATAGATTCCTTATTCCCCTGCGAATCAATCCGTATAGATTGCATCTTCATTCATGTATTAATGATTTAGTGGATAACCCTAACGCTTCATGCATTAACAGTCAGACTTCATACTCCTTACATACTTTGTTTATCAGCGATAAACAATATGCCGTTCTTTTAATGCAAAAGCTACAAAATATTGTATCACAGCGCCATCCAAAAAACAATCAATAAGGGAAAAGAAAAAGACCTGCGCACCAATAAAACACGTTTTTTCACACGTTTTACATCCCCGTTCCAATCACGCCAGTACTTGCATTTATATGGGAAATATGATACATTTAATAAGTAATTTTATCTAAATACCCCTATTGAGGTACAGCCTTATGTTTTGGAAAATGACAAATGTACAACTGAAAAAAGGTTATATTTTTCCCTTCTATGGGGATAGTGCGCCTTTTTTTAAGTTACTTTGTCATAAATAATCTCAGATTTAACCTGATTTATATTTGAGATGTTTTGCAGATGATATAAGATTGCGCATTATCTTCTTAACGATTGCAAAATTCAGTTAAGGAGATATTTTTATGTTTAAAATCAAGAAACAATTATCAAAATTATATACCTCTTCCGTACTGGGAAACCTGTCACTGACCGGTGCATGGGTTGCCATTCTGGCGGCAAGAGGTTACAGTCTTGTTGAAATAAGCATTGCCGAAACCATATTTCACATTACAAGCATTATTTTTGAAATTCCGTCAGGTGTTTTTGCGGATGTGTTCGGCAGAAAGAAAATGCTGATCGTCAGCACTATTATGAGAATGATCGGCAACATCATAATGATTCTTTCAAATAACCTTTTTATGGTATGTACCTCTATTGCATTTATGGCCTTAAGCTACAACTTTTCATCAGGTTCCGGCGATGCCCTTGCCTATGATTCCCTTAAGCTTGCCAAGATGGAAAGCGTGTTTGAAAAGTATGAGTCGAACCAGTTGGTTATTTATCGTCTATGCAGCGGTATTTCAACGCTTTGCGCAGGCTTTGCCCTGACCATCGGGCACAGAATTGCTTACGGGACAGATCTTGTCACAGGCGCAATACAAATTATGATTCTGTTATCCCTGCATGAGATATACGCAAAAGATCCTTCAAAAGATAAGGAATGCAAGGTAGGATATAAGCTGCTCAAATGCTTTCAGGAAAGCTTAGCTTTTCTGAAAAAAGCGCGTAAGGCAATGGGGATAATGCTTTGCAACTCTTTGATCGGTGCGGTGGATATACTGCTATTGTTTTTCTTACAGGCAAAGCTTCCTGAAAAAGGCATGTCAGAAGGGTGGCTTGGCTTAGCGCTGTTGTTTATGGAAATGGGCGGCATTGTTGGTTCAAAACTGATACTAAAGCTACCGAAGCTCAGTTATAAACGGATATTTTCCATATCGACTTTGCTTGTGCTGACAGGATTCCTGCTTGAACACTCACCGTTATACTGGGTAATGTCGGTAGGTGGTTTTATTGCAGCCGTCGGCGATGATGCATTGCAGGTGCGTACCAACGCTCTTTTACAGAATATGTTCCCATCAGAGCAGCGGGCAACGCTTACCTCGCTTGATTCCTTCTGTTTTTCCGCCATTATGATTGTATTATCGCCGCTTGCAGGTTTTGTGTTTACCTACTGGTAACTAAATAAGAGCCTACCGGCGGGTGATGGATCATAAAACACCGGCAATATTCTGAATTACGTATGAACCTTCAAACCGGAGCAAGAAAAATTCATCCGGTTTGAAGGTTTTTTATAATCTTGATCTCATTTCCCAATCTGCTACGGAACAACAATATTTTCCGATTCTTCCACCAACACCTTTTTCCCGTTTATGTATTCATATTCATAGGTCGTTTCAATTATTTCATCCAACACATTTTCTTCATTAATAAATTCATACTCATATTTGTCAATCGTTTCTATTATTTTATCCAACACATTTTTCCCATTTATGTATTCATATTCATAAGTCGTTATTATGGTCTCATCCAACACATTTTCCCCGTTTGTATAACCATAATTTGTGTCTAATGCTTCAATTATTAAAAATCCCCCATTTATGTATTTATAAGTCACATCAGTAAAAGACGCAGCGTTGTTTGTAATGGAGCCACAAATGATTTCTTTCTCTGTATCAACCACACCGACAGGAATATGCTCAAACGTCCTTTCATAACGAAATTCTCCATTTTCATAAATGTATGCGCAATAGTGCCTGTCACATCTGCCATCTCCGACAAAAATCAGCAAATCTTCTTCCCCATCAAAGGTTACGTCTTCAAAATGAGCCTCAAAATCACATGCCCAACCCAACTGATGATCCGTTGCACAATCAGTCTCCATTCCGTCAGCCATACCCACCCCCTTATCTTCATAATTTACTTCAATGACGTTTGAAACATCTCCATCCTGAGTGATAAAGAAAAAGTAATCCTCTTTATGCTGGTAATCATCCTCAGGTGGTTCTTTATATTGGATTGCGACACGCAATACCTGTTCTTCACCATATTCCATCCAATTACAGTACTCTATTTCTGTGTCATCTGACAACGTGATATATGCATCTATATAAGGTTCTGCCTTTTCATCTACCTTATCTGATATTTGTGCCGGCTGATTTTCTTCTGCATCCGGCTCATCACTATCCGTTTCTGTTGTCAATGTATGGGAAGCGTTATCATCCGCCTCTGTCAATGCATTTTTCTCCGCATCCGTCTCTGCCAATGCATTTTCCTCTGCATCTGTCACGCCCTCCGTTCCTGTATTGGTTGTATCCGCTTCCTCCTGCGGACTACAGCCGACACACAAACAACTACAGCAAATTATTATATACTTTCTTATGTATTTTATGAGCCTCTCCATATCCTAAGACTTCCTTTCTTTCGGTTTCCTGCATTTTATCTTGTTTCCTGTTATCTTTGCAAACAAAAAATCTCCAAACTAAATGAATTTGAACTGACATCCGTTTGGAGATTTTTAATTTCATTTAACAGATTTACACGGTATTCATCCTGTATTTCCTATTTCAGAATTTCTTTTACTTTAGCCTTCTTACCAACACGATCTCTTAAGTAATTCAGCTTAGCCCTTCTTACTTTACCTCTTCTGATGACTTCCACCTTTTCTACCTGCGGGGAATGTAACGGCCATGTCTTCTCAACGCCTACGCCGTTAGAGATCTTTCTTACGGTAAATGTGGTTCTGTTGCTTCCGTTCTGGATCTTCAGAACAACACCTTCATACACCTGGATCCTTTCCTTCTCGCCTTCCTTGATCTTTGCTGATACTCTGACCGTATCGCCCACATTAAAGGAAGGAACCTCCTGCTTCATCTGCTCTTTTTCAATCTCTCTGATAATATCGCTCATATCTTCCTCCTTGTTTTTCATCGGATGTTCTTAATACATCTCAAATACTGATCCTGGTAACAGCGGAACATCTCTTTACTCGCAACTATGATAGCTTACCATAAATTGTCCCTAAATGCAAGACATTTTTAATAATTTTTGCCTCCATGCTGCGACTGTTTTTTTATGTCTCTGTTTTAAACAGAGACATTGAGCAGCTAATAAGGCTGAAAAACAAAGTTTTTCAACCTTATTCCTGTGAATTCATTTCCTTATAAAACTCCGCGTAATCCGTACGCTTATCCTTCGTAAACGCAATCGCCGCTCTCGGATGCTGGTTCAGTAAACCGGAAACCAGATACTGTAGATCATATCCCCATACCGTTCCCTCCGCCTGCAACGGCTTCATATATTTTTCCACAAAGCTGATTGCCGGATAGATATTATATTTCGGATTACGAAGGAATCCCAGCAGCAGCTCCATCGCACAGTTGCCTGCGCCCCTTCCCATCGCCATATACGTACCGTCCAGCCAGTCAACGCCATCACCCACCGCTTCGATCGTATTAGCAAATGCCAGCCTTTGATTATCATGGGCATGGATACCCAGCTTCTTTTTATACTTGTCCGCATATTCCTTATAAAGATCCGTGATTCTCGCAATCTGCTCCGGATAGAGCGAGCCGTAACTGTCCACAATATAGATGACATCCACCGGTGACTGTCCGATCATATCCAAAGCAGCCCTGATGTCTCCCTCCTGTCCCGTGGAGACCGCCATGATGTTACAGGTCACCTGATATCCTTTTTTCACCGCATCCTCAATCATATCTACTGCAGCGGGGATCTGATGGAGGTAAGTCGCCACACGGATCACATCGATGGGACTGTCTGCCTTATTGACAATATCATTTTTATAATTACATCTGCCTACGTCCGCCATGACCGCCAGCTTAAGATCCGTCTGGTTTTCTCCGACGATCTCCCGGATGTCGTCATCATTGCAAAACTTCCACTTGCCAAACTGATTGACATCAAACATTTCTTTATCACATTTATATCCAAATTCCATATAATCAACACCGGCTTTGATATTCGTATGATACAAAGCTTTTACAAAATCATCCTGAAAATGGAAATTATTCACAAGACCACCATCCCGCAGCGTCGCATCCACCACCTTGATATCAGAGCGGTAACCCATCAATTCCGAAATCTGTTTCATAATAATAACCATGCCTTTCCGTACTCTGCGAACCCTGATGCGCATTAGCGCCATGCCGCAGGCACTATATATTTTATTGATAATATACTTTACTCTTTTTTGACTGAATCAAATATATATGCTGTGATTCATTTTGTCAAGCCGGAATTTTCCCGCTTTGAACGCGCGCCATTTATTGCATTTCCAAGGAATCTTCCTTAAACTTCTTTCGTTGAAGCAGCAATATTGAGATCACAAACAAAATAATACCAACCATTACAAATATCGCAAGCTCCCCTATGCCTGGATCTTCCCGGAACAAAACCGGAAAAATGGATGCCATCTGATCTTCATAGAATGCCAGCAGAACGGAAAACAGATTATTCAGGAAATGCATCCACATGGATACGGCGATGCTTCCGGTCTTATAAACGGCATAAGCAAGGACGCAGCCAAAGAAGCCGACTACAAAAAATTTAATCAGGTTCATATGATAGAGTCCGAAAACCGCCCCTGTGATCAAAACAGCCACCCATATACGGCACTTGTTTTGCAATGTTCCAAACAGTACGCCTCTGAATGCAGTTTCCTCGCAGACCGCTGGAAGCAGTGCTGAAGACAGGATCACAAGCCAGATCGGCGCATGTTCCCAGATATCCAGAAGATCCTGCCCTGCGCTTTCCGCGCTTTCAGGAAAGATTGCGCTGAATAATACAGTCAATGTCATCATCACAATATAAGTACCCGCCCACAATATTGTACCGGTCAAAAGATCGCCAAGCTTCGGCCGCTTCAGATGAAATACTTTCTTAAAATCCGTCTTGATATACCAGCAGTAAAATACAGTCACACCCAGGATCAGCAGCTGCTGCATCACAAGACCGTACGCTCTGTATTTTAAGATTGCAATCGAGCCAATCAACATGATCACGATCAGAAGCGCAGATAATAAGAGTATCACGTCTCCGATACCCGGTATCTGCTTTCCCTTCATATCAGAACGTCTTTCCAGCAGACGGATGCCGCCTGTTCCATCCCCGAAAAGAATGTCTTCCGAATGAAACAGCTTCGTCATAATAACAACTGCCAAAAGGCTGTAAGCTATATTGGAAAAAAGAACCATGGCAATAAGCCCCATATCAAAATGAAACTTAAACAGCTCCACGATCAAAAGCGCCACATTGACCACAGGGATTAAAGAGGTACTGCCATTCAGACTGACCGAGGGAATCATGCCTGCCATCCCCGCAAACATAAATACCAGCATGACCGGTGTGGTATAATTCTGCGCTTCCTTAAAGCTTCTCGCAAAGATACAGACACAAAGGCAGACAGCCGAAGCAAACAAAGCAAATACAGCCACACAGAGAATCATAATGAAAATTGCGGGAAGATAAGAGATCACGTTAAATTCCATCGGAATATCGCTTGTTACCTGCATACTCTCATACATATATGCTCCCAGGATCCCCATGGATATCAGATTTAACAGTGCCGCTGCCACTGCAACAGTGGCGGTTGCCAGAAATTTACTCATGATCATCTCAAGATTCCTGACAGGCAGCGTCAACAGTGTCTCCAATGTACCGCGCTCCTTTTCTCCTGCCGTCGTATCGATTGCCGGATACATAGCGCCCATCAGAATACTCGTGATCATCAAAAAGGGAATGATATAACCAAGAAAGCTTCCCATCGTTTCCTCATTACTTGAAATATCCTGAAATTCATAAGTGATCGGATACAGAATATCCTCCGGCAGCAATCCCGCCTCAATCAGCCTTTTCTCCCGAAGCGACTGACGGTATTCCTCCAGCATATCCTCAATCATCGAAGCCGCTGTCTGCGAATCCGTCTCCGATGCAAGATAATTGATACGATACACCTCTCCTGATGGGTTTCCGTCCGCAGCATCAGCAGTCTCTTTCGTCAGATAGGCATCCAGATATCCATTCTTCAACGCCTCCTCATACGTGGCATATTCCGTACTCTCTCCATCCTCCTGAATGACCGTAATGACTGCTCCATTTCCATCTTCCTGAAGCCCATTCGGCATCAGATACAGGAAATTATACCCATACTCCTTTGCCGCTTCCGAAAAAAAGCTCCTTAGCTCCGACGCTTCCGGCACTTCATCAAAACCGATCCGATAAGTGCTGGTCGTACTGGCATTCATAATGGAAGCGCTCAACGCCATACTCCCGATAAAGATCAGAGGATAAAGGATCAGCGGAACGACAATCATCATCAATATCGTTTTCTTATCCCTTAAAATATCCGTCATTTCTTTTTTGTATAATGCTGCAATGATCTTTTTATTCATCCGTCTCGTCTCCCATCCCCGCGAGCAAAGTCCGGAAGGTCTCTCTAAGATTCGTGGTATCCGTCTGCCGCATCAGATGCTCCGGCGTACCCTCGGCAATGATCCTCCCCTGATAAAGCATGACGATCCTGTCGCAGAGATACTGCGCTTCTTCCATATAATGCGTGGAGTAGATCACTGTCTTGCCCCGTTCGCGTTCCTTCTTCATAAACTGTATGATTGACTCGCTGCTGATAATATCAAGTCCCAGCGTCGGTTCATCAAAAATATAGATCTGCGGTTTATGAATCAGGCATCTGGCAATATTGGCACGCTGCGTCTGCCCGGTGGAGAGCCGCTCGATCCGGTTATCCATAAAGGATTCCATGTCAAGTATATCGCTGATCTCCTGTATCCTGTCCTGTTGCTCCTCTTTGGAGATCCCATGGATCTCCGCAAGCATGGAAAGCATCTCTCTTGTACTGAAACGGTGATACAGTTTTGTATTGCCGGAAAGATATCCTACCATCGTTTTGATCCTAATCTGATCAGTGATCTCCCCGCCTTCTTGATCACTGATGATAACCTCCCCTTCCGTGGGTTTCATCAGATTACCGATCATACGCAGCAGTGTCGTCTTACCGGCGCCGTTGGGTCCCAGCACCCCAAGGATCTCACCGTCATCCGCCCGCATGGTCACATGATCTACCGCATAAAATTCATAGGAAGTCTTTTTATTTCCGTTCTTTTGTTTCTCATCCTTTACTTTCCTGAATTTTTTACTTAATCCTTCCGTTCTGATCATACCGCTCCTCTTCTTTCACAATCTTCACTAAGTAATTACAAAACTCTTATCAGATTCTTTCCCATTTGTGCAGCATTGACAATTAATCGCTGCCATACTTCTTAGTATAAAGATCCGGCCGGCGTTGTCTGGTGCGCTCTATGGACTGCTCCAGACGCCATTTTTCAATATTCGCATGATGACCGCTCAGCAATACCTCAGGCACGCGCCTGCCCATCCATTCTTCCGGACGGGTATATTGCGGATACTCCAAAAGTCCGTCGTAAAACGACTCTGTTGTGGCAGATTCCTCATTGCTCAGCACTCCCGGCACCAGACGCGCCACCGCATCCATCATGACCAGCGCCGGAAGCTCCCCTCCGGTCAGGACATAGTCTCCGATCGAATAGTAATCCGTAACAATCTCCTCCAATACCCGCTCGTCGATCCCCTCATAGTGCCCGCATAAAAAAATCAATTGTTCTTCCGCCGCCAGCTCGGCTGCCGCCTGCTGCTGAAACGGCTTCCCCTGCGGCGTGACATAGATGACCTTCGCCGACTGTCCGTTCATTTTCTCTTTGACAGCCTGATAGGCATCATAGACAGGCTGCGCCTGCATCAGCATCCCTGCCCCGCCGCCATACGTATAATCATCCACACGGCCATGCTTATTGCTCGTATAGTCCCTGATGTTAATGGTTTCCAGCTCAAGTATTCCATTTTCCATTGCCCGTTTGATGATACTGGTATTCATAGCCTGTTCGATCATCTCCGGAAATAATGTCATACAATAATATTTCATAAAGGTATCCGTATCCTTCTTCTCACACTAATCCATCCATTACGTGTACCCGCACATATCCAGCTTCAATATCCACCTTTAAAACGCATTGCCTGATCGCAGGCAAAAGCAGTTCTTTTCCATCGTTCATAAGGATCTGATAAACATCGTTCGCGCCTGTCTGCAGCACATCCTTCAGAGCTCCGATCTCCTGATCGTCCTCATCTATGATCTTCAGACCGAGCAGATCCGAAATATAATATTCATCCTTCTTCAAAGGAGAGGCATACTCCCGGCTCACATAAAGCTCTTTTTTTCTTAGCCTTTCTACCTCATCCCTGTTATTAAATTCCCTAAATTTGATCAATAAAAGATTTTTCTGAGGTCTTACCATCTCCGGATGAACCATTCTTTTTTCTTTGCCGTCATCCAAAATGATCTCTTTGATCTTTTTGATTCGTTCCGGCTCATCCGTCGTAGGAAATACTTTCACTTCCCCGCGCACTCCATGCGGCTCCGTAATTACGCCGATACGGAATATGTCTTCCAAATGATTTACCATGCCTTTCCCTCAAACTTGATTTTTTCTTTCACACAGATATATTTTTCACACTATCATCCATGTCAGAGCAGCTTGCTGCGATCAGATTGAACAATAAGATATCAATCTTATTGTTCAATCTAAAGGCGCAAGCCAAACAGCCTGCGCCGCCAGATTAAATTAATTCTTCTTACATTTATTCAACGATTTCAACATCTACGTAAACATCTTCCTGCATAGATGCAGCTTTAATAACGGTACGAATCGCTTTCGCAATCCTTCCCTGTTTACCAATCACCTTTCCCATATCCGTAGGGGCAACATGAAGTTCTATCGTTGTATGTTTTCCGTTTGTCTTTTCTGTAACCACAACCTCATCCGGCTTTTCTACCAGCGCTTTCGCAATCACTTCAACCAATTCTTTCATAAGCCACCTCCTATCAAAAGTCTGTCCAAAACAAGGTTACTTCTCAATGCCTGCAAGCTTGAAGATCTTATTGACAACTTCCGTAGGCTGTGCGCCGTTATTCAGCCACTGCTTTGCCTTCTCTGCATCTACCTTGTATGTGCTGGGATCCGTGTTGGGATCATAGGTTCCGATCTCATCGATAAATTTACCGTCTCTAGGTGATCTGGAATCTGCAACGATGATCCTGTAGATCGGATTTCTCTTTTTTCCCATTCTTGTAAGTCTGATTTTTACTGCCATTTTTCTTTCCTCCAAAATATTTAATATTGTTTATTTAAAAGGGAAACCGCATTTTGCGTCCTTTCCTTCCTCCCATACCGCCGAGCATTCCCGGCATCTGTTTCATCATCTTCTGCGACTGCTCAAATTGCTTGATGAAACGGTTTACTACCGAAATATCCACACCGGCGCCTCTTGCGATCCTGTGCTTTCTGCTTGGATTCAAAAGCTTTGGATTAGATCGTTCCTGCGGTGTCATGGAATATACGATTGCTTCGATCTGTGCCAGCTGTTTTTCATCTATCATAGATTCGATATCGCCCAACTGACTGCCACCCGGCATCATCTTCAGGATATTCGCAAATCCTCCGAGATTCCGCATCTGCTTCATGGATTCCAGATAATCATTAAAGTCCAGCTTGCCTTTCTTGAGCCTGCCCGCCATCTCACGTTCTTTGTCGGCATCCATATCGACATTGGCCTGTACTTTATCGATCAGCGTCAGCACGTCGCCCATTCCAAGGATCCTGCCAGCCATACGATCCGGATAAAACTGCTCAAGATCGGAAAGCTTCTCGCCCATACCGACATATAAAATCGGTTTTCCCGTCACTGCCTTAACAGACAGGGCTGCACCGCCTCGGGTATCGCCGTCCATTTTGGATAATACGATACCGGTTACCCCGATCTTTTCATCAAATTCCTTCGCAACATTCACCGCATCCTGTCCGGTCATGGCGTCAACTACAAGAAGCGTCTGGTGGACTTCTACTGCCTCTTTGATCTTCTGCAGCTCCTCCATCATCCCTTCATCAATATGAAGCCTGCCGGCAGTATCTAAAATAACCACATTATGTCCATTCTTTTCCGCATGGGCAAGGGCATCCTTCGCAATCTCCACCGGATTATGATCCGTACCCATGGAAAAAACATCCACTTCCTGTTTTTTTCCATTGACGATCAGCTGTTCCACAGCCGCCGGACGATAGACATCGCAGGCTGCCAACAGCGGCTTCTTACCCTTTAATTTCATCTTTCCGGCAATCTTCGCTGTCGTCGTCGTCTTACCTGCACCCTGAAGACCGCACATCATGATCACGGTGATTGCCTTCCCCGGCTGAAATACCAGCTCTGTCGTCTCAGAGCCCATCAGCGTGGTCATCTCTTCATTTACGATCTTGATTACCATCTGCCCGGGATTTAATCCATTCAGAACTTCCTCTCCCACGGCACGCTCTTCCACTGATTTTACAAACTGCTTAACGACTTTAAAATTAACGTCAGCCTCTAACAGCGCCATCTTGACTTCCTTCATTGCAGACTTTACGTCCGCCTCCGTCAGCCGCCCTTTGCTCCGCAGATTCTTAAATACATTCTGAAGTTTTTCGCTTAAACTTTCAAATGCCATATAAAACCCTGATCCTTTTCCATGCCACAATAACAATTATCTACAAAACATACTGTTTTATCGAATTGCAGGCTTTAATCCAAACCCTCATAAAGTGCATCTATGATCGCGTTGATTTCCCGTTTATGGTTTTCATCAGTGCCATCGTCTTCCATAAGGCTGTTGACCAGCTCTTTTAACTTCGCGATCTTTTTCTTATTATCAGCAAACCGCTTAACCAGATGCAGCTTTTCTTCGTAGTCAGCCAGGGTCTTGTCACAACGCCTGATCAGATCATGTACGCCCTGCCTGCTGATCCCTTCCTCTGCCGCGATCTCGCCCAAAGAAAGATTGTTATAAACTACTGCCTCATAGATCTCCTGCTGATGCTTTGTCAAGAGCGGACCATAAAAATCATATAATATTCCCTGTTCGATGATCCGTTCCATGTTCTAAACCGCTCCCATACAATAGAAACTTTCAGCACTTTGTCTATCATACACAAAAGAAAACGGGCTGTCAAGTATTTTTTCTTGACAGCCCGTAAAAATGATAAAAAACGCTTCACTATCCCTTTTTTATATCTTTCTTTATAAGAGAATTCCATTAGAAACAAACACTTTGATTATTATCATGCTATCTTTTTATTGTGTAAAGTGAAAATTCGCCTTTCATACAGACTCCAATATCACATCCATGGCATCCAGCTGCTCCTCACTCATGCCTCCATGCTGCGCCGCCATTTCCCGTATGCTGAGGCCCAGGTACTGATTGGGAACACGGGTCAGGTCAGCCACTTCCTTCAAGGCCTCCACTATATCCCTGCGCTGCAGCAGCTCCCGGATTGCCGTATGTGTGCTGAATACCTGTTTCAGTGAATGCGTCAATCGGTATTGCACCTGATAACTTCCTGTCTGCAAGTGACAGATCTCATCCCGCACATCCGAGAAGATCGGATTAGTGCTGTCCCGGTATACCTCTTCCGGAGCCAACGGGAGCTTTAACAATGCCTCGCATCCGAAAGGAACGATAATGAAGATATTTACATGGTCTGCATCCGTCAGTTCCCAGCGAACCTGATAGCGCCCTGCCTGCGCGTCATAGGATGCCTCCAGATGCCCAAGCCCCATATGCAAAAGCGGTTCCATACAAACCCGGATTCCTCCTGGTGCTTCCTCCGCCACATTGATCCCCGCCGCATGGCGGAACATCCACTCCAGCACCGCGCCGTAGGAATAATGGTTCATGCTGTTCATGCTGATACCGGATATTGTCCCATCATCCAGCAGGCTGTTCCAGCGCTCCCATACCGTAGTAGCACCAAGCTTTACCTCGTGGAGCCATCCCGGATATTCCTCGTTCAGCAGCAGACTGTAAGCCAGCTCATCCATTCCATTGTCCGACAGGATATTACACATGAGCGGCGTTCCCACAAAGCCGGTCTTCAGCTTACCTCCATTATCCTCAAACAGTTTGTACAACTGTCTCTTTGTCAGTTCCACATTTTCGGACAATCCATATTTTAAAGTAAGAAGCAATGCGGTCTGGGTCTTAATACAACAGCGCCCCGTTGCGCTATAATATTCTTTTTTTACAACCTCAAACTGCTCTTCTGACAGTAGGTGGTATTCCTCTTCTTCCTGGGGAAGCCCCAGCACTCCTGCCGCTTTTGCCACAAGACCAGCGCTGACGGCATAATACAGGTTCGCTATAAATTCCTCGTCCGTCCCGCCAAGTACCTGCTCCGCTCCCTCAATGGGATTGTCCAGCGCCAGCCAGTCCCCATAGTGGAACACATAGCGCCAGCCGTGATTATCGCCATCTACCCTGCGGACATAGTCCACCCACGCTTTCATGCTGGCAAACTGATCCTCCAGAATGCTTTTGTCACCATAAAAAACATACAGATTCCAGGGAATGATGCAGGCCGCATCCCCCCATACAGCAGCCGCACTCTCCACGCCGCAGGAGGGCACTACATCCGGCACCTTCCCATCCAGCGCCGACTGCTCCTTCGCCATGTCATACAGATATTTCGCGTAAAATGCATAACAGTCCTTGAGGTACATAGCCGTTGCGGAAAATACCTGGGCATCCCCGGTCCATCCCATGCGTTCATCCCTCTGGGGACAGTCTGTGGGCACATCTACAAAATTGCTCTGCAGACCCCAGCGCACATTCTCAATAAACCTGTTCACAAGAGGATGCCCTGTCCTTATGCTTCCCGCAGGCTTTAATTCGCTATACAGCGCCAGCCCCTTAAAATCCTCTTTCTTCAAGTTACTGATTCCCCGAACCTTGACATAGCGGTATCCATAAAAAGTAAAGTGCGGTTTGATTACCGTCTCCTCCCCATTTGAGATATAAATATATTCGGACTTTGCCGAGCGGAGGTTTTCATTGTAGAAATTTCCCTGCTGCAGGATCTCCCCTGTCTGTATATGAATCTTTGTACCGGCAGGCTCATGCACCTTAAGTGTGAAAATACCGGTAAATTCCTGACCCATATCCAAAACCATCTCACCGGCCGGTGTGTGGAGCAGCTTCACCGGCTCAAAAATCTCATGCACACAGACCGGCAGACTCATGCGCGCAGTCAACTCCCCTTTCGGCGCATCTGTCTGAACTGCCTGCTCCTGCGGGAGCTGCTCAAGGGTATCGTCCACAATCTCCCCGTCATACAGATTGGAAAACAGAATATTGCTCCTTCGCACCGTCCAGCTCTCATCAGTTCCAATTATCGTCTCAGTTCCATCGTCAAAGGTCAGCCTGAGCTCCGCGATCAGCTTCCATTCATTGCCGTAAAAGCCCACATCCTCCCTGGCGGCAAAGCCAAACCGTGCCTTATACCAGCCGTTTCCCAACAGAATGGACAGCTTCCCGCCTGTCTGCAGCTGCTCTGTGACATCGAATGTCTGATACTGCACCCATTCATTGTAGTCATTGCTGTAAGGAGTTAAGTATTCGCTGCCTATCCTCTCATTATTCCAGAATGCCTCATACAGACCAAGTCCGCAGACATACAGTCTTGCCTTTTTTACCGCTTTTTCAGGCAGGATTTCCTTCTCAAAAAAAGGATGCCTTTTCTCTATGCTGTCACAGGTAATCCATTTCCCTTCCCATACTTCTCCCTGTTTTGCCGTTTCAAACCATTGCACAGAACTTTCCGCTTCCTCCCCGGCATCCGTACACACTGCAACCTTCCAAAAATACCGATTGCGCGGCTTTAAGGACAGTTCTACCAGATAGGCAAGTGCATTGGCTGCTTCGTCACAGCCGGAATCATATATCATCTGCGTAAACGCTTCATCCTCCGCAACCCTGATGCGCGCCCATGTCTGCTTTTTTCCCTCCGCCTCCGCAACCTTCCATGAAAACACGGTGTGTATGAGACGGAAACCTAATGGATTTTCCAAATGGTTGATTTTCGCATCATATATTCTCATAACAAAGCCTCCTCAGATTAGCTACTATTAAGTATATTTCGGAATATTCTGATTGTTGAAGCCAACTAACACGCGGAAGAAATATTTCAGGTCACCAATAACACACGCCGCAAAACGGTTTCCTCTATTTTTCCTGTAATAGCGCAGTTATTTTAACTATTTTCGCATCAAATAAACCATTTTTTTTAATACTAAGAATTACGCTTAATTCATATTCCCTTCCATCTTCATCAATAATCGTCATCCTAAATGTATTTTGAATATGATCTTTTGTCCAAAAACAAATTTCAGAATCAGTAAGAAAATACCGATAAGAAGAAACAGTATAAGTTTTCTCACTCCATATCCCGGCAATTACTCCTCTCTGATAAGAATATAATCTTAATTTACCATCTTCTGTGTTCATCTCACAATTGGAAGCTATCAATTCATCTAGTAATTCTATATCTTCATTACTTATAGCCGCCCCAAGCTGTTCCATAATCCATCCTCGTTTTTCGCGGAAGCTGAACCCACTTATTATAAAAAACACAATAAAACTTGTTACCAAAAAAGAAACAAAAATAATTATAACTTTTTTCAATTCCAATGCGGGATACCTCCGATTACAATCCGTATGTTGTGGGCTGATTGTGTCCTTTACCATGACTGCCGTACTTGCTATCATAATGATCATTGCAATATAAAATTGCATTGCAGGTCTTTCCCCTAACAATGCCATACTGAACACAACGCCTAAAAATGGTGCAATGGAATAATAAGCGCTTGTTTTTGCTGCGCCCAAATGCTGCTGTGCCATAATATACAATTTGATACTCAATCCATACGCCACAAACCCTAAGAAAAGTATTGCGAAGATCCATTTGATTTCCGGTACGCTTTCTCCCAATAACAATGCAATGATAAGACTCCCCATGCCGGAAAAACAGCCTTTTATGACAACGATTTCAGTGGAACTTTTATGACTGATCATCTTAGTACAGTTGTTTTCAAATCCCCAACAGATACAGGCTCCCAACACCAAAAGTGAACCCTCATTCAGTGTAAATGCACCCATGCCTTCAAAACTAAGAATGACACTGGCGATTGTAACCATGAAAATTGCAAGCCAAAGTTTATGGGAGATTACTTCCTTGAAAATCACCAGGGCAATAAGGGAAGTTGCCACAATTTCAAAATTGTTAAGTAATGATACATTGGCTGAATTTGTTCTTACAATACCAAACATCAGTAAGATCGGCGCAATAATATCCAACACTATCATAGCAACCGTATAGGGCAGTTCTTTTCTTGTTAAATGTTCCTGCTTTTTTTCAGGTTTGGTTATTTTTTCTATGCTTCCGTATATCAGCAGTCCAATCCCTGCGCCTAAATATAAAAATGCCGCCATCATGGTTGCTCCTGCATGGCTTAAAAGCAATTTGGACATGGGAATATTGATTGCATACAAGGCAGCCGCCAGTATAGCATATACTGTTGCAATAATCTTGGTTCTCATTGTTTCAACTCCATTTTGCTTTTATCACTTTGACATAAAAATTATACCATGCTCCTGACCGGACCACAATGATATTTCCTTTTCGGAAAATATCTCCATCATCTACGCTATCGACTGAAAGATATCAAATTATGTAGTCTGTCCCTTCAGATTTTTCAGAGCGGCTGGATTATTTGAGATAATCATTCTAACAGTCTGACATTTTTCCATGTCCGGGCAGTCGCCACATGTAGTTACATCTTTTTTCACCGCACACTGTCGAATAGCACAAATATTATCACAGTATACGGTCTTAAGTCCATCAACACGACAACCTTCACAGTTGATATGTTCAGGCAGAATGGGAGCATCATTTAATTCAGCCCATAGTTTTGCAGTTTTTTCGCGTAATGCCTGATCATCATTTATTGTTGCAAGATATGCGTCACATTTTTCACAGTCCAGCCCACAATATGCAATCATACTTTTCATGGTTATGTACCTCCCATAATCCCAATTTCTTCTAGTATCCTTTGTTTATAGCTTGGTCAATTCCAATCTGTTAGCGCTATTATAACTTATTTTTAATGGGTAATCAATTTCAAAAAGACTGTTTTTATATCTGCTTCCTGTAATAATCCTTGTACCCTTCCCCATAAATCTCCGACGCGCTGGCGATAATTAAAAAAGCATGGCTGTCAATATCCTTTATGATTGCAACTGCTTTCGGCGCCTGCCGTTTGCGCATGATGCAGAGCATGATCTTCTTATCTCTTCCGGTATACGCCCCCTGTCCATGCAGATACGTGACCCCACGTTGCAGCTCCTGCATAAATGCTCCTGCGATCCTTTCCGCCTCATCAGAAATTACAAAAATCATTCTTGCCTCTTCGCTTCCATACAACACCAGATCCAGTACCCTTGAAGTCACAAATACCGTCAATGCCGCAAATAGTACTGTATCCACAGAACCGAAAACAAACAGGGACAGGAAAACGATGATGCTGTCAATGATAAAAAAGAATGCCCCCGTCTTTAAAAACGGATAACGATTTCTTAAAAGCTTGATCACAATATCCGTACCACCGGTGGTCGCTCCCAGCCGCAGGATCATCCCGATGGCCACAGCATTGATCGCGCCTCCCGCCACAGCTGCAAGAAACGGTTCTCTTGTCCATGCCCCGCTGATTTCAAATAAGTTGGTAAAAAAGGAAATCCATGCAAGCGTATATATTGTAGAAGCAGTAAATTTAAATCCAAATTTCCAAATACTCAACGCCATAATCGGTATATTAAACAGAAAGATCAGCGTACCCGTATCAATGCCTGCCAACCGATTGACCAGAATCGCAATTCCTGTGATACCACCCGGCGCAAGATTGTTCGGATCAAGGAAGCAGCTTACGCCAAAAGCATAAACAGCAGAAAAAAGGATCAGCATTACACCTCTCACAACCCAAGTCCTAAGCAATGATTTTGTTTTATTTCTCACTGAAAAATCTGCCTTCATAGGATTAGATTATCCTGCAAAGACAGATTTCATTCATTCAGCACTTTTTAGATATCTGTTTTTTAGATATTGGTTCGGGACGAATATCTTCTTTTTAGATATTCGTTTGGACCAATATCTGTTTTTTAGATATTGGTTCTTACTAACTTCGGCTTATAATTCTCCTGCTCCAGCCTCGTCAATATCCTCTGTTTATGATCCACGCCAAATGCCTCGATCGTGATCCGCAGCTCCACCGCAGCGTTACGGTTGGTCGATACAAACTGGTTATGCTCCAGCTTAATGACATTTCCGTTTTCTTCCGCGATAATGCCCGCCACCTTACAAAGCTCGCCCGGCTTATCCGGCAATAGCACGGATACCGTAAAGATACGATCCCTAAAGATCAGCCCCTGCTGAACCACCGAAGACATCGTTATGATATCCATATTGCCGCCGCTTAAGATCGCCACGATCTTTTTATCCTTGACATCCAGATGCTTGAGTGCCGCCGCCGTCAGAAGTCCGGAATTTTCCACGATCATCTTATGATTTTCCACCATATCCAGAAACGAAACGATCAGCTCCTCGTCTTCCACGGTGATGATATCATCCAGATTATCCTGAATATACGAAAATATCTTTGTTCCCGGGGTCTTGACCGCCGTACCGTCAGCAATCGTATTGACCTGCGGCAGCGTTGTCACCTCACCGCGATTAATGGACGCCTTCATGCAGGCAGCCCCTGCCGGCTCCACACCGATAACTTTGATCTTCGGATTCAGCATCTTTGCCAGAGTGGAAACACCTGCAGCCAGTCCGCCGCCGCCGATGGGAACTAAGATATAATCCACCAGCGGAAGCTCCTTGACGATCTCCATGGCAATCGTTCCCTGACCTGTCGCAACCGCCGGATCATCGAAAGGATGAATAAATGTATATCCATGTTCCTCCGCCAGTTCATAAGCGCGCGTGCATGCCTCATCATATACGTCGCCATACAGAACCACCTCCGCACCAAAATTCTTTGTACGGTTCACCTTAATCAACGGCGTCGTCGTGGGCATGACGATCGTCGCCTTCATATGATTGCGCTGCGCCGCATATGCAACTCCCTGCGCATGATTGCCGGCAGAAGCGGTGATGACCCCTCTTTTTTTCTCTTCCTCGGACAGTGTGCTGGTCTTATAATATGCGCCCCTGACCTTATAAGCTCCCGTAAACTGCAGGTTCTCCGGCTTAAAAAATATTTTATTGCCGGTTATATTACTGAAATACTCGCTATAGACCAGCTTCGTCTCCAGCGTTACCTGCTTTACGATCTCGGATGCCTCCTCGAATTTTTCCAATGTCAGCATTTTTTCTTCCATTTCATTCGTATCCATATGATGACCTGCCTTTCTCGGTTTTCTTTACCTATTTTTCAACATCTGATTTGCCTTTTTTTATTCACTTTACTTTTCATTCACTTTGTATTTCATTCGCTTCGCTTTTTTCATTTATTATTGCTTTTCCTTTTATTTTTGCTTTTTCTTTTATTTTTCATTTATTTTGCTTTTTCATTTATTATTGCTTTTTCATTTATTTTTGCATTTTTTCCTTCTCATTTGCTTTTCTCTCATTTGCCTTTAGCTTCTTATTCTATTCCCCATTACTTTCCTCATCCTCGCTCAGATCTACGTCAAACAAAGCATCCACAAAACGGTCAGAATCAAATTTCTGAAGGTCTTCTATCTTCTCTCCCACACCGATATATTTTACCGGAATGCCAAGCTCCGACTGGATGGCGACTGCGATCCCTCCTTTGGCAGTACCGTCCATCTTTGTCAGTATGATGCCCGTCAGATCCGCCGCTTCGGAAAATTCCCTCGCCTGCATCATTGCATTCTGACCGGTAGTGGCATCCAGCACGATCAGATTTTCCCTGTGGGCGCCCGGAAATTCCCGGTCAATGATCCGGTTCATCTTCTTTAATTCTTCCATCAGATTCTTCTTATTATGCAGACGTCCCGCCGTATCACAAAGTAAGACATCTGCCTTTCTCGCCTTTGCCGCATTGATCCCGTCGAAGATCACGCTTGCCGGATCGGCGCCTTCCACACCGCCTATCATTTCCACGCCGCTTCTCCTTGACCACTCTGCAAGCTGCTCTCCTGCAGCCGCGCGGAACGTATCTGCCGCCGCAATCAGTACGTGCCTTCCCTGCGCCTTTAAGATCGCCGCCAGTTTACCAATGGAGGTGGTCTTTCCGACACCGTTTACCCCGATCACAAACACGATGGAACGCTTCTGTTCAAATTCATATGCCGTCTCTTCCACACGCATCTGATCCTTAATGGTCTGGATCAGCATCGACTTACAGTCCTCCGGTTTTGAGATATGCTGCTCCTTCACCTTCTGTTTCAGCGCATCAATGATCTCCTCCGTTGCATGAACACCGATATCTCCCATAATAAGGATCTCTTCGAGCTCCTCATAAAATTCCTCATCAATTTTTGTAAATCCGCTGAATACCGCATCTATGCCGGAAACGATATTATTTCTGGTTTTCGACAGACCTTCCTTCAGACGCGCAAAGAACCCCGCCGTCTTTTTAGGCTGTTCTTCCTCTGCTGCCGGATCACCTTCTCCTGAAGCATCCTCCCCGTCCGGATTATTTTCTGAAGCAGCTTCCTCCGACTGACTTATATCCGCGTCAGATTCCGTTTCCCGGCTCATATCTGCACTATTTTCTTCTATATCGGACAATCCTTCCGGGAACTCTCCCAATATCCCTTCCGGTTTCCCCTTCAATATTCCTTCCGCGTTTTTTTCGGATATCCCTTCTGTATTTTCTCCGGATATTCCTTCCGTATTTTCTTCCGACATTTCTTCCATATTTTTTTCAGATATTTCTGCCGCTTTCTTCTTTCCAAAACCAAACAACATCCGGTTGTTCTCCTTTCCAGAACCTTGAAATGGGCTGATGTACTACCCATTCACTTTTAAATGTGACAAAACGCTAATTATCCAACTCCTTATCGATCAGATTTACGCTCACCAATGCCGAAACACCCTTCTCCTGCATGGTGATGCCGTACAATCTGTCCGCCTTCTCCATCGTTCCGCGTCGATGCGTGATCACAATAAACTGCGTATGTTTTGTCAGCTTATGCAGATACTGCGCAAATCTGCCAACATTGCTTTCATCCAGTGCCGCCTCGATCTCATCCAGCAGACAAAACGGCGACGGCTTCAGATTCTGGATGGCAAACAACAGCGCAATCGCCGCAAGGGATTTCTCTCCACCGGACAGCTGCATCATATTCTGCAGCTTCTTCCCCGGCGGCTGTGCGATGATCCGGATGCCTGCCTCTAATATGTCCTCATCCTCCATCAGTTCCAGCGTACCCTTACCGCCGCCAAACATCTCCTTAAAGACCTTATCAAATTCCCTGCTGATCTCGGCAAATTTCTCCGTAAACTGCGCGCGCATCGCCTGATCCAGTTCCTCTATGATGCCGATCAGCATCTTCTCAGCTTCCACCAGATCGTCATGCTGCTTTTTCAGGAAATCATACCGTTCCATGACCGCCTTATAATCCTCAATGGCATTGACATTGACATCCCCAAGACGCTTAATGCCGTCCTTTAACTCCGCCACGCTTCTCTTCAAAAACACAAGATCCGTCATCGTCTCATCACGAAGCTCGGCGGCATCCCTAAGCGTCAATTCATACTCTGACCACATATAGCCGGACAGTCCGTTTAAAGCATCCTCCAGTTTTTCCTTCTGGGTCTTCAGACGGTAGATCTCCTTATCCAATCCCGCGATCTTATCATTCAATTCCTCTCGAAGACCGAAGAACTGCTTCTGTTTGGACATATATTCTTCCCGCTTTTCCTGCATTTCCTTTAAGCGGATCTCGGAATCTTCCTGCGTTGTATAGGAAGCGTCCATGGTCTGTTCCAGATTTTTGATATTTTCTTCCTTGTCCGCAATATCCGCCTCGTTCTGCTTCGTCGCCTGCAGAACCTCTTCCCGTTCCGCCGCATACCGGGACAGTTCTTCCTTCAGACGGTTCAGATTCTGCTGTTCAAATTCCTGTTTCTGCAGCGCCTTCTCCACCTCGACATCCTGCTCCGCCACAGCCGCGGCATGAACCGCTTCTTCCTCACGTCTGCCTTCCAGCTTTTCCTGCTTTTCCGTGATCTGCGCCTCTAATGTTTTTTCCTCTTTGGCGGAATCCTCCAGCTGTTGAACGATCTGTCCCTGCTGCTCCTTGATCTCACTGATCTGTTTTTCAATCTCTGCCTGCTCTGCTTTCAGATCATCTACCCCATGTACGGTCTCGTCAATCCTCTCCTGTGCCTTAATCAGATTGAGTCTCGCCGTGTTCTGCGCGATAAACTGATTCTGGATCTTCAGCTTGACCTCCTCGATCCCGATACGCAGCTGATTCCTTTCCTCCTTGATCTGTTCGATCTGATCCAGCAGCTTATTGATCTGCTTCAAAGAAGCCTTCACCTGCTTGTCCAGCTCATCCATCTCACGCCGCCGCCCCAGAAGATTAGAGTTATTCTTATATGCGCCGCCGCTGATCGCACCGCCCGGTACTAAAAGCTCGCCATCCAGCGTAACCATCCTGATACCATAATCATATTTCCTTGCAATCTTTAATGCCTGATCCACATGATCAATGACAACGATCCTTCCAAGCATCGCCTTAGCCACATTCCGATAATCCGGCTCCGTGGAAACGATCTCATCCGCCATGCCGATGACACCCTTCTCCTCCAAAACCTCCGGAGTCTTAAATTCCTGCGGATGCTCAATACTTGTCAGCGGCAGGAAGGTAGCACGTCCGAATTTATTATCTTTGAGGTAATTGATCATCTCTTTTGCGGTTTTTTCATCCTTGGTAACGATATTCTGGATATTACCGCCCAGCGCAGTCTCTATGGCAGTCTCATACTTCTTTTCCACCTTGATGATATCCGCCACAACGCCGATGATCCCCTTATTGTTCTCCTTGCATTCCATGACCTTGCGGATGCTGTTGCCATAGCCCTCATACCGTTCCGTCAGATTGGTGATGGATTCCAGCTTTGTCTTATCCTGATGATACTGAACCTGTGCATCGCGTAGCTGACGATCCGTTTCTCCCAGTTCATCATGGATCTGTCCGGCGCGTTCCTCCATTTTCTTCTGCTCGTGATTCAGTTCCTCGATCTCTTTATTGACCTTTTCAAATTCCTCCTTTAATCCGGCTGCGATCTCCTGCTGTTCTTCTTCGTTTGATTTCGCCTGTAAAAATTTGGAATTTAATTCAGAACGCCGGATAGCGATCTGCTCCAGCATCGTGTCATAACGCTCCTTTTTAGAGCGGATGGTGGCACGCTCATTGAGCGTCTCGATGATCCGGTTTTTATCCTTCTCAATGGACTCATTGATTTCCTCGATCTCTCCCTGAACCTTCTGCAAAGTCTCTTTTACGGCATTACGCTTTGTTTCCAGTTCACGAAGCGCCGTATCCGCCTGTTCCTTACTTTCCGCAAGCAGGGCACATTCCTTTTCCTTCTGTCCGACATTTTCCTCAATACTGCCCAGTCTTGTCTTAAAATGCTCCATATTATTCTTCGCGGAATTGATCTGTTCTTTTAAGACATTAATTTCTCCGACCAACTTTGTCCGTATAGAGCTGGTATTGCTCAGGGAATTGCGGGTCTCCTCGATGGACTTCTCAAGCTCCTCGATCTTTTCCTGCATTTCATCGTATTCCTGCCGGATGTTTTCAAACCGTTTACTGTTCTCCTGATAATCGTCCCCGGCAATCTTCAATTTCTCATTGACTGCGTCCATCTGCTCAGTCGTATGCGCATTTTCCAAAAGGAAATAATTCACATCCAGCTTTTTCAGTTCCTCTTTTTTCTTAAGATACTCCCTTGCCTTTTCCGACTGTTTCTCCAACGGTCCGATCTGCTTTTCCAGCTCTGCAAGGATATCATTGACACGAAGAAGGTTTTGCTTCTCATCTTCCAGCTTTTTTTGGGAAGCGCTTTTTCTTTTTTTATACTTTACGATGCCCGCCGCCTCGTCAAACAGTTCACGCCTCTCCTCCGGCTTGCCGCTTAAGATCTTATCGATCTGTCCCTGCCCGATAATGGAATATCCCTCTTTGCCGATACCGGTATCATAGAACAGTTCATATACATCCTTCAAACGGCACACTGTTCCATTTAACAGATATTCGCTTTCTCCGGAACGGTACAGCTTTCTCGCGACCGTCACCTCGTCATAGGAAATATTCAGCTGATGATCCGCATTATCCAGCGTGATTGCCACATAAGCATAGCCCAGCGGTTTTCTCTGCTCCGTACCCGAAAAAATAACATCCTGCATGGATGCTCCCCGAAGCTGCTTGATCTTCTGTTCTCCCAAAACCCATCTGACCGCATCCGCAACATTGGACTTACCGCTGCCGTTCGGTCCTACGATACCCGTGATACCATTATGAAATTCAAATATGATTTTATTGGCAAATGATTTAAAGCCTTGTATTTCAATACTTTTTAAATACATATGAACAAACCTTGTCCCTTTCCCAATCCCTTTATCGATAAAAAACTAATCATAATTTTATCTATTAGATTTTGGCTCTGATAGCTTATTAATTCTTTAAATTTTTTAGCGCCTCATACGCCGCCATCTGCTCCGCAGCCTTTTTATTCCGGCCACGTCCGAGACTGACCTTCTTTTGATCGATCATCAGCTCCACTTCAAATTCCTTCTCATGCTCCGGTCCGTATTCACCGATCACCTGATAGCGGATCGTTCCGTAACTTCCCGACTGCACCAGCTCCTGTAGTTCGGACTTATAATCAATAAACGCTTTCTCTTTTTCCTGAATATCCGTCAAAATATATTTCATGATAAAATGATTGGCTGCTTTTTCTCCGCCGTCCAGATACAGCGCGCCAATCAATGCTTCCATAGCGTCAGAAACAACAGAAGGCTTTTTATTTCCTCCATTTGCCCTTTCCCCTTTTCCAAGGAAAATAAAATCGCCCAGACTGATCTTTTCCGCAGCGGCTGCCAGCGCAGACTCACATACTAAAGAAGCCCGCATCTTTGACAACTGTCCTTCCGCCACTTTAGGATACTGCTGAAACAGATAGATACTGCTTGTCTGTTCTAAAACCGCATCTCCCAAAAATTCAAGCCGTTCATTGCAATTGATCTTTCTGATTGATCTTTCGTTAGCGTAAGAGCTGTGCGTTAATGCCTCTCTGACCAGAGCCTTCTCCTGAAAGTGATAGCCGATCCGTTCTTCCAGCTCTTTGATCCTGCTTTCCTCGTCCATATCGCCCCTCTATCACTCCATCTGTTCCCGCATCACACGGACAGCATCTTCTACGGTAACGATCTTGTCCAGATCGACCGCCCGGAATTTTTTCCCTGTTTCTTTTTCTATATACTGCATCATCTGCATCATATCGATGGAGTCTGCACCGAGATCCAGATCGAACGTACTCTCCATGGAGATCTCCGTCTCGTACACCTGAAGCACCCTTAAGATCGCTTCCTTTAGTATCTTATATTCCATTGTCAATCATTTCCTATCATCAGTTGTTGTCTTATCTTACCATTGATATCCTGCTCTTTAAACGTCCTGCACTGCAGCAGGGAATTTTTGATCTCAACCGATTCCGAGCTTCCGTGTGTCTTGACCACAAGCCCGTTCAAGCCAAGCAGGGGAGCGCCGCCGTGCTCCTTTGTACTGAAGGATTTTACGGTATCTTTTAATGCGGGCAATGCCAACGCCGCACCTATCTTGCTCTTTAAGCTGCTTTTTAAGCCTTCCTTGATCTTCTTAACCAGTACGCTTGCCGTTCCTTCATACAGCTTTAATATCACATTTCCGACAAACGCTTCGCAGACAATGACATCCGCATATCCGCTGGGGATCTCCCTTGCTTCGATGCTTCCGATAAAGTTGATATCATCGCATGCCTTTAACAAAGGAAATGTCTCCTTTACCAGCAGATTTCCTTTTTCTTCTTCCGCGCCAATGTTGACAATGGCAACCCTCGGTTTTTCTATATTCAGCACATGCTCGCAATAGATGCTTCCCATCCTGGCAAACTGCACCAGATTATTAGGCTTCGCGTCCACATTCGCCCCACAGTCAATCAAAAGAGAGCATCCTGTTGCAGTAGGGATAACAGGAGCCAATGGAGCACGGTCAATCCCCTTGATCCTTCCTACGATGAGCTGTCCGCCCACCAGAATCGCACCGCTGCTTCCCGCAGAGACAAAAGCGTCACAGGTTCCGTTTTTCACCAGATAAAGTGCTTTTACGATCGATGACTCTTTCTTTTTTCTAATCGCCATAACCGGCGGCTCAGCCGTCTCAATAACCTCGTCTGCCGGAACAATCAGTATACGTCTGTCATCATACTGGTATTTGGACAGCTCTTCCTGTATCGTCTTCTCCCTGCCAACCAGATAAACAACCAGCTCCTCCGATTCTGCCAGAGCGTCAACGGCGCCCTTGACGATTTCCACGGGCGCATTGTCACCCCCCATAGCATCCAATGCAACTTTTACAACTTGACTCATTTTTAGCCTCCATTTATCTTACGCTTCCGCATAAAAACTCATTTTTTATAATACTAAAAAAAGTAGGAAAAATCAAGAAATTTTGCAATCAGAATAAAACATTTTTTCCATAAAAAGAGCCTCCCCGAAGGAAAGGCTCTTATTTCGCAGTTCATAACATCATCGATCACACAGATCATTAATCAACAGAAATAATTTCTTTCTTATTATATGCCCCACATGCCTTACAAACTCTGTGCGGAACCATCAACGCGCCACACTTGCTGCACTTTACTAATGTAGGAGCGCTCATCTTCCAGTTTGCTCTCCTTTTATCTCTTCTTCCTTTGGAAGATTTATTTTTAGGACAAATTGACATCTCATTACACCTCCTGCCGTATCTTTTTCTCTCAACCGATTTCTAAACCACACTTATGATATTATAACCATGTCCATATCATTTGTCAACAAAATTAATTCAAAATATTTACGGTTCTTTATTCTGTCCTTCATTATCTGCTCCGCTTCCTGCCTGATCCGGTGTCTGTCCTTCCGGAGCTTCCTGCGGTTCTGCAGGAGTCTGCTCCGATATACCGTCCTGTGCGGATGGTACAGGAGGCACTGGCGGTACTGGTGGCACTGGTGGTACTGACGGCGCTTCCGGCACCGGCGGGATACTGCCTGCCTGCGGCAAAGTATTCTGGCTTGGTGAGATACTGCCCATCTGAGGCGTTGTATTCTGAGCCGGCGGATTCCCCGGCATCTGAGGTACATTCTGCATCGCAGCCTGCTTCTTTGCTTTTTTATCAGATGATACCAGCACAATGATCACTATGATGATCAGCAGCAATACGGCAGCGCCGACTGCCACCACAATGATCAGGGCAGTATTATCATCTTTATCACGGTCGCGGTCACGATCGCGATCCCTGTCGTCGTCATCCTCATCACGGTCTCTGTCAGCATCACGATCCTCATCTATATCTACATCAGGCTTATCCTCCTCCGGCTCCTGGATGACATCTCCGCTGCCTGCCTCTTCTGACGATCCCCTGCTGTCCTGCAGTCCCAGATAATAACGGATATTGTCGGCATATGCTTCGAATCTCGGATTTTCAATCGGATTGTTCAGCCCGACATCTGCCAAAGCATCCGTATAAGAGTCGATCATACCTTTCTTTACCAGATCGAGATATACACTGATGCCTTCCTCCCTGTCATCCAGAATCACATCCCACAGCTCCTCCACTGCAGCCATGGAAACAGAATAGCTGACATAATACAGAGGAGATTGGAACGTATGTGGGATCTCCACCCATTCCGTGATTTCATCCGATGCCATCATTCCATACAATCCAAGATAATAGCTGTTAGTGAAATCCAGGGCACCATATTCCTCGCAGCAGTCATAATAGATCTCATTCAGCTTTTCAACCGTCAGACCTTCCGGATTGCTGTAAACCTCATACTGGAACGCATCCTCCTTCACACCTTCCACGCAGGCATATGTCATGTTCATCAATGTATAAAGCTTTACCGCATCAGCATATTCCCCATAGATATCTTCACTGTGATCCAGAAACAGCAGCTCCAAGCCCTGTGAATGGATCTCCGCAACATCGAGATTATTATAGGTGTACAGCCATTCATCCTCGGCTGCAAAGTACATCTGGTTATAGTGCCCAAATTCATGGATCAGCGTTCCCATATCACTGATCGTTCCGTCTGCGCAGTTAAACATATATGGCGCGTTATACACATAGATCTGCGTCGTATATCCGCCCGGCGCCTTCCGATCATCAATCGAAAGATCGCACATGCCGTGATCTACCATATATCTGTAGGAAATCAGCATATCATCTGAGATCTCAGGAAGGTAAGCTTCAAGAAAATCAAGGCACTCCTGCTCCGACATCTCAGCATCCCGCATAGCGTCAAAAGATGAATCTTCCATCAGCATATCATACAGATCATGCTCCAGCGGCACAATATATTCAATGACCTGCCGCCTGTATTCTTCCAGATCCTCCGGCGTATAATCCCTGTCGTAAATCTCCTCATATGCATAATCCGCATAATTATCATATCCGTAACTCTGCGCAAGCTGCGTCCGGATATCGACAAGCTCCAAAAACAGCTCGCCCAGTTCCTGATTCCGCTGTTCCAGAATATCCGCATAACCTTCAAAATATTGCTGTACTGTTATCTCTCCGTTTTGATAAGCCTCGGTAATCGTATCCATATCATAATCAACACCATTGATGTTGACCACGTATTCGGCAATATAAAGTTCATCATATTTCAGGGAAAGCTCCGTCTCGCGGTTCACAAGATCCTTCTGTTCATCTGTCATAGGCTCATATTCCAGAATATCCTGCCATTCTTCCTCATCATCAATCCTTGCGTGAAGCACCTCGGAACATTCCGACTCCGCGATCATCCTGTAGGTCTGCTGGATCTTATCATTGAGATCTACCGAAATCTCATCATAATGTGTTACCAGATCATTATACTCCTGATTCTCCGCATCCAGCGTGGCATAAATGTTGGCAATGCAATTATTGGCCATCATTCTGCGCGCCATATCCTCCATCTCGTCGATCAGCGCGTCCACCTCATCCGCATTATCCATATCCGTAACTGCAGCTTCCAATCTGGTGACAAGATCCTCAAATTCTTCCTCCGTCACATCATCAAAATACGTAAGATCGTCAAAACTTTCATCCGTATGATCGACCTCGTCAGTCAGTTCGCCTCCATTGGCAGCACGGACGCCTATCGAATATAACAGGAGCATACCCGATAATACAAGCATACCAATGACAGCATAATAGCTTCCTTTGTTTTTTAAATTCATATCCCTTTCCTTTCCTGCGCATGGAGCATCACCCTGCATGCATCTATCATAATTATATTCTTTCATAAATTGAAATCAATCTTTATTAAATATAGTATATCCTGCACCAATAACGATAATCAAACAGTGTATTAAGATTCTATGTGCTGCGCCTGCACTGCCGTCAGCGCCACGACACCCACAATGTCCTCCCAGCTGCAGCCTCTGGAAAGATCGTTGACCGGTCTTGCGATCCCCTGCAGCATCGGTCCGTAAGCATCTGCATTGGCAAGACGTTCTACCAGTTTATATGCGATATTGCCGCAGTCCAGATTGGGGAATACCAAAACATTAGCCTTTCCTGCAATATCGCTGTCCGGCGCTTTTGTCTTGGCAACCTTCGGCACGATCGCCGCGTCCGTCTGCAGCTCACCGTCCAGAACCAGCTCCGGATACTGTTCATGCGCGATCCTTGTCGCCTCGATCACCTTATCCACCAGCGGATGCTTCGCGCTTCCCTTTGTGGAATGTGATAATAACGCGATCACCGGATTGGCACCCACAAGATTGCGGAAGCTCTTTGCCGATGAATCAGCGATCGCTGCCAGCTCCTCCGCTGTCGGATCCTGATTCAGTCCACAATCGGAAAACAGGAAGGTTCCGTTTTCACCATACTGGCAGTTTGGTACATCAATAATGAAAAATCCCGATACCAGCTTTGTGCCGGGAGCCGTTCTGAGGATCTGCAGGGAGGGTCTTAATACATCTGCCGTCGCATGACAGCAGCCGGCCACCATACCGTCCGCATCTCCTGCCTTTACCATGACAACCCCAAAAGTAAGATAATCTGACAGAAGGACTTCCCTCGCCTTTTCCGGCGTCATCCCTTTTTCCTTTCTGGTCTCATATAAAAGCTCTATGTAATCATCCAGCCGCTCCGTCTTCTCCGGATCGACCACCTTCACCCTGCTCAGATCGATCTCAAGCCAGCCGGCACCGTCTAATATCTTTTCTTCTTTCCCCACCATAATAATATTGGCAATATTTTCCTCGATCACATGCGCCGCCGCGATCAGCGTCCTCTTATCCGTTGTCTCCGGCAGAACAATTGTTTTCTTATCCGCCCTTGCCTTATCTTTGATGATATCAATATATGGCATACCTGCTCTCCTTTCCAGTTCTATGTATATAAACATCTGTATCTTGGATATATTGACACAGATCCGTATTCTATATCAAAAACATACGCTAATTTCTATGTTGCAGATATGCTGCGATTCAAAACTTTTACTCACACTAATAACCATGCCTTTCCGCAACCTGCGAACTTTGGGCCGCAGGCACAAATTCGCGTTTGAAAAATAAGCTATCGGGCTTATTTTTCAATCTAACTTATTATATAGCAAATTCTTCTCACGTTCAATAACACTTGTACTTTTTTTCTGCCTATGTTACATTTAATGATATTATAATGCACCTTATGACTGACGGCAACATGTGTTTTTATAAAATAGTGCAGAAAGTGTTAAACAGGGGATCACAATGATCGTATGCGGTATCATAGCAGAATTTAATCCGTTTCATAACGGCCACGCCTATTTATTAGAACAGGCCAGACTTCTTACGCATGCCGACCATCTGATCGTCATCATGAGCGGCGACTATGTGCAGCGGGGCGAACCTGCATCCATGGACAAATACTGCCGGACAAAAGCCGCCATTCTGGCCGGAGCGGATGCCGTCTTTGAGCTTCCGGTCACGACTGCCACAGGAAGCGCCGAATATTTTGCAAGAGGCGCCGTTGCCGCATTAGATGCTCTGGGCATCGTTGATTATCTGTGCTTTGGCAGCGAATCCGGAAATCTGGAAACACTGAGGGAGCTTTCCAAAAAAGAATTCCAGCCAAAACATTCCCGCATACAATGTCCTCCGAGCAGTGAAGCTGTCATCGCTGACAGTCCGGAACTGCCAAACAATATCCTCGCAATCGAATATCTTCGGGCATTAGATCATCTGCATTCTCCGATAAAACCGGTTACGGTCAGACGTCAGGGCACAGGCTATCACGATACGTCAATACCGGAAGGAAGCTGCTGCAGCGCGACAGCATTGCGGCCGCTGCTGCGTTCCCTTTCCGACATATCCACTCCCTATGCCGCCGTCCGGCCCAGGACTTCCCATGAAAAAAGCCGGGAAGATCTGCTGCATGCATTATCCTGCTTTGTACCGGCTTGTACTGTGCCGGTTATCGGGGAATATTATAACAGCCACCGCTATCTTGACCTCAGCTTTGTCTCCGATCTGTTATTCTATCATTTTATGATGTATCCGTCGGAAGA
Organism: uncultured Lachnospiraceae bacterium; assembly: GCA_964421915.1. GTDB lineage: Bacteria > Bacillota > Clostridia > Lachnospirales > Lachnospiraceae > NK4A136. Next base: position 79,880 of record CAYQZB010000003.1, read on the forward strand.
CCTGACCGATTACTTTGACATCTATGGAGATCTGGCTGATAAACTCAAAAATGCCATTTCCGCCAAAAGATCCACCGACCTTTTGGAATTCAGAAACGCTTTAAAGACAAAGGATATCGCCATGACCCATATCAACCGCACACTTCTTCATATCCTTCTGTCTATCAAAAAAAGTGATATTGATCTTCTCAAGAGATATGAATACTGCGCTTATCTTCGTCTTCTTGGTTTCAACCGGGAAGCCTCCCCTCTGCTGAACACGGTCAAAACCAAAGCCCGGCGTCCGATCATCACAAAGCTTGCAGATGCCAAAAACAAGCTTGAACCGGATCAGCTCGCCCTGTTAGAAAAAGACATCGCTGCATCCAATCTGTACCAGCAGCTTGCTCTGTTCAAAGAAACGACCGTATTTTCCGGGGAATACCGCCAGCCTGTCATAATTGCTTCGCGCTCATCAGCTCCACTCGCATTTTCTAGTTTTTAAAACTATGAATCGGCGCCGGAATACGTCCTTTTCTTTGAATAAACGCATCACAGGAATACGGATTGACCGGCATGATCGGCGCATATCCAAGCAACCCGCCAAATTCCACTTTCTCCCCTACGTCCTTTCCGGCTACCGGGATCAGCCTTACCGCTGTGGTCTTTTGATTTACCATGCCGATTGCCATTTCATCCGCAATAATGCCGGAGAGCGTTGACGCTTTAGTATCTCCCGGCACCGCAATCATATCCAGTCCCACAGAGCAGACACATGTCATCGCTTCCAATTTCTCCAAAGTCAGCGCTCCTGCCTCTACCGCATCGATCATCCCCTGATCTTCGCTGACCGGAATAAATGCACCGCTTAATCCTCCTACATAGGATGATGCCATCACACCGCCTTTTTTCACCTGATCATTTAATAATGCCAAGGCTGCCGTCGTTCCCGGCGCCCCCGCATATTCCAGACCGATCTCACAGAGAATATCTGCAACGCTGTCCCCTACTGCCGGTGTCGGAGCAAGGGAAAGATCGACAATTCCAAATGGGATCCCCAGCTTTTTCGATGCCTCTTTCGCAACCAACTGTCCTACTCTGGTCACTTTAAACGCCGTCTTCTTAATCGTCTCGCACAACACTTCAAAACTTTCTCCCCGCACTTTTTCCAAAGCTGTCTTTACCACACCGGGACCGCTGACGCCCACATTGATGACTGCGTCTGCTTCCGTCACCCCATGAAAAGCGCCTGCCATAAAAGGATTATCATCAGGCGCATTGCAGAATACTACCAGCTTTGCGCATCCTAAAGAATCCTTATCCTTCGTGTATTCAGCCGTCTTTTTGATCATCTCGCCCATCAGTCTGACAGCGTCCATATTAATACCTGTTCTGGTAGAACCAAGATTCACCGAGCTGCACACTCTGTCCGTCTTAGACAATGCCAACGGGATCGAACGGATCAAAAGCTCATCTGCCTTTGTCATCCCCTTTGATACCAGCGCGGAATATCCGCCGATAAAGTTGACGCCCACTTCCTTTGCCGCCTGGTCTAGCAGCTCAGCTATGGATGCAAAGTCTTCTTCCGTCTTACAGGCAGCGCCGGCAACAATCGCGATCGGCGTTACGGAGATCCTTTTATTTACGATGGGAATCGCGTATTTTTTCTCAATCTCTTTTCCGGTTTTTACAAGATCCTTTGCCGTATCGGTGATCTTCCGGTAGATATTATCTTTTAATTTTGCAAGATCCGTATCGATGCAATCCAGAAGGCTGATTCCCAATGTGATCGTCCGCACATCAAGATTTTCCTTCTCTATCATCTGATTTGTTTCGGCTACTTCATAGATATTGATCATTTTTTACCACGCCTTTCTATCGTCCGATCATTGATATCTTATTTTTAAAGATGAAGTCTTAGCCAAAATAATTCTATTTTGACTAAGACTGCTCTTTTCCATCATTTAACACTTCCTTAGCATATTATATTCGATGCATGGAATCAAAAATTTCTTCCCTTTGACATTTCACTATGACGCCGATCTCTTCCCCAATCTGGGCAAGTTCATCTGCGATCACATCAAACGGCTTTGCAGAATCATTAATATCTGCAATCATCATCATATTGAAATAATCCTGTACGATCGTCTGTGAAATATCTAAAATATTCACCCTGTTATTAGCAAGGTAGGTACACACCTTGGCAATGATGCCTACCGTATCCTTGCCTACTACCGTAATAATCGTTTTTTTCATATCTTAATACTAATCCTCCATATCAAAGCAGTTTTACTGTCTTTCCTTACAACATCTACTGACTTTATGCGATCCCGCTGACCGTTTCTCCGACTGTAAATAACAAACTCAGATAACAAACTTCTGCATGGCAGCCTCCAGATTGTCCGCAATTTCCTTTAAGGTAAATGCGTTCTTGGATACCTGTGTCATGATATCACCGACTGCCACCACAGAAGCTGACGTTTCTTCCGTACTCGCCGCATTTTCCTCAGCAATGGCTGTCAGATTCTGTACCACATCTACTACGCCCGTTCTTTCTTTATCAAGATGCGCCGTTCTGGTAGAAATCTGATCGATCTTACTGATAGAATTACCAATCGCACCCTGCAGATTTCTAAAGATATCCGCTGTCTCGGTCACAAAATTAATCTGCTCATCCATGATGCCTTTTACTTCATCCATCGTCTCTACAGCCTGTTTGGAATCACTGATCAAATAAGCAACAATCTCCTCGATCTTCCTTGCAGATTCATTGGACTGCTCCGCCAGCTTCTGGATCTGTGATGCAACAACGGCAAATCCGCGTCCCTGTTCTCCCGCACGGGCAGCCTCTATGGAGGCATTCAGTGAAAGCAGATTGGTCTCCTCTGCAATCTCTGTGATAATTCCGATTACTTCCTGAATCTTCAGTGCTGAATGATTGGTGGTATTGGTCTGCTCATAGATATCATCCAGTGAAGCTTTCGCTCTTGTATTAATCTCTTCTAGCTGATGAAGTTTATCCGCGGCTGTTTCACCCGCCTTACCCATTTCTTCCATCGTTCCATGGAGCGTATTGACTTCCTGCGTAGTGTTCTCCACCATCTCGCCCATGATAATGACATGCTCTGTAGCCTGCTGTGTCTCATCTGCCTGACTTGAGGCGCCGGTAGCAATCTCCTGAACCGCATGTTCAACCTGTCCGACAGTCTTCACCGTCTCCGATGCATTTTTACTCAATTCCTCAGAGGCAAGGTACAGCTGCTGTGTCTGATGTTGAAAATTACCGACTACATCCACCAGCTTTCCGCGCAGATCTCTGATCGCACGGCTTATCTCACCGGATTCATCCTTACGCAAAATCAGCTTTGCCTCCTCCGACGTCTCCCTGAAATCCATATCAGCAATCTGATTTACAATTTCTGTTGTTTTTTCAATGGACTTCACAATCTTCCAAGGGATCATAATACCGACTGCAGAACAAATCACCAGTGCGATCAGCGATCCGATAACCGCCTGTATTGTCATATCATCAATCGGCTTAAACATCTCATCCTCATCCGCCGTCAATACCAAAATAAATTCCCCTGTTGGATTGACATAATATCCGGCATATTTGGTAACGCCCTTAAACAGATATTCCACTACTTCAGCAGCAGGAATCTTCCCCTTGGAAAGCTGTTCAACCACACCCTTGACTACCTCGTTCTCCACCGGCTGTCCGACCTTCTCTTCTGTGGGATGAAAGAGCATCGTACCATCCGCTTCCACAATATAGACATAACTGGAATCCACGCCCTCTAAACCGGCATCGGCAAACATCGCCGACATAATATCATACTCGAAAGCCGCATCACCCAGCATCGCGTATGTTTCCGCCATTTTCGTGCCATAGGATTCCGTCATATCAAAGATATAGTTCTGTGTCTGTTCTTTAATGATTCTCTCCACATTGGGAATAATGACCAAAAGATTAACGACTGCAGTAATAATTACGACCAATACGATCGTTACGGAAATCTGCCCAAGCATCGACCGAAAAAAGGGCAGCTTTTCTTTTCTACCAATATGTATTCCCTTCTTTTCAGTTTGTCCGTTCATATCGCTCATTCTGACTCCCAACCTTTCTCTCCTGTTTTACGCAGTTAAATCTCACCTCCGCAGACTATTCTTTTATATCATAAAACAAATCTATTATTTTTACAATCTAATAATTCGCTTTCTTTAAATAACCTGTCAGATACTGATCAGACAGGATGGCTGATAGCGGTCAGCCACCATAATCTCAAAATCATCCCCTTTATACGGCGTATCTGATGCCGTAATCTCCAGACGCACCGCCTCATAAGCAAGCTCCGGCAGATTATTCTCCTGACTTAAATGACTTAATACGACGCTCCCCATATGATCGTGGAGGATCCGGGAAAGAAGCCTTCCCGACGCTTCATTGGACAGATGTCCGCGTTTTCCCAAAATACGCTGCTTTAAGGGATAAGGATATCTTCCCAGCTGCAGCATCCTGACGTCATGATTGGCTTCCAGAAATACTGCGTCCAGTCCCTGCAGACTACCAAGGATATAATCATCATACACGCCCAAGTCCGTCATAACCGCCGTCTTCTGGCTGCCATACATAAACTTAAAGGCCACCGGCTCTTTGGCATCATGGGAAATCTTGATCGGCTGAACGGAAATATCTTTTATGATAAAACGCTCATCCGGCTGTATCAACTGAAACAGGGATGCGTCAATCTCCCCTACCACTTTACGGTTACGTCCTTCGTATATGCCGTCCATCGTCCCTCTGGTGGTATAAATTGGAATATCATACCGCCGGCTGAGTACTCCCAATCCCCCGATATGATCACTGTGTTCGTGAGTAACCAAAACAGCATCCAGATCTTTACAGGTAAGTCCCAGCTTCTCCAGCCCTTCCTCAATCCTTTTGCCGCTGATTCCCGCATCCACCAACAGATGTGTCGTTTCCGAACCGACATAGATCGCATTGCCGCTGCTCCCGCTGGCCAAACTTTTCATACGCATGACATCCTATACCCCGCTCCATACTTCTTCATATTCTAAGGAATCGCTGATGAAATCACTCTTCCCAGTACACCTCAATCACTGCCCCGTCATACAGCGGCTCCATATACTCCGCCTTTTTGCCGTTGACATTGGTGATCAGCGTTTGTCCTTTTACCGTGGTCAAATCAAAATCTATGTAATCAAAAATATCCACAAATACATATGACGCCTTGCCCTGCAGCCGGATCGGTTTGGAATTGACAAGCACATGGATCGACCTTTCCTGCAGGTTTGCCGCAGCGCCTCTCTGCCGGGGCTGTTCCTCATCCCCATTGTCCCCGGAATATGTATCCTCCTCACCATCCTCCGGAGAATCCTCAAAAAAATCCTCCTCATCTTCCGGCTCGTCCCTTTTCATGCCATCCTCAAGCGCCATGCGTATGCTGAAATTCTCATAAACCTTTGTATCATCCTCTGCCGGCTCGTTATTGACATAGACCGCCATATTCATATCCAGCGTAACGTCCATAAATTCCCTAATCTGCGCAACTGTGTAATAATCCAGCATTTCTATCTTATCGCCATTCTGAATATCATAATACTCATTCTCCAGCCTGCCGTTGACCGAAGCATATTTCGGGAGCGTCACTTTGTTTCCGTTCACCATGATATCAAGCTTTGACTTAAACTCCGGCAGCTGCCCTAACGATATCGCCGCAGACGCGCCGGCAGTCGACTCGTCAACCGCGATAACGTCATTGGCATGGATCGGACTATACAGATCTGCAGCCTCGCCATTCAACATGATCTTTGCGGCCTCGCCGAATTCCCCGCGGCAGATCTTTTTCTTTCCATTCACCGTATAGGCGATCTCGCTTCCCCGCTTCGGGAAAAGCTTATCATTCGGGAAATCCGCCTGCATCGCCGCATCCACGATGGCAAGATTGCTGTTATCATAAAGCTTGATATGTTCCTCATTAAACGTCACATAGATAAAATTGTTATTCTGGTCATAGTAGTTCAGGCAGATGCCGATCGGCGTTACCAGCAGGGAATCCTTCTTGGTTTTCTCCTGAAATGTGATGCTCTGCATCACTTCTTCTCCCCGAAGCGCCACTCTATCCTTCTGGATGCCAAGATGCTCTGCCAGCTTTTCCGGATAACCTGTGATCTTACCGCCTCCACCTACAATAAAGACTGCGCTGACCGACTTGCCGCCGTTTAATTCCTTGATCTTATCCGATACCAGCTTCGCCATCTGATCGATCTGCCCTGACAGCATCTTCAAGACGCGCTGCTTGGTAATGGACTGCTGCAGTCCCATGATATCCTTGTATTTAATCTCCGCTCCGCTGCCCCGCTTGATCTTCTCTGCCGTTTCAAAATCTACCAGACACTCATTTGCAATCACTTCCGTCAGCTTATCGCCCGCACAGGGGATCATACCGTATGCCACGATACATCCATCCTTTGTGATACAAATATCCGAAGTGCCGGCCCCCACATCTACCAATGCAATATTCAGCATCCGGTACATCTGCGGAATCGCCACCGTCATAGCGGCGATCGGCTCCAATGTCATATTCACGACATTTAGACCCGCAAGCTCGACTGCACGATAAAGTCCGTCTACCACATCATCCGGTAGAAACGTAGCAATGATATCTGCCCCGATATTTTTTGCTTTATGATTTTCCAGATTGCTGATCGGATAACCGTTCAGATAATACCGGATGACGGAATTGCCCACACAGTAAAATTTCATATCGGAATCATTCGTTTCCTGCAGCTTCTCATATGCCTTTTCGATTCCAAGCGAAGTCAGCCCGGCGATCTCCTCCGGCGTAACTACCCTTTCCTTTTCAAATTCCCATGTGACACTGGTCTCAAATGTGAGCAGCACGCGTCCTGCGGCAGCGATACAGACGTCCGTCAGCTTCACGGAAAGCTTTTTTTCCAGCGCGCGCTTCACCTGCGTGATCGTATTGCCGACCTGTCCGATATCATGGATCTGACCATCCAGCATCGCACGTGTCTCATGTTCTTTAACTACCTGCGCCGCAATGATAAAGCGCTCCCCTTCCCGGTGGCCTACCGTGCCCACGATACTCCTTGTTCCGATATCCAGACCGAATACCAGCTGTCCCTGCGGTTTCAATTCATTACCCATTTTTCAACTCTCATGCTTTCTTTATATTTAGATATTTGCAAAACTCTTAAAAGTAGATATTGTGTCTGCGATAAATTATCAATAATGCACAACATGGAAAATCATGTCAGAATTTTGCAATTGCCTATTTCCTTATACCTTAAACAGTCTTTGGAACATCATCCGTCAGCAATAAAGCCACCTGCTCCTGCATTTTCCCGATAGAATCATTATTATCTATAATATAATCGCAGGCAGCCCTAAACGCTGCGTCCGTCTTCTGAGCCGCCATGATGCTGTCAATCTTCTGATCCGAATACCCTCTGCTTTCCTTCAGCCGTTTCCTTCTTACCGGCTCACTGACATAAATATACCACATTTCATCCAAAATGTCCTGATAATCTTCTTCAATCAACAATGCGGCTTCCACCACAAAATATTTTGTCCCCTTTTTTCGTTCTTCGTCCATTGCTTCCAGTATATAACGCTTCACCGCCGGATGGACGATGGCATTGACCTGCGCCAGCGCCTTCGCGTCTGAGAAGATCCGTCCGGACAGCGCCTTCGCGTCTATCAACCCTTCCGCATCCAAGATCCCATTACCTAATGCTTCCACCAGAGCATGATAACATGACTGTCCCGGCTGTTCCAGTTCCTTCGCCACGATATCTGCTACGATGACCCTTGCATCATAATGTGTCGTGATAAAGGTAAGCACCTCTGTCTTTCCTGAGCCGACCCCACCGGTAATACCTATTGTCTTCATAATTAATTCTCCAAGTTCTTCTCACACTATTTTGCTTCGTACCAGTCCATTCCCCAGTGCGCTTCCGCTTCCAGTTTCACCGGGAAATCCGCTGCGCCCGGCATTTCTTCCTCCAGGATCTCTATCACTTTCTCTTTTTCCCGCTCCGGCGCCTCGATCAAAAGCTCATCATGGATCTGCAATATCATCCGCGCCTCCAGTCCTTCTTTCAAAAGCCTGTCATACACCCTGAGCATCGCTATCTTGATCACATCCGCCGCAGTCCCCTGGATCGGTGCATTCATCGCCACCCGTTCCCCAAAAGATCTCTGCATAAAATTGCTGTTTTTAAGCTCCGGGATCGGCCTCCTCCTGCCGTATGCAGTGACGGAATACCCAGTCTTTTTTGCATATTCCTTAGCGGCTTCCAGATAATCATGGACAGCGGGATACATCGCAAAATAATCTTCTATATATTGCTGCGCTTCCTTTTTGGAAATGGAAAGATCCTGACTGAGTCCAAACGAACTGATGCCATAGACGATCCCAAAATTGACCGCTTTCGCATTGCGCCGCTGCAGATCCGTCACTTCCTCAAACGGTACATGAAATACCTTAGACGCCGTACTTCTGTGGATATCCTGATTTCCCCGATATGCCGCGATCAGTTCTTCATCTCCTGCCAGAGATGCCAGGATGCGCAGCTCGATCTGCGAATAATCAGCATCCACAAACACACAGCCCTCTTTTGGGATAAACACCTTCCTGATCTTCCTGCCTATCTCCATACGCATCGGGATATTCTGCAGATTGGGCTCTGTAGAGCTGATTCTTCCTGTTGCAGTGATTGTCTGGTTAAAATTCGTATGGATCCGGTCATCTTCCTTTATAAAGGCGGAAAGTCCATCCGCATAAGTCGATTTCAACTTTGCAAGAGTGCGGTATTCCAGAATATCCCTGATCACCGGCTGTTCCGGCGCAAGCTTCTCCAATACATCCGCCGAGGTGGAATACCCTGTTTTTGTCTTCTTACCGCCCGGCAGTCCCATCTCGCCAAATAAGATCTCCCCCAGCTGCTTCGGTGAATTGATATTAAATTCATGCCCTACCGCCGCATAGATCTTTTCTTCCAGACAGGCAATGCTCTCCGCAAGCTCTTCTCCGTATCTGCGCAGCGCGCCGGGATTCACCCGAACACCTTCCGCTTCCATGCGATATAATACATAGGACAGCGGCATCTCCACATCATAAAACAGCGAATACATTTCCTGCTCCTGCAGGCGCTTTGTCAGCTCGGACTGACAATACAGCGCCGCATATGCCTCCGTACACGCATAAGCCACAAACTCTTCTTCCTTTTCTTTGAGCACAGCTTCCAACGCCGTCTTACCAAATCTCTGTTCATAATCCTGAATCATACTGTTGCTGCATGCTCTGACGATATCTCCCGTCTGATGGTCATTTTTTAACGGATTTAACAGATATGCCGCCAGCAGGATATCAAAGAAATGCGCCGATACTTCCTCCGCGCTTTTGTTCTCTATTTCAAGCACCTGATATAACTCCTTGACCGCATACGTCGCCATGATCACATCCTTCTGATACAGATGACGCAGCTGCCCTTCAAGCTCCCCTTCTCCCAGCAATGCAGAATCCAGATAATAAACTTCATCCTTTGATACTGCCAGCGTCACGATCAGCCGTTTTTTCTCCTCCTGTACCTCATCAAATAAAGAAAGCTGCCGTCCGCCGGTGGTTTCTTCCACAAACCATACCCTGACGCCCGCCTGACCTGCTTTGACAACCTTCTCAAAAGCAGCGTGTGCCGCCTCTACCCCGTCAATCCTGATAAATGCCTTCTCACTGACCAGCGCCTCCGCACCGGCATCCGTGAATCCCGCCCCGTCAAATCTTGACAGCATGCTGCGGAATCCCAGTTCCACAAATTTCTGATATGCCTCTTTTGTATAAAGGCTTCCGAGCTTTGCCTCCTCCCATTGATAAGAAAGATCGGCAGATACATTGATCGTCGCCAATACCTTACTCAGATCCGCCAGGTCCTTATGCTCGATCAGGCTCTCCCTGACCGCCTTCATGGAGATCTCATCCACATGCTCATAGATCCCTTCCAGAGAGCCATACTCAACCATCAGCTTCTCCGCCGTCTTCTGTCCGACCTTGGGCACACCCGGTATATTATCCGAAGTATCCCCCATCAACGCTTTTAAGTCAATAAACCGAACAGGATCCACCTGATATTCAGCGATCACATCCTTCGCATAGTAATCCTTGACCTCCGTCTTGCCGCCCTTTGTCTTTGGGATCCTGATCTTGATATGATCGCTTGCGATCTGTAAAAGATCCCTGTCTCCTGACACCAGGGAAACCTCCATGCCTTCCTTTTCCGCTGACTTTGCCAGCGTGCCTAAGATATCATCCGCCTCCAGTCCGGCCTGTTCCATGATCATCACGCCCATCGCCTGCAGGACTTCTTTCATGACCGGAACCTGCTCCTTCAATTCCGGATCCATCTGCTTTCTTGTGCCTTTATATTCTTTGTAGATTTCATGGCGGAATGTCGGCGCAGACACGTCAAAAGCAACCGCCAGATACTCCGGCTGTTCCTCCTCCAATATCTTAAACATAATGTTCAAAAATCCATAGATCGCATTGATATGAAGTCCTGCCGCATTAGTCAGCGGCGGAACCCCGTAATATGCCCTGTTCAATATACTGTGTCCATCGATCAATACCAGCTTATCCGCCATATTTTCCATATCCTCATTCTTTCAATATCCGATTTTATATAAATATCCTGACAATCTCTATTTTTCCAAAAACCCTACAGGAAGATCCCCTTTAACAAAAACAGGAGCACAAGCAGGCATCCACCGTAAAAAACAAGCAGCAAAAGCTTTTGTAATGTGTCGCGCCTCTTGTATTCTCTGGCAGAGGCTTTCAGGCTTTTTTCAAAATCTTCCTCCAGATGAAAAGTTTTTCCATATTCCAGACGTTTCATGCCCTCCATCACAAGGAACTGCACCTTTAATTCTTCTTTACATTCCGCGCAGCTCTCTACATGTGAAAGCAGCTTTCGCGTCTTTTTGATACTCAGTTCATGCTTCAGATACGGGAGCATATTCATCCGATAATTGATACAATCCATGGTTGTTATCCAGTCTTTCTTTCCATCTATCCTGCCTTCCACAGCTTTGCGGAAAGACATCATATTTTATTTTACAACATTACCGACCAAGATGCAAAAAAATGTTGTAAATTTTTTTCGAGTATGTTATTATCTTATTTGTGGTTTACAGCCAAGCTTACGCCGGCGTGTCGGAATGGCAGACGAGGCAGACTCAAAATCTGTTGTGGGCAACCACGTGCGGGTTCAAGTCCCGCTGCCGGCACTCAATGGCGCAAATTTGAACCCGCTATATTTTTTCAAAAAAGTATTCGCGGTAGTCGTGAAATTTGCGCGGAAAGAATAATATAAAAGCGTCAGGGCTGAGCTCTGGCGCTTTTATTATGCCCGGTCGCCTCTCGATTTGGCTCGAGAGATAGAGCCTGCATAGCTCGGCAGCGATCACCGTTCCCTTCTGGCCTCCTCGGCCGCGTTGGTATTGTTTACGGGTTGCACGGGACTGGCTGCGGCGCCTGCTGCCGTCTGTCTCGTTTTAAGGTTTTCACATTAAAAACCAGCAAAACTTGTCAGCTATCACTCAGACCGGGCTTGATCTGTAAATTACGCGCGCCCCTCTGAATTTGCACGGGCTTGGGACCGTCCTCGGCTTCATTAGCGCCCCGCATTGCTGCGGGTGTTATCTTTCCCCCATATCCTTGTATATGAGGTCCGTTATGTATGAGTTTGTACTGGTGTAGCCCTTTTTTCTGGCCCACTCCGCGATCCGGTCTTTATCCCCGAGGGGGACCGTGATCGGGATCCGGTCTTTGTTTTCCCGCTGCCATGTGTTCTTGTACGCGGTGACTGCTGCCGCTCTTTCCTCTGGCGTCTTTGTCGGTTTCCTTCCCACTGTATCGCCTCCCTTCTGGCTCTATTTTATCATATCATACACACGACAACAACAAACTTTTACCAGCCGATCAGATACTCGGCTTTATTTTCAAAATTGAGGGTTATGCTTCGCGGCGTTATCATGTGTTCGGCTGCCTCGTGTGCCTCGGTTGCCTCGTGCTGGTCGTCGAGCATACTGTTTGTAATTCTCAGCGCGTCCTCCTCGCTCTCTGCTTTTACAAAGCCCCAGTAATCGAGCTTTTCCTTCGGTGCCGTCTTTTCCCTCCAGTAAACCCTAAAAATTTTCATGTTTTCTCCTTCCCGGGGCAGCAGCGCCGCCCCGTCTGATTTTGTTATGCTGTAAAGATACCGATCGGGCTGCCGTTTGCGCTGCGCCACCCGGGCTCGTGTATTCTGTTGAGCTCCTCCTTGCTTTGTTTGCCGTCGTCCCACTCAATAACCGCCAGAACGTCGGCCGGGTGAAACATATTGGCCGGGCGGCGCTCGAAGCCGATGATCTTGCCCTCGGCTACCGGATAGCAGGCGCCCCAGTTGGCCGTCAGCTTTTGCCCCTCTCTGAATACTAAACCGTTAATCATGTAAAAAGTGTTTGCCATTGTCGGATCCTCCTATAAGAATAAATTTTCGAGTTGCTCGCGTTTGCTTCTCAACATTGTGGCCGCTACCTGCTCGGTTATCTGGCCTTCTGTGTATTTTGAGATTGCCGTCGCCAGTTCTGTGAAGGCTTTGTGTTCTTCGGCGTATGCCTCGTCAAAAGCTCTTTCTTTTTCTTCGTCGTATGGATTGGCCTCGTATTCTGCGTCGGCTCTGTTTGCCTTTTCCTCTGCTTCTTTTAATTTGATGAATAACTCCTTCATGGTGCTGCCTCCTCGTTTTTTCTGTGTTTTCCTTGTTTCTGATATTATAATATCATATCGTGCACAAGATAACAATACACACACTCCACAAACATTCACCCGATAAATTGTGTATCTTGCACAAGATATACAAAAAGGGCGGCAGCAGGTGAGAGGGGAGCGCGTAAAATGCCCCAGAACGCAAAAAAGGCGCCCACTCGGTAAATTACCGGGTGAGCGTCTTTTCCTCAATTCTCGCTTAAATCTGGGCTATTCTGTGCCCCTCTCGAGAGGTCTCGCTGCCTCAGCTTCGGCCGCAACCTGAGCGGCGGCTGTCTGGGCTACGGTAGCAGCTACCGAAGCGGCAGCGGTGGCCGCGGTCGTTGCGATCTGCGTCTGTTTCTCCTCGACGGCAGCAGGCGAGGTCTTTTTGTCCTCGCGCACGAGAGTCTCGATTGTGGCCGCCAGCCATTTGTCAAAATCTCCGTATGCTTCGGATATAGCTTTCTTTGCCTCGTCTGTAATAAGAGTGACGGCGGTATCTTTCGACTTTTGCAGCGCTGCGAGCTGTGCCTCTTTGTCAAATTTCCCTTGCGCCTTTAATGTATCGACGTATGTCTGGAAAGTAGTCTGCACCGCTTTAGTCACGGCCTCGCTTGCCATGTCTATATATTTCTTTGCGGTGGTGTTCTTGATATTCTCGTTTATTTCCTGCGTTTTCTTGCGGAGCCATGCAACGGCAAAACCGGAGACGCCCACGAGAAGCGGCAGCACGACGAGAGTCATTAAAGTATTGAGTGTTTCCTGATCCATGATGTTGCCCTCCTTACGATAATTCCAGATCGGTGAGGTTTACCCAGCTTGTGATCTCTTTCAAAAGAGCCCGGGAGCCGTTGATCTGCTGCACGGTGTATTTTTGGCCTTTTACCCAGCCCGGGATCGTCTGGCCGGTGGCGTACTTCGTGGCCGTGCTTTTTACTTTTACGGTTTTTCCTACTGCGATCGCTCCAGAGCTTGCAGCGGTGGCGCCTTTAATGTCTCCAGCGTTTACCCAGCCGCAAACAGTCGATCCGGATCCCTTTTCTGCCTGAAGGTGGTACGGGTGAGGCTGGCCGGCGCTGAGCTGTGTCACTTTAGCCTTGCCGGGCTTGCAGCTTTTAGCCTTTCCGGCCGCGTAGCTGCTCGTGTAGTGCGTTGAGCCGGTAAAGTCTACAATGTCCCCGACTTTATATTTGAGGGCGGCAGAGGAGCCGCTGGAGCTGCCAGAGGAACCGCTGGAGCTGCCAGAGCTGCCAGAGGCGGCAGCAATTCCGGCCTTACTCAACGTCTGGCTTGCTTTCGCTCCGTTGGATAAACCACAAACGGTGTGAGAGCTCGCTTTGACGTATATCGCGCCGCGGACGCAATAGTCAGCACTTGCTAAATACGCGGCGTCTGTGATGATCTTATAGCCAGCTTTTTGCAGCGCGGCCTTCATGGTCGAAGTGGTCCAGCCGTTACTCCCGTATGATACACCAGAGGCGCCAGAGGCTACCGCTGCCACATTCTGTAAACTGGAGCAATCACAATTACATTTTCCGACTTTTGCGAGGTTGTAATTGACGGCCTTTGCGAGCGTGTTCAGCGTGTTGCGGTCCCCTTGCCCGTACCCGATGTTGTCATTTGCACAAGCGGCCTCGATCGCTTTCGCGTGCTTTTCCCTCACGTTGGCGTCGGGGTGAATTGCCATAAAGTCCCACGGCTTACTATACCATGAGCGGGTACAAACTTCTTTTCCTGTGCTGTCGCCTTTGGCGCCGTTGATAGTTCCGTTTTCACTAATACTTGCGTGTCCGATTAAAATACTCATCGTCTTGCACCTCCTGATCAAAATCGCCCGGATCATTCTCTCCGGGCGTTTCTATGGTCTGTTGTTGCTCTAGTTTCTTTTGCCTCCGTAGGGCGTTGAGCTTGATCTCGTTTTCGGCCTTTGCTTTCCAGAAATAAAAACCGGTAGCGGCAGAGAGCTCAGTAAATATACCCGGGATAATGTACGCCAGAGGCGAGGTGTCTCCGGTTTTCCACATGAGGGCAAAAGAAAAAACCACGATCACGACTGTGGCGGCTGCCACTGTTCGTAATATGGTTTTTGAAAATTCCCTTTTCTTTTTTCTACGTCTCCGCATGTTCTCGCCTCTCGATCTGTATATCATGTTCGCGCTCGAGGTGCTCGCTTATGCGGTTATGTGCGCTCTTTGACGACTCATGCACCCGGCCGACGGTATTGCTGAGCCCCGAGAGCTGATTGCTGATCTCGTCAATGCGTCCCTCGAGCCGCTGCACGTCTCTGTTGAGTTGGCCTTCGATACGTCCGACGCTTTCCTTGATGTAGCGCAGGTCTGTCTCCAGAGCTCCGGCCGCCCGGCCGTCTGCCTTGCTGGCCGTCTGGCGTCCAACATAAAACGTGGCGATCGAGAGACAGATCCCGATCACGGTGATTAAAAAGCTAATTTCTGTCACGGGTTCCCTCCTTCCTCGAAAACTCCGGCTTTTTTCAACCTCTCGAGCATAGCCTCGTTTTCGGCCTCCAGAGCTTCGACTTTTTCACTTTGGGCCACGGCCTCAAATTGCGAGAGCCGCATGTGTAGCTCTGCATTGATCTGGGCCATGTTTGAAATTATTGTGTTTTGCATTTCAATAATTTCGATGTTACTCATTGTCTGCCACCTGCCCTTCGGCAGCTTCGAGCTCTGCCTCGAGGTCGTTGATCTGCTGGCGGTAGTCAATGCGGAGCTGTCGAGTCTCCTCGTACTCCTCGTCGCTTATTACGCCGTCGGCGTGTTTCAGCGCCTTATAGTCCGTCGCCGTGAGGAGCTGCTGCAGGCCCCTGATCTCTGCCTCGATCTGTTCTCTGGTCCTCGCTGTCTTGGTCTGTTTGCTCATGGTTTTGGTCTCCTTTCCATTGTTCTATAAACAGCCTATTGTATAGGCGGTTCATGCTTTGAATTGTCCGGTATGCGTCGCGGTGCTGCAGGCTGCCTATGTATGAGGCATACGAGCAACGAACCGCGTCAAAAGTGAGCACGCCGGCCTCGACGAGCTTCGCCTGCTTCTTTAACTTGCGGCGCTCGCGTGTGATACTTTGCCGGCACGGCTTCGCAATGATCCGGCCGGTTTCTGTGATATAAAAGCGGGTTTTCAAATATGTAAACCCGTGCTTTAGATCAACAATTTTTGTTTTCTTTTCGTTGACGATAATTCCCAGAGAGGCGTATATTTCCCGGAGCTTCTCGAGACAAAACTCGAGGTATTTCATGTCTTGATGTATTGCGTAGGTATCGTCCATAAATCGAGCAAACCCGCGCAACCTCAGCACTTCCTTCGCGTAATGGTCGGCTTTGTTTGGCAGCCTCACCGCATTTAATTGGCTTGTTTCGCTGCCGAGTCCGAGGCCCACGTCACCAAAAGCAGAAATAAAAGCCTTTCCCAGAGCTATGATCCGCGGATCTGTGAATTGTTCGTCATAAATAGAGAAAAGCGCCTCGTGCTGAGCGTTTCCGAAGTAGTCCGAGAAGTCTATCAACAAAATGCCGCCCTCTCTGCCATACTTTCGGAAATGCCGCCGAAGGTGTGCTTTTAGGCGCCTGAGAGCGAAGTGCGTGCCTTTGCCCTCTTGACTGGCGCCGTTGTCATAAATCAGGCCGCGCGTGAAGGTTGGGTATAATACATTTGTGCAAAAAGATTTCTGCACAACCCTCTCGGAAAAGTGCACGCTTTTGATATTCCTCAACTTGCCGCGCTCACATATTGTGAAGCAGATAAACCCGCGCCGTATATCTTTTCCGGCGAGCAGGTCGGCTCTGGTTTTGGATATATTAAAAAGCAGCGACGCATGATAGCGCTGGACGCTGGCTTTCCATGTTACGCCCTTTGCTGCTTCGTTCGCTGCTTCATATAGAGAATTAAGAGAGGCCACTCTTTCAAAATCGTCATACTTTCCGATTTTCTCCCGGCGTTTCGCTTCTCTGGCCGCTTTTCTCCGTTGGTACCGTCGTTCTTTTCTTTCTTCACTTGTCACGGTTTTATTACTCATTTCTATAAAATTTTTACCCAGCACGGCTATTGTGCATTTATTTAGCCGCATAGTACAACGGGTATGAAACGCGGAGAACATGCACAAACTCCGCGCCATGCAAGCAGCGTCCACCCGGTAACGTCTGGGCTCTTATTTACGCCTTGTCGGCGAGGGTTATCCACTCCTTCCTTCCACTCTGGCACTGTGTTCGTTTCCTACTAAGTCGGGCTATAGGTGGAATCAGACCGGCACGCAAAGCTCGTTGCTGGCGTTGTTCCAGTTGTTCGAGTTCCCGTTGTTGTTCACATTCACGCAATTAGACGAGGAGCCGCTCGTCACCGAAGCCAGCCACCAATTACAACGGCCGCCGCACAAAACTAAACAGTGAATAACCCGCGGGCCCTTACTGGCCCACAATTTTGTCGTTTTTCCTCCAGCCTTTTATATCTTTGATCTCTGTCTCCAGCAGATTGACAATATCCTCGAGGCTGTTCGCGGTAGCAGAGGGCACACACCTGATAAGGCGTTTTAGCTTTCTTTGTATCTGGTAGCCATTTATTATTGCCCTTTGTTGGTATGCTTTCCGCGTTTCGAGGTCCTTTTCTGTTGTGGCATAAATGGAATTTGCAGCGATCACATTGTCGTTGAGCTCGTCAATTTTTGCGATAATATCCCCGCCGATCATGTACCGCCATTTTTTCGGGACTAGCCGCTCATTCATTACATAGAGGGTTATGTCGTCCTGCAGCTTCTCCGCATTTGTCACAACGTCAAATTTTGTCTTTTTTCGATTTCTGGCGTACACGTTACTCATTTTCTGCCTCCACATTACCGGCTACACAAGGTAGCCGGATTAAAAAAAGATTATGCCTCGGCTTACGCCTCGTCAATTCGGAAGCAGACCGGCACGCAAAGCTCGCGGCTGGCGTCGTGCCAGCTGTGCGAGTACCCGTAGTTGCCCACAATCACGCAAATAGACGAGGAGCCGCTCGTCACCGAAGCCAGCCACCAACCACAACGGCCGCCGCCGTTGCCTTGCCCTTTGATCCGGTGCAGGTAACTGTTGGCAAAAATAGGATACTGGAGAGCCTGCCCTTGACTCCAGCCTTTTGTCCCCCAGATACATGATCCGAAAACTTCGTACTCGGTCGGTACCCAGAGCGGGCCGAGGTCTTTCCACGCCCACGTCGTACCGTCTGTGAGCGCTCCGCTTGCGCTGTATCGGCTTTCCATGAGCATACGCTTGTTACTGATTACCGCCTTTACTGCTGCCGGCAGGTAGCCGTAAAGCGTGGTAGTGAGGAACGTGTGCAACTTACTCGCCATATACGGAGAATTTTCTGCCGCCGTTCCGTTGTTGGTGTTCGTGTCGTTCCACTTTGTCGCCTGATTAAAGCAATCTTTACTGATAAAATCAATGTGGTGACTGAGCTGCTGATCGGTCGTGCGGTAATATGTATCAATGCCGGCAACCTGCATTTTTACCGTCTGGCCGTTCATCGTGATAGGGATATAGTCGGCCACATGTATGCCGGTAAAATTATGAGCCTTGATCCGGGCCTTGATCCACGCCCATGCGTCCGAGTATTGTGCAATCTCCAGAGCGAAAACGCTCGTCAGGTCGCGCCCGGGATAAATGCGGTCATTGTCCTGCATGATAAGCTCGAGAGCGTCGTCCACGGCAGCGAACCGGTTTTCGTTCTGCTGTGCCATTTCCTCGAGCTCTGCCTCCAGAGCGTCGAGATCTTCGGCCAGAGCCACGGCTCCGGTCTTTGTCTGGATAGTAACCTCGAGCGCATTGTCTACGGTTGCAAAGTATTCCTGCGTAATCGTCGAGGGCGTCAAACCGTTATACGGCGGCAAATAGTCGGCCACATTTGCGATCGCGATAGAGTAGAGCACGGGCTCCGCGTCCTCGTCCAGCTCGTCAACCGCATAAATGCCGACTTCATTCACATAGTAGCCGGCCGAGAGCGCTGCATTTGATACAAGCGCCACAAGTTTTACGCATGTTTCCGAAGCCATAGTGATCGAGGAAAAAGGAAATTCTTGTTTTTGAGCTTTCAAGCTCGTGCGCGCCTGAAGGCTCCCTCTTGTCTTTTCCTGATCCGTGTAGCTCCCGGATCCCGTTACCAGCTTTGTGAATTTGAGCTTTGCGGTCCCCGCGGTAGTTGCCGCTAAAAGCGCGGCGCCTCCGGTTGTCATAATAGCGTTGTTAAAATCTGCCATTTTGTTGTCAATCCTCCTTTATGGTGTTTTTGGTGTAATATATTTGTGAAACTCCGGCTCCGATTGTAGAGCGCTGAGTCTGCACCTCTGCGAAGCTCTCAACCGCTGCCGCGCGGCTTTGAGCGCTGCCTGCTGCCGTTCCGGCATTTGCAACCGAGCCGGCTGTATAAGCAAGCGAAAAATGATCCTGAATACTGTTTTTGCTGCTGTATGAGCCTGCTGCCGTTCCGGCGTGCTGGTCTGAATGTGCGCGCCTCGTTTCGTGGAAATGGTCTAAAACCACGCATTTGCTGTGTGAGAGCTGCGCGGTCCCGGCATGCATTATCTGGTCGATCGTTCGGGTGACTTCTATCATTTCCACATGGTCGCGGGCGCTTTTCACCTTGTCGATCATGCTCAAAAAATAGGCCATTCCGTCCTTCGTCAGTGTTGCGCTCGTCTGAATTTTGAACCAGAACGGATCCCCGCCATACTCAAACCACGGAGTAACTTTACCCATTCCGAAGGCCGACGTGATAAGCTCCTCAACGGCCCACTTTGTACCGCGTTTCTCATGCACCCGGTAGCAAGTTTTTACAACGGCGCGCTTTGTCTCCAGAGAAAAAGCAGAGTCCCACCAGTCAATATTAAACTCCCACGCCATTTCATCGAGCTGGGCGTGGTTCATATTGTCAATCTGGTCCCATTTTCTCAGGATCCGCGAGCGCCTTGCCGGTTCTGCCAGAAGGGCGTCCATAGCCTGAGAGAGTGTGGCGTTTGCCTCGTCTCCTCGCATGAATTGAGGCAGCAATTTCAGCATGTTCGGGTTAAAAATAGTCATTCTTGCCATGCTCAGCCCTCCATTTCATGTGATACTTTCAGCACTCCCGAGAATTTTGCAACGGTAGTAGGGGCGAGCTCTGTATATACCGGGCTCGTGATTATTACACGATCGGCCCCGGTCAGGTGATTTCCGTCGCTATCCTCGGGGCACAATATGAGCTTTCTCAAATAGTCCGGGTTTATATTCCGGTCCAAACTGCTGCCTTGCCAGTATATGTACTGGTCGATTGAGCCGCCGGATCCCTCAATATTTTCAACGACGGCGGTCTCGTTTGCTGGCGTCGTGTAATATGTCAGCTCAATGTCATAGCTCTGCGTTGTCGGCGGTGTCACCTTTACAAAGTCAGTGAGCGGCCGCACGTCGTCGGCGTTGCAGGCCTCCAGCACCTTATTGAGAATATCCTGATCCGGTATTTGCCCGCCGTATAAAATCGGCGTTATAACTACGACGCCCGGGCTCGGAGAGTCCACATGTGCGTCGGCCACGCTGGAGTCGGCAGAGATAGCAAAATACCGGTATGCGTTTTTAGGACCGGCGGTAGACTTTCCAGACGGAGAGAGCCGGATCCTCTGCCTCAGATCCTCGTCGCTTTCCACGTCGCCGCCTCCGGTTGTTTCCGCTGTGTTTGATACTGCGTCAATGTACGGTATCAGGTCCACCAGCACATTGATCTCGCCCTCTGGTATTTCGTTGTAGTTGCTGCCTCCCTCGGTGCTTTCTGCCTCAATGTCAACATATAAGGAACCGGCCTGCAGCACGGCCGTCTCAGTCGTGGCAAAATACCGGGTATAGTCAGACGTTGCTCTGGTCCCTTTGGGAATTATGATATTTTGGTTTACTGCTTCTTTCAGAGAGAAGCGGAGCGCTGTCATTGCCGGCATTGCCTCGATCCGATACACTCCGGCAAACTCTCCCAGAGCGTCGAGCACTTCGCCGCGGGCATAGCGGAGCGTTGCCTGCTTCGCGGAGTCGTTCATCGTTGAATATAGCGCCAGAGTCAGCGCTGCGAGAGCTTCTCCGAAAATGCGCCGCTCGTCCCCGGGGTATAGTTCCTCAGTGACTCCATTTTCCAGAACATACATGATAAAATCATATATTTGCCCGGCGTCGGTCTCGATAAATTGCAATTCGCTGGTTTTACTCATTGTCCTCCTCCTCTCTTAATTTAATTTGTGTTAATGTGGAAAAGTCCCCGAGCTGGGCGTCTGGAGCTGTAAACTCGGCCGCCTCAATCTCAACGCGGGGCTCGTATGTCTCGAGTACCCACTCGGCCTCCGCGATCGCGTCGTTTTGAGCCGTCGCGCTCGGGGCGTCTGTCATAGTTGCGTCGAGCCCTTTTATACGGTCGAAGGGGTTTTCTCCTCTTGTTATTTTCAGCAGATTGGCCGCGCATTGCCGCGGATCTCCGTTATTACTTGCCAGCATGTGCTCGCCTCCTTTACGATACGAGGGACAGCGTGCTGATATATACCCAGCCGTCAACTTGCGGGAGATACGCCTTGTCGCCTTTGATCTTTCCGACTTTTAAGACTCTTTTTTTCTCCTCTGCGAGTATCTTCTGGCCGTCTGTGTAATAATTGCCGGTCAGCTTCACGCTGCTGCCTACTGATATTGTCACCTTTTTGCCCTTTTTCTTTTTGGCTTTCTTTTCTGCTTTTTTCGCCTCAGAGGCGGCAGCCCGGGCTCCGGCCTCGCCTTTCGTCTCTTTGGTGTTTACCTCCTCGAAGGTTAGCCCTATTGTAGCGAAGCGGATCCTTCCGAAGTCGTCAAACAGCGCGCCCGAGAGACTAACATCGGTTAGCCTTGTTTCTCTACCGAAGCGCCGGCCGTGCAAATATAAAGCGCCGGTTTGCTTGATAAGAGAGCACCAGCTATCGTATTCGCTTTGCGGATTGACGCCGGCCCCGGCGTGTACGTCTACGTCAAAAGTAAACGGCACAAGCTCGGTCGTTTTCTTTTTGCTCTTTGAGTCGTCGCTTTTTATCGTGGTAGAGGTAGAGAAGTTTTTGAGCGGGTTTACTTTTTTTGTGGAGATTTCGAAGGTTTTGCTTCGCCATTTTGCCATGACTGCCATGTGCTCGCCTCCCTTAATCTAATTTTGCAAATATGAGCCCCGTCTGGTCCTCGAATATCACATACGCCACGGCCGAGCCTTTTGCCAGCTCCGCGGCGTCGATGTATTCCGCTATCTGAATACTTTGAGATACAAGCTCGATATTGCTCGTAGGTGCAACGCGCGCCTTTTGTCCCTCTACGCTCAGCACCGTGCCTTTTTTAATATTTCCGTCCATTAGTAGCCCTCCAGCTTTCGCCTGAAAAATATCTTTGTTTTATTTTTTCCGTAATCGTGCCGCACTTTATAAATAAAATAGGCGCCACTCCATGAGGGCGCCTGCCGGTTTTTGATGTTTACCATAATACCGGGTGCATATTGCGGCATGAGGGATCCTTCAATGCTGCCAGATATAAGCATTTTATTTTTTTCTCGCAACTCACTGGCTGCGAAGCGGATCGCCTCGAGGTTGCTCTGGCATGTTATCGGCCTATCGGGTACCCATAGTCTCGCGTTACCCTCTGGAGCTTTGAAAATTCCGCTATACGGCCCGCTCGATACTTTCGCGGCGCCATATTCCAAAAGGCTGCGATCCTCGCACTCAACCACACAACCGGCCGTGTCGATAGTGGCGGCCGGTTCGACGCTTTCGAGGTACGGCTCGTATGCAGCAATGAGCCGGCCGTCGAATATTATGAGAGCTGCACGCTCGAGAGTGCAAAGTTGCCCGAAAAACTTAAAATCTTCTTGTCTTTCCTGCGCTCTATACTGGTATGCAATGTCGTCGAGGCCGTAGCTTTCAAACTCCAGCCCGTGACGCGCTGCTATTTCCTCGCCGATTTGTGAGAAGTGAACGCGCTCCCACGGTTTTGTATTTGGGATCGTTCCGCTCACCGGCATGGAATAGGCGTGCAGGATATAATAACCATATTCAGGCGCCGCGCTGTATAAATACATTTTACCGCTTGCGGCTCCTGAGTCTCTGTACTCAACCGGGGATCCGGTCTGTATTCCCCATTTATCAAATTGACTTTCTGAGTCGTCGATCCTGATCGTTAGGGAGTCGGAGCGGCCGCCCGCGTGCATTTCGTGAATACACGAGGATATTGTCACCTTCTCCGATACGTTTGTATTGTTTAGTAACAATTCGCTCATTCTGTTCGCCTCCACGGTGGTATTGTCTCCGAAGTCTCGGCCGCCTCTACAACGGGCAGCTTTAAGAGCACGCCGCCCTCGAATACGATCACGTCGCTATAATCTGGGTTATACTCGATTATATAGTGAGCCAGACGCTCGTCGTTATACATATCGAGCGCCAGAAGGTCGAATGTGTCGCCCTCTTGTGTGATGTATTCATAGTATGATATAACCCTACGCAAAAGCGGTCACCTCCCTTGCTCTTAACCAGCGATCCAGCCAGTCGAAAAACTCAGCTTCGTGCGCTTTCAGCCTGCGGATCAGGTCGTCATTGTCTCCCGTAGCCTTGCCGCCCTCGATAACCGGGCTCCATGTGAAGCCGCTAAAATCATAAATAACAGTTGTAGAGGGTTGAGCCAGCTCAGCGAGAGAGAAGTCGTCAACATTCAAAAGTTTTCCAGCGAGCGCCGTCTCGGAGTCGTTGTAAACTCCCAGCATTTCGCCGGCCTTTTCCCAGTACCCTATATTTGCAGCTCTTACATTGTGATCGAATGAGATCACCGCCTCAGTCCCGGCCTCGCCGGCGATTGTTATGCCTTCAGTAAAGCCGCCCTTTGCGAGCATTGGAATGTTTGGAATATTAAAGCCCATACCTCCGACGCCCGGTACCCAGTCCGGGATCTTTATACTGTTTAGACCGTTCAAAAATGTGTTAATTCCGCTAATAATAGCATTGATCGGGGCCTTGAAAATTGCGGCTATTCCCGAGACAATACCGGAGAAAATGCTCACGATACCGTCCCAAGCTGCGCTCCAATTACCCGAAAATACGTTCGTTATAAAGTCGATCAAGCCCTGAAAAATCTGTGTTATTGACTCGACGATCGGCCCGATCCCCTGAATAGCGGCACCGAGTACGCTCGTAAAAATGCCGGCGATAAATTGCAACGCGGGCGCCAGAATTTCCAAAACCTGAGAAATGAGAGAGCCGAGGACCGAGATCAGGGGCGTAATTGCCGTGGAGATCAGGCTCACGATCGGCTCGATTAGGCTCATAATTGTGCTCAAAATCGGCATGAGTGTGTCGAGTAAAGTCATCAGGATCGGCAGCACAACATTGAGCAATTCAATCACAACCGGCAAAACCGCTGATATAATTTGCATAATCGGCGGCAAAATAGCGGTTATGAGCTGCACCAGCACCGGCAAAATAGCCGAGATTACCTGCGACAACAACGGTAACACGCTGCTCACCAGCTCAATAATTACCGGGAGTACCTGCTGGATCATTTCAAGCAGCGGCGGGATCAGTTGTTGGGCGACGGCCTGAGCCGTCTGTAAAATTACCGGTACAAATTTTTGAAATAAAGGGATAAGCTGCGGCATTAGCTCCGATATTATCGGCATAATTGAGCCGGCCACTCCCTCGATTATAGGGATCAGTCCCTCCATAGCTTCGCCCACTACCGGCATTAGCTGGTCGAGAGCGTCAAACATTGTCATAGCAAGAGGCTCGAGCGCTACCTGAGCCTGCTGCTTGAATAGCTGAAGGCGCTCTCCGAAGCTGTAAGTATCTTCGGCGCAACCTCCGATCGTTTCGTTGCTTTTCTCGAGCTCTGCCGTGAGGTCGGCAACCGAGAGAGTCCCGTCTCGTATAGCTGCTGCCATTGTGGATCCAGCTTTTGATCCGAAAATCTCCGAGGCGATTGTCGTCGCCTCTGTCATGCTGCCGGCGTTTTTGATTTTTTCGGCATACATTTCGAGGCCCTCGCTTGCAGAAATTCCCTCCTTCGCAAGTGATCCGACACCCTTTTTCATTGCGCTCAGCACTTCGCTGGTATTTACGCCGGCTTTGTCGAGCTGGCCGATCAATGCCGTGGCCTCCTCGAATGAGTAACCCATTTCTTGAAGCTGTGGTCCAAACTGCTGCACGCTGCTCATTAAATTAGTGAAGCCGAGCCCGGTCGATTGTGACGCTTTGAAAACATAGTCCATAGCGTCGCTCATGTCTGCCGCGTCTATGTTCCACGCTTGGAAGGCTTGGCTGGACTCCTCGATCACGCTGCCGAGGTCGTCGCCCAGCATGTCGGAGACTTGGATCGCCTGCTTTGAAATGTTCTGGAGCTCTGGACCGGTCAGGCCGAGCCGCGTGTTATAATCTGCGATCGCTTGGCTTGCGTCCTCCATTGTAGTTGGTACGCTTTTATATACCTCGTTAAAATCATCAGTTAAGGCGTCGAGGGCGTCCCCGGTTGCACCGGTTCCGATCCTGATTGTATCGACTACTTTGTCAAACTCGCCGCCGAGATCAATGAGATACTTCCCGGCCTCGATCGTTGCCTTTCCGATAGCGGCGCCCGCGGCAGCAACGCCGGCACCAATAGCAATAGCTTTTAGATTTATTCCCTCGAGAGACTTCTGAGCCTCCTCGGCTGCCTTTCCTAGTGTG
The DNA here is from genome assembly GCA_964421915.1 of uncultured Lachnospiraceae bacterium. Taxonomy (GTDB): domain Bacteria; phylum Bacillota; class Clostridia; order Lachnospirales; family Lachnospiraceae; genus NK4A136. The sequence goes on from CAYQZB010000003.1 coordinate 105,392, forward strand.
GGGCTCAATGAGCCCGCTATTTCCACAATAGCTTGTAGTGTTTTGGCGCTTGCCACGGTATCACCTCCTTCGGCCTTTTTTATGTTTAACTACCGGCGCCGGCTTGTTTTTCTGGCGCCTTTTTTGCTCAGCAGCCAGATCCTCGGCCGCCTCTGCATATTCCACAATAAAGTCAATTACTGGCTTTTTTTCGAGCTCTGCTGTGCTTGTGTGGTAGGTTCTGGAGTAGTCTCGGATTGCTCGTCTGAGCTGTCTGCCTCTGAGTCTCCCGACGCGATAAAAAAACCACGGCCGATCCTCGCAAATTCCCGCAGGCTCCTCCCTTTGATCCGTTCCATGTCCTCGAATGTATAGGCCGGGTTTACTGCGATAACGGCAGCGAAGCCGATGTATAAATGCAAAGAATAATCGAGCTCAACCGCCCCGGCGAGATTGCCACCTTTGGCGCCGCTGGCCTTCATTTTCGCGTTTTCTGCCTGAGCATAGAGGGCGCCGCTGATCTCGTCCGTGTCGTATGTCATTTCCTTTACCTCGACTCCGTTAATGAGTACGGGCTTGCTTAAAGTGATTTTTCCGTGTTCGTCCATGATATTGCCTCCTTCATTCATAGAAAAAGCCGCCAGCATTAAAGCCAGCGGCCGCATTTTACAGTAATTTGCTAATGTCCTTCATATAGTCCACGCCGTCAACTCTGAGGATTTGGCTCAGTCTGTCAACGATTAAATACTCATAACCTCCGACAAAAATCTGCACGCGGTTCACTGAGTATGTGAGCTCATTCTCCGAGGCGGCGCCGATTTCTACGCCGATACCCGGGAGCGTCGTCGGCGGGAATGTACGCACAAAAGCCTTGCAGCCCTCGGCGCTTGTCGAGCCGTCTCCTTTGACGACGTTCTGCACCCACCGAAACTCAAAATTTTTCTTTTCAAGTTTTGACATTCTCCCGAGCCCTTTGTCCTCGCCGATCTTTGTGATTGAGAGCTCTAAATTTTCAAGTAGTCCGACGATAGGTACCGTCATTGTCCCCATTGCGTTGAGGTCTGCCGTCATTGAAGAAATGGACGGCAGCGTGAAACTTGTATCTTTCGCAACAAGCACGCCGGTCTCGTACACTGTGTCAGCAACTACCGCACCTTTTAAGTCCAGCCACATGATTATTCACCTCCCCCAAAATAAGCCGCAAAGCCCTCGTCAGTATAGGAGACTCTGGCCGTGCCACTCTTGAAGGGCGGCGTCGGTGTCGCGCTCACGTCCCACACAAAATCGCCGTTCATCAGGTCGCTTGTCGGGTTCGCTGTCTCCAAAAATTCAATTACCGGATCTCCGATAAGGGCGCCGCGGCCTTTCAGGCTGTCGAGCTCCTCCTGTTCGTCGATCAATATGCTCTGCTGCAGGTTCAAGTCCATAGGGCCGTCGATCTGCGTGCCGTGCCTGCGTTGAAAACCGTTTGTAATATACATGAGCATACGGATATTTACCTCGAAAATATAGCGGGCAACTCCGTCGCTGCCGTACTCGAAGTATGCCGTATGAGGTCCCCAGAGCACCCAGAGCCCGCCCCAAAATACCGCGGTAGTAATTCCCTTTGAGTTGAGCTCGTTTCCGTCCTGCTGGTCGAAGCCCTCGTTTTCCGAGTCTTTACCGAAGTATTGAGCGGTACACATGATCTCTTTGTTTGACGGGCTCTCCATAGGTATGCCGTCATGACTATTGTCAACCCGCTGCATAGTGGCGGTGGCGTGCGTGCTCAGGTGATACACGCGATCCCCATATTTTACCTGCGGCCAGTACACCTTCGAAAAGCCGCTTGTGTAGCCGTTAGCCTCGGCCCACTCCTCAGCCTTTGCGATTGTGTCGATCGCTTTGCTCGTCTTTTTGTCATAGAGCGGGAGATCTGCATTGACAAAACCGTCCCAGTGCCCGTTTAATTTTTGCACGATTGCGATCATTGCCTTGTAAACGTCGGGATCCTCGCTCCAGAACGGAGCCGCCAGCAGATTGAGCACCGCGTTGTGCATGGTGTAAAGTTTATAAAGCGCCTGAAGGCCCGTGCGTTTCCCGCCGGTCGTTACAGATCCGATAACGTCGGCCTTTGTAACCTGAGTCGGATCTACTTCCGAGAATGACGCCTCCAGCGCTCCGGTCAGAGGATCCTCGTCATTCAATGACTCAATGACTACGGTCCCTTTTGTGTAGTTGTAGTCGATTGAGTAATCGGAGCCCAGCACTTTGTCAGCGAGGGCAAAAGTGTCGAGTATGATCGTATCGCTGGCATATTCGGCCCGGCCGTTTTTGAAGGTCAGCTCTACGGTTGTTTTTGTGTCTTTCTGGTGTGTGGCCGGATCCAGTACGTTAATGACGTAAATCGGCCCCACGTTTTCGATCGTGTTCGCAAAGTGGCAATCAAAAGCCTCGCATAATGTGAATTTATCCCAGTTATCCGAGTAGCCGACTGTCGCCTGCGTCTTTGGCATGTTCTCCAGCTTGATCGGTGTGTTGACAAGGCCCTTTTCTTTGTACCCGAAAACGAGGTTGATCGGGGCGGTTCCGATGTACGCGACAACGGTGTCAACCTGAACGGCGCTTTTTACTTTGTCGTCGCCGATCTTGCCGTAAGCTCCGTGTTGATAGCTCATTCTGTAATCACTCCTTTATAAAAAATTTTCATATTCGGCGGGAATTTTCCGAGCCAGCCCGTGCTCGAGGGTGAACTGTACCCAGCAAAACCAGTACGGGTAATAACTCACGAGAGCGCCGTCCTCTGTAAAAGGTCCGTACTCGATATTGCTCTCTTTGACAAGTCTCATGCCCGCAATGTACTCGGTATTCTCCAGAACTGCCAGCACTTTGTCCGTAAAGGTCCAAACGTCGCGCCAGCCCTCGAGGCTTCTCTTAAAACCTCCGCTTTGCTCTGCTTTGTATGAATAGCCCCCCAGAGCGTCGGGGTTTTCTACCGGTGTTCGTATCTCTCCCGAGTGCTCGCCCGGGTTCCATGCAGCAAGCGCGAGCTGTATCGTCATTTGCCCCATGTGTTGAGCGGGAGAGTGTTTCCCTTTCAGGAGTTGCACGCACACCGACGGTATAGGAGCCGCAACATCTGGCGGCTTTCTGTCCTGAGTTGGAATATACATAGCAAAAGCGGCCGGCGTGGTTGTTTTCACGCTGTAGCCGCCGTCGTTTTTTTCGTCGTCCGGTACCTTCAGGGTTATGCCCGGGCATACTTCCTTTTTGAACCATTCGACAATATTGTCAAGATCTGTTGTTATTGCCATATCGCGCGCCCTCCTTAAATCATGCAGGTATGGTGTACGGTGACTTGTGAGATCCCGAGATTTTCGATCCACAAGTCAACGGTACACTCCCGGCCGTCTATGTTAATAGCTGAGCCCGGGGCTTTTTTACCCGGCAGATCTTCGGTTCTGGCAAAAAATAGCATGTCGGACTCGGCAACCTCCAAAATATTGCCGTTTTTCATGCTTGCAAGGGTGTCGCTGTCGGCAACAATAGTAATCTCCTTGCCCTCGACTCTGTGGGTTTCCCCGAAGTCGTCGAGCTGCATGAATACCAGATCAATGTCCGAAGCTATGAGCTCTTTCAGTGTATTACTCAACCGGATCCATTGCCCCGAAGGACGGCGGCTGTTCGTTGTCGTCCTTAAAGTAATCGTCCAGCAGCTTGATCACCTCAGCTTTAGCGCGCATTTTCTGAGCGTCAAGTCCATACGAAGCAGCGAGAGCCTGCAGCTCGGGCAGCTTCATTTTTTCGCTGTATTCCGGCTTCTGTTTCTGGCCGTCCTCGTCATTCTGGGAGTCGTCGCCGTCCTGGCCGTCCTCGCCGTCCTGAGAGCCGTCGCCGTCCTGGCCGTCCTCGTTGTCCTCGTCATTCTGGGAGTCGTCGCCGTCCTGGCCGTCCTCGTTGTCCTCGTCATTCTGGGAGTCGTCGCCGTCCTGGCCGTCCTCGTTGTCCTGAGAGCCGTCGCCGTTCTGGTCGGCGGGCTTCGGTTCTGCCTCCGGTATGATTAAATTTGCATATACAGCAACCCCACGCGCAACAAGCTCGGCCTCTCTCTCAGAATCGAGAGAGAAGGGCTCCGAGTTTTTGTCTTTCGGCATGATGATCCCGCCTTCTCTATAGCCGTACACTCCGGCGATCATTTTAATCATTTTGTGTCTCCTTTCTTCGCATAATTAAAGCACTTTTGCAGAGATCCACGGGTTTTTACTTCTCGGGATCAGGAGCGGGCGGCTTGTTACCTTGATATCGCGTGTCTCTCCCTTTACGTCTGCCGTGTATTTAGGAATACGGCGGCCGGTGTAGGTGTGAAACTCCATATCGTCCTGCTCGAGCTGTGTCACGGCTCCGTAAATGCCGCGGCCTGCTGCCGGGTGAGATAATACAACGGTACCAGCCGGGATATACGGCACAATGTTTCCGGCCTCGTCCTCGTATGTCTCGTCGTAGGTAATGAGCTTTACGGTGTGGCCGTCAACATTCAGGACAGCAAAGCAGCAAGCTCCCTCCGGCAAATTCAGCGGCGCGATACTTCCGATCGAGATCCCTTTGTTGTCGAGATACTCCTGAATAGTTTTATCTTTCAGCACGATCTTGGAAACTCCGCGAGCCATTACAAGCTCAGACGCCGGCAGGCCGTTCTGTGTGAGCATATAAATCATTTCGGAAATATCGCCGTAAATATCCGCGCCGGGCTCGCCCCATTTTACCGCCGGGACGTACTGGGCCGGGTTCGCTGCTTCGTCATAGAAGCGGATCTCATACTCCTCATATTCTCCGCTACCGTACTTGTCAGCGTAGTGTCTCAAAATATAGCCGTTGTTAATCATGCACTGAGCCGCCATGTACTCCTCACGGCCGGAGATCATCTGGTCGAACTCTGTCAAGTCTCTGTTGAGGATCTGGGCCTGCCGCTGCTGCGGTGTTACATTCTGGAAAAGCTGCTCACCGAAGCCCTTTTTATTCAGGTCGTCAATGGTGAGCGGTCTCTGGGGAGCGATAAAGGGCGGCGTATATGTGAAGGTTTTGTAGCCCTCGCGCTCGATTGTGATGCCGCCTTTTCTCGGCATAACGCACGGAGCGATCTTTTTGCTGCCGTTTCTATACTCAACGAGCACCTCCTCGCCCGGGAAAACATCGTCAGAAACTCCATTTACCGGAGCGGTAGTAGGGAAATAGCGATCCCTTAAAAATGTTCTATGTGTAGGCATTGCCTGAATAGCCGCCAGCATGGTGACGGTTCTATAAATCAACGGTGTAGGCATTTTTCTCTTTCCTCCTTTTCTTTACATTGCAGAGTCGAGGTAAATGCCGCCATTACGGAGCGCCGCCTCGTCTGCGTCTGTCATTGTGTAGTTGTCGTCTACGATAAGGGCCTCTTTGTTAAAATGCCCCGTTCTGTATGCCGTTGTAACGGCGTCGGCGCTTGTCGCGTCCACCTCGTCACAAATAATGCCATACGGTGTCAGCGTCTCGTCCTTGCCGGCCTCGGTGCCGAGAATTACGCATTTTCCCGACTCGCTGCTCATTGCAACGACGGTACCGCGGGAGAGAACGCCTTCGCCGCTTGCAATCGTCACGCTCACGGCGTCCCTCTGAAATTTTCCGCTGATAATGAGGTTATCAGCTTCACATGTTCCGATCTGTCGATCTGCTCTCATGGTTGTTACCTCCTTATTTTTTTTCTGTTTCTGCGGGTGCCGCAGGTACTGTGCCGCCGTTTGCAATCATAGCGGCGAGCTGTGCGATCTGAGCGTTTTCGTCCGGTGCCTGATCTTTCGGAGCAGGTGCCCCGGAGTTAGGAACTGATCCGACGCCGGCAGCATTAGACGCCGCGAAGTCTGCCGCGGTGTTCTGGATATGCTGCTCGCCGAGCTGGGCCTGCTTTTTCATAGCATTAAAAGCAAGCTCCTGAGCTGTGCAGGCATTGTCTCCGTACTTGGCCGCCGCTATGAGCTCAGCGTCTCCGACGGTTTTCTCGATTGCCTCGATCTCCTTCAGTCTGGAGCGCTCCGCTGCGGTTGCCTCAGCGCTGGCCGCCTCCCTTGCAGCGGCTTCGATCTGTGCCACTACTTCGGGATATTTGGCTCTTAATTCTTCTGGTGTCATGATTGTGTTTCCTCCTTCTTTTTTTGTATTTGTGGAAACGCCTTGACTCGGAGCCGCCGGCTTCGGTTCTGTTGGCGTTTGAACACTGTTTATGATTGGGATATTCCCGGGGAAATTGCGGAACCCTTTTATTGAGTGCCGCACTCCGTTTACGATAATTTCATCTTTGACCGAGCTCATGCACATGCTCGTTTCGCACCCGGCGCGAAGCGAAGTACAAAAACCATTTTCCACCGCCTCGCGGCCGGTGTACCATGTCTCCCGAGCCATAATGTTGCGGATCTTTTCTGTGCCGAGGTGTGTCGCTCCGTCGTAAATCTCGGCCGCTGCCTTGTTTGCAGCCTCCAGCCTTTTATTGACTTCGAGAAGGGCCTTGTGGTTATAATTTCCGATCAGTGTCAGAAGGGCCTCGTGTACCATAAAGAGAGCGCCCTCCGGGATCTCCCTCTCTTTGCAGCCCATAGCAATGATAGTGGCCGCGCTTGCTGCGATCCCGTCAATGACGGCAACCGTATCGCCGTTTAATTCTTTGAGGCGATTGCAAATTCCGATCGCTGTGTATAAGTCGCCGCCCACGGAGTTAATGCGTACCGTGATTTTTGCCTTGTCTTTCACCTGAGCCAGATCCTCCAAAAAGCCCTCCGGCGTAATGAAAAGCCCCTCGATCGGCTCCCCGGTCCACCAGTCTGTCGGCCTCTGGCTCACGACTTCGCCGTACATGGTGATCTCGGCCTCCTCGTCGTTTACCTCGACTATGTTCCAGAACTTAGGTACCGCGGGATCTGGGGGAGCTGCCGGCCCGTTAATTATCCGCGGGATTGTTTGTTTTTCCATTGTTCGTGTCCTCCTTTATAGAATTTTGAAAAATTAAAGAGGCCAGCGCCTGCGTTGCCGCCGCCTGGGCCTCTGGAGTGGTGCCGTTTGCGTCTGCTATGATTTCATTTTCGCGCTTTAGCTGGCCCATGTTTGCCTCCCATTGGCCGCCATTGAGTCGGATCGTGCTCTGTTCGTGCGTGCTGTACCCGTGCTGGTTTGCAAGTATCTCGGCACTTATTTCCTTTGTAGGATCGAGCTGTCCCTGAGACGGACCGATCCACTCGCTACCGAGCCACGCCGCCCGGATCAACGGATCAGAGAAAAAGCCCGTGGCCTGAATACGCCCACGAGCTACCGCCTCGGCGAGCCATATCTCATAGATTGGCTTGCAAAAATCATTTGCAAACCATTCTCGCCGCATTTTGAAGGCTTTCCACGCCTCCAAAAGAGCCGCCCGGCTCGCTGAGTATGAGGCGTTAAAAGATTTTAGAAGCAAGTCGGCCGGGATCTCTAAAGCCGCGCCGCATTGCTCGCATAATGCGCGAACAAAAGCAGAGAAGCCGCTCGCCGGCCGTGTAGGTGTTGCGAACTTTATATCTTCCCCGGGCTTCATTACGTTAATAGTGCCGGGGCCCATTTCGTAGTCGTCAGGATCCGACGGCTCAACGTCGTCGCCGTTCACTTGGTTGTACGGCATTTGGTCGGCTCCGGTGTTTGTTGTAATAAACGCGGTAAAAAAGCTCTCGACAAGAGCCGCCATGAGCTCGCCCTCTGTGTATCTCCGCATTTGCAAAAGTGGCTCGATAATCTGCGCTAAATAAGTAACGCCTCGATATTGCTCGGGGCGCTCCGACTCCATAACGTGAAGCACATTTGGCAGCCCGGTTTTTTCTCCGTAGGCTTCGACTCTGGTCCATTCGGTCGCCGCGGTTGCTACTATGTGCGGATATGTATTTCGGAAATGATACGCCTTTATCATTCCCGCGCTGTCAATCTCTACGCCGTCAAAAATGCGGTTCCCGTTCGCCGCCTTTCCTTCAGTAGAAAAGCAGTAGTGCCCGGCGTTAATCAGTGGAGTGCTGCACCTGTCGGCTTCGACAAGCTGGATCCTGAGTGAATAAGGGCACATAGGCGTCGGCTCTGCTTGCTTGACAAGCCCGAAAACGTCGCCGCTCATTAGCCAGCTCATAAGAGCGAGCTGCTGCATTGCGTAATAGTCATTTACGCCCGTAGCGTCGCAGGCGTTCTTTTTCTCGGCCCAGAGTTTAAACTCTGCCTCGGTTTTGTTTTGCCATTCTTTTGCGGCCTCTTTGGATAGTCCCAGACGGTCGGCGTCTATGCTGCTTTTCAGTCTGAGCCCGCACCCGATAACATTTGTGCGGTTTGTTTTTATTGCCGATGTTGCGATCGGTGCGGCCATGTAGAGCATACGGGCCCGCTGTCTCAGCGTGTCGTTGCTGTGGTCTATATCCCATTGGGGAGAGGAGCTCGCGGCGTTAAAACTTTTCAGGGCTTTCTTTTTCCAGCTCGCGCCGGCCTCTGCATACCCATAGTTTGACATTCCGGGAGCTGTTGTCTTTGGCCGTGTATTGGCCGGATCCGCTGGCTTTTCTATTGCCGGCGGTTTATTTTGTGGAGCTGTCTGCATTTTTGTCGCCTCCTTTACCAGTCGCGGGGGATAACTCCAACGGCCCTACGCTGTGATTTACTTTCTAGCGACGCGATCTCGTCCTCCAGCTCCTTGATCGCCTTTCGGATTGTGGAGAGGTCTGTCTGGTAGCGCGTCGCACTTCTTGTGCCTAGTCCATAAGACTGCACGCCTCCGTTGAGCATTTCCTCCTCGCGCTTATAATAGAGCTCGAGGCGTTTCCTCAACTGGGCGATTTTTTCCTCTTTCTGTTGTTTTGTCATTGTCTGCCTCCTTACCAGTCGTCATATATCTTTTTGGAGCTGGTTCTTTTTTTCTTCTCTTTCTTTTCTGGGGTTTTGAGCTCCTGGCCTTTTAGCCTCCTCTCGACTGCTTCGAGAACGGGATCCAAAATTCTGAAGGCTGCCATTGCATAATTGCGGCAGTCGAGCGCTTCGTTTCGATTGTGCCCGGGCAGCTTTTCCCATTGCCACTTGTCGCCGCGGCGTGTTTTTACGAGTGAGAGCTTTTCAGACAATAGGCCAGAAAAGAAAAGCGAGTCATATCCTCGATCCTCGCCCCGTGGGAAGTGGCAGTATTTGGCGCCTTTTTCTTGCACCTTGATCGAGCTCATTATCTTGCTTTTTCCAGCGTCAACTCCGAGCGTGTAGAGCCAGCACTGGCCGATCACTTTCCCGTCAATTACAATTTTCACTTTCGACGGCGGGGCCGTGTATGGTATGCCGTCGCCGCCTTTTCCTTTGATTGCAAAAACCCGCTTGTGCTGGCGTTTTTTGCACTCTGCATAAACTTCCTGTGTGAAGTGGCCGCCGGAGTCTACGCAAGTAAAGGAAATTTTCAAGCCCTTTCCATTTTTGAACCGGTACACATGGTCGATCACGTCGTCGAGCTTCTCCCAGACTTCGGCTGTATCTGGCCGGCCGTTGATTATTCCCTTTTTTATCCCCCATGTTTCACCGTAGAAGCCGTGGCCTACAACTTCATACTCGAGCCGGTTGTCCTGAGTATCAACTCCGACGGTCAAAACGAGAGTGCCCTCCGGCAGCTCTGCGTCGTATTCCTCCCGGCGCGCGAGCATTGTGTCCTCGTCCTCGAGGTCTCCCCGGTCCTCCCACAATTCGCCCAGCAATGTATTGAAAACAACCTTTAATTTCTCGCTGTCTCCCTGAGCCTCGAGGAATTTCGTGATTATTTTTTCCCACGGAGTCCACGGAGAGGAAAAGGCGTTCAACCAAAAAGAGCGGTGCCCCTTTTTTTCGTATGCGTCCGGGTTCTCCGCAATCCACTTCGCCGGCTGCTTTCGCATGGTCGCCTCTGTGCTTATACAACCACACCCGGGGCAGCACCATGTTATATTTTTGACCGTGTACGCCTTTTTGTTGCGTATTTTCTTGACTTCGTGATCAAAGTGGATATTATCAAAAACAATATTGTGATACTCTCCGCAATCCGGGCACTGGTGACACCAGCGCTCCTGCGTGCCGGCATAAAAACCGTTTTCAATATTGCTGGCGCCTTTAATCGTCGGCGTTGATACTTCTACCGATTTCGCGTTGTAAAAGGTCGCTTGGCGTGCCTCTGCCAGAGCCCACGGATCGCCCTCTGTGCCGGCGCTGCTGGCCCAGCGGTCCCGCTCGTCGCCTATGATGTAGCGGGCCGGAGTAGAAGCGAGGGCGCTCGGGCTGTTTGAGCCAGTGATCGTCAACATGCCGCCCGGGAAAGATTTCTGCAAAATCGTGTTCCCGGAGTCCCGGCTTTTTACGTCTGAGACTTTTTTCCTCAGCGGCTTCGAGTCTCTAATCATCGGCGCAATCCTCAGACGCGAAAATTTGCGGGCGTCGTCGAGTGTCGGCTGCACATAAAGAGTAGAGCCCGGATCCTGATCTATGATGTAGCCGATCATGTTGAGCTCTACCTCTGATTTTCCGACTTGGGACGCTGCCACGACTGTTTCCTTTTTGACTTTTGGATCTGTGAAGGCGTCCATTATCTCGACAAGATAAGGCGTCCTTGTGTTTCGCCACGGTCCGGCCTCTGCTGAGCTTTCAGGAGATAAGCGGCGGTTTTTCTCAGCCCATTGCGAAACGGTGAGCCGCTCGGGCGGTTTGAAATTTTTAACGCTCCGCGCGATCGTGTTGTTAAGGTTTACGACATGCGCGGCGGCGTCAATCGGTTTGTACATCGTCCTCGATCTCCTCAACGCTCGCCCAGCCTTGCCGATCCTTTACCCGCTTTTTATACTCCTCGGGATCGTACTGGTATTGAGAGAGGGAGAGAAGCACCTCGTTGACCTCCTCTTGTATTCTGGCCGATGTTTCTGCCGGCGTTTCAAGCTCTGCGGTGTCAACCGCGAGGCGCCCGGGCATAGCCATGAGCGCGCTGCGTATGCTGAAAACGAGGTCGGTCGTCATTGCCTCCACGTCCTCGGCTCTGTGCATGGTGCCCTCGAGCTCTGCGAGCTGGAGCTCAGCAACTCGAGCCTTTGCGTTTTTGATGTCAACCTCTGCCTGCAGCTTGTCGGTCTCGAGCTTGTTGTTTTGGCTCCCTTGTTTCTTGTCGAGCTGCTGGCGCAGGTATTTGATGTAGTCCTTTGTTGCCTCGCCCACATTGTAGCGCCGGCCCGCCGGCGTGTCGTGGGTTTTGAGTATTCCGTCTTGTGTGAGCTGCTGGATCCTCCGAGCGCTGAGCTCAAACAATTCGGCCATTTTGCTTGTCGGCCAGTAGCCCGGAGTTTCGGCCGGCTTTTCTTTTTTCGGTGTCGCCATTGCCTTGCCCTCCTTCCCGGCGTAACGAAACGGCCTGAAAAAAATTTTTTGTGTCTAGCAAGTTTTTGGGCTCGCAAGCACCGCAGGCGTTTTTTTCACTGGAAGAACCTATTGCAAAATTTTTATTTTATTTCTCCCGGGGCGGGGTGCCCGTGTGAATATTTTTTTCGCTGTGTGCATTTGCGCCGAGCTGGCGCTCGAGCTGTCGGCTTGCCTCGGCCCGCCTTTGTTGTGGTTGGGGTGCCCCCTTTCTTTCTGTGCTGGGCGTCCCCTCTTTCCCTCCGGCGTGTGGCCCCTCTTTTTTCTGGTGGCTGGTCCCTTGTTTGTGGCCCGCCTTTGCTCTGTGATATGAGCCCCGGCTATTGTGCCGGGCATATAGAAAGAGGCCGGCTCTCGAGTTGCTGCTGAGTGCCTGCCTCTTATTCCCTGAGATAATGTAGAGGGCCCGCTTTTGCGCGGTGTGGTGCCCCCTTTTTTCTGGTGGAGTGCCCCCTTTTTTTCTGGTGGAGTGCCCCCTCTTTTTTCTGGCGTGGTGTCCCTTATTATGCCTTTGCCTTTTCCAACATTCTGTTGACATTATGCTCTAGCCTTTTACTGAGCCCCTCGTCTATTTTCTCTTGTATGAGGGGCTGCACTTTTTCGTTTTCAATCATTTGCGGTATGCTCAATGTTTTAATGCTTTTAATAGGTGTGCGCTCTGAGCCCTCCCTCTGGAATGGTATCTGTTTTGAGCCCTCACCTCCAGACGAAGCAAGAAACACGCCGGCCGGCAGGTTCTTCCTTTGGCCCTTAAATACTTCTTGACTTACTCGGTAGGGCTTCGGCTTTCTTTGCGCTGGCTTCATTTTGAAATGTGTCGGCGTGAGCACGCGGCCCTTGTATGTGAGCACGACGCTCTCGACGAGATTACCCTCAATCTGGAGCTGTCCGTTTCCCCGTCCTTTTCCTTCAAGTGCCGATTTCATGTCCGACGGGCTTATATTATAAACTTCGCGGACGGCAGCAGACACCCAGCCTCCAGCCCGGCTCTTTGCGTCTGCCGTGCATTTTTTTATTACCTTTTCGGCTTCAATGCCTGCGATATTATCCAGCGTCTTGACGAGGCGCTCGTAATTCGCAAGCATACAAGTCGAGGTCCCTCTGGTTGCACCCATGCGATCACCTCCTTTTCTGCACAAAAAACCGCCCGATTTGCCTCGCGCGGTTTTTCATCTAATTATTGCATTGTAAACAGTATAACACGACTCTTTTTTTGAAGTAAATTGCATCTTTTTTGCACCGGTAAATTGCACGGCAGAGGAGAGGGCCTGCTGCCGGCTCCGACTAGTCAATAGCGGCCGTCCCGTACAGTCTCACGGCCAGACTCTTGACAAGTCTCTGGCGGTTCCTCCAGACCGTCGTCCCGTCGCAACCGACTTTTTCGCCGATCGCTTCATTGTCGAGCCCGTCAAAATACCGGCCGGAAACAGTTTCATAATATGGATCGTCGCGTATATAGTCGAGAGCCGTCTCTAAAATATCGACTTCATGCTGATCCGCTGCGATAGCTGCCTCTTGGTCTTTGATGATAGCCTCCAGAGCCTCCTCTGGATCGAGGCGCACGCTGTTTTTTGAAAATCGCGTGATTGACTTGCTACGCTCCGGCGCTCCGTAGGTCCGAAGCTGCTCGATCTTCTCGGTGTCGTCCTTTATCTTCACCTTCAGGACCGGCAGAGCGTACAGTCTGGCCTCTGTGCTTTTGAAGGCTGTTTTGGCGTTCTGTGGCTTCTGGAGAGGCCCGCATGCTTCTTTTACCGCCTCGGCCGTCATTTTCGCGGTCGCGTCAATATATGCCTTTACGTCCGGCGGGAGTTGTGTCTTTTTTGGCTTTCCCATTTACTCATATTCTCCTTCCTGATATTCCGGGCTTATCCCCAGATCCTCGAAAACTTCGGCGTAATACTCCGGCGGCATTTCCTCGCCGTCGCGTATGAGCTTGATCTGGTCTTTTCCTGCTATCCTGAAATACCTTTTTACAATTACGTCGGTATATTCCGGTGTTAATTCCATTATGTAGGCCGTGTGGCCGGTTTTCTCTGCTGCCGCGAGAGTGGTCCCGCTGCCTCCGAAGGGATCGTAGACGGTTTTTACAAAGTCCATATTGTCGAGAATTTGCTCAAACAATTCGACGGGCTTTTGTGTCGGGTGCAATTTATTCCCGGAGCGGCTGCACCTCAAAACATTGCCGTAACCCTTGTGGCCGTCAAAATTTGCTTTTCCTCGGCTCCCGAAAATACAGAGCTCGTGCTGGCTCCTCCAGCCTACGCCCATTCCCGGCGACTCTTTATCCCATACAAGCATAGAGCGCACACCGAAGCCAGATTTTTCTATAATGTCATACAAATAGATCCACATGCGCCAGTCGGTGAAAACATAGGCAAATAGAGGAGTAATACCCTCAAAAGCCGCGGTTAATAATTTGATATAGCCGCGAGTGCTCAATATATCGTTGGCAATCTTCGGAGCGTCTGTCTGTCCTTTTCGCACGGTTCCAATGCTGCCGGTAGATTTTCCGCTCTCTTGGTGTCCTCCGCTGCAATATGGTGGATCTGTGAGCATGAGCTCAGGCTCGGCACCTGCCAGCAGCTCCTCCCGGTCCTTTGGGTTTGTAGAATTGCCGCACATTACTCTATGCCGGCCGAGGATCCACACGTCGCCCAGCTTTGAGAAGGGCGCCTCTGGTGGTGGCGGCAGTACGTCCTCGTTTTCTTCCTTGTCGCTGTGGTCCGACTCGCAAAGAGCCGTCGCAAGTTCCTGATAAAAAGACTCCTCGTAGCCGGTCATTTCAAAGGGGATCGCTCCAGTGTCTACCGCCTCGAAGGCTTCGGCCAGTTTTACGCTGTCAATCTCTGCCAGCTCCGCGATCCGGTTGTCTGCCATGAGGTCGGCGAGCTCCTCCTCCTCGTTTGCATAATTCTGATAGTCAACGGGCGCCTCTTTGAGCTTTGCGTACTTCGCGGCCATGAGCCGGCCGTGGCCTTTTACTATGAGGCCGGAGCGTTTACTCACTGTGATCGGCTGTCTCCAGCCGGCCGCCTTGATGATAGCAGCGAGGGCCCTGATCTGGTCGTCCGGGTGTTTATTCGGGTTTAGAGGGTTCTCTCTGAGGTCCTTTATCGGCACGATCTTGTCATGCGCGCAAAAAACCGGGCAGCCGTCGGCGTGTGCCTTTGGCTCTGCTTCGGTTGTGTAGTCCATGTCATTGATCTGTATCTCTTGGCGGTTGGCCTTTGTCCTCGTCTGAGTGATTTCAAGTTTTTTCTTTCCCACGGTTTAGACGCCTCCCTTCTCGAGCTCTTTCTTTTGCCATGCGCCCAGCGTAGCGATCGGCAGCAGTAGCGCAAGCGCTACGACGACAAATAGCAGAACGCCGGCACATATTACGGCCGCCCTCATGCCGGTGCCTCCGTCTCCTGATTTCCGAAGCGTGCAAGGGCCAGCTCGTTATATTTGGAGTAAATTCTCTCAAAAGCAGCTTTCCACTCCGGGCCGTGGTCGTCTCCGGGTGTTACAACATGCGCGAGCTCATGCGCCAGAATTTCAGGAACGGCGCCCGCTGGTATATGTGCGGCCACTTCTATGAGCGGAAGGCTCCCGTCGTCCGGGTAGGTAGTACAACCCACCATTTCTACGCCTCCGGCGTCCTCTATCTTTTCAACCAGTATTGCCTCGTATTCTTTCCCGGGGTATTCCGTCTCAAAAGCCAGAGCGACGAGGGCGCTCGGATCGTTCAAAAACGGGCTTTTCAATAATTCCATGATGTGTCTGCCTCCTTATGTGGGAGAGCTCAGCACTCTGCCGGCCCTCCCTGATTTTATAGCTTTACGCCTTATGCAATGATTGTGAGCTTTTCGCGGTCCGGTATGTCTTTGAGCGCCTCAATGAGATAGCTCCTCACATTCTCGAGAGCCTGAGACTCCCAGACGCCGCCGTCGGCCGCCACGAGCTTGAATACGGGAGCGCCGCCGCGTCCCTCGCTAACTCTGAAAACGAAGTCGCTGCCGGGCTGCTCAACCTCCAAAAATGTGCGATACGGGATCAGGTGCACCGGGTTAGGCACAAGCACATTTTCTTTTGTCGTGATCCCCGTTTTCATAGTGGCCTGCTGAGTGACGCCATTGTCGGAAAAAGCCGCCTCCTGAGTGTTGACAATGTTTCCAGCGAATAAAGTCACGGTTTCCCGGTCCTCGCTTTCCTTAAAGCATGATTGCATAGAAATGAGAAAAGCCTCCTGCTCGTATTCTTCGCCATATCTAAAGCGGGGGAGTAGTGCATTTACCTCGAAAAGCGTCTCGCGGTTGCGCTCGGCCAGCAATCCAGAATAAAGCAGCACCTTTGTCGGGTTTACTACCTGAATTATCATGCGATCCCGAAGCTCCTCCCGGCTTTCTTTGATGTACTCAATTAAAGCGGTGAGTGTTGTCGCCTTGATAGGTTCGGCCATATCGGGGCGATCGTAGCGGGTGAGGTTCTTCGTGCAATAGGTCCTTCCGTTGATCTGGATCTGTTCGGGTTTTTCTGCCTCTACGGCTAATTGTGCAATATAGGCGATTGCTTCTTTGATGTTATCCATTGATTTTTCCTCCTTCTTATCCTTGCGCGGCTCTCTGGCCGAGCGCTACAATTTTACCGTTTCCGTCCTCCGGTTGTTTGCCGGTCGTCCGGCGGTCGTCCACCGGTCGCCCATTCTCCCACACTTCGCCAGTTTGGGGATCGAAGTCTTTACCCGGGATAAGTGGGCCTGCTGCACCGGCTCGGGCTGTTCTTCTGCCGGTTTCTGAAGGTCCGAGAGAGACATTTGCCCTCTGATTTGGCCGTCATACTCCGCGATCTCGATCTGGCCGGTTCTCATGTTTACGCCCATAATCATTTGAGTGTCGATCGCCTCAGTAGCGGCGAGTTTTGTCGTTACTGAGATTTGAGTGCTCACGAGTTGCCTCGTCTTGTTGGGTGCAAATTTGATTAAGATCTGGATCTGTCTCTTTGTGGTTGCCTCCGTGTTGGGGTTCTGAATGTTCTCAGCCACCTGCATGAGCGCCTCGTTGAGCTTCTCGGCAAAAGCGCCGCCCGCGAGACTCTCGAGGTTAATGTTGCTTTGTACTGTCTGTTTCGGCATGGTTCTGATCTCCCTTCTTGAATTTTGTTTTGTTTCTGGAGCTTTCCGCTCCGGTGAACGCCTCCGCGGTCATTGCTTTTTGTCACCTCCTCCCGGTTGAGATAGTCCGGCGCGGATAGCACACTCGGTACATACTCCAGAGGCTCCCGCTGCCATTGCCAGACGAGCGAGCTCTGGCTCCCAGCAATCCCGGCCGCATTTCGGGCATTTTACCGGTTTCCAGTCTGGGTGCTTGCTTGCGTCCGGTATATTGGAACGGAGAGGCAGACACAAGAGGCCGCCGTCTCCCGGTTTCCACGGTGTTATTTTTACATTCACGCCAGCACCTCCTCGGGCGGCTCCCAGTTCCAGAGCCCTTGCTGCCCTTTGGCCGGTATCGGCTCCGGCAATAATTTGATGTTTTTGAGCTCCCACGCATAGCGCCCGGGCGTCCAGTCTCCGAGAGCGATCTCCTGAGCCGTCGGCACAATATAGTCGTGAAAATCTGGCGCGTGTTTGTCTTTGCTCAGGCTCTCGGCCCCGATCGGGATATTTTTCGCCACGTCTACGTCGGTACCGGGGTTGTAAACTATGTGCCAGACGTTCACGAGCTCGGCCGTACATATTACGGCGCCGGTCGGTAGAGCTTCGCCCTCATAGTTGAGGAGCTGCTGCAGGAGCCGCTGAGTGTCTGCCGGCAATGTTTTGATAATATTCATATACGGCCGCTTCGCTGCATGGATCGCAATCGGTCCCCGGTATGATGTGGCCCAGCCTCTTGTCTCGTAGCCTTTGGCCTCTATTGCGATAGCAGAGCCCCACGGCTGCCATATTGTTATTGCTTTCATGTTCATGCCCCCTTCTGAATAGCTGAGGCGCTCCAGTTTTTTGCAAAGGATCCGGCGCTTTGATAAGGGCAGTAGAGCCGGCCGTCTTTTGTCCTCGCCTCGAATGTACCGCGGCTCCTGATATATCGCACAATAAGCTCATACCGCTGGCCGGTAGTAAAGCCCATAGAGCCGTCGGCTCCGGTAAAGGTTGCAAGTATCTGGAGATATGCGGTTTTTGTTTTTGGGTTCTTTAGGTCGTTGAGAGCTCTTTCAAGCATTGGCATTTCCTCCCTTTGTCTTTTTCAAAAACTCGAGCACTCCTAAATGATTGAGGCCGATCTCATATTCCGAGATCTCGCTGCGTTTCAAGTGCTTGTGCCCGTATATTTCCTTCATGTCACGCCAGACGCTCCACGGGATCCGGAAAAATTGCTCAAATTTGAAGCTCACCAGCACGAAGCAGCTCGCGCCCATTTTCTCGTAATTCTCGAGCAGGTCGGCTTGCCTCTCTGTTACGGCAGAGCCCTCGATCTTTTCGGCGTCCGTGTGTTTTGCCTCGAAGGCAATGCACCGGCCCCCGTTGAGTATGCCCTTATAATCGTTCTGGGCCTTTTTCACAAATACCGCTATATACTGGCCGCGCCTCCGGTCTCCGTATGGTTTGATCGGGCGCATAGGCTCCGGCGTCTTTTCAATGTCTGCGATATTCTCGCCGCGATAGTAGTCGCAGGCTGCCGAGATCATGCTCTCGAAGCGTTCCCCGGCATACTTGGAGCGGCGGCCTTGCTGCCGGCGTTCTGCCTCGATATTTCTCTCTGCGAGGTACGGCGTCGGATCTGAGTAGCCTTCCGCGTTTTTTCTGCTATCCGTCAATATTAAGCACCTCCCATAAACAAATTAGCGAGGTTTTTCGTCGCTTTGAGCTGCATGTCAAGCTCTTTTTGTAGCTTTTCCCGCTGTTCGCCGCTCAGGTTGAGATCCTCAATGTTGACAGTGTGAAAAGCTACGCCGGCCGCTGGGTTTATGTCCGGCTCTTTAGTCAGCGGAGCGGCAGCGGGAGCTCCTGCAGATACGCCAGCGGATCGCCCTTTTCTTCTGAGAGTCGGTGCCTTTTGTGTCACCGTTGCATTGTTGTATATTTCCTGCACACGCTCGACAAACGCCGGCGGGTCGTAGACTTCGAGCTCAATCCCCAGAACGCCGGCGAACTGTATCTCGTTATACATGCCGGCGCTCACGCGGCAGCCGTAAACTCTTATTAGCTGGCAATGTCTGAGGAGCTGGAGCCCCGCAAAGAGGCCGCGATCTCTTTCCTCCGGCTTCTCGTCGTCCACAAACTGAGTAAAATATACATGCGGAGCGATCGGCAGCAGCCCCTCGAGAAGTGCCTCCCGGCAGTATTCCTGCGCTTTTATGATGTTTTTCTCATAGTCACCGCGGCACGGTGAGCATATATAAGTCATTTTCATGGTTTTGCCCCCTTTCCTCTGGCTGCTGCCTTTTCCAGATTTTTGAAGTGTTCCTTCGTTGTCAGCAGATAGCCGCCCGCTACCTCGATCCAGTCGTCAGCGCAAATAAACGGCTTTTCTGATAAACTTTTTATAACTTTCCTTGCGTCCTCTCTATCCAATGAGCTGCACCTCCTAAATAATTTTTATTGTCTGGCGCCTGCTGCCGGGCTGCCATATAAACCACGAGTAGCTCGTGGCGTCGGTCCCGTGCCCCGTGAAGCTCGGCCGGGCGTGCAATGTGTAGAGCCCTGAGATCTGGTGCTCTGGTTTCTGCCAGAATGAAAAGCGCCGGTCGCTCTCCATAAATGCGGTACGGAGCAGGAAAACGAGCATACCGCCCGGCTTTAATAGCTCGAGGCTCCTCTCCACAAACTCGATCGCCTGATTAAAAGGCGGGTTTCCGATAATGAGATCATACTTTTTCCCGATGTTCATGCTCAGATAGTCGCCTATAATCACATTTGCGCCGAGCTGCTGCAGGTTTGCTGTCTCCTCCGGCCTTATTTCCACCGCGTCGATCGAAAAATCGCCATATTTTTGCAATGTTTTGATGATATTACCGCTGCCTGCTCCCGGTTCCAGCACCTCGATCCCCCCCCTGAGAGGGAAAACGTCGAGAAATGCCTCTATTGACGGGATCGGCGTAGGGTAGAAGTCGTGCGGGCGTCTTTTGGTTCCTCTATTCGTCGCGCTCATTGTCTGCCTCCTTCCATAGCTCCAGCAGCCACGCCGGCGCCTTTATAAACTCAAATTCTCCCGGTTTTACTCCCAGAGTTTTGCCCTCTGGTAGTTTCACATGTACGGCCCCGTTTTTATTGCAGCCCGCCGGGTATTCTCCGGGCGGCAGAGGCGGCAGCAGTAGGCCGCGCAGGACTCTGTTTGTTTTGATGATGATCTCCTCGGCCCTGAGCGGTCGGCCGCACATAGGGCAGTTATTGATCTTTATGTTTGTAATGCGCCCGGGGTATTCCTCGTCGAAAATCTGAAGGTATTCACCGGAGACGCTGAGAAATAGCCTTGTATCTCCGAAGCGCTCGACGGCTATATATTTACCGGGCGTCTGGCAATATTCGCATGTTTTCATTTTTCCTCCTATCTGCCGCGCCAGCTCTGGCCCTCCATGACGAGAGCCTCGCACATTTCGCGCAAGCGGTCCACGGTTGCCCGGGCGGTCGTGTCGTCGCCTCCCGGCGGTGTGAGCCGCCTCTCGAGCTCCGTGTCTGTATAGTTGCTTGTGACGATCGTCGGCTTGTAGCCTTCGTATCTGGCGTTTATAATCGCGTATATCTTTGAGACGCCCCACTCAGTCGCTGGCTCTTTCCCCATGTCGTCGATAATGAGGAGAGGGATCGACTCGTAAACTTTCAGGATCTCACCCTCTGAGATTTCCCTCTTGTCGTATGTCGCCTTGATCCGGGCCAGCATGTCGATCATTGTCATACATATTACCGGCCGGCCGTTCTGTATTAGGCGATTAGCGATAGCGGCAGAGAGGTGAGTCTTTCCGACGCCTATGTCGCCGAGAATGAAAAGCCCGTTTTTCTTTCGCTCCAGATTTCCGAAGCTGTCGGCGTACTTTTCGGCCGTCTCCTTTGCCCGGGCCGTCTGGTCGTCCGGTGTCTGGAAATTTTCGAAGGTCCTCTCCAAAAAGCGGCCCCTCATACCAGAGTCGCCTCGGAGCCTCGCAATTTTCTGGCGGGTTTCCTCCTCCTTCCGGCGCCGTTCCGTTTCCTCTGCCTCTGCCTTTTCTCTGGCAGCAGCTTCGACGGCCTCCGGGCACTTGCACGGGATAGCAGCGGGGATCCAAAAGATACGATTACCCAGCGCGCCGAGCTCTTTCCCTTTGTGGTACCGGAGCTTTCCACAATATTGACATTTCACCGGCTCAGGCGGTGGCTCCGGCCACTGGCGGGCCTCATTGCTGTATATCCACTCATTGTCCTGCTCTTGTGAAGCCGGTGAGGCGATAGCGGTCGCCGCTGTTTTCTGGTCCTCCATTATCCGGGCCTCCTTTATTGTCGTATTTACCCTCCAGCACTTTGCACATGTTTGTCGCTTTGATTATCCAGTCAAAGTCTGCGCTCCAGTTCCGATCGTTCGCGCCTTTCATAAAGTCGCTTGCTTCGGTTTTCCTGAAAAGCTGCTCAAAGATCTGTATATCCGGGTATGTCTTAAATCTGGCAGCCACGGCCTTGCGTCTGGCTCCGTCAATTTTCTGTATCTTCGGAAAACTCAGACAAATCTCGTTGTATAGCTGCATGATCCTCGTGTATGGAGTGGGATCTGCTTTTTCTGTCGAGACGGCAGCAGGCGCCTGCTCCTCTGGAGCACTTAAAGGATCTTTATTATCTCTACTCTTATCTACTCTACTCTTATCTACTCTGCCGGCGGTCGTTTGCTGGTCGTCCTCCGGTCGTCCTTCGGTCGCTTTTTTAGCAGCGCGACGCCGAGCTCGAGAGCGTTCTCTTTCTTTTTCCCGCTCCTGAATTAAGCCCCCGGCGTATTCCTCCCAGTCGTGGATCAGGATCGTGCTTTGCTCTGTTTCGGAGTCGTGGCAATCCAGCAAACCCGCGGAAATAAGGGCCTCCAGCAGCTTGTCGGCGTCGCCTTTCCATTGTGACGCCCGGGCTATATTCCGGGCGCTTATGTTCGAGACGTTGCCGTCTGGAGCGTTGTCGAGAGCCCAGAGCCAGAACGATGTCAGGAGCCCGATCATGTGAGGCGGTTCGATTTCGAGATCGTCGGCGGCGTCTAAAATCTTCCTATGCTCTCTAATTGATTGATAAATTTTCAACCACGCCACGGCGTTTCCTCCTTCCTTTTTTGGTCGTCCTTTTTCTTGGCTATGCTTTTTTGATTGGTCGCTTTTTGGTCGTCCTCTGGTCGTCCTTCCGGTCGTCCGGCGGTCGTCCACCGGTCGCACGTCGGACAGAGAGCGAAGCGGCTAGTTGAAGGGCAGCTCCTCGTCTATTCCGTCGGGAATGTTCATAAAGCCGTCGCCGGCGTCCTCTGCGGTCCACGGCCAGAGTATAGCGCGCAACCGCCATAGGCTCGGCGCCCTGAGTGTACCGCACTTCGGGATCTCTCGTTAAGCGTCCCATAAGTATGACTTTATTCACTGTCTATTTCCTCCGTTTCTCAGTTCTTTGGCTGTTTCGTCCATGCGCTTGCAAAAATCTTCATACTCCGGCATGGAGAGAGTTTCCGGCGTTTTGTGATACAAATAATTGAGCCGGCCGTCTGTCTGTTCTTTTGTGAAGCCTGCGTCCTCAGCTTTCCGATATAACCGGTGGAGCTGTGAGCTTGTGGGGTGTTTCTCTGCCTCTTTCTGGCTGTTCTGGGGCGGTTTCTGGCTCTGGCCTTGCTGTTTATTGCCTGATCCCGTTTCAAGCGTCTGTGAGGCGTTTCCGGCGGTCTGCTTAGGCGCTCCGCGCATGTCTGGATCTGTCTCGCCCATGTCAATGCTGAATTTCTCAAAAAGATAATATTTTATAGCATAGGTCCACGCACTCCCTTTTGCCTTTGCCGGATCGTCATTCCATGCGATCGCATGAGTTTGGGCCGTGTCCGTGTCATCCTCGTTGTCTGCGTTGGTCCATTGGATCGTCAGGTCGGACTCATACAAAAACATAGCCCCGCCGCGTTGCGTGTTCATGGTCTTAATGCTGGCATTTTCTTCTTTCACAATGTCGAAGTTTACGCCGAGCTCGTTCATCGTCGGAGTAATAGCCCGCCACACGTCGTCAATTTTGGCGAATTTGTACGGAACCTCCTCGCTGTGCTGTTCTTTTTCAATCCGGGGGATCTGGCGCCTCAGCTCGATAAATTTCTCTTGCAGGCTCATTACCTCGATCGGCTTATCCCGTCTTGTCTGGAATGAGGCAACCGGGGAGCCGGCCGTCGCGTCTTTCTTTTTGTCGTCTGCCATGTTTCCTCCTCACCGCGCCGCACAAGGCGGCGGGATTTTATAAATTACTGAATTACGAAGCAGACCGGCACGCAAAGCTCGCAGCTGGCGCCGTCCCAGTAGCCCGAGTGCCCGCCGATGGTCACACCCACGCAATCAGACGAGGAGCCGCTCGCCACCGAAGCCAGCCACCACCAGTCAGGCGTCCCGCCTTTTTTGTTGCATTTGATACGGTGCCGGCGGTCTTTGTAATATTCGATCTGCTGGTATGTGTCGTCTCCTGAATAGTTGCAATCTCCGAACACTTCCGACTCGGTAGGAAGGAAAAGCCGGCAGCGGTATGTCTTGCCGCCCTCCTGAGTCCTCTCGATCTCTGAAATAACCGCCTGCAGTTCCTCCGGCAGACTAGGGAAAACAGTGTTGTCTAAATGCCACTTAACGCCAGACTCAGCGAAGCCGCCGGCGTTTCTGCCGTTCTGATTGTATGGAACCTCCAACGGCAGGCAATCCTTACTCTCGAAGCGCGCCCAGCCCGGGCCCATGTCTACGACGACGAGATCCAGCTCCTCGCCGTCCTTTGTCCGTTCCGTGATAATGTCGCCGACTTTCAGGGTGCCGCCGCCTCCTTTAATCAGGCTTGCGAGCCCTTTCCATGTGATTTCTGTTTCTTTGACTGTTGTCTGTACTAACTTTGCCATGATGTGATCCTCCTCAATTATTTTTTATTGTCGAGATAGCCAGCTCTAAAGCCTCGATCTCTGTTTTGATCTGGTCGCTTTCTTTCCGCAAAAGCTCGAGGCGTTCCCTTTTTGGCTGTATAATAGCCATAATCTGCACGATCGCCGGGTTTTCTGTCTTGGCCTCAGTTCGAGGCTCCTCCGCAGGTGCTGCTGTGGTCGGTTCTGTCATTGGTTCCCGTTCCTCCTTTTCTAAAATTCCGCATTTTTGAAGATATACCACTATTGATGTAGCAACTCCGGCGGCTACTGTCGTTGTAACCGCATTTCCAAACTGTTTATATGCCTGAGAGTCGGAGACAACCTGCTCCCAGTCATTCATCGGGAACGCCTGAAGGCGTCCGTATTCGGTAGGCGTTAATTTTCTAACCCGGTACCGCTTTTTGTCTAAAATCTTCACTTGTCTATTACCCCCCCCCGCAAGTTGTGAGAGTTGGGGCGATCCCGTCGGGATCATATACTCTGCGAATAGAGTCGAGCCCTTTCATGTCGAGAAGCCCCAGCATTTCTAATTTTGGACTTTCAGCCATTTTCGCCCTCCTTTGATATTTCAATGATCGCCGTCATTCTTTGACGCCCGAAGCCTTTGTAGTCCCTTGCTTGCAGGCATGTCGCAATGTCTGTAAAATGATTTAGTTTTGTCGCGTAATCCGTAACTACGGCGCCAATGTGGTTGTTATTACATGCTGGTAATTGTGCTTTTTGGTCAAACTCCCCCCCCGCCAACGCGGAGCGTTTTCCCGCAACCGTTAGGATCCAGCAGACCGGACTCTGTGCATATCTCAGACACAAGCACGCCGTTTTCGTCGTCCTCCTCTGTCTGTATTATTACGCCGTGGAGATCCTGAGCTGTCAGAGTAAACATTGGCTCCTCGTCCTCTTTAGCCCGCCGGCCGTTTTGCCTCTTTTCTATGCGATCGGGCGTAATGGTTGCATGTACTTTCCCGAGCTCGCTCAATTTCTGGAGTGCCTGCTCGATTATTTTCCGGGCTTTATCGTCTGGTATATAAAATTTTTCTGGCACTTCATCGTCTAAAAACTCAGACAGTCGGGGTACCAGCTCAGGATCCTCGTTTTGTTCCGGCATTTCCAGAATATCCGGCAGATCTTCGCGTGTCGCCGCTATGTAGTAGCGCTCCCGGTTCTGTGCTACAGTCCAAAACTTTGAATTATAGAGCTTTATGTGTGCATTGTAGCCTCTTTGTTTTAGCTCTGCCGTCAATATAGGAATGTACGGGGAGAGCCCTTTCACATTTTCAGCCACGAGCACGGCCGGCAGTTTGTCCGGCTGGTTTTCTCTTGTTTCATCAATAAGCCGCATTATTTCATAAAAGCAGCCGCTTCGGCTTGCTGCCTTGTATTTTGTAGATCCGCACTCCGGGCATTGTGCGTGGCCCTGAAAATTTTCGGGATCAATAGCAAATTCATGGTTGCAGTTTTGACATTTTAAGAGGAGCCCGGCCTGCTTTCCGGCGACGCTCAGATCTTGGCAAGGGAACCCAAAAGCCCAAACATGTGCAAATGGTACATCGTTCCACTTCATTTCTCTAATATCTGCCTGCTTTACATGGTCGCCGACATTATGCTGATAGCTCTGCACGGCATACTTGTCAAAGTCCCACGCCCCGGCTATTTTATAGCCTGCAGACATAAAACCGACGCCCATGCCTCCGCACCCACAAAAGAAGTCATTTACAAGTGGTTGCATTTCCTCACTCCTTTCCCCTGATTTCTGCATAAAAGCGGTGTTTGTTAATGGTTAATATATAGCGCTGTGACTCGTGGAAGGGGCTCTCTACCATATCCGGGTTATAAAAGTATTTGATCGGCTCAGTCGTAGCCACGATCCCGAAGTCGAAAACATAAGTAACGGCCAACAGAGCCTCGTCTGTTGGCTCTGGCCTCCGGGTAGAGTAGAGGTAACGCTCCGCGGCCTCTGCAGGTCTGATCCCGTCGTCCTCACATGCTTGCAAAATACATTGACAAATTGCTATTTTCCCGGCGAGAGGCTCGCCTGCTGCCTCCGCGGTGACTATCTGGGCCACCTCGTAGCGCTCCATGTCTGTGAGCTGGTACCGTATCTCAAAGCCGGCCTCTGCCGCCCACGCTTTTGCGAGTCCCTCCATGTCAATGAGCTGCGGCTCTCCGGTGCTTGTGAGGTATGCAAAAATCTGTTCATTTGCTGCCTCCGGTGCCGGTGTTGATATTGCCGCCGGCGTCGATGTTGTCGCCTCTGTTTCTGGTGCTGCATTTATGGTCTTTTTCCCGCTCCGGGAGATAACAACCGCAACTATAACAACGAGAAGCACGATGGCGAGAGCGACGGCGCAGGCAATTTTCGGGTTTATTTCCGGGATCTGCTGCTTTTTGCGCTTTCTTTTTCTTTGTTTCCGTGCTATAATTGCTTTGTGATCCCCGTGTTTTGAGACGTACTCAGGCGAGAGAAACGTCTCCTTCTTCGCGGTCACTGGGCTGGGCGTTCTGGGCGTCCGGCCCGTTTTAGTTCTGAATAGCATTTTCTTTTATGCCTCCTTCTGGCTCATATTTTGATAATTGGCATAGCGCGATCGTGAAGTCGGAGAAGGCGAGCTGTCTCACCAGATCCGCAACCAAAAGAACGCGGTACCAGCCGGAGCGGTATGTCTCGGCGTTTTCTGGCTGCATTTCCTCCGCGCGCCGGAGCTTTAAGTCTGCATAGGACTCGGCTCTCTGCATTTCTGCCTCTGGGATTGTCTGGCCCAGTTTCTCAAAAACCGCCTCGCGGCTGTATTCCTCATTCATTCCGGGAGCCGGCAGCCGAGGTGGTACGACTGGGGCAAATATGTGAGCTGCCTCAGTTTCCGGCCGGCTATGCCGTACTTTGGGTTGTAGCCTATTAGATCAATGTATTCCTCCAGATCGTCGCGCTCCGCGGCCATTGCCTTTGTCACTTCATAAAGCGCCAGCACGTCGTCGATCGCTCTGTGGCTGTTCTGTACGCGCTCAGAGAGCCCGTAATGCTCGATAGCTGCCTCTAGCTTGTGCGGATATGCTGCGCGGTCCTTGTACACCGTCAGAGAGTCGAGAGCCCTCAATTTCGGCGCTTTTGGTACCATACGGCAACGCCTGAACATTTCCAGCGTGAAAAGCAGGTCAAATTGTATATTGTGGGCCACCAGCAGCACCTCGCTGTCGCTGTGTATCATGTCACAAAATGCCCGGCAGGCTTCGGAGTAGGGGATCCCGTTCTCTTTGAGCATGTCGTCGGTGATGTGAGTCAGCTCGACGATCTTCTCCGGGAGCTTTTCGCCCTCCGGCAGCTTGCAAAATGCGTCAAGTTTTCCCTCTATGCCTTTTTCAGTTACCAGCACCGCGGCCAGCTCGATGATCTGATCCTTTTCAGAATTGAGGCCGGTCGTCTCTGTATCAAAAAATACAATTTTCCTAAACCGACGGAGTAATGCCTTCACGCTCCAGCACCTCCTTCGCAATGTATAGCTTTTCCGTGGCCGGTACGGTCTTGTTTTGGTTCATGGTCCGGCTTACTTCATGGATCCACACCGGCACGAAGTCCTCTGGCGCCTGCTGCTCACTCACGAGCACAATATTGTCGCGGCTCCAGATCCTCGCCACCTGCCAGAGCTCCGAGTGATTAAAGGGCTCGAGCGCTTTATATTGCTTTGTGCCCTCATACGGCGGATCCAGATAAATGACGCAACGGCTCGGCTGCCATGCTCTGTAATCTTTGTGAAGAAAAATAACCCCCTCCAGATCCTTGCGCTGTGCCTCGATGTTTCGCCGGCCCTCGTCCTGATAGTCCCGGAGCCCTCCGGTCGTCTGTGTCTTTCCTGAGTAGCCGCCGTCGAAAAATCTGCCGTTATATGAACACACAAAACCGACATAACCGGCATACCACTCGGGGTATGCGTCCCGGTTCGCGCGTACTGCTGCATATTCCTCGCGCTCTATGTAGCCCGGCAGCTCGCCGCCGTCCTGAGTGTATTGCAGCAGAGCGATCAGGTATTTATTGCAATCGCTGGCTATTCGCTGCGGGGCTCTGATCTTGTCGATGATGTTGCAACCGCCACAAAACGGATCGAGGTATGTCTCGAAGCCGCTCCGGTCGATGTAGTCCTGAATAATCGGCACTATGTAGCGGGCAACTTTCGCCTTACTACCCATATACTTCATGTAGCTGCTGCCTCCTTTCTGAGTTTCCTCTCGTTTTTCCACTTCTCATAATCTGCCCGGACGATCGGATCCTCGAATAGTGCGGCCATTCCGTGAAGCACGGCCCGACATAGGGCGTCGCTTTCGTTCTCAGGAATAGCGCCGAGGTCGATATTGATTTTTTCCGGGGTTCTGGTTCCTACTTGTTTGTAGTTTGTCATGTGATCGCTCCTTCCTCTGTGATGTTTCGCACACGGGGCAAATATAGCCCTCTGGCGGTATCACGGCGAGAGCGCTGATCTGCCACTCTTTACCGCATAGCCGGCAGGTCGCTGTTCTGTTTGGCTCGCGCCTCCGTCTCATTGTCCTGCTGCCTCCCTTCGTCACTCTGAGAGCGCTCACAATTGCAACGCTCGCCGGCGTCCAGCACGGCGCCGCATTTTTCACATTCATAAGGCCATTTCATTGCTATGGTCCCTCCTCGTCGTCGCTGGCCGTCTCGTCGTCCTCTGAGTCGTCTGTCGCTAAAAGCTCCAGCAGCTCACCGGCTCGGCGTGTGGCCTCGCGCTTGATTTTGTTTCTGTATTTCTTGCGG
Source organism: uncultured Lachnospiraceae bacterium (assembly GCA_964421915.1). Taxonomy (GTDB): domain Bacteria; phylum Bacillota; class Clostridia; order Lachnospirales; family Lachnospiraceae; genus NK4A136. Next base: position 133,604 of record CAYQZB010000003.1, read on the forward strand.
ATCCGGCGCTTTTTGTGGTGCTCTGCCATGTACCACCAGCGCTTGTTTTTGCACCAGAGGTGATCCCAAAAGTCGCCCGCCCATTTGAAAAGTTTTTTGATAACTCTCGTGAGCCAGTCAATGAGCGGCTGGAGTGCTTCGACGAGAGACGCCTTCACCTTTTCAAAGGCTTTGCCGAGCTCCTCCAGAGCGTCCTGCGTCGTCTCCGGGATCTCAATCTCTGGGAGTCTGAGCTCTGGCGTTGTAATTTGTGGGAGCGCAAGCCGAGGGAGTGGCGGTATTGCTATTTGTGGCAATGTGAGGGCGAAAAGCCCAGCCGCCGATCCGCTGCACCAGCTCCCGCCCAGTTGCGAAAACCTCGAGAGCTCCGGCTGATTGTAGCCGATCCGGCCTGAGTATTTCGTGGCCGCGTCTGCCAGCAGAAAAGAGAACGTTTGAGCGTCTACCTTGTGGCGCCGTACCTCTCGCCGGATCCGGTTCTGGTATTTCTTGCGGATCCTCTTTTTCTTGTGGCGGGTGTAGTGGATCCACTTTCCCGGAATATATGACGGGTAAAATTGTTTGTTATGCACTTGTTTCACCTCCTATACAGCAACCTGCTCCTTCATTACCGTATAGAAAACGGTCGGCTCGATACTCAGCGTGTTGCATAATGCAATGAGCTCGGACGCGGAGATCGTCGCGTTTTGGTTGAAAATTCTCATTAAACGCTGGTACTCGATACCGGTCTTTTTGGAAATGTTTTTGTAAGTAACGCCGGTTTCTTCGATTTTGCCCTTCAGATATTTGGCAATGTATTCGTTCATGTGTTCACCTCCTTAGATTGAATTTTTCAACCCCGAGCCCATTATATAATTGAAAAATTCGTTTGTCAACATTTTTTGATTGAATTTTTCAACTTTTTAATTGACTAGCGACTAGCGGCATGGTATATTGTTAATAGGAAAGGGGGTGAACAACGAATGGCAAGCAAAGAGCTTGGGGCCAGACTTAGAGAGTTGAGAAATAACAAGGGCTTTACTCAGCAACATGTCGCCGATCAATTAGGGTTAAAAAACAAAAGCACTCTAGGATCTTGGGAAGTTGGAAAGTCTGAGCCGGACGCATTTACATTTTTGAAATTGTGCCGGCTTTATGGAGTAGATAACATTCTCGAGGAGTTCGGCGAGAGCGGCGCCGTAGTAAAGCGGGCCGATATACATATAACTGATTTTGAGCGCGAGCTTATTCTCAGATTTAGAAAAAGCGACACGATAGATCAGCAAATTGTATTACGAGCTCTGAAAATGGACGAAAAAGGGGACAGCGAAAACATTGCAGAAATTTCATAAAAAAGGGAAATGTGATTGTTGTTGACTTTGGAGTAAAAGGAAGTGGCCCCGGTCGCGGCCCAGAATAACGGCCGGGGCATTTCAAAAATAAAAAGCGAGGAAGGAGAGACAAAACGGGGTGATACAATGAAAGAAAGACTAAAAGCGGGCTATGAGATTGCAACCGGGGCACTTGCTTTGTTTGCGGTGTCTCTGGCTGTTCTCGATATGACTCGCGGCCTTAATCAGTGGCAGCGTATAGCGGACAATATAGTGCTCGCCGTTTTCATTATTGACTATATTGTCAGGCTGTTTGTCTCTAGCAACAAGCGAGACTTTGTAAAACATAATATTTTTGACCTTATTGCAATAATTCCGTTTAGCTCGTTTTTCAGGGCTTTCAGAATTGCGCGTCTTGCCAGATTGGCGAAAATTACAAAAATTTCAAAAGTTTCGAGGCTGGCAGCTTATAGCCTTAGACTGGTAAACAGAGCAAAGGTGTTTTTTGATACAAACGGCTTTAAGTATGTTCTCGCTCTGAGTTGCGTGCTCGTGGCTGTTGGTGGTGTTTTAATTCATTTTGCCGAGGGCATGGGGGCTGTCAGACGGTCTCTGGTGGGCTTTCGTCACCACAACAACGGTAGGCTATGGAGATATTTCGCCCAGCACCGGAGCTGGGCGCGCAATCGCTATTGTTTTAATGATTACTGGCATTGGTTTATTAGGTACTTTGACAAGCACGATCACCTCATTTTTTCTTAATCTAAAAGCAGAAAAGCCGACGCATAGAGACGAGGTTCTCGGCCTTGTGTTGCGCCAGCTCGAAGATCTCGACAATATGAGTAACGAGGATATTGATCGAATTTGCGAGATTTTACAGACTTTTAAGAAGGAGTGATTTGTTTATGGGTATGAGATTTAGGAAAAGCAAGAAAATCGCGCCGGGTGTTCGCCTAAACCTGAGCGCGAAAAGTGCGAGCATATCAGTCGGGCCGAAGGGTTTCAAGAAAACCTTCAGCACCAGCGGCCGCACGACAACAACGGTCAGGATCCCGGGCACCGGGCTTTCGTATTCCACGACAAAAAGGACCGGGGCGCCTGCTGCCGGCAGCTCCTCAGAGGCTCCCGCTGCGGCTCCGGTCCGGTCAGAGAAAAGCAAGGGCGTGGCTCTATGCCTCTGTGTGTTCCTTGGCTTCTTTGGGGCTCACCGCTTCTATGTTGGGAAAACTGGTACCGGCGTTCTCTGGATCTTCACGGTCGGCGGTTTTGGTTTTGGCTGGGTGCATGATCTCATTATGATATGCTGTAACAAATTTACCGACAAGAGCGGCGCCGTGCTCGGTCTGAAGGTTGAGTCTGGGGGATCTGAATAATGGCAGCAAAGAAAAAACGCGCCGCCGGCAGCAATACCGACGGCGTAGAGGCATTACGAGCGGTGATATACGCCAGATACTCCAGCAGCGGCCAGCGTGAGGAGTCAATCGAGGGCCAGCTCCGGGAGTGTTACGACTTCGCAAAAAAGCACGGCATAATTGTGATCGGCGAGTACATCGACAAGGCTATGACTGGGCGAGTAGATCAGCGGCCAGACTTCCAGAGAATGATCCGGGACTCAGAAAAGGGCCGTTTTAACTGTGTTCTCATGTGGAAAATGGACCGTTTCGCCCGGAACCGCTACGACTCCGCAATGTATAAGTATAAGCTCAAAAAGAACGGCGTGCGGATATTCTACGCAAAAGAGACGATCCCAGAGGGGCCCGAGGGCATTATCCTCGAGTCAGTAATGGAAGGCTATGCTGAGTATTACAGCGAAAACCTGAGCCAGAACGTCAAGCGGGGTTATTATGATAGCGCCCTAGAGCTCAAAACTCTCGGTAAAACATGCCTCGGACTGAAAACGGGACCAGACGGCCGGTACATGGTGGATCCGGCAGAGGCGGCAATCGTGCGCCGGATATTCGAGGAATATGCAGCAGGCGAGCGTGCAAAAGATATTTACATGAGGCTCAATGACGAGGGGTACCGCACGAGCCGCGGCGGCAAATTTAACAAGAATAGCCTGCGGCGTATTCTTTCAAATGAGAAATACATCGGCGTATATGAGTATGAGGATATAAGAGTCGAGAACGGGATCCCGGCAATAATTACCGATCGGGAGCTTTTCGACAAGGTGCAAAAAATGTTAAGGATAAACCACGACGCGCCGGCTAGAGGCAAGGCGCAAAATTTCCTTCTCACAACAAAATTATTTTGCGGGCTCTGTGGGGCTCCTATGGTCGGAGACGGCGGCACAAGCCACACCGGCAGAGCATACGCCTATTACTCGTGCACGACGCGGAAAAAGACGAGGAGCTGCCGCAAAGAGACGGTCGCAAAGGAATGGATCGAGGATCTCGTCGTGGGCGAGCTGGTGAGAATATTGCACAATGACGAGCTGATCGAGGAGATTGCCGATCGCGTTATGGAGTACCAGAACCGAGAGAAGGACAACTCCGGGCTTCATGCTCTGGAGATTAGAAAGAAAGAAAACGAGAAGGCACTCAGCAACATGCTGGCGGCTATCGAGGCCGGGATCATTACGCCCAGCACAAAGACAAGGCTCATGGAGCTAGAGGCCGATCGCGCGGACATTGAAAAAGGAATAGCCCGCGAGCTATTGGCAGAGCCAGAGTTTGAGCGGGATCAAATTGTCTATTTTTTGGAGAGGTTTCGCTCCGGGGATATTCACGACGAGGAGTACCGGATCGCGCTCGTTGATACGTTTCTCAATTCGGTGTATCTGTACGACGACGATCACCTCGTTTTGGTGATGAATTACTCGGGAGAGCATTGCAAAGTCAATTTGCAGCTTGTCGAGGGCGCTATTTCTGGCGCGGAAGGTTCAGCTTTCGCGCCGTCGAGCGCAGAAAAAGACCTGACAAATCTGCAGATTTATCAGGTCTTTATTTTTTTCTTAGGATAGATTCCCTATCTATGAAAGGTTTAACCGTTCATCTTGAAACATTGAACAGTTCAATTTGAAGGTTTACCGGTTCACCGGCACTTCATAATATTCATCCATCAAATAAACGTCATACTGTCCTTCAACATGCTTCCTGAACAAAAGACATTCCACCTGGTCGGGAGTAATGACCTTTTGATTGATATAGATTTCTTCATAGATTCCGCTGGAAACATTCCCAAGATATCCTTCTATCCCTCCGCCGCACAGATACGGATAAACCGTACCGTCTTTCAGACGCACGCCCGTAAGCGGCGGCGCTTCCGCAAAATCCGTGGTAGTTATCGGGTTGCCATTTTCATCTAAGCCCTGTACCGTCTGCGTCTGATATGGGAACTGAAATTCCACATGCATGGTAATCGGAGAAATTTCCACCCGTGTCAAAACAGCTCCCGTATCGCCAAGCGGTTCCTCAAAGGTATATTCACACATACTGTCCGTTCCCTGCAGGTTCCAGTCAAAGCTCCATTTCCCCTGCACTTCATTGTCGCTTAAATAGGCCGCTTTTCCTGCCGTCCCCAGATTTTCAAATTCTACATGAACATCTTTTCCTATAAAATGTCCTTTTTCCTCATGATATAGTGTAATCATATACTCCATACTGCCGTCATCCTGAATGTAACGCGGATAAAATTCCTCATAATTGATGGGCGAACCGTCCGCATATTCAGCCCTGCCGTCTTCTCCAACCACAAGTCCGTCATAAAAACTTGAAAACGAATTATAATCCATACCGCCGTCAATTGTCACAATAAAATTCTCAAAAGCAGGCTCCGCGCCCTCCGGCAATTCGTATCCTTCAATTTTAAAAATAAGATGGGACGCGTAATAATCCGTAATACTCTGCACCGCCGTAATCGTAACACCGTTACATGTCTGGCTTTGCGGCGTTATCGCGGTATTCCCCTGCGCCTGTTCCTGCACCGGGAATACTACCGCGCCCTGTTCTTCCAGCTGCGCCTGCTGTTCTGCTGTCGCACCCATTCCTTCCGTCAGGCTCTTACTCCAGTTCCTGCATGCCGCATACACAGTAATGCTTCCCAGTGCAAGCACCGCCGCTACTGCCAGCATCAACAGCTTCTTTTTGGAAAAATGCGCTTTCCGCCTTTTGGGATCCACGCTTTTGCCCCGTATCTGCTCAAATGCCTCGTCCGCCCTTTCCTGCACCACCTGCGGCAATGCGATATCCGACTGTAATATCTTAATGATATCCCGTTCGCTCATATTCCATCCCTCCTTATATAACTTCCTGCGCGAGTTTCCGGCGCGCCCTTGAAAGCCTGCTCCGCACCGTGCTATCCGGCATGCCAAGCATTTCACCGATTTCAACCGTCGAAAATCCCTCTACATAGTACAGCACCGTAACCAGCCTGTACTTTTCTTCCAAACAATTTAATGCGTCCTTCCACTCCACATTTTCAAATCCTTCTTCCTGCACCGACACATCAGGAACTTCCTCCATAAAGGAATATCTTTTCCGCTTTCTGATGATATCCTTACATTTGTTAATAAGGATGCGTGTCATCCATGTGCGGAAAAATTCCGGCTTCTTCAACTGATCCAATTTTTCCCAGCAGAGCAGTATCGTATCTGCTATGGCATCCGCTGCGTCCTCGTCACTGTTAAGGATCGCTCTCGCAGCTTTATACATATTCTGCATCTGCAACTGCATAAGCGCGCTAAACGCATCAGGGTTCCCCCGTTTCGCCTCCAGTATCAAATGATCCATTTTGCATCTCCTTTCCTGTTCATCTCGTTCTGATCATTAGACGCAAAAAAATACATTGGCGTTTCATAAATATTTCATTATTTTATCAGTATCAATATACATCATCTATTGGCATCATACAAATTCACAAAATTTTCGTGCATTTTATTGCCGGACGTGGTATAATGCAAAAGGTTTTTATTTTTTATTTAGGAGGAATATATTGTGAGCAAAGAAAATAATGACGCTTTAGAGCAGGAAAAAGAAGACGCTCAGGTCATTGAAAATGATGATGAAACATTGGATAACGATGCATCAGCATCTTCTGATGAAGCAGCGGATGACGATGCGTCAGCATCTTCTGATGATGCAACGGATAACGATGCGTCAGAGGATGAGGAAAAGCCGTCCGGCGGTCCCAAGATATTGATTGCCGAGATCTTGATTGCTGTTGCGGCGATCGGCTTTATCATTTTTGCCTTATTCAAAAACAACACAGGACAGGATTCCCTTTCCGACAATACCGCCCTATCAGGCAATAACAGCGCCGACGACGCGGGCTATACCGTTCCGGATACCGGAGTCACAGCCTTTGATAATTCTATATTATATGAAAATATTCCGGCTGTCCCTGATATGGCAAAGCTGAATCAGATGACGGAAGAAGAAGCCAAAGCCGCCGTTGAAGATAATACAATGCTGGTATTTACTACAGCAGACGGCGCAACCCTGTATGTTGGCAATTATACCAATCAGGAATATTTTATCAGCGAAACATCCGTCAGCGAAGAAGATATTGATGATTTTATTTCCGAAACCATCCTGCCTGATTTTGGCGAGTTTACAGAAACGGATCACACAGTTGTAAGTAAGGATGATGTAATCAGCGCCAATTTTGTCGGAAAACTGGATGGAGTCGCGTTTGACGGCGGTACTGCCGAGAATGTAGAGATCACGGTCGGCGCGGGCGGATATATCCCCGGTTTTGAAGATGGCTTTATCGGAATGGCGGTCGGTGAAACAAAAGATGTTCCCATTACTTTCCCGGAAAATTATGGCAATACGGAACTGGCAGGCAAGGATGTCGTATTTACTTTTACGGTCAATGAGATCCTCGGCACAATTGTCTATCCTGAAGAATTGACTGATGAAATAGTGCAGACGATCTTTTATGACGGTTCCTATACTACCGCAGCGGAATGCCGCGATCTGATCAAAGAGCTTATGACAGAAAATAATGTATGGAACTTTGTTACGGAAAATTATTATATTACTTCTGTTCCGGCAGATACCGTCTATCGTTATTATAATGAAAGCATGGCATCCCAGGAACAGACGGCTGCCCAGTATGGGATGTCAGTAGAAGATCTGCTTACTATTTATGGAATGACAGTCGATGATCTGAAACAGAACGTAATCGAGGATGCCGCCTATACGGCTGTCCTGTCTTCCATCTGCGATACAGTCGCTGCGGAGAACGGACTCAGTGTCACTGACGAGGATATTAACGCATTTGCTGTTGAATACGGATATCCCGATACAGCAACTCTTCTGTCAATAATAGATGAAGAAACAGTGAAGGAGTACCTGATACAGGAAAAATTATCGGACTATCTTGTTTCTTTATTACCGTAAGAATATCTGTATTACAGTGCATTTAACCATGCCTGATAATATACCTAATGAGAGATTTTAAAGGAGGATGAAAATGAAAAAATTACTTGCAATGATGTTATCCCTGTTATGTATCTTTTCTCTGGCGGCATGTTCGGCAGGGAAGACAACCGACGGCGCAGACGGCGCTTCCGATTATGATTATATTGCCGCCAACGGCAAGCTGGTCATCGGTATTACGCTCTATGAGCCGATGAACTATAACGACGAAAACGGCGAGCTGACCGGATTTGATACGGAATTTGCACAGGCTGTCTGTGAAAAGCTTGGTCTGGCACCGGAATTCCAGGTCATCGACTGGGATATGAAAGAAAGTGAATTAAGCTCGCGGAATATCGACTGTATTTGGAACGGTCTTACTGTTACCGAAGAACGCCGGGAAAATATGGATTTTTCCACGTCCTATCTAACCAACAAGCAATGTCTGGTAATTAACAGCAGCAATGCCGGCACATATACAGATACCGCCAGCTTAGCTTCCGCTATGCTTTCTGCTGAGGGCGGCTCCGCAGGTGAGGACGCTGTTTCATCAGATGCCAATCTTTCCCAGGCATCCTATACCGCATCTGATTCCCAGGCGTCAGCGCTTCTTGCACTGAAATCCGGCAATTATGATGCGATCGTCATTGATTATACGCTGGCATCAGCAAGCGTTGGCTCCGGCGACTATGCCGAACTGATGATCGTTGACGGCGTCCAGCTTGCTGATGAAGAATATGCCATCGGCTTCCGCCTTGGCAGCGACATGACAGCCAAGGTCAACGCAATCATCCAGGAATTAATCAATGACGGAACGCTTGCTTCCCTTGCAGAAAAATACGATATGACAGAGCTCTACGAGGGAGCTCTCAACAAATAACCGCGGATTCAATTTACTGCTGAATCATCATGCAATATAGACAATATCAAAAGCAGCATATCCTGCCGAGATATTGTCTATGCTGCATCATAATATTTAAAATAATTATAAACAGGAATTAAAACAACCTATTAAAAACAAATTTTCTATCGGCTATGAAAAATAACATGTAAGATACCAATTTTCTATTAGTAATTATGAAGAAAGAATAACATATGTATCCTATTTTCAACTATGCAAACAGTTATATCAATGATGATTTTATACGTGTCACCGGACAATTATGGAGGGGCTTCGGTGTAACGCTTTCCCTTTTTTTCCTGACGCTTATTCTGGCAATCCCTTTGGGACTTATCTTTGCATTTTGTACCAGAAGTACTTTTCTCCCGCTTAAGCTTCCGTTTCGGGCATTTGTCTATGTGATCCGCGGCACGCCGCTTTTACTCCAGCTGATGATCGTAATCTACATCCCCGGAATCGCGTTTCATGCCCCGATCACAAAATGGTCAATGTTTGGCGGCAATGTGGCAACTGCCTACTTTTTTGGCGCGCTTTTTGCATTTGTCATCAACTATGCCTGCTATTTTTCGGAAATCTTCCGTGGCGGCATTGAAAATATACCAAAGGGGCAATATGAGGCATGTGATGTTTTGGGTATGACAAGATCCGAAGCCTTCTTCAAAGTTATCCTTCTGCAGGTCATACGCAATATCCTTGCTCCGATGAGCAATGAGATCATCACTCTTGTCAAAGATACTGCTCTGGCAAGAACCGTAGCTGTTACGGAGATTCTTTTCTGCGCATACGAATTTTTAAAGGTTGACGCAATCATCTGGCCGCTCTTTTATACCGGTTTATTTTATCTGGTATTCAACGCGGCACTGACATGGCTTTTCGGGCTTGCAGAGAAGAAGCTTTCACGTTATTACAAGTAAAGAAAGGATACCTGTCATATGGCGCTTCTGGAAGTTAATAATCTAAAAAAATCATTTCAGGAAACTGATGTTTTAAAGGGCATCAGCTTTTCACTTGAAAAGGGCGAAGTCCTTGCCATCATCGGTTCGTCCGGAAGCGGCAAGACGACGCTTCTGCGCTGTCTGAATTTTCTGGAAACAGCCGATTCCGGATCTATTCAGGTGGAAAATCACTTGATATTTGGCGGAGAGGATGAGGCTGTGGCTGCAGCACTGAGAAGTCCAAAGCAGATCCGCAAAAACAGGCTTTATTTTGGGCTGGTATTTCAATCCTTTCACCTGTTTCCACAATATACTGTCCTGCAGAACCTGACGCTGTCCGCGTATCTGAAAGCATGCAAAGACAATAAATCCCTGCCTAAGTCTAAGCGGCGGACAAAAGCTGAGATTCGCCGTGAACTTGACCAACAGGCAATGGAACTGTTGGCACGGGTCGGATTATCTGAAAAAGTCTCCTCCTACCCCTGCGAGCTTTCCGGAGGTCAGCAGCAGCGCGTTGCGATTGCACGCGCTCTGATGCTTACACCTGATATTCTCTGCTTTGACGAGCCCACCAGCGCCCTGGATCCGGAACTTACTAAAGAAGTAATGGGAGTCATACGCAGCTTGAAATCCAGCGACACTACAATGATCGTTGTTACGCATGAAATGGATTTTGCCAGAAATGTAGCTGACAAAGTAATCTTTATGGCTCATGGCATTATTGAAGAAGAAGGGACTCCCGAAGAAGTCTTTGACCACCCCAAGAGCCCCATTTTGCAATCTTTTATAAGCAATACATGACAAGCTAGTTCTTTTATCGTTCCAAGACAAATTCTGACTTGACAAATCCAACCTGACCATTATAAATAATCTTGGTCCATTCCTCATCCGTACCGCCAATCAAAGGGAATGATTCACCGGCATAAGCAACACCGATCTGTTCTCCCCCTATATTGGCAGTTTTTCTGACATTGACGGTTTCCGATACAGTGATGGTTCCGTTTGCCGCAGTCTCATCCACGCCTTCGCCAACCGTATGAAGATATTCTGTCTTGATATAGCCTACATTACCTTCATAGATGATTCTGCTCCATCCATTGATCTGATGTTCCTGACAGACAAGCACCGTACCGGCCTCAACCTTTCCCAGACGATCCGCCACTTCACTGTCAGACGCCCTCACATTAACGGTCGTGATCGCCTGAACTTCAAAATCTCCCGTATCCGTCTCTCCTCCGGCACCGTTACCGGTCACCGCCATATTCTCTCCCACATCGTTTCCGGTGATATTCCCCAAATCATTATCAAGATAATTGGCATCTGCCAGATGTTCAGCCATCTCGCGCCTAATAATATCATTTATAGTTGACATATAAGTCGAAAAATCCGGATTGGCATCCATCGTTTCCTTGTATGTGGTCTGTACCATCTGCGCCAGATCAAGCACGTCCTCCTGCGAAGTAATGGCAACAATATAGTTCCATATATTTTCGTCAAAGTCACCCACGTAAATATATAAACTTCCATCCTCATTGGTACACACAAACAAAGTCAACAGACTAGGCAAAATCACGTCCCAATACCGCATCTTTACATCATAGGAAACATAGACAATATAAGAGCTTTCTATCGGTCCTGTCTTGGTATAGCAGGTAATATTATCGTAGCTTTCCACATACTCATAAAATGCATTGACCTTTGCTATCTCCATATCATCTACATAATTCTTTGTTGTGCGCAGAACCTCAATATCATTGGTCTGCCTTGCATCAAAATAACGCGCCACAAGTTCATTGACAGCAGGATAGGCATTCTTCTGTAACGCCTCCTGCGGCACCGGAATCATTGTGGTATTATTGCCATTGCCGGTCAGGCCGGTCTGTATGTTACCTGATACAGACGCCGCAAGCCTTGCTTCATCAATACTCCCTGAAACAGCAGCCACAATCCATATCACAACAGCAACACCCGCGCAGACTGCCAGCGAAATCAAAGCCATATGGCGGTTGCGTTTGAGCCATTTCCCGATCTGCCTGAAAAAGTCTTTGGTAAAATCCGAGAAATCATTAGACATCTCCTGATGCTGCCTGTCTATGGAAACTCCCTCTTCCGGATCCTCCCCATCACCACCATATAAAAGATTGTCAATCGGTACATCTACAAGCTCCTGTTCTTCCACGCTATCCGGAGCATCAATATATGCTGCTTCTACGTTCTGATCCTGCTCATCCTCCGGAAAGGATTCCGTCATCCCGCCGATTTCTTCCTCCACATATGGCGCCTCCGCCTGTCCGTCCGTTTCTTCCGCATACCCCGCTTCGATTTGCACATCCGCATCTTCTACATACGATATCTCCGTCTGTTCATCCGCATCTTCCATATAATTTCGTTTTTTTTCTATAGACCTTTGTTCTTCTATCGCTTTATTTTCCGTATTCTTTCTATTTCCCTGTTTTTTATTTCTTCTTTTTCCCATTTTTTTACAACCCTGCCTTATCTTACACCCTTACCTTATCCAACCAATTATAACCTATTATAGTATCATCTTATCGTATCTTTCTCAGCTTCTAACATCCTTCTCAGCTTACGGCATCTCCATATCTTATAACCGCCAATGCCTATCAGCCTTTGCGCAAAAAATGCACTCGACAGGAATCGAACCTGCATTAAAGGCGTCGGAGGCCTTCGTTCTATCCATTAGACTACGAGTGCATATCTGCAAGTGCCAACCACAAGCATCTTACCTGATATTGTTGACACCTGCTAATCATAACACACTTTTCCCCTTTTGTCCAGCTTACTTCACACGAGTTTTATTTTTACAAAGTTCTACCCTGCCTCTCTTTCTGCTGTAATAATAAACCTGATCGGACAGCACCTCCTCCGGCGCCAGCTGTGTCCTATTAACATCTTTTACCATATTTCTCAACACATCCGCATCATCGATCCCATAATCCTTAATCAGAATCACCTCATGGATCGAAGAGGGCAGGATGTACAGATCACTTCCGATCCGATCCGCACATTCCTTCAGGACATCAGGATAACGGATGCAGGCGGCGCCATTCTGGCTGCTGCGGTTAGTCAATACATACATCGGACTTTCTTCCCGTCCCTCCAGATAACATTCCATCAATTTATCCATTACTTCATCCATCGGGATCTCTTTCTCTTCATCTCCCTGCCCGCGCCTGCTCTTCCTTGAAAATTTTTTCTCAAGATCCTTTCTGAGCAGCTCCCGCACGATATCCTGCATATCAGCCAGACGATATCCCAGTACTCTGGGCGTATTATACTCAGCATCTGCAATCAATCGTTCCAGACTGATATCCCATTTTTTCATATGGGTATGATAAATCAGTATGCTGGCGGCGCCAAATACTTCATTTTCCATGTAATAATAAAATATCACCGCCAAATCCAGGAATGGAATATACGGGATCTCCTGTAACAACTCCTTATTCATCTCATAATTAATCAGCTTATATACGACTCTGTCCCTGACTTTCTCATAGTCAAGAAAAAATTCCATGGAAATATCATCTCTCACCGTATGCGCCTCATATGCCCTTATGATATCCTGCATCGTCTCCGACAGCGATATCCCGCTCATATAACGGCTGTAATATTCATCCAGATAAATTGTCGGAGAAACTTTATTCGGGCTGTCCTGTAAAAAAATAGACAAGCCATGCAGACACAATCCGTTGTTTTTCTTTACCTCCACAATCCTGATCTGATACTTCTCTCCATAATGCTGCTCCAGCGTACATGCTGCTTTTTCAATAAACTGTTCAAATGTCATATTTTTTCATCCTTTCTCTCTGTTGATTCCATTTTCACTAAAAAAGACAATGAAATCATATTATCTTCATTGTCTTTCAAGCTTTTAACTGATTGATAGAATTACATCGATATCGGATGATATTGATTACACGCGGCTTAAATACTCTCCGGTCCTGGTGTCGATCTTGATCACTTCACCCTGATCCACAAACAAAGGAACCATCACCTGCGCGCCTGTCTCCACAATTGCCGGCTTGGTAGCGCCGGTAGCGGTATCTCCCTTAAATCCGGGCTCCGTCTCCGTGATCTGAAGCTCAACGAACAAAGGCGGCTCGATTGCAAATACGCTGCCATTGTGAGAACATACCTTAACCATCTCATTCTCTTTGACATACTTCAGCGCATCGCCGACCGTTTCCTTATTCAATGCGATCTGCTCATAATTCTCCGTATCCATGAAGTTATACAAATCGCCATCCGCATACAAATACTGCATTTCTTTTCTATCAATACGCGCCTGGGGGCATTTCTCAGTGGGACGGAAGGTCTTTTCTACAACACCGCCGCTCTTGATATTTTTCAGCTTTGTTCTTACAAACGCTGCACCCTTTCCTGGTTTTACATGCTGAAACTCGATAATCTGATAAACATTTCCATCAAATTCAATCGTAATTCCATTCCTGAAATCACCTGCAGAAATCATCGTTATATCCTCCTCAATTGTCATCGCGAAATAATACTATTATAGTTTAAACGATAGGACAAGATTTTTCAACTGTTTTTTCAAAAAAATGACATTCAAAAGGGACATACCCTGAGATATGCCCCTTAAAACATTACGTTATTGCATGTAAAAGAATTATTTCAGCGTATTAGCCTCGTCAACAACCTTCTTGATTGCTGCGGCCGCATCCTTCGGAAGCTTGTTGTAACCGCCTTCTGCCGTATCCAGATTCTTTACGTACTGAAGTCTGTCATTCATACGTGCTTTCAGCTGCTCAACATAATTCTTATCCTTTAAGTCGGGAACAAAGCCCTCCCACTCAAAGATCTCGATATCGGAGAACGGTCCCCATTTCTTGAACTTAGCCTTGCCTTCTACAATTGCCTCGATTACGCCAAGGGTATCCTTCGGCTGAACCTTCTTGCCCATGAAATCGCCGGTATTGATGATGTAGCAGTCTACGTTCTTCTTCTCTACAAGATCCTTAAATTTCTTATAGTCATTCACCAGCTCATAAGTCCTGAACGGATTAGCATACGGCTCAACAACCAGAGCGTTCGGATCAACACCCTCTTTTAATCTCTCAGCTGTAGATCTCTTGGTAGCAAGCGTTGCACCCATAACCGATGCAAGAGAAGCGCCTTTTAACTTCACTACAGGAGGAATTGTAGGATCCTTCATGATCCAGAAGATCGCATTTACCGGAGAATCGATCTTGTCAACGCGGTTCGGTGACCACAGCTTTGACTTAATCGCACGTCCGTTACCGTTTCTGATATCCTCTGTAACGATAACAACCTTTCCGTCCTCATCAAGAGTTGCGGATACATTCTGGCAGGTCAACAGATACTTGTTGTCCTCACAGTCGCAAGGATAATCTGCTGTCTTATCAAAATATGTAGGCTCCAAAGCTACGGATGCACAAGTTTCAGCATTGATGATAAATGCATCATCATGAAGAACCTTTATCGCAGGATACTTACCGCCGTGCTTAGCATGTGTGATCGTAGACTTACCGGATCCTGACAGACCGAATACCGCAGCAACATATTTCTTCTTGCCCTCTTTATCAAGGGTATATTCCTTCTGTCCGCCATGGCAGGATGCATAACCGTTTCTGTTAGCAAGCGCCCATGCAAGCGTCAGCGTACCCTTCTTATGCTCACCAAAGTATCTCATACCAAGGATTGCAGCACAGTTATTAGCCGTATCAAAGTAGCATAAGCAGTTCGGATCGCATACGTCTTCCTGACCCGGAGCTCCCTTCCACTGGGGATCGGATAAAATATAGATATCCGGCTCTTTTCCATTGCCGATCATCTTAGAATTCTTGTACATCTTAACATACTCGTCTGAGCAGTACTGGAAATTCAGAAGCCAGTTATAAAGCAGATTCTCTTCTCCTTCCGGAATCAGAAGATGTGCCTTTACCATGAATTCCTCATCTAAGCCGATAAATGCTTCCGCATGGTACATTGTCTTCCAGCGTGTATCATAAACAGCATCCATCAATATCTTGTCAAGCTTTGCATTGTCTGTTCCGGGCTTTCCTGTAATTCTTCTGGCCGGAGCATAACGTCCGGTAATAGAACCGTCGTTGAATAAAAGAACCTTTGCATCCGGCTCAAGACCGAACTCCTCGCCTCTGTAAACAGGCATATCTGTTACGATCGTTCCCGGTGAGTTCTTTGCAAGCTCATAAGCTTCTTTTAATGTGTTGATCTTTACGACATTGTTTGCATAGAAAGGTGCCTCAATGATTGCACGGGTATTCGTTACCGGTGTGCCAACCTTCGGGAAACCTACCTTGTTAGGTCCAATGTCTTTTCTGGCATAATTCGCTTTTGTTGCCATTTTACTTCCTCCTTTATATAATTTAAATTTTGCTTACACATTACCGCGTACAGTGATTATTATAACAAATGACCTTGGAAAAGTAAATATGTTAAACTGATTTTCGATTTCTTTTCAATTTTATATTAAAAAAATATTAGATCTCCCAAAGTTCAAATGTCGTAATTTCATTCAACTGTGGCAGAATCATTCTCTAAAAGCTCCGTAAAAGACATTACAGACCTATCCGCGCACTTTTCTATCTCGTCAAATTCCTCGGAGCATAGCTTATCGTACACGCCCACAACCTTGAACCCCGCAGCTTTCGCCGACATAACGGCGTGTATTGAATCCTCAAAAACTACCGTGTTTTCGGGATCGGCTTCCAGCTTTTCCGCAGCTTTAAGGAAAATTTCAGGACTTTCCTTTCCACAGCCTACCTCGTCGGAGGTAAGCACAAATTCAAAATATTTCATGATACCTTTCGCATTCAACGCGTCCTCCGCAAGCTTTCTTTTGTTGGACGTTGCCACGCACATTTTTATTCCGCTTTTTTTCGCGTACTCCAAAAATTCCTCCGCACCGTCTTTAAGGGGTACGCCGCTTATGTAATGCTCCTCAACTATGGCAAGAATTCTTTTTCCTGTTTCCTCCGCGGAAAAAGGCAGGGAATACTCCTTCACAAGATATTCGCAGGCTGAATCAAAGAACATTTTTTTCATGGCGAGAGAGCATTTTGAATCATACTCAAATCCGAGCCCTGTAATAAATTCGCGGTCGGAATCAACCCATACGGAAAGGCTGTCAAGGAGTGTGCCGTCCATATCAAAAATTATATTATCTATTTCAAAAGCATTTATCTGCATAAAAAACACCTCTTCATTTTCCTATTTACATTTCTCTCTATCATTTCTTAATATTACAGCGCTTTCATCTATTTTCAGAATTTACTTGCTTTTATTTAACAGTCACACATTTTGTCTGCTCCCTTAACCACGCTTTCTCCTCCTCTGACAGATACGGAGACAGCCGCTCATAGACCATCCGATGATAGCGGTTCAATGCTTCAATGTCGCTTTCCTCCATATATGCCGGATCGAGCCCTTCCGGATCCAGCGGCACCAGCGTCAATGGCGTAAATCCCATGAACTGGCCATCCTCGTTACAATCTCCTTTTTCACAGAGCAGAATATTCTCGATCCGGATACCGTGGCTTCCTGCAACATAAACCCCCGGTTCATCAGACACCAGCATACCCTCCTCCAGAACCGATTCTTTACTATTACCGGGGCGCCAGCTGATATTCTGCGGTCCTTCATGGACACTAAGCATATAACCCACACCATGACCGGTGCCGCATTTATAATCCATCCGCTGCTGCCACAGCGGACCTCTTGCAAGGATATCCAGATTGCGCCCTGTACAGCCGTATAAAAACACTGCATTCTGCAGTCTCAGCATCCCCATGGCAGCCAGCGTATAATGCTTTTTCATCTCCTGCGTGATGCTTCCCATAATGATGCTTCTCGTTACGTCCGTCGTGCCGCCCTCGTACTGTCCGCCGGAATCCACCAGATAGATTCCTTCCGGCTTTAATATCGCATCCCTGCCGGGCACTGCCTCATAGTGCATCATTGCCGCATTCGCCCCGTAAGCGCTGATGGTCGGAAACGATACCCCTTGAAAGCCTTTGATTTCTCTTCGGTATCCTTCCAGTATTTCTGCGGCTTTACTTTCCGTCAGTCCCTCCGTCTTATGCTCCTTAATATACCGGATATATCTCGTGAGCGCAACACTGTCTAAGAGATAGACCTGCTTAATATGACCGATCTCCACCGGATTCTTGACCGCTTTCATAACCTGCGTCGGATTCTTTGCTTCCACCGTCTCCGCATACTCCTCAACGATCCGGCAGACCGTATAATTGACCACTCCGGGATCAAGCATCATCCTCGCCTTTCTCCCAAGCAGCTTCTCCGCCTGCTGCAGCAGCCCCGGCAGTTCCCCGATAAAATCTTCATATGGATGCCATTCTATACCGTGCGCCTCTGCAAAGCGGACATTCTCCTCCTTCTCCCGGAGATCGGCTATGGATTTCTCCTTCAGATAGACAATCACCTTTTCTTTAAAGATCAAAGTAAATGCATATGCCACCGGATTGCATGCAATATCCCCTCCCCTGATATTAAACAGCCACATCTGATCTTCCAATCCGGAAAGCAGCAGATGATCCGCCTTCCGCTCCTCCATCTTCTCTCTGACGCGCAACAGCTTTTCGCCACAGCTTTCCCCAGTCAATCCCTCCTCTAAAATGCGTATGGGAGCTGCACTGTCAGCCGGTCTGTCCGTAAAGACTGATTCTGCCAAATCCTTCTGATAGACGATTTCGCCCTGCTTTTCTTTCATGAGCTTCTCCAGCCTTTTTCCAAGAGAGGCATTCACACAAAAACCATACAGTCCCAGTTTCATGCCTTCCCTTAGATGTGACCTCAGATATTCCTTCAACTCCGGAACACCCTGCTGCCGGCTTTTCATTAAAATAATGCCCGTACCTTCCAGCTCTTGTTCCGCCTGCACAAAATATCTTCCATCCGTCCAGAGCAGACATTCCTCCTCCCCGATCAGAAGGTCACCATTGGAGCCTGTAAATCCTGACAAAAATTCCCGTTCCTTATAGTGTTCATTGATATATTCCGATCCGTGAGGATCCGCCGTCACTACCAAATAATAATGCACTCCGGCAGCTTTCATATTCTGCCTGAGTGCATGGATTCGTTCCCTGATGACCTTATTTTCCATACTGCCCATAATCCTTCCTCACATTTTAAAACCCTTATTCATGTGTCAAAAGATACCTTTAAAAAAATTATATGGAAATCTGCACAGATTATGATATGCGCAGCCTGCCGCCTCAAAATTCAATAGCTGCCTTTTGACACCCGAATCCTAAAGATCTTTATTTTACAAATTCCGCCGTCGCCGACGCCCCGATCCGGTCACATCCAAGTTCCGCAAACATCATCAGCGATTCTTTCGTCCGAATCCCGCCTGCCGCCTTGATCTTTACATCAGCTCCTATATTATCTTTAAACAATATAATATCCTCTTTCACTGCCCCCGCCGTGCCAAAGCCGGTGGACGTCTTGATATAATCCGCCCCTGCCTTCGTCACGATCTGACATAAACGGATCTTTTCCTCCTCCGTCAAGTAACATGTCTCAACGATCACCTTTAAGATTTTCCCCTGACATGCAGCCCGTACAGCGCTGATCTCCCGCTCCACCAAGTCATATCTGCCATTTTTGACGTCCCCGATATTGATCACCATATCGATCTCATCCGCGTCATTCTTCACTGCATCCTCTGTTTCAAATACTTTCACGGCGGTCGTCGCATATCCGAGCGGGAATCCGATCACCGTACAGATCTTCAACTGATCGCCATATGTCTCCCGGATCCTTGCAATATAAGACGGCGGTACACAGACACTTGCTGTCTGATATTCCATTGCCTCCTTACACAGCTTCTCAATATCCTCCCATGTCGCATATGCTTTCAGCATCGTATGATCGATCTTATGAACTGTCTCTCGTACTTCTTCATCCGTATATCTTTGTTTTTCTTCCGTCTCCCCTGCAGGCTGTCCCTGCTGCAATTCTTCCTTTGCTTCGCCAAGCAGGTTCTTACGCATATCTTCCATCTGCAGCACCTTTTCGATCCTGCCCAACATGGCTTCCGCCTTAAACGGTTTCGTGATAAAATCCATCGCGCCCATCTGCAGTCCCTTACGCTCGCTTGCCTGTTCCGAGTCCGCCGTCAAAAAAATAATGGGTATCCCGGCAGTCAGCGGATTTAATTTTATCTGTTCCATGACCGAATAGCCGTCCATCTCCGGCATCATCAGATCAAGAAGAATCAGATCCGGTATGCTCTTTTTTAAGAACTGCATCGCCTGTTTTCCCGACTTCGCCATCGAAAGCTGATAATACGGCTGCAAAACTTCTGCAGCGCTTTTTAGATTTGTCGTACTGTCATCTACCATCAAAATATGTTTCATATCCCCAAAAACCCTCTTACCATCATTTGCATTTCCTCTTTTTCGCATACGGTATCATGAAGCACCGGCGCCTGCCTGATATCTTCAACCGCTTTTGGCACATCTACCTTAGAGATCCTGCATAATTCATCTATCAGCGCAAAATCATCCATTTCATTATAAGAAGGATCGATCGCCGTCATAACGCTTCTTGCAAATTTATAAGGACTTGCCGTAGATGCGATCACGCTGATACGCTCATCCTCCACATCCGCCTTATATGCGTCATAGACCGCGGAAGCAACCGCCGTATGCGTATCAATGACATAGCCGGTCTCTTCATACAGCTCGCGGATCTTCTCTGCAGTCATTTCCTCCGACGCATATCCGCCGTAAAAATCAGCAAGCTTTTCTTTCATTCCTAAGGTGATCTCATACACGCCGGTTTCCGTAAGCTTTGACATCAGCTCCCTGTTCTTTTCCGGATCGCAGTCCGAGATCATATAGATCAGACGCTCCAGATTACTGGAGATCAAGATGTCCATGGACGGAGAACTGGTCAATACAAATTCCCTGTTCCTGTCATAAACGCCATTTTGGAAGAAATCATATAAAACCTTGTTTTCATTGGACGCGCAGATCAGCTTATGTATGGGAAGTCCTAAATTCTTTGCATAATATGCCGCCAGAATATTCCCGAAATTACCGGTCGGAACGACCACATTGATCTCCTCGCCCTCCTGTATCTTTCCATTTTTCAACAGATTTACATAGGCATAGACATAGTAAACGATCTGCGGCACAAGACGTCCGATATTGATGGAATTGGCGGAGGAAAATACAAAGCCATGCTCCTTTAACTCCTTTTTCAATTCCTGATCGGAAAACATCTTCTTCACGCCGGTCTGGGCATCATCAAAGTTGCCGCGGATGCCGATGACTTTGACGTTCTTCCCCTTCTGCGTCACCATCTGTTTCTCCTGTACGGCGCTGACGCCGTTCTTCGGGTAAAATACAACGATCCTTGTCCCTTCCACATCCGCAAACCCCGCCATCGCTGCCTTACCGGTATCCCCGCTGGTTGCCGTCAGGATGACGATCTCTTCTTTTAATTGATTCTTCTTTGCTGCCGTCGTCATCAGATAAGGAAGGATGGACAACGCCATATCCTTAAATGCAATCGTCGCCCCATGAAAAAGCTCCAGATAATAAGCGCCATCCGCATATGAAAGCGGCGCGATCTCCTCCGTATCAAACTTACTGTCATATGCACTGTTGATACAATGCATCAGCTCCTCCTTTGTATAATCAGTCAGAAATAATTTCATCACTTCATACGCAATCTGTCTGTAATCCATGGAAACCATATCCTGAAATCCGATCTCCAATCCGGGAAGCCGATCCGGAACATATAATCCGCCGTCCTCCGCCAGACCCTGTAATACCGCCTTTGATGCCAAAACCTTTTCTCCCGCATTCCTTGTGCTGCTATACATAATATCCATAACTTAAGTCCTTGCCTTTCTCAATGATCCAAAGACAAGTATAGCATAAAGGTCTTTTTCATGCAATCTATCTGAAAAATTCATGCCCGCCATATTGCACGACACTGGTGAGATTATTTTCAAACCACGAAAGAGCGTCAGAATCTGCATATTTTCTTGAAACAAAATATAAAGCTCCGTCTGAGATGTCTTCTTCTAATAATGCGGCAAAAACCGCTTCCCTTGTTTCATCCGTTACTTCAACATCATTAATCCTTCCATTTCCCACGGGTGAAAACTGATAAACGCCATCGCCTGACTGAAACACCACATCCTCAACATTATCCGGAAAGCTGGGACTTTTCACACGGTTTATGATCACATCCGCAACCAGTATTTTTCCTCTGATATCCTCTCCGCCGGCTTCTGCCTGAACGATCCTGCAAAGGATATCCATCTCCCGTTCCTCAAGCTCAAGCCGGTAATTCCTGTGCATGCTTAGACACTGTACCGTTCTTTCATTGCCATAGATACAATCCAATGTCCTTTCATATACTTTATTAATCATCCGTTCCTCCATCAGCTCTATTGCGGCTTCCTTTTGCATTCTGTTAGAAATCTCTCTTAAGTCGGTCAGCAGTATTGCATTGATGAATACAATTGCCAGCATTGCATACAATACTGCAAAGTAACAAGAATATTGTTTATACAAAATATCATGTCCTCCAAAAATACTTTCCTAATATTTTATTCAGACATGTCCCAAAATATACCAGCCTGTTTCCCTGTAAATAACGGAATAAAATGTTTTATTTTTGCAAAAATTTGCATTTATCTTCATATTTTGTTATAATTCAACAAGAGAATCCGAGCCGGCAGGCTCTTGAGAAAAGGACTTATATTTAAGAAACAATATGAACCCGAAAAATAAAACAAAACATCTGACCGGCGTTACGCCTGCCCGAAAAAAAGATCATACCGTTTATTACCGAGCTTCCATAACATTCCGCGGAAAGCATATCAGCCTCGGCAGTTTTGCAACTGCGCAGCAGGCACACAAAGCATACAGGGAAGCAGCTGTCGTTTTGTTTTCCAATGAGGTTTCGTCAGAAAAAAACCTTTCCTTATCCCCACTCTCTTTTGAAAAGAGGATTTGCCTAATCAATTACCGCGATAACGGCATTTATTTTGCAAACCCAATTTATATCCGCCCTAAAATGTTTTATTACTTTCTGTCACGTGATGAGATCCTGAAATTTGATGTAGATGATCTTTTTTACTACTCTTCCCATAAGATCATGAAGCGGGGCGGTCATCTTTTTGTCTCCGACTATGGTACTCAGGTCAGCATAACCGGCAGATACGGAATCAGACGCTATGCAATAGAAGGGCGCGACTATCGTTTTAAAAACGGAGATCCTCTGGATTTTCGTTACTCCAATATTGAGATTATAAACCCGTATTATGGAGTCAGACGCTATGAAAAAAACAATTATATATCTTTCCGTGCCATGATCCATGTAAAAGGCAATTATGTGGTTGGCACCTATCCAACCGAGATAGAGGCGGCAGTCGCCTATAATAAAGCAGTGGATCTTCTCCGCCAAAAAGGCTTACAAAAAAATTACGCCGTCAATTTTATTGAAAGCGTAAGTCCATCCGAATATGCGAGGATCTATAAACAAGTCAAAATCTCCAAGCGCATCATGGATTATATCCCCTGATGCTCCTTGATTTTTACTACAATAAATAGGCGCTTGCAAAACTCTTATCAGACTCTTTCCTATTGTGCAGGCTTTACTTCACCGAATAATCAATAAAACAGATATTCAGATTGGCATCTCCGGCGATTCCCGCGATCGATCCATGCGTCGTATACTGCCACATCACAAACTGATACGGGTAATCCGGGATATCCTTTTCCTGGGAAAGCCATACATCATACCCGATCATAGAACCCAAGCTCAGCTTCTGGATCAGCCATTCTTTATCCCCATAGATCATCGGAAAATATCCGTTCTCCCTGATCTTATCCATAAACGCAAGCGCAATATTGGTCCGCTGCATCTTGTCCAGCGAATCTATCCTTGAAACCTCGTTTGGTATCGTATCCATGGCAAAAACGACCGGATACTGTATCTTATTTTCAGAGATAGTATCAATGACAAACTGCGCTTCCTCTTCTGCTTCCTCCACCGTGACCGCCTGCGAGAAAAAATAAACCCCGACATCCAGCCCTGCATCTGAAGCGCGTTTTAAATTGTCCATAAAATACTCATCCATTGTGATCTCACCGGAACTATACCCCCTCTGTCCCAGCCGCAGCATTACAAAATCTATCCCTGCGCGCCGCAGTTCCAAAAAATCAACATAATCCTGCGTCTTGGAAATATCTACCCCCGCATAGGAAACTCTGGTATTATTCTCATAATATTTCATCAACGGTTTCTGATAGACCAGTCCCGAATAATCATAATCATTTCTTGCAAGATACTGATTGATGCTTACCCACTCTTCTGTGCCGTTGTCATGAATGATCAACGTATGCAGTCCATCCGTAGCCGGATCATTCTTTTCCACAATCGAAGAAGAAACCTCCGGCTCATCCTCCGATACTGTATTGACCGGATGCTCTTCCCAGATATCCAGATCATCCGCAGTCAGCGTACTTCCACTCAGCAGATCCTCCACACTGTTTTCCAGCCGGATATTCTGAGCATGCTCCTGCTCCGCCGCCGTCAGCGCCCCGGAATATTGGGAAGACACCTGCGCGCCTCCTCCCCGTCCGTTTCCGCTGTTGAGAAGCAATACGATAAGCAGTATCCCCAAAACGGAAACACTGCCGATGATCACTGCATAACGAAGCGTAGCCGCACTGCTACGGCGCGTCATCTCATGATCGTAATAATCATCATAATTGTAATCATCTTCAAAATCGTCGTCTAATCTCATTACTATATTACTCCATTGTTCAAAACCGTAAATTTATGATATAATATCCGCAGTAAAAATTACATGCAGGCGATTGCGCAATTTACTTTTGCGAAATTCATTGTGCAATACAGACACATCATCTCCGGACACGCTTTCATTACGTGTTCTATATGTGATATGTCTATATTACACAACTAATGATAAAAAATCAATCATTTCAAAAATGCCTGAATTTTACAATATCAGAAAGGAAATTGCGCCATGTCAGGATCCATCCCCTGCATATCCCATAAACTTCCAATCATGATCTCTTTGATATGCCTTTCCTTTTTGATATCTTCCTGCGCCCCTGCTGCAGAAGCCACTACCGTCGAAGGATTTTTCTTTGATACCTTTGTCAGCATCGTGATCTACGATCCCTGCAGCAGCGACATAACCGACGGATGCATCGGGCTTTGCAGCTATTATGACGATCTGTTCTCCAAATCCGTTCCCGAAAGCGATATCTACCGTATCAACCACGCTGCCGGTACTCCGGTCACGGTATCGGAAGATACTGTTTTTCTTTTATCGGAAGCCGTCCGATATGCCGAACTAACTGACGGAAAGATCGACCCCACAATTGAAACAGTAGTTTCCCTCTGGGACTTCCATCCGTCCGATACGCCGGAGCTTCCCGATGAAGCAGAGATCGCAGACGCACTGACACATGTTGACTATCGCAGCATCGTGATCACCGGCTCTACCGTCACTTTGACCGTTCCCGAAAGCTCCCTTGACCTTGCTTTTCTCGCCAAAGGCTATATCGCCGACAGGCTGAGAGAATATCTTCTCTCCAACGGCATCCAAAATGCCATCATCAATCTTGGCGGCAACACTGTCGTGCTGGGTTCCAAACCGAACAATGAACCTTTTACGGTAGGCGTGGAAAAACCCTTCGGGGACGGCGCCCCCATAGCCTGCTTTGCCCTGACAGACTGTTCCCTCGTAACTTCCGGCGTCTATCACCGCTGTTTTTATGATGGGGATACCCTGTATCACCATATCTTAGACACCACCACCGGCTATCCCGTGGAAAATCATCTTTACAGCGTCAGTATTCTGGGGGAAAGCTCCCTTACCTGCGATGCATTAAGCACAACGTGTTTTGTCCTGGGTCCGGAAGATGGTATGAAACTCATCGAAACTTTAGATGGCGTGGAAGCCATGTTTATCATGGACGATGACAGCATACGGTATTCCGGCGGATTTCCGGAACCCCTCTCCGGATATTAAATTGGAATTTATATCTGCTTGAAATATGCTTTTAATTCTGATTTGCAAACAGTGTCCAGTTGCTTCATTTCAACGCCTTGTATTGCCGCCTCTAAATGATAAAGAATGACAACACAAGTATTTGGATATTGTTCTTTTAATCGAAATACGGCTTGTTTGCTTCCAATATTTTTTAAGTCTTCAGCTGAATGTATACCAACTGTATGGAGTTTCTTTTCCATTGTTTTACCAAGTCCCAATGATGTAACAGAAGCCATTTTTCACCTCCCACTTAGAATACAATAATATAACAAATTCCGATTTTGCAGCCTTCAAAAAACCGGAATTGTCTATTTGCTATAGATTCCGTTTTTCAAAATAGTACAATACATCTTGCAGTTTCAAAACTCTGTTTTCTACTGAATCACTTTGTCCTTCTCTATCTATCAAAATTGATTTTATTCCTAACCGTTCACACGGTATTATATCCGTTCTCACATTATCACCGATATAAACTACATTTTCTTTTTCTTCTTTTGAAATGAGTAGTGCCTCTTCAAAAATCTTATATGACGGCTTTGCCTCACCCACTTCACTAGAAAAAATTTGTATTTCAAAATACGAATCTATATTTGTACAGATCAACTTTTGCCTTTGTTGTTTCGCGTTTCCGTTACTAATAATCCCCAGTCTTTTTCCTTTTAGCAAATTAAGTGTTTCTATCACATCATCAAATAACAACCAACTATTACTTAGTATTATTTGATATTTTTCGAACCATTTTTTTGAATTATATTCATCAATATCCAAACCACAATTCATTGACATATCTTTAATGCGAAGCATCCCTTGTTCTTCAAAACTTAACTGATTACTTAAATAATCATTAAAGTACCTCTGGGAAATCATATGCCAATAAGCAATTTGCATTTCACTTAGCAAAATATTGCCCATTTCCATATATAACGCTACAATTGCCTTTTCCTCTGATGTATCATAATCTATCAAAGTATTATCAATATCAAAAAAATACATAATTATTATCACCAATCCCTATTTTGCAGCCTTAAAAAACCGGAATTTACTAAATTGTTTTCAAAAAGTCTTCGACCTCTTTATTAAATGTTATGTATCTCTTATTTGCAATAAAGTGATTACCCTTAATAATCGATAATTTTGCATTGGGTATATTTTCTGCAATCGCTTTTGTATGGGATTCTTTAATCATATCCTTTCTTCCACAAATTACAAGCGTAGGGACTGTTATTTTTGATAATTCGTTTGGTTCAATATTCGGCTCATTAACCATTAAACCAAGCATTTCCGCGTTCTTCTTTGCATCAGGAGATTTTGAAGCAAACCGTCTTGCTATTTTGTATCCTATTTCGATTGGAATTTGTGTCGTTCTTTTTACTCCTTTCGGATTCAGATTGCCCCCGTTTAAGATCAATGCCTTTACTTTGTTTGGATATTTCATTGCAAATTTCATTGCTATATTTGCTCCATCCGAAAATCCCAAAATAACTGCATCTGAAATTTCAAGACCTGCCATAAAATCGTATAAGTCACAGGAAAACTGCTCAATAGTAAAAGGTTTTGTACCTCTTGGCGATTTCCCGTGACCTCGTGTGTCTAAAGCAATCACTCTGTATCTGTCGCTGAAATAATCTATTTGATGCTCAAAATATGAGCCATCCTCTCCGTTTCCGTGCAAAAGGATAAAGGGCTCTTTATTTCCTTTTTCCTGATAATATAAATCTATATCCATTGATGCTTCCACGCAACTTAAAATTTAGCTGACTGATTGAATATAATAATCTAAAAGTTCATATATCCAATCTTGAAGTACCGAAAACCGGAATCCTGATGATTTTGCCTTTTCCGTATTGATACTATATTCTGTTTCCCCATTATATGGAGCCTTTTCCCCTGTTTGGTCAATAACCGCCTTTGTGCCTGTCTTCTTTTCAACATACTCAATTATTTCTTTTATGGAAATAGTTCCTTCCGAACTTCCATTAATTGCCCCTCTAATATCTTTATCCACCAAAAAAGCCATAAACTTTCCGGCTTCATCAGAACGGATATATCCCATCTGGCAATCCAAATTATCAATATTCATTGGGATAGATTTCATGGTATGTTCCACATAAAATAACAATCTCTTTGTATAATCATCTTTTCCTATTACAAACGGATATCTTACCGCAAGCCAATCTCTGTCGGCATATTCCTGCCATAAAGCGTACTCCGCCTGCCGCTTGACTTCCTCATATGGATAATCCTTTCTATCACACCATACCAGTTTTTTTGAAACGCCGTTAAAATCACATTCCATCGTATTTATATGCTTAGGATCATAAACCGCGGTACTGGACATATAAATATATTTTTCACAATCAACAGCTTCCATTACATACTTGATATCATTTGAGCAATAAGCAATTTTATCAATTACAGCATCATAATGCCTGCCGCTCAAAGCACTTTTCATGCTCGCTTCATCTGATCTTTCAATCGTGATCCGCTTCACTTTGTCACCATATTCATCAGATGCTTTTCCTCTTGTAGCGATTGTGACATCATGACCTTTATCTAAAAGCTCATTTACCATATGTATGCCAAAAAACCTGGTGCCACCTATTACCAAAATTTTCATTATTTTCTCCACATCAAATCCCGTTCTGTCCTCACAGGTTACTTAAATTTAGAAATCCTTTAATCCGGAGTCTGCCATTCAGTCTACACGATGAAATAATCTTAGTCTTTGCGCTTCATTTGCCGCAAAACCAAACTTTTCATAAAAAGGAATTTTATCCGGAACCGCACACAATTCAACGAAAATCTCCGTTCCCTTTACACCATTGTCGTTGATAAACTGCAATAATTCATTTATCATCATCCGGCCGATCCCTTTATGCTGATATTCCGGACGCACAACCACATCTTTGATGTAATAATTAAGTCCCATATCTCCATTCATTCGTGCCATAGCTACGATCTTATCCCCATCCCATACAGAAATACGAAATAACGTATGCTTCATAGCCAGTTCCGTCTGCTCCCAAGATGGGCTCTCTCCCCATACGGTTGTTTCCCATAACTCTATAAATTGCTCCGCTGTCAATTCGTTGTATTTTATTACTAATTCACTCATAAACATATCTCCTGTTCAATAAACTTGAATTTATTTTTCCGTTTTACTCATAAATGAACGACTGATTGCTACAAACAGTCCCAATAGAATCCACGGTAATGCCGCTTCCATAAAATCAACAACCATATTTTCCTCCTTTCAAATTCAAATTTTAAAAATAGCGTTATATTTATTCTTTCAATAAAAATATTTCAGTATATTCCCGCTCTTTGCCGTTAATGTTTATGGATCGTCTTTTTCGGACATTTTTCCTTACATGTTCCGCAGGCGGTGCATTTCTCCGGATCGATCTTTGCCAGAAAATCCGTCACATCAATCGCATCGCTTGGACAATTCTTCCTGCAGATCCCGCAGCCGATACATCCCACCTGACATTCCTTCATCACGACAGGTCCTTTTTCATTGGATGAACACGCCACAACATACTCCGCATCATATGGGATCATCTCAATGATATGCTTCGGGCATACAGTAACGCATTTACCGCAGGCCTTACATTTATCCTTATCTACGACTGCTATCCCATTTTCCAGATGGATGGCGTCAAAGGGACATTCCTTTACGCAGGAGCCATACCCCAGACAACCGTAATTGCAGGCCTTAGGGCCGCCGTTCGGCACAAACTGCAGCATCCTGCAGTCCTGCACACCGCTGTATTCATAGTCTGCCGCCGCCTTATCACAGTCTCCGGCACATTTGACATAGGCTGTCATACGTATGCTTTCCCCTGCTTCCACCCCCATGATCTTCGCAATCTCTTTGGCAACCTTGTCACCGCCCACCGGGCAGGCATTAACAGCCGCTTCCCCTTTCACGATGGCAGCCGCAAGCGCAGAACAGCCCGCATAACCGCAGCCGCCACAGTTGTTGCCGGGAAGCGTGTTTACCACCTGTTCTTCCTTTGGATCAACCTCCACTTTTAATTTTAATCCCGCAATTCCAAGAAATAATCCGATCAGAATACCAACCAGACTGATGATCAGAACAGCTGTTAAAATCGCTCCAAAATCCATATCAATAACCATACCTTTCTCTTATTCCGATAAGGAATCCTGTATTGGCAGCATCCTTCCGTGAAAAAGTCCCGTCCCCTATAACAGTCCGGAAAATCCGCAAAATGCAATCGCCATCAATCCCGCTGTAACAAGCACGATGGGCATTCCCTGAAACGGTTTCGGAATGTCGTTGTACTGCATTTTCTCGCGGATGCCCGCAAGGATGCAGATGGCAATGGCAAAGCCTCCGGCAGTTGCAAACCCGTTCACCACGCCATAAAGAATATTATATTCCTTCTGCACATTGGTCAGCGCCGTACCAAGCACCGCGCAGTTGGTGGTAATCAGCGGCAGGAATACGCCGAGGGACTGATACAGCGCCGGGATCTTTTTCTTTAAGAACATCTCCACAAACTGCACAAGCGCAGCAATCACTAAGATAAACACGATCGTCCTTAAATATTCAACATGAAATCTTTGCAATATAAATTGATAGATCGCCCCGGAAACCAGCGACGCCAGCGTAATGACAAAGATTACCGCAATGCCCATGCCGCTTGCCGTTTTCAGCTGTTTTGACACACCCAGGAAGGGACAAAGTCCATAGAACTGGCTTAAAACCACATTGCTGACCAGTGCGGAACCGATCGCTATGATCAATAATTCTTTCATTGCTTCTCCCATATCTTCCACCTCAACTCATTTATTCACACCAAAAAACATGCCTTTCCACAGCCTGCGAATCGGAACCGCAGGCACTAATTTGCGATGAGAAATCAAAGATCTTTCAATCTAATCCGCGCAGGCGGTTTCTCATCTGCCTACTGCGCAGTCCTTCCCGTCCGGATCATAAAACCGATGCTCACAGGCGGAATCCCCGCAATTCATACAGTCATGGCTGCATCCGCTCCGGATCTTCGTCTTCTCGCCCCGCTGTTCCTTTTTACTCCGCACTATATTCTGAACCGCCGTCAATGCCGCAAGCACGAAAAAGGCTCCCGGCGCCATGACGAAAATCGCGATCGGGCTCTGGCTCTGCAGCCATCCCGTCACACCTTCTCCCGCACCGAGCATGGCTGCAAGCTGTGCAAAGGAAACGCCAAAGATCTTGTGCGCACCCAGCATCTCCCTGACCAGACCGATACAGGTCAGCGCCACCGTAAAGCCAAGCCCCATGCCAAGTCCGTCAAACATGGATAAGACAAAATTATTCTTAGAGGCAAACGCTTCCGCGCGTCCCAGAATAATACAGTTTACGACGATCAAAGGAATAAACATGCCTAATGCATCATTTAAGGCAGGGATATATGCCTCCAGGAACTGTCCCACGATCGTTACAAAGGATGCAATGATGACGATAAACGCAGGAATCCGCACCTTATCCGGAATGATATTCCGCAACAGGGAAATGATGACATTGCTCATCGTCAAAACAACCATCGTGGTCATCCCCATACCGAAACCGTTAATTGCAGAAGTCGTGACCGCCAGCGTCGGACACATGCCAAGCATCAGGACAAACGTAGGATTTTCCTTGATCAGACCATTGAAAAATACCTTTCCGGCTGTCATCTTATTCTCATTGTCCATTGCCCATCCCTCCTTCCATCAGATATCCATGAAAATAATCAAGACCGGCATTGACCCCGTTTACCACGGCATTGGTCGTGATCGTCGCCGAGCTGATCGCATCCACTTCACTCTCCGCCATCGCTCCGGTCTTCGTATATGTAAAGGAAGTAACATTCCTGCCGGCAAACTGTGGTGCCAATACGGTCTGTGCCTCCAGTCCGAGCCCCACCGTCTCGCTGGTTTCCAGAATGGAGATGCCGTTTAACGTACCGTTCATCCGGAGCCCCATAACAAACTGGATATTGCCGCCATATCCTTCCTTGTTGGTCACCGTCAGAACATATCCGGCCAGCTGCCCCGCCGCGTCATAGGCAATATTGATCTCATTGATCTCGCTCAGCGGATGCGCTTCTGCAAAAGGCACGTATTCTGGTGCCGTCATATCCGGCAGCGCCACTGCTTCAAAGGTCACCGCATCCGCAAACACCGCCTGAAACGCCTCCGTCTTTTTCTGCTGCTCCTGCGCCGCGATCGGCTCTTTTGTGATCTCATTGACAAAAGCCAGAAGAACCCCCGCAACCGCAGTTATGGCAAATAATATCAATGCATCTTTGATGATCTGTTTCATATTACTCCTCCATGCACAAATTCGCTACTTTTTTCTTTCAGCCTTCCGCTTCCCAAAATAGGCAGGCACAGATATCTTCTCAATCAAAGGAACCAAAAGATTGCCGATGATGATCGCATAAGACACGCCTTCCGCGGAAGGGCCAAAGAGACGGAAGATCCCGGTCAGAACGCCCAGCAAAACGCCGTAGATCACCTGTCCTTTCTGGGTGATCGGTCTGGTCACATAGTCCGTCGCCATAAAGAACGCACCCAGCATCAGCCCGCCGCCCGCCATATGCGCGGAAAGGTAATACCAGTCCAGCCCCCTTCCCGCAAAAAGCAGGATAAAGACGGCAAAGGACAACAGGTAAGTTCCCGTCACTACCATATCAATGACACCAGCCATAATCAATATGCATCCGCCGAAAACGATCGCAAGCATAGAAGTTTCCCCGATCGTCCCCGGAATCGTACCGAGGATCATATCCCTGACAATAACCGGATCTCCATTTTTCAAGCATGCCAGCGGCGTCGCCCCACTGACCACATCCGCACCGCCGGAAACGGCATAGGAAAAATCTGTCATGATCTTAGAAAAGGAGATCAAAAGAAAACATCTTGCGCCCAGCGCCGGATTCATAAAATTCTGCCCCAGTCCGCCAAACAGCATCTTCACAACAATGATCGCAAACATTCCGCCTATCACGCCGATCCACCATGGCGCGCTGACCGGCAGATTCATGGCAAGCAGCAGTCCTGTTACAACTGCGGAAAAATCACCGATGGTATTCTTCTTTTTGGCAATCAGACAAAACAGCCATTCTGAAAGCACGCAGGATGCCACGGTAATCAGGATCAGCAAAAGCGCTTTCCTTCCAAAATGCCACACCCCGAATCCTGCGGCGGGAAGCAGCGCCACCGCTACGGTCAACATGATACGCGCTGTAGAATCTTTCGCTCTGACATGCGGTGTAGATGATACCTTCATCAAATCACTCATTTTATAAACCTCGCTATCTTTTTTGTAACCTGCAAATTATTTCAGCCTACCCTTTCCTTCTGTTCGCCAATACGGTCTTACGCATGGATTTGATCGACTGCGCAAGCTGACGTTTTGCCGGACAGATATAAGTGCAGGATCCACATTCCACACATTCCATGCCATTCAGCTCCAAAAATCCTTCGGTATTAAAATGATCCGCATGCTCCGCCAGCCGGGTGGGGATCAGTCTGGAAGGACATACCTCCACACATCTGCCGCAATTGATACATGGTCCGACCTCCCACATAGACACTTCATCCTTTGTCATGCACAGCAATGCGGAAGACGTCTTTGTCACCGGTACATCAATATCAAAGATAGCAAATCCCATCATCGGACCGCCGGAAATGATCTTCTCCGGTTCTTTAACAAAGCCGCCAGCCTCCTCAATCAATTCTGAATACAGCGTTCCTGTCTTCACCCGGAAATTCTGCGGTTCCCTTACCGCATCCCCTGTCACTGTCACGATCCTGTGCATCAGCGGCTGCCCCTCATCTATTGCATTGCATATGGAAATGACCGTATCCACATTATTGACCACACAGCCCTGATCAGCGGGAAGCATTGTGGAATTGATCGTTCTTCCCGTCACAGCATAGATCAGCTGCCGTTCCGACCCTTGCGGATATTTTGTCATCAGGGCGCGCACAAAGATATGATCCAGATTTTCCGTCTGTTTTCTAAGCTTCTCAATACAATCCGGTTTATTGTCTTCCACCGCAAGGATGCCCTGCGCTCCCGGAAACAGGCTCAGCATAATCTGAAGCCCGCGCACCAGCTTGTCCGGCTCCTCCAGCATCTTACGATAATCCGAAGTCAGGTAAGGTTCACACTCCGCACAGTTGACGATCACATAATCGATCTTGTCCGGCTCCTTAGGCGAAAGCTTTACCTGCGTCGGGAAACCGGCGCCGCCCATGCCGACGATGCCCGCTTCTCCTATGATATGTATGATATCTTCCCGCTTCATATCTTTAAAGTTCATGGTATGAATCGGCGGCGCAGCCTCGTACTGCATATCATTCTCTATTACAATACAGTTGATGTTGTCACCGGTCACAGTGCGGCGGGGTTCGATGCACTTCACCGTACCGGATACCGACGCATACACCGGCGAAGATACAAATCCGCCAGCCTCCGCAATCTTCTCGCCTGCCAGCACCCTCTGCCCCTTTTCCACAATCGGTTTTGCAGGCGCTCCAATATGCTGGGACAAAGGATATACCAATTCCCCTTTCGGAAGGATGTCCCTGATCGGTTTATCTTTGGAAAGCGCCTTTCCGTCATAAGGATGCACGCCTCCCCGAAATGTCCGTTTTGCCATGTATCGATCCCACTCCTTTTTACTGCTCTTAGGTTTTTCATAATGCCCTTTTCAAAACATTATAAATCCTTATATTATAATATACTCCTTTTTGGTGAAAAGTTCTACAACAATTTTACCTGAACATAAGATGATACAAAAATCTGTATATTTCAAAAAAATGCTACATCTATTTCCATTATTGTGATATGATAGAAGCAGATTAATAAACGATGTAAAAACAGATACCTCATCGGATGGCCGCAGAAGCGGCCGGCAATAAAATAGGATAAAGGCAGGAGCGCAATGAAAACAATCACGACAAATCTACGCCAGCTTGTACCGGACTACCCGATTGAATATTTATCTCCGGAGCATGACATCACGCCTTCCGACGTGCTTTTTCTGGATATTGAGACAACGGGGCTGACCGCAAAGAATTCCAACCTGTTTCTGATCGGATGCGTATATTACGAAGACCGCGAATGGCACGCCATCCAGTGGCTTGCGGAAAAATATGAAGAAGAACTGCAGGTTCTGACTGCATTTTTCGATCTTTTAAAAAATTACCGCTATTTGATCCATTACAACGGCAACCAGTTTGACATTCCGTATCTATTACAAAAATGCCGGCAATTTTCTCTGGATTACAATTTTGACAACTGTGAAGGCATTGATATTTATCGAAGATCCGTGCCTTACCGCGATATTTTGTCACTTCCGGACTTAAAGCAGAAGACGGTAGAGGATTTTCTGGGGCTTGTCAGGGAAGATACCTGCTCCGGGCACGATATGATCAGCAAATATCACGATTATGTCTGCACGCAGGATGAAACCCTGTTAAATGAGCTGCTGCTGCACAACGAAGACGACTTAAAAGGCATGTTAAGGGTCATTTCCATCCTTTCTTATTCCGACCTGTTTCATCTGCCGGTACGCGTTATGAAAGCACAGGCAAGCTATTACCATGACAGCAGCAAAAAACGCTGTCAGGAGATCGTCATGCGGCTCCGCTTCCAGTCTGCCATTCCCGTGCCGTTTTCTTTCAGGGCATTGGGATGTTATTTCAGCGCGGAAGGAATGGATGGTACCTTAAAAGTGCCCATTTATGAAGAAGAAATGAAATTTTTCTACTCCAATTATAAAGATTATTACTATCTTCCCGCAGAAGATATGGCGATGCACAAATCTGTGGCTACCTTCGTTGATAAGTCCCACCGCGTACAGGCCACAGCCGCCAACTGTTATACCAGAAAGCAGTCCCTGTATCTGCCGGAATGGGATGTTCTATTTACGCCTTTCTTCAAACGGGAATACCGCGCGAAAGAATTTTTCTTTGAATTGACCGATGAATTTAAAAAGAGCCGCTCCGGCTTTTCCCTCTATGCGGAACATGTATTACAGTCCATGTTTGAGCAGTGGAGACAATAATACCACTTTTCACCAAAAAAGAGAAAAGAGCATTATGAAACAACTTTTTCTCTGTCACAAGATCAGAAAATCCCAGCAAGCTTTATCCTGCTGGGATTTTAAAATGCTGCATAATCTATCCGAATTTATGCGATCTTACTCTTTGCAAGTTCAGCCAGAGATGCAAAGCCTTCTGCGTCATTGACTGCCATTTCAGCCAGCATCTTACGGTTGATGTCAACCTCAGCCAGCTTCAAGCCATACATAAACTTGCTGTAGGAAAGTCCGTTCATTCTTGCAGCTGCATTGATACGTGCGATCCAGAGCTGTCTGAACTGACGCTTTTTCTCTTTCCTGCCGGCATAAGAGGATGCAAGCGCTCTCATGACTGACTGCTTTGCCACACGATACTGCTTTGATCTGGCGCCTCTGTATCCCTTTGCAAGCTTTAACACTCTATTATGTTTCTTTTTAGCGTTCATACCGCCTTTGATTCTTGCCATGTCTGTTCTCCTCCTTACCGCTTATACATATGGTAATATCTTCTTCATATTCTTTACATTCGTTGCATCTACGACAACATCCTGTCTCAAAGCTCTCTTTCTCTTGGTGGATTTCTTGGTCAGGATATGTCTCTTATAAGCTTTATTTCTAACCAGCTTACCGGTTCCTGTCTTTTTAAAACGTTTTGCTGCCGATCTGTTTGTCTTCATTTTAGGCATAACTTTGTTCCTCCTAATTCTTAATCTTTCTATTTTAACTGATTACCCGCTTAATGTTTCTCAGCTAAAAACATGGTCATACTCCTGCCTTCTACTTTAGCAGGCTTTTCCACTACCGAAATATCGGACAGGCTTTCGGCAAAATCATCCAGAATATGCTTGCTGTTCGCCATGTGCGCCATTTCACGCCCTCTGAAGCGCAGCGTGATCTTTACCTTGTCACCTTTGGAAAGGAATTTTCTGGCGGCATTGATCTTTGTATTCAGATCATTGGTATCAATATTGGGAGACAATCTGATCTCCTTGATCTCAACCGTCTTCTGCTTCTTCTTGGCTTCCTTTTCCTTACGCATCATCTCATAACGGTATTTCCCGTAATCTACTACCCTGCATACGGGCGGCTTCGCCATCGGTGCAATCAAAACCAGATCGACCTCTGCCTGATCTGCCAATGCCTGTGCCTCCTGAATAGGCATCACGCCAAGCTGCTCACCGTTTTCTCCGATCACTCGTACTTCTTTCTCTCTGATTTGTCCGTTGATAAGTAAATCGCTAATAATATCACACCCCGCTCACATAATAAAATAGTGGATAGCATAACTATCCACTTACATCTTTCCTATCTATCTCCCGCTGTCTGACTGATTCGTTTCGATCGAAAAACTTCTTTGCCCCAATGTCTTCCGCCTTTGATATCAATCTGACAATACAGTATCTAATAGAAACTATTAACACCTGAAACACAATTGTCGCAGGGTGAGAGTGGATACTCTGCTTCAGCTACATTAGATTACCATAACGCCCAATATATGTCAAGGACTTTTTTATAAAATCCTTAATTACTTAATTGCCGCCATGTTCACGCCGCCATCTTTCCTCATCTGACCGCATTAAAAATTCAAGGCTCAGTCCACTGGGATCCTCCTCTGCATTATCCAAAATCAGATTGGCATTCTGCGCTGCTCCTGCGCCTCCATAAATCGGATTGGTATTCTGCGCTGTGCCTGCATTCCCATAGATAGGGTTTGCATTCTGCGCTGTGCCTGCATTCCCATAGATAGGATTAGCATTCTGCGTCGTGCCCGCATTCCCATAGATAGGGTTTGCATTCTGCGTCGTGCCTGCATTCCCATAGATAGGGTTTGCATTCTGTGCCATCCCTGCGCTTCCATAGGAAGGATATGCATTCTGCATGCTTTCCGTACTGCCGTATGTATTCTGACCGTAAGTGTTAGTTCCGTAGGTCATACTACCATAGGCAGCCGGCGCCGTCGTACTATCCTCCGGCTCATAATACGTCCCCTCCGGCTTTGACAGATCTCGCGGCCGCTGGTATATCATAGCTGCTGTCTGTTTCTCTCTGCTTTTGGTAATCACTATGACCACTATCGGGATAATCAGAAGAACCAAGCCAATCAAAGTCATCGGCAATGCTGCATTCAAGTTCTGTATCAGGATCACATAAGGCACAATATATTCCTCTGCTTCCGAACGGTTACAATCCATAACATAAGTAATGTAATCAATCATATAGTCCTTTTCTTCTTGTGTCATCTTGCGAAGCCGTCCATCCACTTCCAGAGTCGTGTAGCCGTAATCCACCTTACCGGTCTCATCAGACCACCACTCATACGTTTCATCCGATATTTTTTCCAAAATACCACAAGCAGAATTACCTGCAGATACCCTGATCGCGATCATTTTATCTATCATGATCCAATCACCTTCCACTTTCAGATAAGGAAGCGCATAATATCTTGCCGACTCCTTTTCCGCAGATACCTTGATCCCATTAACGGTATCATAGGAAGTCTCCTCAATAAACTGATCCAAGACCAAGTCTATTGTAGTATGTACATGCATCCCATTGGTCAGAGCGGAAGGGTTTTCATTCAAAACATCTACCGGTTCTTTCCAGAGTACCAAAAGATCTTTTACACCCATAAAAGTAAAGACCGCCCCTAAAATGATTGCAAAAAATATAAGCCGTGATTTGAATGTCATACATTTCTCCATTTCCCATATGCCAGTGTAAGTCTCCGGGTTGCACAGGCAGATCATTTTTAACAGGTACAGTATAACATATTAACCCCGATTTGAACAGTTGCGATTTCTTAAAATGCCGATTCCAAATCAAACTTTCCTGTTTGCATTTCGGGCAGTAAAGAGAGGACAGCGTATCCATTCTATGTTCATAATATTATCTTGCTCCTGCTATCTCTTTTTCATCCAATGAGCAGTACATGGATAAAGTCATACCAAAAATGAATGATCGCTGTAGGCCATATAGATTTGTTTTTTTGAAACACTACACCAAAAATCAAGCCGAATAGGAAAGCGGTTATTACTTGAGAAATCAGTGTTGCTAACAAAAATACACCATCGCAATACCAATGGAT
Organism: uncultured Lachnospiraceae bacterium; assembly: GCA_964421915.1. Lineage (GTDB taxonomy): Bacteria > Bacillota > Clostridia > Lachnospirales > Lachnospiraceae > NK4A136. Next base: position 172,372 of record CAYQZB010000003.1, read on the forward strand.
GAAATATGCCGGGATATGTAATGCCGCGAAAAACAAACTCGATACAACAATCGCTGCTCTTCCACTTAAAAAACCGGATAACATATTCAGCCCAAAACCACGATATACCAATTCCTCAACAAAGCCCACAATCAAATATTTAGATAGATCTTGCAAAAAGATGATGTCAGGGTTAATCCACCAACCACCATGATTGAAAAACATCTTACCTAATACAAATATCGTACTGAGTACAAACACCGTCAAAAATGATTTCCAATGGAAGTGGAATCTCAATACTTGTTCTGGCCGGATTGCTTCTCTATGCTTTTCTTTTACAATCAGAAATAGAAACGGAATCGCCCATATCAGTCTGCTTATATATCCATAGATATATCGGTTCCAATCATTCGGTAAGCTTGTCAATAAATGGTTTGAATAACCCCATGCATCGGATACAGCTGCCCATAGTAATACCGATATAAGCAAAGAACTATAGACAAATATTTTGTTATTTTTCGTCACAGTTTTACTTCCCTTCAAAGGATTTCATTCCTTCAATAATAACATTTAACTCGTCCTATTGACAATACCTCCGAAAAAGACTATATTGTACTTGTACATTAAGTACAATATGAAGGTGAGTAAATGGATCATGGAAATTATAATCAGTAACAATGCTAACAAACCGATTTATGAACAGATTACTTCACAAATCAAGGCAATGATAATGAGCGGTGAACTACAGGCAGGAGATGCAATTCCATCCATGCGCGCGTTGGCAAAATCAATACATGTAAGCGTGATTACTGTTCAAAAGGCTTATGAAGATTTGCAGAGGGATGGGTTCATTGAAACTACTGTTGGCAGAGGAAGTTTTGTGTCTACACAGAACAAAGAATTTTATCAGGAAGAACAACAGCGGCTTGCAGAGGAACATTTGCAAATTGCCGCTGAAATCGGACGAATAAGCAATATTCCGCTTGCAAAGCTGACAGAATTATTAACGATGTTCTATCAGGAGGATGAATAATATGGAAAATATTTTAGAGTTACAGGAACTTTGTAAAACCTTTCCAAAAACGAGCTTTTCCTTGGATAAGGTATCTTTTTCAATCCCTTATGGCTCAATTATGGGATTTGTTGGAGAAAACGGAGCCGGAAAAACTACTACGATCGGCTGTATCATGAATACAGTTTTGAAAGATAGCGGAACAGTAAAATTGTTCGGAACGGAAATGTCGGACGCTGATACTGAACTGCGGGAAAAAATCGGTGTAGTCTACGATGGCGATAATTTCCCTGCACATTGGACGGCGGAGCAGTTATCCCATGTCATGCAAGGCCTATATACAAAATGGGACAATACCATGTTTCAAAAGTATTTAGCCGATTTTCAGTTACTGCCAAAACAAAAAATCAAACACTACTCCAGAGGTATGACTATGAAATTGGCCGTTGCCGCGGCTCTGTCACACCATCCGCAACTATTGATTTTAGATGAGGCCACAAGCGGGTTAGACCCTATCATGCGTGATGATATGCTTGATATATTTCTTGATTTTGTACAGGAGGAAAATCATTCTATTCTTTTCTCCTCCCACATCACGACTGATTTAGAAAAAATCGCTGATTATATCACATTCATTCATAATGGGAAACTTATTTTGACCGCGACAAAAAATGAACTCATGTATAACTTTGCAGTTATGCGATGTAAAGAAAGTCAATTTCTCGAATTAGACCCGGGCGACATTCTTTCATATCGAAAGCGCGATTTTCAGATTGATGTATTGGTGTCGAACGGAAAAGAGGCCGAACGCAAATACCGGAATGCTGTTATTGACCATGTTTCTATTGAAGAGATTATGTTGTTGCTGGTAAAGGGGGAACGAGTATGAAAGGACTTCTCATAAATAACTTTTACGCAATACGTTCCAGCGCAAAAGTATTTTCTGCTTTTATGCTGGTGCTGGGTGCTTTTGTCACTGTTGTTGTCAGCCAACAACTCTTGCTGTTCTATATGTTGTTGGGAATAATCGGATTTTCCATAAACGCAATCGCTAATATGGGGAAAGACTACATTTCAAAATGGGGGAAATGCAAACTAACCTCACCGGTCAAGAGAGCGGATATTGTAAAGAGCTGCTTTATCAGCCAGCTTATATGGCTGTTGGCTGGAATGGTCTTTTCTGGAATTGTTATGAGTGCATCGTGGCTGTTGCATGGATGCCCCTTTGACCGGAGCATTGATGCTCTCTTAGTGTTCTCTACGGGAATCAGCATCAGCCTCTTTGCCGGAGCAATCTTCTTTCCGCTGTTTTATTGGGGTGGCGAGGAAAGAAACGGAGCCTTTTTAGTTATCAGTCTGCTTTTTGCGATTGGGATTGTTATGGGAATTGCTTCTGGCGTTAATTTTGTATTTGGCCCTAATATGACTACATGGCAAATCATATTGGGAGCGGTAATTGTGTTTATTTGCTCATTATTGACCTTTGTATTATCCTATTTTTTGACGGTCACCGTTTTTAAGAGGAAAGAATATTGATGTCGATAAGCAAACGGGAAACAACAGCAGGGGTATTAAAAGATTGTTACCCAAAAAGGGCACCGCAGCAAACACCGCAATGCCCTTTTTAAACAACTTAAGCTTGTTTTATCGCTCGATAAATGTAGCACATTCCGTACCGTGTGAGTTCTTTGCACCCAATCCGCTGATATCCACATGCTCGGCCGCGCATTTATAATTGGAATTATATGCGCATTTTACCGCTTCGCAGTCGATACTGATCGTTCTGCTTGGATGATCCATGGAACTGATGTAAGCGCCCTCGCTCTGCTCCCTGAAGGAATCGCAGCAGGTATCACAGGAGCAGTCCGCATTGCATCCTCCTACCATGATATCCCCTTTGCAACAGCATTTATCGCTGTTGTAAGCGCAATTCTCTACACCGCATTTTAATTCTGCCATATCCTACCTCCAAATTTTACTTTTAAAGGTAGTATTGTCTTTTTGTCTGATTCTATGCATCATACAGGCAGATTATTCCTCTGCCGCCTCCTGCCGGATCTCCTTTGTGCGGATCTCCTCACAGACAGCATTGATAAAGTCAGGCAGCGCCTTTGCACCCTCATCCCCCAAAAATCTGCTGCGGACGGATACCGTCTTGTCTGCTTCTTCCTTTTCGCCGACGATCAGCATATAAGGCACCTTCTGAAGCCTTGTCTCACGGATCTTATAACCGATCTTCTCGGAACGCTGATCTACCGATGCAAGGATGCCATGCTTTCTAAGCTCACGATATACTTCCTCTGCATAAGCGGAATACTTCTCCGAGATGGGAAGCACGCGCACCTGCTCCGGACAGAGCCATGTCGGGAATTTACCCATATATTTTTCCGTCAGCCACGCCAGCGTCCTCTCATAGCATCCCATACTTGTTCTGTGAATAATATACGGTCTGATCTTATCGCCTTTCTCATCAATATAATACATGTCAAACTGCTCTGACAAAAGCGCATCCCACTGGATCGTAATCATGGTGTCCTCTTTGCCATAGACATTCTTTGCATTGATGTCAACCTTCGGTCCGTAAAAAGCGGCTTCCCCGATATCCTCCGTAAACGGGATCTCAAGCTCTTCCAGGATCTTACGGATGCTCTCCTCCGTCTGATTCCATACTTCCGGCTCCCCGATATATTTTGCCGGATTCTCCGGATCCCATTTAGAAAGATGATAGGTAACGTCTTCTTCCACGCCAAGGGTCTTTAAGCAGTATTTTGCCAGCGCAATACACCCCTTAAATTCCTCCACCATCTGATCCGGTCTGACGATCAGATGACCTTCCGAAATCGTAAACTGCCGCACACGGGTGAGCCCGTGCATCTCGCCGGAATCCTCATTCCTGAATAGCGTAGATGTCTCGCCATAACGCAGCGGCAGGTCGCGGTAGGATTTCTGGCTTGCCTTATAAACATAATACTGGAATGGACAGGTCATGGGACGAAGCGCAAATACTTCCTTATCCTTCTCCTCATCCCCCATGACAAACATGCCTTCCTTATAATGATCCCAATGCCCTGAGATCTTATACAGGTCGCTCTTAGCCATCAGCGGCGTCTTGGTGCGGACATAGCCCCACTCATTATCCTCTAAGTCCTCGATCCATCTCTGCATCGTCTGGATGATCTTTGCACCCTTCGGCAACAGCAGCGGAAGTCCCTGACCGATCACATCCACTGTCGTAAACAACTCCATTTCGCGACCGATCTTATTGTGGTCACGCAGCTTGATCTCTTCCAGATATTTCAGATAATCCTGCAGCTCATCCTTCTTCGCAAATGCCGTCGCATAGATTCTCTGAAGCACTGCCTTATTGGAATCGCCGCGCCAGTATGCGCTGGAAGATGAGATCAGCTTAAATGCCTTGATATTTTTCGTACTCATCAGGTGCGGTCCCGCGCACAGATCCACAAAATCTCCCTGCCGGTAAAATGACAGTTCCGCATCCTCCGGCAGATCCTCGATCAATTCCACCTTATAGGGTTCGTTGCGTTCCTGCATCAGCTTAACCGCTTCTTCCCGGCTTAAAACAAACCGTTCGATCTTTGCGCCCTCTTTAATCACCTTTTTCATCTCCGCCTCGATCTTATCCAGATCTTCTCTCGAAAATGCGGCGTGGTCAAAATCATAGTAAAATCCATTATCGATGGCAGGTCCGATAGTCAGTTTTGCCTCCGGGAACAGCCGCTTCACCGCCTCCGCCATTACATGGGCCGCTGTGTGGCGGTACACCTTTAAACCTTCTTTATCATTGGCTGTCAGAATATTTAAGCTCACGTCGGAATCAATGATCGTACGGAGATCCACTACCTTTCCGTCAACCTCTCCAGCACAGGCCGCACGCGCCAGTCCCTCGCTGATATCCATTGCAATGTCATAGACGCTCATCGCCTGATCATATTCTTTACTGCTTCCATCCTTCAACGTAATTTTCATCGTATTTCTCCTCTCCCATTTATCCAATCTTCTGTAATGCTGTCCGTTTTGCTTATATCATTTTCTCAATATTCTTATTTTTACAGCATTTTCCTTTTCCCTTTTTGTTCTTTTTCTCCTCCTCATCACAGGCAAGTGTGGTATTATTGGACCCGATCATAATATGTTTCTTCGGAGAAAGGAAAATACCCAGCACCATTCCATAAAGAAATGCCGCCGCCACCATCAGGCAGAATTCCTTCTTCGTAATCGATTTTTCTTCTCCCATCAATTCCTGCAGTTCATCCCATGTTACTTCCCATTTTTCTTTCATTGTCATTACCTCCTTAAAAATAATTTTTCTCAGTCGATTGAAGCATCTCCTATTTCCCGGAAAGAGAGTATTTTTATGTTTCCCGAACATTTTACCCATATCATGTTTATATAATGCAGTATCGGCGGTACTTTTTCTCATCGGTAAAACATTCCTCAAAATATAAAATCCCTTACACCAGACTTCTCTGATGTAAGGGACGAAATACAATTCCGCGGTTCCACCCTGATTGCCTGCCACAGCAGACCTCTTTCTTTGATGATAACGGTATCACCGGATTCCGATTAAGGATCACTCAGGGGTGGTCTTCACAAAGTACCTGCCGCCGCGTTCCCAGCCTATGGCGCGGCTCTCTGCTGACAGTTTTCTCTGCTACTCTTCCCTTCAACGCATTAAAGCTCTTTATCTTTTCTTATAGTATCTCTTTTTTATTCTTTTGTAAACCGCTTTTTTTAAATTCTTCTTACTTTTTTCAAAACTTTTAGCAATGTTATTACTGTTTATTTTAGGTTATCACTTTTTATTATTGGTTATTTTAGGTTATCACCAGTTATGATTGGTTATTCCAGATTCTTCAGGATTTCCACCAGTTCCATATCTGACGCTGTCAGCTTAACATTGGTTTCCAGCCTTTTCCCTTCCGGCGTCACGACGGCAATCTCTATGATCGACTCCTCTTTGATGCCGCTTTGCTGCACTGCCTTGAGAAACAGTGGGAATTTGGGATGATTGGCCGAAAACGTATCCCATGCCCCTTTGATTTTAAATAATACCGTTGGATTTAACATTGTTATCCTCATTTCCGCGCCGCTATGATACAGCGCCTTTTCTCTCCCGGTGCAGATAAAAAATGTGTTGATCCGGGTAAGGTTCCTATTTGCCCTCAATAACAGGGACAATGCCGGTATCCTTATACTGTTTCCACACCTTATGGAATTTAAAGGTATAAATGATTCCGTAAACTCCTATGAGCGGAAATATCCATCCGCTCAAGCTTCCTGTCTGCATACTGGTCACAATCACATTGAAAACCCCATAAGCCGTTAAAACAATGGCACATACACGGCTTTGTCCCAGATGGATCCCCAGTCCCAGTCCGATAAAGAGAAGAGGCAAAAAAACCGCATCTATAATATTGCCGAATACCACATAAAGGATACAGTTAATCACCGCCAGTATATACATGGCAATCCCGCATCCCCTAAGCTGTTTACGCACAGCGTTTACATTAGGATGCTTATAAAAATCCATTCTTTTCAGTCCCGGCTCCTGATAACCGCTAGGGGAAGGATTTCCATCAATAATCCTTCCGCAGCCGGGACAGATTGATGCCCCGTCTTCTATCTGATTTCCACAATTTGCACAAAACATATTATCATCCTCCAAGTTCCTACCGCTATAACGACTCTGATAAATATAATTTTATCACAAATTGTTTAAAAATGAAATAAAAAACAGCAAATGGTTTGAAACCTGTTCTCCATAAACGCCGACCTATTTAAAATGCTCTCCTATATATCCACTATATATCCACCAATATGATATCCGGTCCGATCTGCTTGATCTCCGCATACTGGATCACACAGCCGGCGTCACAGCTGAAACAGCTCAGAAAATGAAATTTCCCCTGCACCGTGATGGAGCATATCTTTCCCGTGCAATGATCAAATTCCAGATCCGTGACGTTTCCCAGCTTCTTGCAGTTATTGATGTTGATTACCTCTTTACAGCGAAGTTCCGAAAACAGCATACTCTCACCTCCTGTAATACTATATGCACAAAACTTAAAATCGTAAGTATAAAACCATTCATTTCCGCGCAAGATAAATATGCAGCTGACAAACTTATAAAGGCAGGAACTCTGATGGCAGTCCAAAAAGTAGAAATCTGCGGCGTCAATACCGCAAAACTTCCATTACTCAAGTCCCATGAAACAGAGGAATTATTTAAGAAGATCAAGCAGGGGGATATGGCTGCAAGGGAGCAATTTATCAAAGGCAATCTGCGTCTTGTCCTAAGCGTCATCAAACGGTTTTCCTCCACCAATGAGAATGTGGATGATCTGTTCCAGATCGGATGTATCGGTCTGATCAAAGCCATAGATAATTTTGATACCACCTTGAACGTGAAATTTTCCACGTATGCAGTTCCTATGATCATAGGAGAGATCCGTCGCTTTTTACGCGACAACTCCTCCATCCGCGTCAGCCGTTCCCTAAAGGACACGGCATACAAGGCGATCTATGCCAGAGACTATCTGACCCGTAAAAATGCATTGGAACCCACCATTGCAGAGATTGCTAGCGAGATCGGCATGACCAAGGAGGATATCGTCTATGCCCTGGATGCGATCCAGAGTCCGTTGAGCCTTTATGAACCGGTCTATACAGAAGGCGGAGACACGCTGTATGTCATGGATCAGATCTCGGATAAAAAAAATAAGGAAAGCCGATGGGTAGAGCAGCTTTCCCTGACAGAAGCCATGAAGCATCTGAATGAACGGGAACATGAAATCGTCACGCTGCGCTTTTTTGAAGGCAAGACCCAGATGGAGGTTGCAGATATGATCGGCATCTCCCAGGCACAGGTGTCGCGCCTTGAAAAAAACGCCCTGCGTATCATGCGGGACTATCTTCTTTAAAATGATAAACCGGCGCAGCCTGTATCGGATGCACCGGTTTTTTTATCTTTTTATATTTTCTTACGCTTAATTCTGCGCGCAATCCTTGATGGAAAAGCTCATCCTGCCCATCTTATCCTTGCCAAGGCATACAACCTTCACCTCATCGCCAAGCTGCAGGACGTCCTCCACCTTGTTGATCCTTTCTTTCGCAATTCTGGAAATGTGTACCATCCCCTCCTTGCCCGGAGCAAACTCGATAAACGCGCCAAACTCCTTGATGCTGACTACTTTGCCTGCAAATACCTGTCCTTCCGCAAAGTCAGTCACAATCGTCTGGATCATGTCCACAGCTTCATCCATCTTCTCCATATCCGTGCCGCATACACTGACAGCGCCTTCATCTGTAATATCAATCTTTACGCCGGTACGGGCAATGATCTCATTGATCGTCTTACCGCGCTGTCCAACAACATCACCGATTTTCTCAGGATCAATCTTGATCTGAATGATCTTCGGTGCGTATTTTCCGACTTCCTCACGCGGCTCCGCAATCGCTTTGGACATACATGTCTCCATGATAAACATCCTTGCATCACGGCATCTTGCGATAGCGCCCTCTACGATGGGTCTTGTCAGACCATGGATCTTGATATCCATCTGGATCGCGGTAATACCATCCTTCGTACCTGTAACCTTAAAGTCCATATCGCCGAAGAAATCTTCCAATCCCTGAATATCTGTCAATAATACGAAATCATCATCTGTCTCCCCTGTTACCAGACCGCAGGAGATACCAGCCACCATTTTCTTAATGGGTACACCGGCTGCCATAAGTGACATACAGGAAGCACAGGTAGACGCCATGGAAGTGGATCCGTTAGACTCAAATGTCTCAGATACAGTCCTGATGGCATACGGGAACTCCTCTTCCGAAGGAAGCACAGGCACCAGTGCACGCTCTGCCAGCGCGCCATGACCGATCTCCCTGCGTCCCGGTCCGCGGCTGACTTTAGTCTCGCCTACGGAATAAGACGGGAAATTATA
>CAYQZB010000004.1:0-152459 GCA_964421915.1 uncultured Lachnospiraceae bacterium
TGATGAAAAATGATGAATATGTCCTTGACAAGTTGCAACAGGCAAGACAGCTAAGAGCATACTTATTAGCTGCGGCGCAAGGTTAGCGCCATTTGACATAAAGGAGCTGCGTGACCTTATGGAGTATGACGATCTGGAGTTGGACACTCTTGGAGAGAAAAAGACAGCCTTATTCGTCATTATTTCAGATACAGATGCCACTTTCAATTTTGTGGTGTCAATCATGTATTCACAGCTTTTTAACCTGCTTTGTGACAAAGCAGATGATGTCTATAACGGCAGGCTTCCGGTTCATGTGAGGATGCTGTTGGACGAATTTGCAAATATTGGACAGATACCGCAGTTTGAAAAATTAATTGCGACTATTAGGAGCAGGGAAATCTCTGCTTCTATTATTTTACAGTCAAAATCTCAGCTTAAGGCAATATATAAGGACAATGCCGACACGATTGAAGGGAATTGTGATACCACCTTATTCCTTGGAGGGAAGGAAAAGACCACGTTGAAAGAGCTGGCAGAAGTTTTGGGTAAAGAAACAATAGACCTTTATAATACCTCGGATACAAGAGGTACGTCGCAGTCCTACGGGCTTAATTACCAAAAGACCGGAAAAGAGCTGATGAGCCAAGATGAGATTGCGGTCATGGACGGTGGAAAATGTATCATGCAGCTTAGAGGTGTCAGACCATTCTTCTCGGATAAATTCGATATAACGAAGCATTGCAGATACAAAGAGCTGTCCGATTATGACCAGAAAAACGCCTTTGATATTGAGGACTATGTGAAGCATTTACAGCACATGAAAGTTACTCCTGATACAGAGGTGGATGATGCCTTTGACTGCGGGGAAGTCAGCGGGCAGGAGGATATTTCCCCGGACACAACTGAATAGCGACTTCTGGACATCATGTCCAGAAGTCAGGAAACGGAGTTTTGATTTGCATATCAAAGCTCTTTTTTTATCAACAAACAAATCATAGGAAAGAAAGAGGTAATCAAAATGGGATTTTTCACAACAGCAGTAACAGGATTAAAGACAGTAGTAACAGCAATCGGCGCAGGCGTGGCAGTATGGGGCGTTATCAATCTGCTTGAGGGCTATGGAAACGACAATCCCGGCGCAAATGCTCATGTACGGTAAAGAAGCAAGAAACCGAAAACAAGAGATAGACCGCCAGCACCACACTATTCCGAACCAAAGACCAAAAGAAAAGCATTATGGAAATGTGCATAACAGGCTATGGAATCATGGATAACTCTATTCACAGCACATGGAAAAGCTAAAGTGCAGCTTTCCCACGTCCTGCAAACAGAGTTACCCACAATTCCATGAGATAGCCAGTTATACACATTCCCACAATGCCGACTACTACGGAATCCCTTTCATTCTTATTGACAAATGGGGTAAAATCAAATATACTAACCATAGTGACCACATGGTCACTAAAATTAAACAAGAAAAGTGACCATATGGTCATTACAAGGAGAAGATTAAAATGCCAACATCTTTATTTCTCGGAGTAAATGCTGAAAAACAGCTAAAAATTTTAACGGCAGGAATTTCTGAATTTGCCAATTATGGATATGAAAATAGTTCTACAAATCGGATTGTTAAGAAAGCTGGTATCAGTAAGGGAAGTTTATTCAAATACTTTCCAACAAAAGAGGACTTCTATTTTTATGTTCTTGACAACATTACATCTGAGCTTATCTCTAGCATAAAAGAAAAAATAAATACCCTTTCTTCCGATTGGTTTCAACGAATAATTGAATATTCCGCTTTGGAATTTTCATGGTATATGCTCTATCCTGAAAAATCCCAAATGATTGTTAGGGCGTTTACTAGCAGCAATACTGATATTTATAGGAAAACTGTATTGAAATATGGCAATAAGGAACAGGACATATATTATTGGTTTATGCAAGATATTGATACAATCCAATTCCGATGGGATAGGAAAAAAACTGTTGATATGTTAAAGTGGTTTCTTAAAGGTTTTAATGATGATTTTTTGACGCAAATACAAAAAGCACAAAATACCAATTTTGAAGAAATAGAAAAAGAATATATGAAAAACTTAAAAGAATATATGAAAATTTTAAAAGCAGGCATTACAAAATAGGGGGGGTATGTTATGTTTAATCATGTTCACAATGGAAGTGTTTGTATTGGAAATTCCAAAATGGATTACGTTTCTTTTGGTAATGGAAATGAAAATCTTGTTATGCTCCCCGGACTAGGAGATGGGCTATCTACAGTAAGAGGAATGGCACTTGTTTTTTCAATAATGTACAGAGTATACGCAAAAAAATTTACAGTTTACATTTTCAGTCGAAAAAATGACTTGCAAGAAAGATACTCAACAAGGGAAATGGCAAAAGACCAAGCAGAAGCTATGAGCAATCTGGGTATCTCAAAAGCAAATATTTTAGGCATATCTCAAGGAGGCATGATAGCACAGTATTTGGCGATTGATTATCCTAATTTGGTTGATAAACTTATACTGGCGGTAACAAGTTCAAAATCAAATGAAGTAATGGAAAAAGTTATTGCTTCTTGGACTGAAATGGCAACACAGGGAAATTATAAAAATCTAATGATAGATACAGCAGAAAAATCATATTCAGAAAGTTACTTAAAAAAATATCGACTGATTTATCCCTTTATTGGAAAAATAGGAAAGCCTAAAAGTTTTAAGCGATTTTTAATACAAGCGGTTTCTTGTATCGAACACAATGCTTATGATGAATTGAATAAAATAAAATGCCAGACATTAGTTATTGGTGGAGATTGTGACAAAATTGTAGGAGCGACTGCTGCTTCTACAATAGCTGATAAAATTAGCGGAAGCAGGTTGTTTATTTACAATGGTCTCGGTCATGCAGCATACGAAGAAGCAAAAGACTTTAATGAGCGAGTTTTGGATTTTCTTATAGGATAATAATTAAAGAGCTATGCTCCTTTAAATTATGAATATTTAACTGTAAACCATGCACTACCCCATGAGGGAGAAAGGGGAATTTTCTATGCCTTGCACAAAAGCGTACAAAGAACACATCATGTACACGTTTCACGGTTTTTGCAAAGTCGTTATCCGTAATGCAGCTATCACCGCATGGCGTGACCGGCAAAGGCGGCACAAAAGAGAACTATCCCTTGAATACCTCACAGAAGAAAAGTTCTACCCTTTAGGCACGACAGACGAATATTTCACAGCACCCTATGAAGAATACCCTGTTACGATATGCGGTCAGACAGTTATTCTCACAAACGGGAAACTTGCCACCGCCCTGTTATCCTTGCCGAAAAAGAACCGGGAAATCATTTTCCTTTACTTTTTCGGGCATTACAAACAGTGGGAAATCGGGGAAATGTACGGACGCTGCCGGAGTACAACCGGGTATCAAATCCACAGGACGTTGAAGCTCCTGCGGAAAGAAATGGAGGTGCTTTCACATGGGGAATCAGAAACTTATCCCGTATGAAACGATTGTGCGGGCGACCGAGGGCGAGCCGGAAGCCGTGGACGAGGTTTTGCAGTATTACAGTCAAAGAATCCGCTATGCTGCCCTTGAAAACGGACACGTCAACATGGACACAGAGGACAGCATAAAATCCCGGCTTGTCGCTGCCCTGTTCAAGTTCCGCTTTGACGGACAGGCTACATAACGGGAAGTGGGATTTGTCGCTAAAATAATCATACTCACGTTCAATGACGCAGAAGAAAAAGCAGTTGAGGAAGCCATAGCCGCTCTTGCCGAAATGATACCATTGGAAGCCATACAGCCGCCACATTCCCCTATGCTGATTTTTCCGGGATTGGAAATCAGACTGCACCAACGCCGGGTACTGAAAGATGGTGCAGACATAAGCCTAACCCGTTTGGAATACGGCGCACTCTGCTACCTTGCCGCCAGTCCGGGGAGGGTATTCACAAAGGCGCAAATCTTTGAAGCCGTGTGGAGCATGGAAAGCAATAGCTGCCAGTCAAACGTAACAAATGTGATCTGCAACTTGCGGAAAAAGATAGAACCAGATAGCCAAAACCCCACTTACATAAAGACTGTTTTAGGAATCGGATATAAGTTTGCTTCCGGGGAATGAAAATCAAATAAGCGCAGCCATGATTGGCAGTCTGAAAACAGGAAATCGAAAAAGGTTTCCTGTTTTTTTGCGCCCATTTTTGGCATTTTTGAAAATCGTCAGTATTATGCCGTGCAAAGGGGATAGAAAGGAATTTCTGTAAATCTCTGCCCGTTTTGTCAAATGCTGTAAGGAAAGCACGAAAAGAAATTCCGGGAAACTTTGCCAGATTTTCCTTGCGCTGCGTAGTTGTGATAGAGGGAAAAATACCGCCGCAGAGTTAGCAGAATCCCCGCCCCACCCACCGGAGAAACCAGCGGAAGCCCACACAGAGGAAGCCGCTACTTTTTTAGAGCAAGATTCTACCACAGTACCAAAATTCGCGTGAACGCTCATTTTGTCCTGCGGGAATCTTGTTGGGGTTGCCACCCCAAACCCGCCTTTTTGCGGCTTGCGCCGCTTTGAAAAATCCCTCAAAAAATTTTTTCGGATTTTTCAAAAAACACTTCCGTTTATGCCCCTGTTTTTCTCCTATCAGTGAAAGGGCAAAGCATAAAAAGAAAGGAGTTGAAGCCCATGAAAAGATACAACACGCCCCACCGCAGCCGGGTAATCAAGACACGCTTGACCGAGGAAGAATACGCCGAGTTTTCCGAGCGTGTTACCCTCTGCAAAATGAGCCAGTCTGAATATATCCGGCAAGCCCTTATTAAGTCAAGAATACGCCCGGTCATTACCGTTTCCCCGGTCAATGAAGAACTGCTCTCTGCCGTTGGGAAACTCACAGCCGAGTATGGAAAGATTGGCGGCAACTTGAATCAGATAGCCCGTTGTCTGAACGAATACGGCGCACCCTATAACACCCTCTCCGGCGAAGTAAGAGCCGCCATAGCCGAGCTTGCCGCCTTGAAGTTTGAAGTCTTGCAGAAAGTAGGTGAAGCCGTTGGCAACGTTCAAACATATCAGCTCTAAAAATGCCGACTATGGGGCGGCTGAACAGTACCTAACCTTTGAACATGACGAGTTTACCATGAAGCCCACACTGGACGGAAACGGGCGGCTTGTTCCCCGTGATGATTACCGCATTTCTTCTCTGAATTGTGGTGAGGAAGATTTTGCCATAGCGTGTATGCGCTCCAATCTGAAATACGGCAAGAACCAAAAACGGGAGGACGTAAAGAGCCACCATTACATTATCAGTTTTGACCCCCGTGACGCAGCCGACAACGGCTTGACCGTAGACCGGGCGCAGGAATTGGGCGAGAAATTTTGCAAAGAGCATTTCCCCGGACACCAAGCGTTGGTATGCACCCACCCGGACGGTCATAACCACAGCGGAAATATCCATGTGCATATCGTAATCAATTCCCTGCGGATTGAGGAAGTACCACTATTGCCATACATGGACAGACCAGCGGACACAAAGGCGGGCTGCAAGCACCGCTGCACCGACGCAGCTATGGAATATCTCAAAGCGGAAGTCATGGAAATGTGCCACCGGGAAAACCTTTATCAGATTGATTTACTGAACGGAAGCAGGAACCGCATCACCGAGCGGGAGTATTGGGCGAAACGGAAAGGACAAGCCGCGCTGGATAAGAAGAACGCGCCTATAATAGCGGACGGGCTTACACCCCGGAACACAAAATTTGAAACCGACAAGGAGAAGTTACGCGACGTGATCCGCGCCGCCCTCTCCGCTTCCGTTTCCTTTGAGGACTTTTCCGGGAAGCTGCTGCAACAGGGCGTGACCGTCAAGGAAAGCCGGGGGAGGTTATCTTATCTCACGCCGGACAGGACGAAGCCAATCACCGCCCGTAAACTGGGTGATGATTTTGACCGCGCCGCCGTTCTTGAAACACTTACCATAAACGCACAGAACGCTGCAAGAGCCGCCGAAAAGCCCGCACCCACACAGGAATACCCCCGCAGCTTAAAAGAGCGTTTACAGTGGAATAAAGCCGCCATAAACGCCCCGAAACAGGACGGCGTACAGCGCATGGTAGACCGGGAAGCAAAACGGGCAGAGGGGAAAGGCGCAGGATATGACCGCTGGGCGGCAGTCCACAATTTGAAGCAAATGGCGGCAACCATGAGCATTTACGAGGAATCCGGCTTTACTTCCCCGGAAGAACTGGAAGCCGCCCTTGCCGCTGTCAGCGAGGGATTGAGAGCCACCCATGCCGAACTGAAAGCCGTGGAAAGCACCTTGCGGGAGAAAAAGGACTTGCAGAAACAGCTATTAGCCTATATCAAAACCAAGCCCACCCGTGACGGACTACGGGCGCAGAGAACGGAGAAAGCCCGGAGGGCATACCGGGAGCAGCACGAAAGTGATTTTATCATAGCCGAATCTGCCACCCGGTATTTCAAGGCAAAGGGTATTTCCAAGCTGCCAGCGTCCAAAGCCTTACAAGCCGAGATTGAGCAGCTTACAAGGGATAAGAACACCCTTTACAACGACTACCGGGAAAAGAGGGAGCGCACCAAAGAATTACAGACCATAAAGAGCAATATCGAGCAGATTTTAAGGCGCGAGCCGGAGCGCGGAAAGGGGAAAGACCATGAAAGATAAGATACCAAGAATGGACTACCCACAGTACCGGGCGGCGTGCCGGCTTGTGCATGAGTGCTGTAATTATGACAACGGCAACTGTATTTTGCTGGATAACGGCGAGTTTTGTGTATGTGTGCAGAGTATCAGCTATTCGCTTCTCTGCCGCTGGTTCATTGCTGCCGTACTGCCGCTGGATAAGCAGCTGGAAGCCGCCTTATTCCACCGGGCAGACGGGAAACGCTGTACCGAGTGCGGCGGGTATTTCCTGCCAAAATCAAACCGGGGGAAATACTGCCCGGAATGTGCCGCAAAAGTGCGCCGCCGGAAAGAAGCCGAGCGTCAGCGGAAAAGATACCACCTTTCTACGCATTTAGGCTATGAAAGAAGCCCATAAATCAAGGCTTTCCAAGCACCGCCCAAAGGGTATGCGGTATTTTTATCCTTTACCCCCAAAAACGCCGCCCTAAAGCGTGACAGAAGCCCAAAACGAAACCAAAGGAGGAACGAATGGCAGACAACCGCAAATATTATTACCTAAAGCTGAAAGAGAATTATTTTGACGAGGACGCTATCGTGCTGCTGGAAAGTATGCAGGACGGTATGCTCTACTCAAACATTCTCTTGAAGCTGTACCTAAAATCGCTGAAGAACGGGGGAAAGCTCCAGCTTGACGAGGATATCCCCTACACCGCACAGATGATAGCCACAATCACCCGCCAGCAAGTCGGCACAGTCGAGAGGGCTTTGCAGATTTTTATGAAACTGGGGCTTGTAGAGCCTTTGCAGAACGGGGCTTTGTACATGAGCAACATAGAGCTTTTGATCGGTCAGTCCTCTACCGAGGGGGAGCGCAAACGCCGCGCAAGGCGGGCTTTGCAGGAATCAAAAGCCCTGCCGGAAGCCGAAGCGGACAAATGTCCACCATATGTTGCGGACATTTGTCCACCAGAGAGAGAGTTAGATATAGAGATAGAGAAAGAGTTAGAGATAAAGAGAGAGGGAGAGATAAAAACAGGACAGACCGCCCGCGCCCCTTTTGGCAGATATGGAAACGTCTTTCTGTCAGAAAAAGAGCTTGCAGAGCTGCAAAAGGAGCTTCCCGGCAAATGGGAATATTACATAGACCGCTTATCCGGCTATATCGCTTCCACCGGGAAGAAATACAAGAACCATGCAGCCACTATCCTGCGCTGGGCGGCTGATGATGAAGTGGGGAAAGCACCGAAGCGCAAGATACCCGAATACACATACAAAGAGGGCGAAAGCCTTTGACGATAAAACGCCCCGTAAACAGGGCGTACCGAAAAGACCATGAACAGGGAGGACGATTATTTATGAGCGATTATGATAACGCAATCTTCCGGCTTGCCACAGAAAGCGGAGCAGAGCCGGGCGACTACACAGGGGAAAACGGGCTTTTATACTGCGGGAAATGCCGCCAGCCCAAAGAAGCCTATTTTGCAGAGGGGAAAATGCTTTTCGGGCGTGACCGCCACCCCAGAGAGTGTGAGTGCCAGCGGGCAGAACGGGAAAAACGG
The DNA here is from genome assembly GCA_964421915.1 of uncultured Lachnospiraceae bacterium. Classification (GTDB taxonomy): domain Bacteria; phylum Bacillota; class Clostridia; order Lachnospirales; family Lachnospiraceae; genus NK4A136. The sequence goes on from CAYQZB010000004.1 coordinate 8,180, forward strand.
GAAGCCGCCGACCGGGAACAGAAGCACCGTGAGGAAGTGGAACGGCTGAAAAGAAAGGGCTTTACCAACCCGGCTATGCAGGAATGGACTTTTGCAAACGATAACGGGAAATGCCCCCAAATGGACAAGGCTTTATTTTATGTGGAGCATTGGGAGGATATGGAAGCGGAAAATATCGGCTACCTGCTATGGGGGAAAGTCGGCACAGGCAAAAGTTATTTTGCCGGGTGTATCGCTAATGCACTCATGGAAAAAGAGATTCCTGTGTGCATGACAAACTTTGCCCTTATCTTAGGCGACCTTGCCGCCAGCTACAAGGACAGGAACGAATACATAGACCGCCTTTGCAGCTTCCCCTTGCTTATCCTTGACGACTTCGGCATGGAGCGCGGCACGGAATACGGGCTTGAACAGGTCTACAACGTGATTGACAGCCGATACCGCAGCGGCAAGCCGCTGATCGTGACGACCAACCTCACGTTGGAGGACTTGCAGAACCCGGAGGACACGCCCCACGCCCGCATTTATGACCGCCTGCTTGAAATGTGTTCCCCTGTCTGCTTTACCGGGGAGAATTTCAGAAAAGCCACGGCACAGGAAAAAATGGAACGGCTGAAAATGATGATTGACAGAAAGGAGAGCCTATGACCGACACCCCAAACCGTAATACCGCCGCTACTGCCCGCCGCCCGGACTGCGTGACCGAGATACGCAGGGGGAACACCGTGCTTGTTGTTTCCGGCTACTTCAAGCAGGACGCTACCGCCACCGCCGCCGACAAGATGATGAAAGTGCTGGAAGCCGAAAGCGCAGCCGGACAGAAACCGCCGTTTAATGCGTGAATTAGGACATGGAAAAGCGGTCATGCCGCAGAGCGTGACCGCCAGTTTCAGTCTATTTTCTTTTTTTGAATTTTTCGACTGAAAATTCGTATGCTTCTTGAATAAGGGGCTTTAACTGTTCAAATGTCTGGTCAGACGGGTTAAGGACGCTAACCCACCCCATCCAAGCATAAACCGGGTGGGGAATGATGATATCTAAAGCAGTGAAATCACAATCCATATCCACGACACCGCCCGCTGCCGGACGTGTTGGGGTTTTGCCAAACATCTTTTGGAATGTGCTTTTTCGCAGCCCAAGATTAACACGATAAATACCTGCCCTGTCAAGATTGGACGCTTTATCGTTATCACCGTCTTTTTCCTTGACAGTCAAAACATATACGCCACGTTTTAATACAAGACCGGGATTGTAGAAAATTCCTTTTTCACCCCAACTCTCGACAAGTACCGTGCCGTTTAAGGAGGAAAGGCAGTAATCCAATATTTGCTTTGCTTCCATAGTGTTCTACCTCACAAAATGTAAAATAAAATGTTGCCGGATTATTGTATCACAAATCAGAGATTTTTTCTACAAACAACCGATAAGCGATAATCCTTGATAAAAAGCAATCGACATTATGTGCCATAAAGTAGCAAAAAGGACTGTACAGCCAGCCCCGCTGTGTGGTATAATATTCCTACGGAATAGTGGGCTGGCTGTCGGAAACGGAGGAAATTATGTCAAGACAGACCACCCAAAACCTTATTACTGCCCTTTATCCGAGGTTATCCCATGAGGACGAGCTGCAAGGCGAGAGCAATTCCATCAGCAACCAGAAGCGAATCCTTGAAACCTATGCAAAGCAGAACGGTTTTACCAACCTGCAATGGTACACGGACGACGGCTATTCCGGCGCGAACTTCCAAAGACCCGGTTTTCAAGCCATGCTTGCGGACATAGAAGCCGGGAAAGTCGGGACGGTCATAGTCAAGGATATGTCACGGTTAGGGCGAAATTATTTACAAGTGGGAATGTACACGGAAATGATCTTCCCACAGAAAGGCGTCCGTTTCATTGCTATCAATGACGGCGTTGACAGCGCACAGGGCGACAACGATTTTGCCCCTCTGCGTAACATTTTCAATGAATGGCTGGTGAGGGATACGAGCAAGAAAATCAGGGCAGTCAAGAGGTCAAAAGGCATGAGCGGGAAGCCCGTCACGAGCAAGCCCGTGTACGGCTACCTCATGGACGAGGACGAAAATTTCATCATTGACACGGAAGCCGCCCCGGTAGTAAGGCAGATATACAGCCTTTGCCTTGCCGGGAATGGACCGACCAAGATAGCCCGTATGCTCACGGAGCAGCAGACACCTACGCCGGGAACGCTGGAATACCGCAGGACGGGAAGCACACGCCGCTACCACCCCGGCTATGAGTGCAAATGGGCGACAAACACCGTGGCGCATATCCTTGAAAACCGGGAATACACGGGCTGCCTTGTGAACTTTAAGACCGAAAAGGTGTCCTACAAGGTAAAGCAGAGCAAGGAGAACCCGGAAGAAAAACAGGTAATCTTTGAGAACCACCATGAGCCGATCATTGACCGCGACACATGGGAGCGTGTACAGGAATTACGCAAGCAGCGCAAACGCCCCAACCGCTATGATGAAGTGGGCTTGTTCTCCGGCATAGTCTTTTGTGCGGACTGCGGCAGCGTCATGTACCAGCAACGCTATCAGACGGACAAGCGGCGGCAGGACTGCTATATCTGCGGCAGCTACAAGAAACGTACCCTCGACTGTACGGCGCACTTTATCCGCACCGACCTCTTGACCGAGGGAGTGACCGAGAGCTTACGGCAGGTCACCAGCTATGCAGCCAAGCATGAAGCCCGGTTTATGAAGCTCCTAACCGAACAGAACGAGGACGGGAACAAGCGGAGGAACACCGCCAAAAGAAAGGAACTGGAAGCCGCCGAGAAGCGTATAGGCGAGCTTTCCGCAATCTTCAAGCGGCTGTATGAGGACAGCGTGACCGGGCGCATATCAGACGAGCGTTTCACGGAGTTATCGGCAGACTATGAAGCCGAGCAAAAGGAACTGAAAGAGCGCGCCGCCGTTCTGCAGGGCGAGCTTTCAAGGACGCTGGAAGCCACGGCAAACGCTGAAAAGTTTATGAAAGTGGTACGCAAGTACACCAGCTTTGAGGAACTCACCCCTACCCTGTTACGGGAATTTGTGGAGAAGATAGTCGTCCATGAAACCGAAGCACTTGACGGGAAACGCCGGGGGAAGCTCCGCAGACAGGAAATCGAAATCTATTATTCTTTCGTCGGCAAGGTAGAACTTCCCGACGCATAAAGCCCGAACTGTCCGGCAGTCAGCCGGATAGGGACGGCAAAATTTTTTACACTTCTTTTACTTCTTTATCTCACATCAGCAAAGTCGCAGGGTATTAAGCAGCTCATGGCGGGCGGCGGTATTGTAATCGTGGCACAGACGGTGATCCCTCAGCTCACGAGCCTGTTCTCTTAAATCATGGGGGCGATCATTGACAAAATCACTGAATTTATAGAGGAAATGCTGCAAGGGTGGGTACTGTCCAACCTCGATACGATGTTCACGGACGTAAATACGAAAGTCGGGACAATCGCCGGGGAAGTCGGGCAGACACCAAGCGCATGGAATGAAGATATTTTTTCCATGATACGGAACCTTTCAGAGAATGTCATGATACCCATAGCGGGGCTTATTATCAGCGCAATACTTTGTTACGAGCTGATAGCAATGGTAATGGACAAAAACAGCATGCACGAGGTAGGGAGTGAATTCTTTTTCCGCTACCTCGTGAAAGCGTGTATTGCAGTGATGCTTCTTAGCAAGACCTTTGACATCACAATGGCAATCTTCGATGTGGGCAACCATATCGTGACAAATGCGGCGGGTGTCATATCAGGCTCCACGAGCATTGATGTGGAAACCACGCTAACGAATATGTTCAATAACCAGCTTTCCACTATGGGCATGGGCGAATTGGTTCAGCTTGGGATAGAAACCATGATTGTCAGTTTATGTATGAAAATCATGTCAGTCCTCATCACCGTCATGTTATATGGGCGCATGATAGAGATATACCTTTATATTTCAGTGGCTCCGGTTCCGTTTGCGACTTTGAGCAACAGGGAATGGGGCAGCATCGGCAACAACTATATCAAGGGGCTTTGCGCTCTTGCATTTCAGGGCTTTTTCATCATGGTATGTGTCGGCATCTATTCGGTACTCGTTGCCAGCGTTACGGTGGCAAGTAATCTGCACACTGCATTATGGTCGGTTGCGGCATATACCGTAATCCTGTGCTTCAGCTTATTCAAGACAGGATCATTGGCAAAGTCTATCTTAAATGCCCATTAAAGGGAGATAAAACTAAAAGAAAGGAAAATGCTTATGGCAATATCAGTAGCAGTGCCAAAAAACTTAAGCGGCATCAAGACCAAGGTGGCAATGAACCTGACCAAACGCCAGCTTGTATGTTTTGGGAGTGCTGCCGCAGTGGGGATACCTTTTTACCTTGTGACAAAGGGAGTGTTGGGAACGCAGGTATCGGCGCTTATCATGGTAGCACTCATGCTGCCATTCTTTTTTCTGGCAATGTATGAAAAAGACGGTTTTCCGGCAGAAAAGATTTTGTACTTCATGCTGCGGCAGAAGATACTCACACCGGGGATACGTCCCTATAAATCGGAAAACCTCTATCAGCAGTTGGAGGAAAGGGAGAAATTAAAGAAGGAGGTGCGTTACCTTGAAGAAAAAGCCGCAGGGCAGCAATGCCAAGCCGAAAGAGGGGCTTAATTTTTCAGAAAAGAAACGGTTAAGGGAGTTAAAAAGCATCCTTGCCGGAAATGACAAAAAACAGGAAAAGCCGGACACAGCACAGAAAACGATCACATTCAAAAAAATGTACCGTGACGGGATATGTCAGGTGACTTCCACCTACTATACAAAAATGGTCGAGTTCTTTGACATCAACTATGACCTTTTGGAGATAGAGGATCAGGGAGAGATTTTAGAGCAGTACAGCAGGCTCATCAATTATTTTGACCCGTCCATACGGTTTGAGCTGTTTTTGTTCAACAGGCAGGTCAATGAACAGACCTTGATAGACCAATTTGACATACCCTTGCAGGGCGATGAATTTGACGATATCCGTGAGGAATACACGGAAATGTTAAAGAAACAGGCGGCAAAGGGAAACAATGGCATCATCAAGTCAAAATACCTTATCTTCGGCACCCCGTGCAAAGGATACAAGGAGGCAAAAGCGAAGTTGATCAGCATAGAAGCTGATGTAATCAAAAATTTCCTTAACCTCGGCACCCATGCCAGAAGCCTTGACGGAAAGGAACGTCTGCGTATCCTGCACGAGTATTTTAATCAGGATACAATGGAGCCTTTCCGTTTCTCATTCAAGGAACTGTCAGAGTCAGGAAAGAGCGTAAAGGACTACATAGCGCCGCCGGGTTTTGATTTCCGTTATCCGAGCCGTTTTAAGACAGGGAAGATGTATGGGAGTGTGCATTACCTTGACATCATTGCACCGAGGTTCAATGACGAGCTGTTAAAAAAGCTCCTTGACATTGATGATAACCTTACGGTCACGCTGCATATGCAGACGATGGACCCGGTAAAGGCGATCAAGATGTTAAAAGGCGCACTCACCAATATCCAGAAAATGAAGATTGAGGAACAAAAGAAAGCAGTACGCTCCGGATATGATATGGATATTCTGCCCACAGATATCATCACTTACGAAAAAGATACCTTGGAGCTGCTTGACGATCTGAATACCAGCAACCAGAAGATTATAAAGATGACCTTCCTCATTACTTGCTATGGCAGGAGCAAGAGGGCGCTGGAAAACATCACGCAGAGGGTGTCCGGCATCATACAGCAGGCAAACTGCAACCTCAGATGTATGCAGTATCTTCAGGAGCAGGGGCTTATGGCTTCCGCACCGATTGGCTGCAATGACACGGGGATTGAGCGTGTGCTTACCACAAAGAGTACGGCGATCTTGGTGCCTTTCTGTACGCAGGAGCTTTTCATGCCCGCCCCAGCGCTTTATTACGGGCTGAATGCACTTTCCAACAACATGATTATGGCAGACAGGAAAAGATTGAGGACACCCAACGGGGTAATCCTCGGAACACCCGGCTCCGGAAAATCTTTCAGCGCAAAGCGTGAGATTTTATCCTGTTTCCTCATGACGGGTGACGATGTGATCATCTGTGACCCAGAGGGAGAGTATTTTGCCCTTGTGGGTGCGCTCAACGGGCAGGTGGTAAAACTTGCCACCAATTCAAAGGATTACCTGAATCCGATGGACATTCAGATTTCCCATAAGAATGACAGGGAAGCATTAAAGCTGAAATCAGACTTTATCATTACGCTGTGTGATCTGATAGCCGGAGGAAAGAAAGGTCTTGAGAATGACGAAAAGGGCATCATAGACACCTGCATCAAGCATATCTATGACAAGTATTTTCAGGAGCCGAAACCGGAGAATATGCCGATTTTAGAGGACTTATACGATGCATTGTTAAAGTATGAGCCGAAAGACGTAGCCTCGGAAATGCAGAAGGAGGCAAAGCAGAAGGCGGTCAGGATTGCCAACAGCCTTGTGCTGTATGTTCATGGATCGCAGAATTATTTCAACCACCGTACAAACGTGGATTCACAGAACCGCATCATGTGTTTTGACATCAGGGATTTGGGAAACCAGCTCAAAGAGCTTGGGATGCTGATCGTGCAGGATGCGGTCTGGAACCGTGTTTCACAAAACAGGGAGAGGAAAATCGCTACTCGCTATTACTGTGATGAGTTCCATTTGCTTCTGAAAGAACGGCAGACAGCCATTTATTCGGTGGAAATCTGGAAAAGGTTCCGGAAATGGGGTGGCATACCGACAGGCTTGACACAGAACGTAGGCGATTTTTTGAAATCGGAGGAAATCGAGGGGATTCTTGGAAACTCCGATTTTGTTTATCTGTTGAACCAGAACGCAAAGGATCAGGCGATACTTGCCGACAAGTTAGGGCTGTCAGAGAAGCAGCTTGCCCATGTGACTAATTCAGAGCCGGGAAGCGGGCTTATCCTGTTTGACAACGTGGTCATCCCGTTTATTGACAAGTATCCCACAGACACAAAGACCTATGCGATCATGAACACGAAGCCGGAGGAAAGCGTGAAGCAGGAGGGAAATTAAAAAATAATGGAGGAAAAAAAGGAAAGACAATCGGCAGACAGTAAAACGCAGGACGGCTTTTCACAGGAACAAAATGACTCTTCAGAGGAGGGCGGAGGGGAACAGAGGGAAGAAGCCAAGGAGTCCAGAGACGATTACCGCCGCAGGGATACTTACCACCAAAGCGAGAGAAAGGGCAGATACCGCAGGCGTGAACATCAGGACAGGGAACGTACAAAAAACTCTGACTTCGGGCGTGATTTCCAGACAAAGGACACTACTTTTGCAAAGGGCGAAGAACCGGAGTTTCGGGGCAGCAAGAAATTAGACAGACTACAAAGGGAAGCAGAAAAAGCCAGAAAAAAGACTGAAGCAGCAAGGAAGAAGCTCCCAAAGACAAAGGAATATGCTTTCGAGCGTGTTTTTGATGAAAAGGCAGGCAGGGCAAAATATGTGCTGACCGCCGTGGTTAAGGATAAGCCTTTCAAAGAGGACAGTCTGGTAAAAATGGTAACGAACAGAGCTGAATCGGAGGCTGCTGGTTATGCGCATGGCAAGATTGCCGAAGTGGAAAAGGAAAACTCCGCCGTGGAAGGCGCACACAAGGTGGAACAGAAAGGCGAAGATGCCTACCGTTTTGTAAAGCGCCATTACAAAAGCAAAGGACAAAGGCAGCGTGAGAAAGTGGCGAGGCTGGAGAAAAAGCAGTTTCAAAAAGAAGTCAATTTCCGTTATCAGAAGTTTTTGGAAGAAAATCCTGAAATGCAGGAAAAGACCTTAAAAAAACAGATACAGAAAAGATTGCAGAAACAGCGTATCAAGCGTGAGTATGCAAAGGCAAGGCGGGCAGGGCAGGCAGTGAAGAACACAAAGGAAGCGGTTACGAAGTCTGCCAATTTTACGACAGCGGTTGCGAAAAAATTGCAGGAGATGGCGGCAAAAAACGCATCGCTCCTTGTAACTGTTGGAGCTTTTGCAATCCTGCTTGTTTTGCTGATGGCTTCCATATCGTCCTTCGGGACGATGTTCTCGGACGGCATGAGTAACACGCTGGCAGGGAGCTATATGAGCGTTCCGGCAGAGATTGATGCGGCGGACTTGGCTTTTTCGGAGCTTGAAATGGAATTGCAGAAAGAGATTGATTCCATAGAGACCGATTATCCAGACTATGACGAATACCGCTATAACCTTGATGCAATCGGTCATGACCCGTTTGCGCTTATCAGTTACCTTTCCGCTGTCCATACGGAATTTACGGCGGCAGACGTGCAGAGTGAAATCGAGAGCCTTTTTGACGAGATGTATGAGCTGACCTTGAATCCCACTGAGGAAACGAGAACAAGGACGGTAACCAAGACAGGCACAAGGACAGTAACAAATGCTGACGGTACTACAAGTACGGAAACCTATACTTATGAGGAGGAAGAAGAATATACCGTAACCATACTTGAAGTTACGCTGACAGTAAAAGCCTTAAACGTGGTTGTTGCCGGACACATGAACAGCGAGCAGAAAGAGATCTATGGGCTTTACAATGAAACTCATGGTATGATACAGCAGTTTTACACGCCGCTTAACCTGTATTGGTACGATTATGTGAGCAGCTATTATGGTTACCGCATCAATCCGCTAACAGGGGCGGAACAGCTACACAGGGGTGTTGACATTGCAGTGCCGACAGGAACAATAGTTCTTGCGGCGATGGATGGAACAGTTACAACAGCCGCTTATGACAGCCATTATGGGAATTATGTCGTGATTGAGGACAGCAAGGGGTATTGTACCAAGTATGCCCACATAGACACGTTAAGTGTTAGTGCGGGACAGACCGTGAAGCATGGGGATACCATAGGAACAACGGGGAACACGGGGAGCAGCACCGGGAGTCATCTGCATATCGAATGCTTGTATGGAGGGGAGTATTATAACCCGTTATTCTATTTTGAAGCAGGGGAAGGAACGCTTTAAGGAGAAACCAATGCGCTGGGAAGCGGCAGGGAAAATTGAATTAGAAATAAATGCCCTTTTGGGGCATGGAAGGAGAAAAGATGTGACAAAGGAAAGGATTGAAAAAGAGCTGTCCAAAGTCCGAGAGCAGATTACAGAGTTGCAGGAAAAGCAGAAAGACTTGGAGAGTCAGTTACAGATGGCAGAGGATGCAGAGAAAATGAAGTTTATCGAGAAAAATAAGATTTCTCTGGATCGTCTGATATTGCTTAATAAAGTCAGCGAGGAAGAAATTTTAAGTCTGCTCCAGAAGAAAGAGCAGGAGGAACAGTCAAAACAGACACAACAAACAGAAAGGGAGGCAGCAAGCCATGAACAAAAAAATGAAGATAAGTTATAGAGCGGTGTTATCGCTCATTTTATCCGCAGTATTATTCTGTATGCCCGCAGTGGCGTTTTCCATGAATGGGAACAATGTCATTGATGTGATGGCGGAAGGCGGAACCGTATCGGGCAATGACATAGAGCCGGTATGCATATGCGAGGACAAATGCGGTGTCTATGAGTATGACCACAACTGCAAGGTGTGCGTGGAAGATTATAAGCTCTGCGCCTATAAAAGACCGAATGTGTCAATCAGCATTAACAAGCCGGAGGGCTGGTTTAATGATACCGTGACAGTCACTTTCCAAGTGGCTGATGCAGCGCACACAGGGAATTTTGAGGTTGTCAGAATACAGGCAAAGATTGGGCAGAATGGGAGCTGGACGGATGTGACGGAAGATAGAAAGCTGGAAGTTTCCGAAAACTGTACCGTCTATGTGCAGGTCACAGACCAGAAAGGTAATACATATGAGAAAAACCGTGCAATTAAATGTTTTGACACTACAAAGCCCACGCTCAATGCGGCAGTCAGTGACGGACTGTTAAGTATTCAGGTGCATGACACCGATTCCGGCGCAAAGGCAGTCTATGTAAATGGGTATGAGTTTACGGAGCTTACAAATGGCACGTTGAATATCCGCCTGCAACAGTTTGATGCGGGGTATGAGTATTTTACTATTTCTGCAATGGACAATGCAGGGAATATGTCGGAAGTCTACAAGACAAAAAATCCGTATTACAAAGACCCTGCTGACGAGAGTGACGAGAATCCGGCGGCACAGCTCCCGGTAAATGCCGAAGCCACTAAGCCGGGCAGCGCCACAGCTACAGTCACGGAGCATACCAAGACGGACAGTAACGGGAACACTATTTCGCAGACACCAGAGGAACAGACAAAATTGGAATTTGCCGAAGCGGATGCCGCAGAAAGCGGGGATACGGAACAGGAATCGTCAGAGCAGGGGAAAGAATTTTACACGATCCAGACAGCATCGGACAAGATTTTCTATCTGATCATTGACCGTGACGGAGAGGAAGAAACGGTATATTTCCTCACGGAGATTACGGAAAATGACCTGTTAAACACAACTTCCGATAACAGCGAAACACTGCCGAAAAACTCCGCTGCATTGGAATCTGCAATCCCGACAGGAGAAAGCGCTTTGCCGAATAATAACGGGGAAGTGCGGGAGGATACAAAGCAGACAGAGAAAGATACCGGAGAAGTGGAAAATACAGAAGGTACAGAGGAAAATGAATCGGAGGAAAAAGCGGCAGAGCCGAATCCGGTTATTTCCTATATCTTTATGGGCGTACTTGCAATAGCCTTTATTGGCGGAGCTTATTATTTTAAAGTAGTCCGCAAAAAGAAAGAGGACTTCATCGAGGACGAAGATGAGGAAGAGGAAGATGAGGAGTACGAGATCGAGGATGAAGAACAGGAGGATAGTGAAGAAGATTTTTTTGACGATAAGGAGGACGAGTAACTAGCAGTATGGAAGAGAAGAAATATTCCGTTATTTTGGCTGATCCCCCTTGGCATTACAAAGTATATTCTAAAAAGGGCGCAGGGAGAAGCGCAGAGAGCCATTATCCCACAATGAATATAGAAGATATTAAGGCACTTCCGGTAGCTGATATTGCAGACAAGGACTGTGCCTTATTTCTTTGGGTAACATTCCCCTGTCTTTTGGAAGGGCTGGAAGTGATGAAGGCATGGGGATTTACTTATAAAACGGTGGCATTTGTATGGGTAAAGCAGAATAAAAAGAGTACATCGCTCTTTTGGGGCATGGGCTATTGGACACGCAGCAACGTGGAACTGTGTATCTTGGCAACAAAGGGCAGACCGAAGCGTGTCAGCGCAGGGGTGCATCAGGTGGTGGTATCCCATATTGAGGAACACAGCAAAAAGCCAGCAGAAGTGCATCACAGAATTAACCGGCTTATGGGCAGCGTACCTAAGATAGAACTTTTTGCCCGTAGAAAAGCAGAGGGATTTGATGTATGGGGAAATGAAGTGGAATGCGATATTGAATTGACAGGAGGAAAAGAAAAATGCAATTAGTGATAGCAGAAAAGCCGAGTGTGGCACAGGCGATTGCCCGTGTGATCGGCGCAGATGAGAGAAAAGACGGGTACATGGAGGGAAACAGTTATCTTGTTTCATGGTGCATTGGGCATCTGGTTGAGCTAGCACAGCCGGATGCCTATTCTGATGCATGGAAAAAGTGGAATTACGAGAGTCTGCCCATGATACCGGAGGAATGGCAGACAGAAGTAAAAAGCGATACAGCGGCGCAGTACAAGGTATTAAAAGCGCTTATGCACGATGCAAGGGTGGACAGCGTTGTATGTGCCACGGATGCAGGGCGGGAAGGAGAGCTTATTTTCCGTCTTGTGTATCATCAGGCAGGGTGTGATAAAACCATAAAGCGGCTCTGGATTTCCTCTATGGAGGAAAGTGCAATCCGTGAGGGTTTTGAGAATTTGCAGCCGGGAAGCAATTATGATAACCTCTACTATTCCGCACTATGCAGACAGAGGGCGGATTGGCTTGTAGGCTTGAACGGCACAAGACTCTTTACGGTTCTGTATGGCTGCAAGGTGTTAAAGGTCGGCAGGGTGCAGACACCGACACTTGCAATGCTTGTGGAGCGTGAGGAAAAAATTAGGAATTTTAAGAAAGAACAGTATTACATAGCGCATATTCTTGTGAATGGAATTGATGCGGTCACAGAAAGGATTGATGATAAGGTACAGGCGGAGAGCATTGCTGCAGCGTGTGAAAGCGGAACCGCTACGGTTGTTTCTGTCACAAAGGAAAAGAAAAACGTACAGCCACCGAAGCTCTATGACCTTACCACATTACAGAGGGATGCGAACCGTTTATTTGGTTTTACCGCAAAGCAGACCTTAGAGTACACGCAGAGCCTTTATGAGAAAAAGCTGGTTACATATCCTCGGACTGACAGCCAATATTTGTCGGACGATATGGAAGATACGGCAAGGAGCGTGATCAGGGCAATCTACAAAGCAGTTCTCTTTGAAGGACAGTCTGGGGCGGAGCCGGATGTGAAAAGGATAATGGACAGTAAAAAAGTGACAGACCACCATGCGATCATTCCCACAATGGAGATTGCAAATGCTGACCTTTCCGCTGTGCCGGAGGGGGAAATGAAGATACTTTCCCTTGTCGCAAACCGCCTGTTCTGTGCCACCGGGGAAAAGCATGAGTATGAAACAGTCAAAGCAGAGTTTAGCAGCAATGAAGCTGTTTTTACGGTTTCCGGAAAGTCCGTCACAAGGAACGGGTGGAAAGACTTTGAAGTGGCGTTCAGGCGTTCTTATAAAACGTCGGAAGATAAAGAAAAAGAGGATAAGAAGTTGCCGGAGCTTTCTGAAGGAATGGCTTTTGAGGGAGTGCAGACAAAGGTAACGGAGCATTTCACACAGCCCCCGAAGCACTTTACTGAGGACAGCCTGTTATCCGCTATGGAGAGAGCCGGCGCAGAGGACATGGGCGATGAAGTAGAGCGTAAAGGGCTTGGCACACCTGCTACAAGGGCAGATGTAATCGAAAAGTTAGTCAAGGACGGATTTGTAAAGCGTGAGAAAAAGCAGATGATCCCCACGGAGGACGGGGTAAAGCTCATTATGGTGCTTCCTGATGTGGTAAAATCCCCTAAACTCACTGCGGATTGGGAAAATGCCCTTACCCTTGTTGCCAAGGGTGAGTATTCCATGCAGGAGTTTATGGACGGGATTGAGGATATGGTAAACGGGCTTGTGCAGACCTATCACTGTGTCAGTGACGAACAGAAAACCATGTTTGGGAGCAGCACACAGGAAACTCTTGGAAAATGCCCGAAGTGCGGCGGCGATGTGGTAAAAGGGAAATTCGGCGCTTACTGCAAAAACAAGTGCGGCATGAACGTATCACGGGCAATGGGGGCGGTACTGACCGATAGCCAGATCAAGAGTATGTTGGAAGGGAAAAAGACCCTCGTAAAAGGCTTGAAAGGGAAAACGGGCAGCTATGATGCGTACCTTATTCCGGAGGGCATTGAGGATTATTCCTATAAAAAAGACGGAAAGGAGATTAAAGGCTTTCAGTATAAGGTCAGGCTGGAATTTCCGAAGAACAAGAAATAAGAACTGTAGCGGTGTAAAGGCGTATGATGCTTAGCGGTTTCATGCGCCTTATGTGTGCAGGTTAAGGGGAACTTTGTTGAGATTGGAGGAGATATATGGTACACTTTCAATGTTGGTGTGAGCGCAAAAATAAAATGTGAATGGAGTATAATTTCCAAGATTCATTGAATAGGATAAACCGGTTATCTGAAAGAGGATATGGAAGGGGTAATTATAAATGGGAAAGAAAAAAGAAGAAAAGACCTATAATCATTATGTTCCAAAGTTTTATTTGAGGAACTTTTCGGGTAACAATAGTATTGGTTTCTATAATTTTGATAGAAAGAAATTTGTTGATGTAGCTGCTATTGATAAAAGTGGAGGTAGAGAATTTTTATACGGAAAAGATAATAATTTAGAAGATTGGTTTATGAATTTAGAAGGTATATGGGCTACGATTATCAACAATATTTTAACATATAAAAAAGTTCCAACAGATTCTACAGACTACACTTATTTGTTGATGTTTATATATTTGAGTGATGTGAGGGTAGCCGAAAAAGCTGATGATTTTAAAAGAAACAAGTTAGAAGAGTATAAAAATATAGCCAAAATACTTACCGCAGAGAATAAAATATCTTTATCGGATAACGATATTGAAAATTTAGATGTTATTATTGATAGACCTAATCTTTCGTATATACAGGGTATGACAAATCTAATACCAATTATTTCTGATCTTTGTCCAATGATTATTATAAATGAAAGTAAACTAGGATTTATTACATCTGATGTTCCTATTGCAAAATATAATCAGTGGTTTATGGAAAGAGATTATAAACATCCTTATGGGTTTGGTCATATAGGTTTCCAATGCTTTGTTCCTTTATCTCCTAAAATATGTTTCTGTCTATATGATGATAATGTTTATAAAAACCAATATAGTAACAAGGGAAGAATCAGATTATACAATGAGTCTGAGGTGGAGCAACTTAATAAATTGTTTATTCATAATTCATATAAAGAAGTTTATTATGAAATAGGAACACGAGTATGGCTTGAGAGAAATGTAGAAATTAAATCTGAAAATACAGCAGAAGAATGGATTATGGGTAGTCCAGAACATGGATATTTACAAAAAACATCAAATCGTAGTGTGTATGAAATTATAAAATTACCCATGTTTAAAGTAAATTCTTTTTTTAAAACAGCTCCTTTACCATATAATGAAGCTGGACCAATACGCAAAGCAGCATATGAAAAAATGATTAAATGGAATGAAACCTAATTAAGTAGTACATCCACAACTGAATTGAAACAAAATGTCGTAATACTTGATAGCAAGAATAAATATAAATTCATATTTGCATAATTGAAAACTAAATAACCGTCACTCATACGGTGGCATAGCAAGCGGTAGAACATTATAGTTTTACCGCTTATTTTAAAGCTAATAGGTAACAGCGTAAAGGCGATTGAGGTATAACAGCTTCATACGCTTTTTTACGTTGAAATAAAAAAGGAGGATACAAATATGTATGAAGCAATGAAAAATGCAACTGTAAACACTGATGTAACGAAGGATGCGGAGCTTGCTGCAAAAGCGAATGAAACCAAAGCGGAAAAATTCGTCCGTCTTGGGGAGTATCGCATGAATAAGGCGATAGATGCCATTGGCAGGATAGAGAACCTTGCCAACAAATCGGCTTATGACTATACGCCGGAACAGGTGGAAGCCATGTTCTCAGTTCTGGAGTCTAAGGTGGCAGAGGTAAAGGCGAAGTTCACAGCCACAAAAGCCAAAGAAAACACAGCTTTTTCCTTCGGGAACAAGGCAGAATAGGAGGGATTGGCAATGGGAACAGGAGTTTTAAGCACAGGCGATAAGATATTAAATATTATGAAAGACATGGATATGGGCATACCGGGCTTGGCGGCACTTTCCGGTGTCCGTGAAAATACGCTGCTGGACATCATGGCGGGCATACGAGAAGCGGACATAAGCATACTCTGCCAGATTGCAGATGCGCTCGGTGTCTGTGTGCGTGAGCTGTGTCCAGATCAGGAACGGTATGCTGTTCTGGTGGAGAAGAATACTCTTGCAAAGCTCATTGTAGTCAGTGAGATAAACGGTGTGGAGCTTGATATGCTGGTGGCTTCCATTCTGGAAAAGGGCATTGAAGAAAACGGATTTTATGATTAAGGAGGAAGGTGTAGATGGCAGGAGAATATTTCGCTTCAAAGAAATACCATGAAATTTCCATGCTTGCGGGGGAAACCGCAAGGCAGGTGTCAAAAAACGGGGAGGAGTGGGCAAAATACCTGACTACTGCCGCAAGGCTGTACCGATACCCGTTTGAGGATCAGATGCTCATTTATGCACAAAGACCGGATGCGAAAGCCTGCGCCACTATGGAAACATGGAATGAAAAAATGTTCTGCTGGGTAAACCGTGGGGCAAAGGGGATTGCGCTCTTTGACAGGGAGAGCGAGCGCCCAAAGCTGAAATATGTATTTGACATTTCGGACGTACATAAATCAAGAAAGATAGGAAAAGACCCGTATTTGTGGGAAATTAGGGAAGAACACAAGGACGTGGTGCTTGCACAGCTTGAAAAGACATATGGTGCAACGGAGAACAGCAATTCCTTTGAGGGCAGACTCATGGAAATCGCAGGGAGGATTGCGGAAGATTATTACAGGGAGCTTCTGCCGGATATGTCCTATTCTAAGGAGGGCAGCTTTTTAGAGGAGCTTGACGAGCTGAATGTGGAAGTGCGGCTTCGAGAAACACTTTCTGCAAGCATCGCATACACGCTTTTATCCCGGTGCGGCGCTGATATGGATATATGGAAAGACGAGCTGGATTTTGGCTATATCAGCGAGTTTAACACGACAATGGCATTATCCGTGATCGGCAATGCCACCACGGATATGTGCAAGCCCCTTCTCATGGAAATCGGGAAAACGGTTGCGGCTTATGACCGCCAGATTGCCCGAAATAAGGCGAAAGAAAAGGCTAATGAGGTACAGATTAACAGCCCTGAAAAAAATCCCGAAAAAGTGCTTGCAAATACACCAGAGCCACGCTATAATGCTTTAAAGCGTGAAAGCGAAAACGAACCACAAACGGAAGCGACTACCAATCATATAGAAACGGAGGGCATTGCACATGGAACTGACATACGAGAAGAACGGAGATTATCTGATACCCAACCTGAAACCGGACAGCGAGCCGGAGGAACCGCTGACCAAGTACGGGATGATGCGGAGGAATTACCTGAAGGAACACCGGAGGGGAGTTTACAGCGGGCTGCTGATGACGGGCGAATTGAAAGCGCACTGTCTGGAAATACAGAAGCAGGCAGAGGAGAGAATGGACATTCTGACGGAGCAGATGGCGAAAGCCGAGGGAGTGGACGAAGCGCTGAAAGCATCCGATCAGATGAAATGGGTGGCGAAGATGAACAACATCAGACACTCAGCGGAGGAAACCGTACTGACGGAGCTGGTTTACAGCCTATAAGCAGTGAAGAACAGCAGAATATGGAAACAGAAAAGCCGGATAATGGAGAAGATTCATTATCCGGTTCTTTTTTGGATAATCGGGACTTTGCAGAAAGCGCAATGGAACTTCAAAAGGGAGTTTTATGTTCCGATGCGTTCCTTATCCATAAAAGACCAGAAATTGCGGGATATTTTGCAATGGAGCAGGATGCAATGCTGCAAACAGAATATTTCAAGAACAGTTTCCACATGGGCATGACTTATATTTTGGGCGTGGGAGATTCCCTTGTTGAATTTCATGCAGAAGAAAATGGGATTTACATGAGGGACAGGACGAATGACACAGCTTCGGCGGAAACGCTTTTATCATGGGAAGATGCCCGTTTTTTTGTCAATTCCTATATCGAAGATGATGTATATCTGCTTTCGGGGGAAAGGGCAGAACAGATTGACACAAACGGGATGTACCAGCAGCTCGATTTGTTTTCCATGTTTACAGAACAGGTAGGCGGCATTGCCATGAAAGAGGCGGAGCAGGGAATTATCACAGCAGAAAAAGCAAACACTGAACCACAAAAGGAAGCGCTACCCAAAGAACAGCTTGACACGATCCTGCGGAGCGGGGGCGGCCAAGAAAACAGCCGCAAGCGTATTTATGCCAAGTACCAGCAGGGGAAGGCACCGGAGGAAATAGCAGAGTTTTTAAAAAAGGAATATGGAACTACCGGAAAAGGCTTTGAATTTGATGGAAAACAGGTGTCCGTGTGGTTCAATGAGCAGGGAATGACAGTCGGATATGGCACCTCTGCATTGGAAAATCCCAAGTTTACCATGAGCTGGCAGGAGATTGAAACACAGATACGCTCACAGGTGGAGGAAGGCACATACATAGGGGCAAACGAAGTCTATCTTATGGACGAGGTAAACCGTGAGAACATAGCATCACATTTGTTTTTCTTTTTCCGTGACGGGATTGGGGAACTGCCGGAGGAGCTGGAACTTAATGGCGGAAACTACCCGGATGCCCATGCAAAGCTGCTGGAGCTATTATCAACATCCGATGGTGTTGATCTGATTGCTGCCCACATGGACAAGGCATTGGGGCAGCTTGAAAGAGGCGAGAATAAGTTACGTTTCCGTTCTGTCATGCCAAGGGAAGAACTGCGGGAGGAACTTGACAACCTGCTCTTGGAGAAGAAAACTTTTCCTGTAGCTGACAGCGTGGAAGTAAAAAAAGAGGATTTCATCACACAGGACGAGATAGACCACAGACTAGGCAGAGGGAGCGGTTATCAGCATGGCACTTTCCGTATCTATGATTATTTTATGGAGGGGCATGACAGCAAAGAAGCGGCAGTTTTTTTGAAAAAGGAATACGGAACAGGCGGCAGCTCCCATGCGCTTATCGGAGCTGACCACAGTTGGGAGGATCACGATTATAAAGGTATCCGTCTGAAAAAGGGAGGTATATTAGAACCTTATACCGACGTGCTTTTGTCTTGGAAAGTGGTGGAAAAGCGCATTCGTAAGCTCATTCAGGAAGATAAATATTTATCCCCCAAAGACAAAGAAGCCTATGCGGAATATAAAGAGGAACAGGCTAAGGAAGAGCTTGAAAAGGCACAGGCAAAAATGGAGCGTGACACAAAGGTTTCCTGCAAAGATGCCATTGACAGGGCTATTGCTGAAAATTTTGACGGATACCGACTGCCAAAGGGAACAGCGGAGGATGTCATAAAGGAATATGGCATAGAACGTGTCAGCTATGTGCTTGCAAATACCGTCATGCACCGTGGACAGGAGGACAGAATTTCACCGGAAAACAAGGAATGGGCAAAATCTATTGAGCCTCATGCAATGTATGAGAATCGTGATATGGTTGCCGCTTCCCACCCTGCGGTACTGAATGGCTTTATCAACCAGACAAGAAGGTATATCGAGCATGAAAAGGAGCTTGAAACAGCTCAGGAGGAAGCAGAACAAGATATTTCTGAAGGAGAATTAGATTGGCATATCGTACATGATATGGACGATGATAACGGACAGCCCTCAGAGTGGGCGGCGAAGCTGCCTAATGGGGAGTTCCTCTGGATTGACATGGAAGCAGAGGGGTATGCTCTGTATGACACACATGATGCAAGTGCAAGCCCGGTTTCTGTTTCAGGAACATTGGACGGGGCAAAGGAAAGCGGGGAAGATTATGCCTTAAAGGTTGCCAATGTGGAAGAAGTGGAGAAGATCACGGTTGCGCTGGAATCATCAGAAGATTTTTCAGAACCGGCAATAGGTTTCTATACCCACCAATATGCTGATGGCAGGGAGGGTGTGCGTTACCGCCTTGTGACACTAGGAGAGGATGGGCTTCTTGTACCTTATCCAGAACACAACCGATTTTTTATCAACCGTGAGCTGGCGCAGGAGTACATAGACACCCATGCTGATCTGATTGATGTGATCGGATATGATGAGATGGTATTCAGCTCCATGCAGCAACAGGTCGCATACAAAAGGGAGCAGGCACAGAGGGAAACTTCTGGACATGATGTCCAGAAGTTAAGTGATACTATTATCATTGATGGGCAGGAGTGCATAAAGACAGATGAATGGAAGTCAGGCGATGATGTATATGTGCTTGGCAACTGCGTAGAGGACAGTGATTTTTACTATGCGGAGGTAAACGGGAATACACATTTTGAGTATGACCATAAGCCGGACAGGGCGGAAATAGAAGATGATTTCATAGACCTTGAAGCCATGAGGGATATTGACCGCCACGAAGCGGAGGTATTTTCACGTTTTGAGGGAATTTATGATTATCCTGACATTGATCCCGATGAGCAGATACAAAAGGATAATGCAGATAAACCGCTGACCGCAGACGATATACAGAATCTTGTCTTGACCAGCAGCGAATATTTTGCAGGTTCCCGGACTACGGTTTATGACTTTGAATGTGATATTCGAGGGGAGCATGATTCTCTGCAATATACCTTAGAATACCACGATGACGGGGAAGGCTTTACCATTCATACGGAAAAGGACGATATATGGGAGCGTATGTCAGAGCCGGAATTGGAGCGTTTGGAAGGTATTCTTGGCAGAGAAACCGTGTACTTTAAATACCATGAAAAGATAGCAGGGGCAGAAAGCCTTGAGGGTTTGAAGGGGATTGAGTACGAGATCATGGATGATGAATCGCCTGATTTCTATGCTGTTTCGGGAAGGGTGTGGAAAGATTTTTCACAAAAAGAGCGTGAGCTTATAGGCGTAGAAAAAAAGCACTTTGGGGAACCGGAACACGCAGAACCGGAGAGAGCGGCACAGGTTGATAAATCCAATGCTGTTAATTTCCATATCACAGAAGATACCCTTGGCGCTGATACGGCAAAGGCGAACACAGGCTTTTCTCCTAAAGAGAAATTCAAAAGGAATATAGAAGCGATCCGCACCCTTAAGAAGATTGAGGGCGAGAACCGCATTGCCACACCGGAGGAACAAAAGATTTTAGCACAATATGTCGGCTGGGGAGGTCTTGCTGATGCCTTTGACGAAAGTAAAAGCGCATGGGCGGGGGAATATCAGGAATTGAAAAGCCTGTTATCGGATGCAGAATACGCTTCTGCAAGGGAGAGTACCTTAAATGCCCATTACACAAGCCCTGCCATTATCAGCAGCATTTATGAAGCCTTAGAGAACATGGGGTTTGAAAAGGGGAATATATTGGAACCTGCAATGGGCATCGGGAATTTCTTTGGTATGCTGCCGGAGAAGATGCAGGGCAGCAGGCTTTATGGCGTGGAGCTTGACGGGATCACCGGACGGATTGCAAAACAGCTTTACCCGAAAGCCGATATTAAAATCTCTGGCTTTGAAAAGACGGACTACCCTAACGATTTCTTTGATGTGGCAGTGGGAAACGTGCCTTTCGGTCAGTATAAGGTGGCAGACAGGCAGTATGACAAAAACAACTTCCTGATACATGACTACTTTTTTGCAAAGACTTTGGACAAAGTACGTCCGGGAGGTGTGGTTGCCTTTGTGACAAGCAAGGGTACGATGGATAAGAAAAGCCCCGAAGTGAGGAAATACCTTGCACAGAGGGCAGAGCTTTTAGGGGCGGTCAGATTACCGAATACCGCTTTTAAGGAGAACGCAGGGACAGAAGTCACTTCTGATATTTTATTCTTAAAGAAGCGTGACAGGGTTATGGACTTGGAGCCGGATTGGGTACATCTTTCGGAAGATGAAAACGGCATTACCATGAACAGCTATTTTGCCGAACACCCAGAGATGATCGTGGGGAAAATGGAAATGGTTTCAGGTCCCTATGGCATGGAAAGCACCTGCCAGCCCGACACTACAAGACCCTTTGCGGAGCAGTTAAGGGAAGCCATAAGCCACATTGACGGAAAGATTGAGGAAGCAGCGCTTGATGAGCTTGAGAGCGAACTTGCAGACCAGACCATTCCGGCAGACCCGGACGTGAAGAATTACAGCTATACGCTTGTGGATGATAAGGTTTATTACCGTGAAAACTCTATTATGAAGCCTGTGGACATGAAAGATTCCATGCTGGAACGCATTAAGGGCATGGTAGGCATAAGGGACTGTACGCAGGAACTTATCAACGTACAGCTTCAGGAATATCCGGATACAGTCATTAAGGAGAAACAGGCAGAATTAAATTCGCTGTATGATGATTTTGCCAAGAAATTTGGTCTTATCAGTTCACAGACAAATAAAAGGGCGTTCAATCAGGATTCAAGCTACTGTCTGCTCTGTTCATTGGAAAAGCTGGACGATGAGGGCAATTTTAAAGGCAAGGCAGATATGTTCACAAAGCGTACCATTAAGAAAGCGGAGGTTGTCACAAGCGTTGATACGGCAACGGAAGCCCTTGCGGTGTCACTATCAGAAAAGGCGAAGGTTGATCTTGACTTTATGGCGGAACTGTCCGGGAAAGATATTGACACGATAAAAGAGGAACTGACCGGAGTGATCTTTCAGAATCCCGTAACGGACAAGTGGGAAACAGCGGACGAATATTTAAGCGGCAATGTCCGTGAAAAGCTGGAAACAGCGAAAGTCTATGCGGAGAGCCACCCGGAATATACCGTGAATGTGCAGGCGCTCACGCAGGTACAGCCAAAAGAGCTTGATGCGAGCGAGATCGAGGTGCGTATCGGCGCAACATGGGTAAAACCGGAGTACATCGAGGATTTCATGCGTGACACCTTTGAAACACCACAGCACTTGCTTGACAGAAATGTTATGGGCATACAGTATTCGGACGTGACAGGGCAGTGGAACGTAAAGGGCAAAAATGCGGATTACGGAAATTCTCTTGTGGACATGACCTACGGAACCAGCCGCAGGAACGCCTATCAGATTTTGGAGGATTCGCTGAACCTGAAGGACAGTCGGGTATATGATACAATCGAAGAGGACGGAAAGGAAAAAAGAGTCCTGAATAAAAAGGAAACCACCCTTGCAGCGCAGAAGCAGGAAAGCATAAGGGAAGCCTTTAAGGATTGGGTATTCCGTGATCCGGACAGGCGGCAGGACTTGGTGGCAAAATACAATAAGCTGTTCAATTCCACAAGACCGAGGGAATATGATGGGGCGCACTTAAAATTTCCCGGCATGACACCCGACATTGAGTTAAAGCCCCACCAGAAAAGCGCAGTCGCACACGTTTTATACGGGGATAATACCTTATTGGCGCACTGTGTCGGTGCGGGCAAGACATTTGAGATGACAGCGGCGGCGATGGAGAGCAAACGGTTGGGTTTATGTCAGAAAAGCCTGTTTGTTGTGCCAAATCACTTGACAGAGCAGTGGGCGAGTGACTTCCTACGGCTCTATCCCGGTGCAAATATCCTTGCGGCAACAAAGAAAGATTTTGAACCAAGCAATAGGAAAAAATTCTGTTCCCGTATAGCGACAGGTGATTATGATGCAGTCATTATCGGGCATAGCCAATTCGAGAAAATTCCTCTTTCGATAGAACGTCAGGAAGCCATGATTGAACGGCAGATCAGCGAGATTGAGCTTGCCATAGAACAGGCAAAAGCCGATAATGGGGAACGCTATACCATCAAGCAGATGGAAAAAACAAGGAAATCACTCCAGACAAGGCTTGAAAAGCTGAATGATACATCGAGGAAAGACAATGTTGTAACATTTGAGCAGTTGGGTGTTGACAGGCTTTTTGTGGACGAGAGCCATTATTACAAAAATCTTTTCCTATACACAAAAATGCGGAACGTGGCGGGCATTGCACAGACAGAAGCGCAGAAATCTTCTGATATGTTTGCAAAATGCCAATACCTCGATGAGATAACGGGCGGCAAGGGCGTGACATTTGCGACAGGCACACCGATCAGCAACAGCATGACGGAACTTTACACCAATATGCGTTATCTTCAATATGGTACGTTACAGAAACTTGGATTAGGGCAATTTGACAGTTGGGCTTCTTCCTTTGGTGAAACGCAGACAGCTATAGAGCTTGCGCCGGAGGGAACGGGTTACCGGGCAAAGACAAGGTTTGCCAAGTTTTTCAATCTGCCGGAGCTGATTGCACTTTTTAAGGAGAGCGCAGACATTCAGACACCGGATATGCTAAATCTGCCTGTGCCGGAAGCGGAGTATGAAAATGTGGTATTAAAGCCGAGCGAGTACCAGCAGGACATGGTTTCTTCACTTGCTGACAGAGCTGAAGCAGTGCGCAACAGACTTGTCGAGCCTTATCAGGATAATATGCTCAAGATAACCAACGATGGGCGCAAGTTAGCGTTAGACCAGCGTTTAATCAATGATATGCTGCCGGATAATGAGACTTCCAAAGCGGCAACCTGTGTCGAAAAAGCATTTGAGATATGGGAGCAGACCAAGGCGCAGAAGTCCACGCAGCTCATCTTCTGTGATTTATCGACACCGAAAGGGGATGGTACATTTAATGTTTATGAGGACATAAAAAATAAGCTGGTGGAGAAAGGAGTGCCGCCAGAGGAAATTGCATTTATCCATGAAGCGAATACGGAACTACGGAAAGCGGAGCTGTTTGGCAAGGTAAGAAGCGGACAGGTTCGTTTTTTATTGGGTTCCACACAGAAAATGGGTGCAGGAACTAATGTTCAAGACAGACTGATTGCATTGCACCACTTAGATGTACCGTGGCGCCCGTCCGACATTGAACAGCAGGAGGGGCGTATTTTGAGGCAGGGCAATCTCAATCCAAAGGTTAAGATTTTTCGGTATGTGACGGAAGGCACATTCGACAGCTATTCGTGGCAGCTCATTGAGAACAAGCAGAAATTCATCGGGCAGATCATGACCAGCAAGTCTCCGGTACGGAGCTGTGAGGACGTGGACGAAGCGGCGCTCACTTATGCGGAGGTAAAAGCCCTTGCAACAGGCAATCCCTACATAAAGGAAAAGATGGATCTCGACATTCAGGTATCAAAATTAAAGCTGATGAAGGCGAACCACACAAGCCAGAAATACCGTCTTGAGGACAATATCGCAAAGCATTACCCGCAGCAGATAGCCATTCTGAAAGAACGGATCAGCGGCATGGAGGCTGACATTCAGACCGCAAAGGCAAATTTTCCGGCAGACAAGGAACAGTTTATTATGAAAGTCGGGGATAAGTCTTATACAGACAGGAAAGAAGCCGGAACCGCACTTGTGGAGATGTGCAAGGAGATGAAAACCGTCAATGTCCCTGCTACAGTCGGGGAATATGCAGGGTTTAAGATGGCGGTGTCCTTCGATTCGTTCAACCACAAATTTGTAATGAACTTAAAAGGGCAGCTTTCCCATAATCTTGAAATCGGTTCTGATCCACTCGGTAACATTTCCCGTATCAACCATGCGCTGGAGTCCATGCCGAAACAGCTTGCCGAAACACAGACCAAGCTTGAAACTGTGGAACGCCAGCTTGAAACTGCAAAAGTGGAGGTCACAAAACCATTTGAACAGGAAGCGGAGCTTGCGGAGAAGCTGGAACGCCTTTCTGCTTTAAATGCTCTGCTCAACATGGACGAAAAGGGCGATAACGCACTCGGCATGGACGATACCACCGACATTGATAATGTCGAGGAGGAAGAAAACGAAGGTCAGGAAACTTCTGGACAGAGGGAAAATGCTGCTGATGCGCCATTCTCATATCCGGTTGAAAACGCAAGAAATAATTACACAAGTAATCCGCAGGAGCTGAAACATGCGGCTGTAATGGATGATAAGCCCGTACAGAGAGCATCTATAAAAGAAAAGCTGGGAGTGTTCAAAGAAAAAGCAGTAGGAACAGGCAAGACGGATATCGGGAAAATGAAGGGAAAGGAGGAAGCGCTATAATGATTAAATAATTTATAAAAATGCAGCAGCGACCGGCTCATTTCCCTAAAAAGTTCCGGTTGATTCAACAGGGATTTCGGGGTATAATGACATTGAGGTCATATACCTTTTGGGAATGGCTTTTGCGTTTCCTATCAATGCACAAAGGAGGTTTTATGACTAATGGATATTCTATCCATGGATACAGAAATAAAAAATGCAGTAAGCGCCGCCGATGATGATGCCCAATATGACGATAGGGCAAAACGCCTGTTAGGGAACAAGATTATTTTGGCGCATATCTTGGTAAAGACCGTTGATGAGTTTAAGGGCATGAACCCGAAAGATGTGGTATCCTATATTGAGGGAGAACCATTTATCGGCGTGGTTCCGGTAGAGCCGGGGCTGACCAATGCGGAAAAAATACCGTCTGACGAGGGATTAGAAAATGGGCAGCGTATTGTCGGAATGAATACGGAAAATGCGGAGATCAATGAAGGGCTTGTAAGGTTTGACATTATCTTTTATGTACGCATGAAAGACGGCATCTCGCAGGTAATCGTCAATATAGAAGCACAAAAGGACGAACCGACAAGTTACCATATCCTGAACAGAGCAGTTTTCTATGTAAGCCGCCTTGTTTCCTCGCAGAAAGAAAGGGATTTCGTCAAAACAAACTATAACGACATCAGACGTGTTTTCTCAATTTGGGTATGTATGAACATGGACGAGAACAGTATGGCTTATGTGCATCTGGCAAAGGATGATCTGCTTGGTTCTTATCCGTGGAAAGGCGGGCTTGACCTGTTAAATATTGTCCTGATCGGTATAGCAAATGAACTTCCGGAGCATGATGATAAATATGAGCTGCATCGTCTGCTGAATAC
Organism: uncultured Lachnospiraceae bacterium; assembly: GCA_964421915.1. Classification (GTDB taxonomy): domain Bacteria; phylum Bacillota; class Clostridia; order Lachnospirales; family Lachnospiraceae; genus NK4A136. The sequence continues at coordinate 34,444 of CAYQZB010000004.1, forward strand.
GCTCTTGTCAATGGAACTGTCCGCCAGCGAGAAATTAGGAATCATGGAAAAAGAGTACAGTATTGCGGTAGATGATAAGATAAGAAAGGATGTGAGCGCCATGTGCAATTTGAGTCAGGGAATTAGAGAGGCTGCAACAGATCAAGCGAATGAAAAGTTTATTTTAAGCATGTATAAAAAAGGCTACACTTTAGAGCAGATTGCGGATGTAGCGGAAAAAAGTATTGAGGAAGTTAAGGCTATCATAGAGAAAAGGGAGCCTGTATTGGCGTAAGCCGTTGCAGTTGTTGCAATTATTCTGATTATAATTTAACAGCAGTCTAAAAAGGTGCATGATAAAGATAGAATATCAATATCAAGCATCTTTTTTATTGGGAAATACCGTCTTGTAAGTGTTCAGGGCGGTATTTTCTGTGCAGAAAAATAGGAAAATGGAGGTATAGGAAAATGGAAACAGCAGAACAGAATACAAAACAGTTCATGGAAGAAAATGATGTGTTAAAGCAGTTCATTGAGCTGCTTAACCAGCAGAACATGGGAGAACAGTCGCAGGACTTTATGGAGCTTTTTAAGTATGCAGCAAGTATGCAGATACAGCTTGCGGTGATGGCGGACGAGCTTCAGGGTGTCAGACAACAGCTTTCACAGTTGCAGGAAAACCAGCCCAAATCGGTCAAAGAGAACCTTATGGATAAAGTGGAACACCTTCAGGAGAAAATCACAAATTTGTCAGAGCGCATTTCAGCAGTAAAAGATCATTTGGTGGAAACAGCGGCGCAGGCGCTCAATGCCTTTAAGGAAAAAGGAAAATCAGAGATGTGCAAGGTTGTCCAGAAAGGAATTTCCGGTATGAAGTCGGTGCTTGCGGATTACCGTGAACGTCTGGTTGATGTGATGATGGACTACCAAAAAACAGCCAACCAGATAGACAGCATCGGGGATGAATTAAAGCAGATCGGGAACAGCATTTCCAACGTGGGCAGGCTGTTAGCTGGAAAAGGAACGAAAGAAGTATCTGACGAAAAGCCGGGTGTCGGTCTGACAAGGGTAATCAATGAGCCTATTAAAAAAACAGTGGAAAATCTACGGAAAGACATTGCTACCGTTGACAAGGTATTTGAAAAGCTGGACCGGCTGTCTGAGCGTTTTGATGCTGGAAAGGAGACGGAGAAAAGCGGGCGGTCATCCTTAAAGGAGAAACTTTCACAGATGAAAGCAACAGTAGACCAGCAGAAAAAAGCGCCGGAACCGGACAAGGCAAGGAGCAAAGCGGAATGTTTATAAATATCAATAAAAATATCCAGAGCGGGAACAGATAGGGAAACTTATCTGTTTTCTGATTTTATGGAGGAAAAGGAGAAATAACCAAATGGCAGATGCAAATGTAAACACAGTTTCCATGACAGAAAAGCAGAAAGTAAAAGAGATCACTGACAAGCTGGAGGAGGGCTTAAAGGAGCTTTTTGAGAGTGAGAAGTATAAAAGTTACCTTTCCACCATGTCAAAATTCCATAATTACAGTTTCAATAACACACTTTTAATCGCCATGCAGAAACCGGAGGCAACCTTGGTTGCGGGTTATCAGGCGTGGCAGAAGAATTTCAACCGCCATGTAAACAAAGGGGAGAAAGGAATCCGTATTCTTGCCCCTGCCCCTTATAAGATCAAAGAGGAACGGGACAAGTTAGACCCTGTGACCGGGGAGATCGTGCTTGATAAGGACGGTATGCCGCAGACGGAGGAAGTCGAGGTTAAAATTCCTGCCTTTCGTGCAGTGTCCGTGTTTGACATATCGCAGACGGACGGGGAGCCAATACCAGAGTTGGAAGCAAAAGAGCTTCTTGCCACAGTAGAGGGCTATGGGGACTTTATCAAGGCGATTACCTATGTTGCCCCTGCCCCTATCGGCTTTGAGGACATTCCCGGCGATTCTAAAGGATATTTCAATACAGTAGAAAACCGGATTGCGGTGCAGGAGGGCATGAGTGAGAGCCAGACATTGAAAACGATGGTGCATGAAACAGCCCATTCCATGCTGCATAATAAGGAAGTCAATAAGGAGGATATTCTTGCTCCGGCAAAGGACAGGAACACCAAAGAGGTGGAAGCCGAGAGCATCGCCTATACGGTGTGCCAGCATTTCGGCATAGACACGTCGGAGTATTCTTTCGGGTATATTGCCGGGTGGAGCAGCGGTAAGGATATGAAAGAACTGAAATCTTCCCTTGACGCAATCCGCAGGACAGCATCGGAGCTTATCACGGGCATTGAGGAACAACTTAAAGAGTTGCAGCGTGATCGGGAAATGATGCAAGAGCAGGAAAAGGAGAGCCTATTGCTGATACAGAACAGCGATTTGTCCGAGTACAGTCTTTTGAATGTCAGAGGAATGGATGCAGCGGAGGTTGTGGAAGCCCTTTCTGCCATGAACGACAATGACAGGCTGAGTGTTGCTGCATATCTGGAGAGCAGGGGTGCATGGACAACGGAAATTGCTAATGAGGGAACGAGGGAATTTGGGGAATACCACCTTGATGTCCGTTACTATACCGATACAAATGAGATAATTGATTTAAAGGCAGAAATGGCATGGAACGAGAGGGCAAAGGAGCCTATCGGGGCAGATGATGTGATTTTGAAAATCACACATTCAAGCGGTTTTGAGGTAGAGCGCATTACCAACAAGACACCAGAGGAAGTGCAGGAGATCATGGGTGCGCTCACAAAGCTGGAGCAAAAGGACAGAAAGAATATCCGTGACTGTCTGGAAAGCTATGGGGCGGACTATATCCCTATCAGTGTCAGCGGTGGCAGAAATTCCACAATGCCGCAGTTTAATGACTTTGACATTGACTTGAATAAAAAAGAGGTAGTAATGATGCACCACCTTTCCCCAGCACAGCAAGCAGAGGGCATCATTAACCGTCTGGAATATGCAAAGACCGCTTTTTCCGATGATGAGCGCAATCTGATTGTAAACTATGCCTACAAGCTAATTGACATGGAAAAGACAAGGGAGCTTGCAGAGCATATCTATTATGAGGAAACGGAAGGCAATCAGGGAGCTGCCCTTGTGGTAATTGATGCACAGGCAGAGATTGATGCACTTCCTGACCCTATGATCGGCTTATCCGAGATGGAGGAATACGGATATACATGGAATGAAATGCTGCCATTGACACGGGAGAGGGCATTGGAGCTTTTTGACCGTGACCTGCCCGTGTACCTGCTCCATGAGGACGGTTCGGAAACAACAGTGGAGGACAGGAAGCAGATCACAGTGCATGAGGGTATCTTCGGCATAGAAAAAGGCGATTGGGAGAATGAAAAGAACTTGCGAACCATGCAGGAGGAGCTTGCAGAAAGCAGCGCAAACAAGGAAGCACAGCTCTTATATGGCAGTTCTGACAAGTATGGAATTTATCAGCTAAAGGATAATCCAGAGCTGGATCAGTTCCGTTTTGAGGGGACGGAAGCCTTAAAGCGCATGGGTATTACAAAATACAATTTGGATGCCATTAAGCCAGAAAATTACAACCTGATTTATGTAGGTGAGCTTTCGGAGCTGCAAAGACGTTCACAGGGAGAAACATTGGAAGCGGTTTATGAGAAATTTAATATAGACCACCCAGAGGACTTTAGGGGGCATTCCCTTTCTGTCAGCGACATAGTGGTGTTGCATGAGAACGGGGAAAATAGCGCACATTTTGTAGATTCAGTGGGATTTACCGGACTTCCTGATTTTATGCGTGAGCTGGAGGGCGTGAAAGAGCATGAAGCTGAGAAAGTAGAGCCGGAAGAACAGAAAAGTTATCTGGCTGTTTATGGGCATACCCTGAATTATGCAATCGAACATGGGGAAGTACAGGAATACAAGGCATCACGCACCCTTGATAGGGAGTGCAAGGCAGCGATTGAGGAAACAATTCGGCAGAATTTTAATGGTATGAACTTAAAGAATGATATTGTAAAGCCTTTGGCAGAGCAGTATGGTTCGGAACGCATGGCATTTGTCCTTGCAAATACACTTCAGCAGGAAGCGTGGGACGAACGCTTTTCAAGAGATAACAAGGCGTGGGCATCAGAATTTCCCATATCTGAAAATATCGTGCATGGAATGGATATGAACAGTGAGCTGATTGTGAGCAGCCACCCGGCGGTATTAGACGGCTTTATTGATATGTTCCGCAGAGAAGTCTTGGAACAGGAAAAGCAGGAACAGGTGGAACAGCCAGAAATGGAACAATCAGAAACGCAGTCAGAGCAGAATGAGCCGGAGCAATCGTCTGAAACATCGGGATCTGATGATATGGATGATGAGGATGAGATGATTGACCTGGGAGATGAAAAGGAGCAGGTGCTTGCGGAGATGAAAAAGTCTTTAGCAGGGGAGCAGGAAGCAGAGCTCGCATTTCAGATTGCAGACCGATACATCCGCATACAGGAAACAGAGGGCGGATATGACTATTCCATTATAGGCGCAGATTATAAGGAGATAGACGGTGGTGTGTATGATAATCCCGATGTCAGTATCAGAGAAGCCCTTAACGACATAGTAGAGGATTTGAAAGAAAATCCTTTCGACAACGGTGCAAGGGGGAATATCGGTGACAATGATGAGCTGATACCGATTGATTATGATGGATTGATGGAAAAGGTGGAAGCTGCAAACCGTATCGAACCGCAGATACAGGGAAATGTGGTTGAAAATTTCAAGGCAAAGACAAATGAGCTGTTCCATGAAATCAGTGAAATGAATCCGGCAGAGATTGAGGAAACCGTAAAATGCCATGTGCAGGCAAAATTAGAGGAGTGCGGCATTGATGCAGTAATCGTTGATGCGGTTGTTACAGGTAGCCGATGCAGGGGCTTAGAGCGTGAAGGTTCTGACCTTGATGTGGTGGTGGAGCTTTCCACAAATGAGCGTGAAGATGTGCTGTTCGATGCGTTTAATGAGGACGGGCTTCATATCGGCGGGGTGAAAGTGGACATTAATCCAATCACAGCACAGAGGACGGGGAGCCTTGAAACATATCTTCCGCAGGTGGAGGATTATCTGGAGGGAGTTCGTGCAGCGAGAGAGAAAGAGAAACAGGCTGAAACGGAAGTGACATTGACCGTTGCGGAGTGCGGCGAGTTCCACAATATGGGCGAGTTTTATGAGAATATCCCTACTGTGGAGGAAGCCGTTGCAATTTGGAAACAGATACCGCCAGAGCGCATGAACGGTATCCCTGCAATCGGCATCAATATCCATACACCGGGAACGGAAGCGTTTGAAGATGTGGGAATTGACATTTTATCCGGAAAAAGGATTGACCTTGATATTTTAGAGTATATCCCTGACATAAAGGGCAATCCGCCGGCAATGGAAGTGATTGCGGAGCTTGTGGCGAAGCTGCCGGAAATGGAGATAGACGGGCATATGAGCGAGGAATTTGAAGCAAAGGTATGGGAGAAGCGTATGTCCGATCTGACACCTGCAGAACAGCTTGCGGTGGAAATTGACCGTTTTATTTATGATTATGATACCGCCCTTTACCATGATAACAGCCAGAGCATGACGGAGAATGTGTCAGAGCTTGCAGAAACCTTAAAGCAGAGAGATACCCACGATATTGCAGTGTGGCTTGCCGATGTGGTTACAGAGGGAGTGGAACCGGAAGAAACAAAGAGAGCTATGGAACTGCTTGAAAAGCTGGCAGAATATAAGCCTCTTGCCAAGATTGAGGAAATGGAAGAACAGAATTACAACATGGTCGATAATGTGCTGAATAACGGTGCGGGCGAGAAAGCTCAAAAGGAAGAAAACAAAAGAGAGCAGGAGTGTCCTGCGGCAAGGTTCTCCTTAAAAGCCCGCCTTGCAGAGAAAAAGTCATTTGTTTCCGGTCAGGGCAAAGACCATGAAGCACAGGAAAACATAAAAAATAGTCAGAGGGAGATGTAAGAACATGGAACATAATTTTACTGTGGAAGAAGTAAATTTCATCTGCATATTTGCAGATGAAAGCAAGACTTTCACTTTGGAGAGCCGCACAGAGGTCATTGAGGAAATCAGCAGAGCAATGAAGTATCTGGAGGACAATGTACTGCTGGAACTGTCAGAGAAAGTGATTGGACGATTAAAAGGTATGTCAGATAAAGAATTTGCAGGATTTAGATTTGTGGCAGCAGACTAAGGGAAAGCGGCAGACAGGGGATAAATTATCCCTTGTTTGCCGCTTTTTTAGTGAGAAACCATACAGATCTTATTTGTATTTCATGCAGAAAAACATGTCTTTCGTGAAAAGGAAAACTGTAATATAGAAGTTATATTCGATATAAAATATAGAACTATCTGTTGTTTGTATGTAGTAGATAATAAGATAAAACTATGGTATAATTTCAATGACTTTAGTTATGAAAAGGGGTGAGTTTTGATGATCGAAATTGCAATATGTGATGATGAGCTAGCTGATTTGAAAATGATATCTCAAATAGTCAATGAGATTTGTTTGAATGAAGTGATTGACTATAAGCTAACAACTTATTCTTCTGGAAAAGAAATGCTGGAGCAGACATATAGTATGGATATTGGAATACTAGATATTTCCATGCGTGAATTAAACGGAATTGACTTGGGGAGGGAATTGCGAAAGCGTTTCCCGGAAGTGAAGTTGATTTATGTCACAAGCTATGAACAATATTGCCAGCAAGTAATTAACAAGGTTCACGCTTTTTCTTTTATTACAAAGCCTGTGAAATATGGAAATGTAAGAGAACAGATCATTGAGCTGCTAGATAATATGGAGGACGATATTTCAGGCAGAAAGCGGGAATTTTATAATGTAACTACAAGTGATATGAAGGAAGTAGAAGTCCTTAAACTAGACTTGAAAGATATTTTGTATTTTGAGTACATAAAAACTGAAAGAAAGATAAGGATTATATGCAATAATAATTGCTACAAATTTTCCTATGTAATGGAGAAACTGACAGCGGAATTAAAAGACTTCGGTTTTGAAGTAAATTGCAGGGGAATGCTAGTCAATATGCGCCATATTAGGAAAGTAAAAGGATATGCTTTATATATGGATAATGGTCAGGAACTTGCGTTATCACAAAAAAGAAAGGCTGATTTTGTTAAAAAAATCAATGTATTTATGAACAATAATATTAATTGAGGCGAAAGAAGATGAATGATTTATTATTAGTGGTATGTTCTTGTTTATCCTGTTTTATTGTTACTGCAATTTTATTTCAGTTTATGAATGACAGGTACAACAAGACATATCAAAACAAAGGCATTTATTATTTGATAGAGATAATTACAATTATAGTAATTTCTATTGTAAATCTCTATGATTTTTGGAATTTAAATTTAGTTGTGTGGGTCGTTGCCATAATTATCATCTCGAATTTCTTTTATTATGATGATTCTGATAATTCATTAAAGCGGATAATTGAATGTGAAGTTCTTATTTTTTACATAGCAGTATGTGAGTCTTTAGGTGTTGTTTTTGTGGATTGGATGTTGAAATTGATTCAAATTGATATAAAGATAAGCACCATGCGTAGTTGTATGGAAATAACTTTTTCTAAAGTAATCGTTATATTTATGTATTATATGGTTTTTACCCGATTAATGAGTAAGAAGAAAGCTGCTTTTACCAAGGTACAATGGGCGATTAACTTTATTATACTAATATATAGCCTGATAAATATGCTTGTAATTGCAGAAGGAGCATTACAGGGACAGGCAAATTTTATTTTGACGGTTAATATGGGGTGTATTGTTCTAGCTGACTTATATTTGCTGTATTTCGTAAAGGTTGCAAATGAGAAGAACGCTTTGGAAGGAGAAATAAAAATATTAGAAAAGCAGGCGGATATGCAATATAAGTATTATTTAGCTCAAGAACAGAAATATAATGTAACAGTGAATATATTACATGATGTGGACAAGCATGTGAAAAGCATTGAAGCATTGTATGCAAATGGAGAGAGTGGCGATGCAACAGAGTATATGAAAGAGATAAAAAACATGCTGGAACCGCTTATTCCTATTAAGTATACTGGAAATCCTATTCTTGATATTCTGCTTACTGATAAAGTTACTATCAGTAAAGAAAAGGGGATAACATTCAGTGTCAAAATTGATAATATCAAATTAGATTTTCTTGAAGCGATTGATGTAACCACAATTTTTGGAAATCTGATCGATAATGCAATAGAAGCAACAGAAAAGGTGACAGGGGATAGATATATTAGGATTAATATATCGCCCTATAAAGAGATGGTTTTCATTAGGATTGAAAATACTTCTCTACCGTTGAAGTGGAAAAATGGACTGCCTGTTTCTGACAAAGGAAAGAACCATGGTATAGGTCTATTGAATGTCAAACGGAGTATAGAAAAATATGATGGTGATATGACATTTAATCAGCAGGATAATATAGTAACTGTTGACTTACTGTTAAATTCATAGCTAAAAGTAAATAGTAGTATGCTATATAAAGTTGTAGTATTACATTGTGTATTTCACACAGAAAAACGTTTACCTCGTGCAAAAATGGTTTACAATTTAAGAATAAAGATTATACTGTAGTCAGTTTGAGGGAGAAAAATTCATTCTTAAACTGAATTTATAGTTTGATATAGTAGCATCATAGTGTTTTGTATATAATCAAACCTCTCCTAAGAATGGTCCTCTTGGCGGTCATCTTGGAGAGGTTTTTCACTGTGTACTTCGTGCATAAAAATTCATACCTCGTGATAGGAATATAAAATATAGAGTTGCTTAGTCGATGAAACTAATGTAATATTAAAAAATTTAAGGAGGTGTTTCTATGAAAGTTAAAGAAATCGGAATGAAGCTATTGTCTAAGGCGGCATTGTTAAATGCAAAAAAGGAGGTTGATTCAGTGTGTGTGTTCATGGGGTATCAGCCTAAAATGCCTGAAAAAGTTAAAAAACTAAACACTAAGAATGGATAGGTTGGTCAAGGGCATTTTGCTCAGAATGCAAACTGAGAATCTTGTTGATGAGGAAAATGCTGAAATTTATCAATTCGGTTTAGAGTGCATGTTGCTAAAGGTGGTTCATATCATGTCCTATCTCGTGATTGGTTTATGTATGGGAGAGTTGCTATCATTGGTAGTAAGCGGAAGCATATTGATACCATTAAGGAGAAAGACGGGTGGATACCATGCGAAAACTAGGATTGGGTGCTACATATTTTCTTGTGGGACTGTTGCTCTGTTATGTTTGTTCAATAAAATTCTGATGATGCCTGTAATGGGCATTGCTGGGACGATTGTGGCAGACATATTGATTCTGTTGCTTGCTCCGGTAGAGAATGAAAACAGGGAGTTGGATGCTGAAGAAAGAATCCTTTTTCGTAAACAGGCAATATGTTACATGGGGGTAGTTAATGTAATACTTGTTGTTATGCTTTTATTTAGTAAATATTTATGTGTTGCGTATTGGTTAGAAAATGGACTGATATTTGCAGGAATATTATTGTTTTTGGGAATGATGAAGAAAACTTGAAATAATAATATTATGAAAAAACTAAACAAGGAGGTTGGTTTTATGAATGTATCAAATGTAGGTACAAAAGGAAGTGGAGGTGTTCAACATGAAGCTTATCAACCGGTGCAGGAAAAAGCTAATTCAGCATCTGCACCAGAAACAAAAGAGATGGGGGTGATTGTAGAAATATCTACAATGCCGGAAACGGCACAGAAAATGGCAGAAGCCATTCAACAACTTTCTAGTGGACATAACAGGCAATATTTTGATGAACAGAGCATTGAATCTGAAAACTATGTGCCTGTAACAACCACTGAAAACTCTGTAAGAAAAGTAAATGCAGTCAGTTCAACAGACACAATAGAGGCAAATAGCAAGAATAGTTCTGTGGCACATTCGTTTGTCACAGGGAAGTTCAATGAACAAAAAACTTTATTTGTGGAATTGGCAAAAAAGGACAATTTAACAGCTTCTTCCGAAACAGCAGAAAAATTAAATATGATGGCAGACAACATTCTTTCCTACTTTAATATGGAAAGATATGACCATAATGATGTTGAGTCTCTTGCCCGCCAGCTTGCTGATGCTGCTGTCGAATATGGAAAACAGTTGGAAAATGGCAATGAAGAATTGGGAAGTTTAAAAACTGAATTGGTCATAGGTGATACAACGCTAAATGCCGGGCAGTTATTTGAGGTGCAAAGTGTATTGCAAAAATTGTATGAACAAGGGTATGTGACAATGGATATGGACGAAAGTGGAAATTATTCTGCGAAAACCATAAAAGAAGAATCACTCGCTTATTCATGGGAACCGGGAACCTATGCCCAGCTTGGATTAAAAACAGCTCAATTATCTTATGCTTGCAATAAACTTGGAATGAGCGAAGAAGCAAAGAAAATGGTAACAGATGCTTATGGAGAACGGGTGGAAAATACTATTAGTAAAGTGAATGACCAATATAATTCTGTGCAAGAATTGCTGGCGCAAACTCGGAAAAAGTTGTATCAGATGATTAAAGAGAAAAGTCCAGATGCATACGAACAGTATATGTCACAAGCTAAAAGCCGGAAACAGAGTAATCTTGTCGAAATAAGCCAAGAATCAAATACTGAGATTTATCAAATGTTCGCAAATTTGGATGTGAGCAGTAAAGATAACTTTAAGATGGGCTTTGAAAAGGTACTCTCTGATTTTCGTAAGTATTTTGGAAGTGATCCAACGGGCATTTATAGTGGAACATCGAGGGAAAATATACAAGTAGATGAGTTGGTAAATCGAATGTACAAATTTTTATAAGTTAAAGGAGGTTTAATGTATGAAAGTTAAAAAGGTTCTAGGGATTGCATTATCATTGGCGATGGTACTCAGTAATGTAACCATTTCGCATGCGGCTGAATCAGAAAACAGGGAAATTCCTGTAATAACTGAGGAAAACATTGCTGAAAGCGAGGCACTTGTTCAGGGAAAGGCAAGAGTTAGTGGAAATGTATCAGCAGGATTTGTCAGTGGGTATTTGAGTGATGAATCTGACGTTGATATGTATCAGGTGACAATTCCAAACGGGCGTATGTTTCAAGCGCAACTTGCACAGCCTGTAGATCCTGGCATTGATTATGATCTATACATTTTTGATCTGGATGGTAATTTGCTGGATGCTTCCCAAAATGTAACATATGTTGCTTATGAAGAGACATTGGCGGAAAATGTTGGATATATTAATGATTCTGGTGCAGATTTGGATTGTTATGTATATGTAGCTTCATATATAGGCGGAAGTGATACAGATGCTTATACATTGACATATGCGTTTACAGATGTTATTGACTCATTTGAATCGGATGAGCAAGCTTGGGATGCAGGAGAATTTGTTTTTTCGGGTTCATCAGATTATAGTTCTGACAGAAATATTAGTTCTCCAATTGATTGTGATTGGTTTATGGTAACAGTACCACAGGGGTATGATGAAATGCAAATTTCGATATCCTCATCTTCAAAAAATGTTATCACAGCATGGGTGTATAAGAATTTGGCAACAGATGAAAATTGTCAAATGGCACCTGTGCCGGTAAATAATGCAAAGCTTGAAGTTTCAGCAGGTGAAGTCTACTATTTTAAAGTGTCATATAGTGGAATATTAAATGATTTTGCTCAAGGCGATATCCAGAATTATACTTTGGGAGTATCTTTTTCAGAGAAAGTATTGGAGCCGGGGTCTATCACAATTAGTGGATATGAAGGTGGAACCTATGTATCTTATCAATATGGGCGGTACTACAGAGTAACAGGTGATACTTTGGTAGTGAAAGGCGTTTTGAAAGACACTGAAGGAAATCCTATGATGTACGCACCTGTTTATGCATATTTTATGAATCCTGCATGGGAGGGTTCACAATATGAAACAGTTATGGCAACTGCTACAACCGACTACAACGGTCAATATAGGCTTGTTATTACATTACCGCCAGATGCAGGATTTGATAAATTTTATGTTGATCCGTCTACACACTATTTTGATTTTTGTGGATTGGTTGTATTTGCATCAGGTTCTGTTTCTAAAGTAGATTATATTTATCAATATGCATATTCGGCATATGGTAGAAATTAATACCCAAATGAAAAAAGTATACACATAAGTATTTTTTAGTAAACATTAAGGAGGGTAAATTCATGAGTTTTTTAAATGAAGGAGTAACAGTAGGAAGGAGGATTTCAAGAAAGAAGCCCAGAATAAAGATTTTGGGGTTAGCTTTAGCTATGATGTTGGCAATAAATCCTCTTACAACATTTGCTGCGGAGGAAAATGGAAGTGGAGAGAGTCAAGGAGGATATATTGATGTTGAAAATATAAACTTGGCTGATTTTGAAGAAGTGGCATTTAATGAAATGGAAGGCGCTACGATTGATGCTGTCACAACAGTTCAGGTTGATACGAGCAAGGATGTTATTGATGTGTCTTCTAGATTGGCTAGAAGAGATGCAGCTTTATTACCTGATAATCCGAGGGTAAATATAACGGGTGAATTAACATCAGATGATGATCTGGATTTCCAATTTTTCAGTGTGACGGCAGATAAGTTTATGGTAGCCAGACTTTTGTCTACTAATGCAAATTACGTAGCGCAATTGTATATTGTTGATTATGAAACAGGAGATGCAACGCCCACTAACATAGGTAATTCTGCTGGGAATCTAATTGCATTAAATGGTCTTCCGGCAGGCGATTATGCGTTCATAATCTATTCCGCAGATGATACGGTGGGGGATTCATATACGCTCCAGATTAATGCAACGAATCCTTCCAATAATGTTGCACAGACATTAAAAATCACAAATGATTTGCTGCACTTTGTACTCCAATACACAACAGGCGATGTATATGCTGATGGTACTTTTGTATATAACATTAATAATATGGATTCAGCTAATACACATCTTAATTGGAGCAGAAGTGAAGATGTAAATTGGGGAAGCGGATATAACCACAGAGAGCATTCAATTTATAATGTTAGAATCAAACAGGTTTCTGGTCCGGCTTCGTGGAGTTCATCACATGCAAACTCAGATAATGTTATGCTGATTTATTGCGATGTGAATACAGGATTTACGTTTATGCAATCTGCATATCAATCAGGTTCATATCATGAGTATTCCTTTAAGGATACTTTTGGTAAAGTAACTCCAAGACCGTTAGATGAAGAGGATTTAACAGGATTTAGCCATATCTTGGCATATGATTTGAATACAGGAACTGTTATTGATTTTTATAGTCCGCTGAATTTATATTACGCAAGTGGTGCTGAAGCAGCTCCAACAGTTAATTTCTATTAAAACAAAGTGTTTTGGGTGTCCTAATTGTGAATCAATTAGGACACCCATATAGTATATAGGAGGAACAAACATGCAAATCAATGGAAATGTTTTTATTGGTGTATATAATGAAAGGCGGGCATTACAAAGCGCTGATTTCAAACTTGCAAGTGAGCAAAAAGCAGATTCTATTTCTGAAAAGGCAGCAAAGGCTATACAGGAAATAAAACGGCAAGGAAGCAGAACTGCCTCAATATCATTATCCGAAGATGCAAGAGCTTTTTTATGCAGTGAAGAAGGCTACAATAAAATGAAAAAAGATGTGGAAGATTTATATGCTAAGAACGCCATGCAGCAGAAGGAACTAATGAAGAATGATGAAAGCGATTCCTTCTGGTCCAATACGGGCAATCAGTGGCTGGTTTTGAGTGAAAAATTATACAAGAATGGTTTTTACACGGATATGTCAGATGAAGAGGTTGAGCAGGCGGAAACTACCCTCGCAAAAATCACGGCAGGAATGGATCATCTGAGCAGGACACTTTATCAGACAGGGATTGAATTTAGCGATTACTATGGTCATGGTTCCAATTTTTTTATGGATTCTAATGAAGTGAATCTGGAATTAGAATCAGCTACTGCCGCTTTAAAATATTTTAGCGAGAAATACATAGATAAAGATAGGCAGGGCGAGTTTAATGAATTGATTGACCAATTTTATAAGCATAATACAACAATTATCAATGGGTATCAATCTCCGGTGGAGAGTTTCAATAAAGCAGTTAATGCCATACATAATGGACAATATGCGAATTCACAGGTCAATAGCCCGTATAATCAGGCAATGAAAAACAGTAATTCGGGTATTGATGCCAGCATTTATCTCGGCGGGGTAACGCATAGCGCTGCTGAAAAGGCAGAGTACACCAGAGAAATAGCGCAGATATTTGAACAATTAGGAACAAATGCTGATGCCGTGGATTCTATCTGGAAGCAGATTGAAGATGCCTTTGCAGGATATGCGACAAAAGATAGTGATGACTCCCAAATTCAAAATTATGTATTGGAACAATCAAAGCATACTATCAATCGAATAAAGGGATATTGGGCAGAATTGCTGTAATACAAATGTTTTATGTAGGAGAAAATTGCTGAAAAGTGAAGAGTAGACAAAGTAGAAAATTATAGTATGAAAAAAATATATGTGAGTGCATCGTAAAGAAGTAAAGACTTCAATGCGATGCACCTTTTTTTAATTTTGAGTTTAGAAAGAATGTGTGTTTTTGTCTGGTTTTTTGTCAACAATCTGTTGTTCCGGATTGCGGTCAAAATATTGGTTGAGATTGTTCAATTTCTGGTTAAGGTCAGCAGCTTCTTTCTCTGCAGATTGATAGGTTTTCTGTAAAATCTGCTTCTTGGAATAGAGAGCATTATAGTCGCTGCGGAGCTTTTCGACATCAAGGGTTTTGGGGTCAATGCCAAAGCGTTTCAGCATATTCTCCGCACCGTCATGGAGAATAAGCTCCGTTTCATGGCGGCGCAGGTAAGCATCTTTATCTTTAGATTTTTGGTAGCGCACATGATAGATATGGTTGGCTTTGTACTGTTCCGCATACTTTAAAACCTGCCCTAAATCCTTTAGCTGATGCTCGGTTTCCACAAGGCTCTCACGGGCTGTTTTTGCAAGTGTGGACTTGGCGGCGATCTGCTTTTCAAGTTCCGTAATAGAGCCAGCCTGACTGTAACTTGCAGCGGCAATTTTAAGGTTTTGAATGTCAGCCCAATGTTTCAAACCGGGGCTTTGTGTGAATTTTTCCTCGGTGGTGTCAATGAGATTTTTCCTTGAATAATCTTTGACAATGGGTTTCTTTCTGGCGGGGAACGGTACACGCTTTTTAGCCTTCACAAGTGCCTTTTCCTCAATGCGTTCCTTTATCCGTTCTTTGGTGTACTCCGTACCCAAAGACTTTGCGCTGCCACGGACAAAACGCTCTCTGTCCAGAGGACGGAATGAGATATATTTGAGGGAATTTTCCCCAATAGCATCGCCTTTGACTTCATAGCCTTTTGCACGGATCAGCTCAATACAGTCCTCATAAGTTGCAGCACTTTCAATGGCTTCGTCGATGTCAGCTTTTAACTGTTCTTTCCATGCGGAACTGTTTCTGCCAGCCTGCCATTCCTTATAAGTTTTGCCCCGTCTTTCTCCCGGAGTGATGACGGAAAGTTCATGCTCCCGGCAGATGTCATCACTCAGGCTGCGGATGTTGTAATAGGTCTTTTTGCAGTCATGATATTTCTCATGGTTTACGTTATCAGCGGCACAAAAAATGATGTGGTTGTGGACATGCCCTTTGTCAATGTGGGTAGTGACAACATAGGAGTATTTGCCCTCTAAAAGTTTGTCTGCAAGCTCCACGCCTATCTTGTGGGCTTCCTTATAAGAAACCTCGCCGGGAAGAAAAGACTGTATCAGATGATAGGCTTTGTTTGGATCGGATTGGCTGGTCTTTGACAGCGCAAATCTGAAATCAAAGGCGGCAGTTTCGGGGCTGCAACCAAAGGAAGAAATGAGGATGCTCTCGTCGGTTTTTGCAGGGTTGCATATGTAGTTTATTGCTTTATGTACGGTTGCTTGGATAGCATGGATTTTTGTGTATGCCATACCTTTTTCATCAGCTCCTTTACTTCTTTTACATCGGCTGCATAGACGTTGCCTGTGGCGTTCATGCGCTTTGCAATCTGGTTTAAATTGTTCCCGATTTTGGCAAGTGCAGTGTTGTATTCCTGAAGCTCTGAATAGTTAATGTCATAGACATAACCATACAAAATCAGATGCCGCAGAAAAGAGGACTTGCTTTTCATTCCGGATACTTTTTGTTTTTGAGTGAGGATATAATCCTCGTCCTCGCTCAGATAGACCTGTATGGGTATTTTGCGTTCTCTTTTTGGCATTTGGGAAGCTCCTTTCTCTGCATTGGAATTATAGAAAATGCAGTTGATTATGCCATATCTGGCATTTTTGTTTTTAAAGCAAAAGCTGTCAGCTATGCACCAGCAAATCACAGCAGCTTTTGCGCTTTTAGGGGGTCAGGGGGATATGCCCTCTGCAAGCCAATTTCTGCAAGTTTCCCATTGGAAGAAACTTGTGGAAATGGTGCCTATGTCATGACATAGGCAGTGCTTGCTATTCTTCTGCAAACTGCCCGGAGGGAGTTTGCGTGTTGTGCGAGCTTAGGCGAGCGTTTTACAACACATAAGGGCGTTACCGCCCGTTTTTTGTAAAGCCTTCGGATATTGGGCTGTAAGAGGATTACTTTGGCAAATAAAAAACTGCCACAACCGGAACAAGGCAGAATTACCCTGATCTGGCTCATAGCAGTTTGAGTGTCTGTTTATGAATTTGTGATTTTATCCATTAAAGATTTTAACAAGCGGCAGGAGGAAAGTCAATAAGAGATAGAAGGAGAAATTGCATTTGATTATAAATCAGAAAAAAGCTCAAAAAAATATGAGTAATTGGTACAGATAAATTGGACTGTTTACCCATAGAATGAGCTTGAAAAACTTGCAGGAAGGAGGTAGAGCATGAATGCAGCAGAGCGCAGGAATGAGATCATCAGCATTTTGATTGTCCGGCATCACATAACGACAAGAGAGCTGGCAGGCGAATTTGAAGTGTCTGTAAACACGATAAAAAATGACATTCAGGCTCTATCTTTT
The DNA here is from genome assembly GCA_964421915.1 of uncultured Lachnospiraceae bacterium. Classification (GTDB taxonomy): domain Bacteria; phylum Bacillota; class Clostridia; order Lachnospirales; family Lachnospiraceae; genus NK4A136. The sequence goes on from CAYQZB010000004.1 coordinate 51,490, forward strand.
GCGTATCCGATTTATACAAAGCCGGGTGTGGCGGGTGGGGTTTTTATGGGAGGACATTATAATCCACATATCAATTCCTTAACACTGAGGGAGCTTGAAACCTTAACGGAAATATACGAAGCAGCAGAGGACAGGCATAAGGAAGTCCTTGCACAGATTTTACATAAATACGGTCCCGATAAGCTGGCGTTATAAACTTGTCATTCCGCTAAAGCACATAATCTTTACAGAACCGTTTATAGCAGACGGAGAGTGCTTATGTGCTTTTTGGGCTGACAAGTCCATAAATGATTTTATCCAAAACGGGCAGGAAGGTTTCTGCCCGTCAACGTAAGTTGGCGTGTGTACCTTGAAAATTGAATATTGTAAATACATACGGGACGTGTGGGATGTGTGGAGCCACTATGCGGACACGCCAAGAGCTACCTGCTTCCATTTTTATATGGAAGTGCATACGAGGGAATATTGAAATCTGGTATTGAAGTTAAGGCAGTGAGCGATGAATGTCTGGCAAAAAGTGTAGCAGTTACATGAGGCAATGAGGCATATCTTTGATAATGATACTTCCGGAGTTTTCCGGTCAATTAAGAGTGACGGTGCGATACCGATGTGGGCAGTGTAATGAGCTGTCACCTGTATGTGTTTTTTAAGAAAGAGATGGAGAGAAGTTTTGTCTGCTGATGAGAGCCGGGAAGGAGTTTCGTGGTTGTCATGGGCAGATAAGATGCTGCCTATTATATAGGAAAGAGGTGATATTGTGGAGCGAATGAAAAATGGAAAAAGATTTGTTCGCTACAAAGAAGGGGCAGAGATGTACAGTATGTGCCAGAGTAAATTCGAGCAGATGGCGAAAGATGCAAAGGCAATTTACAAGGTTGATAAGTTGGTGCTTGTAAATTGTGATATTTTTGAGCAATACTTGGAAACATTTAGATTGTATGTGTGATGATTTTTTGTTTGAGAGATTTTGCAGTAGAAAGACTTGACTTTTCGTATACGAAAAGTATAATGGTAGGTAGAAGTGATTGGAGGTGCATACAGATGGCAAAAATGGGTAGACCCAAATCTGATGCCCCGAAACAGAATACATTAAGTTTAAGGGTAACAGATAAGGAGCTGCAAAAGCTGCAAAATTATGCGGACAGTCACGGAATGACCATAACTCAATTATTGCATACGGGCGTTAATTTATTATTACAGACACCGGATGCGGAGGTGCAAAATCTTTCTCCTTGAAGAAAGGAGCAGAGATGGCAAAAGCAAGAAAGGATAACAAAGGCAGAGCATTACGGAAGGGGGAATCTCAAAGAACGGATAACACTTATGTATATACATACACTGATCCGTTCAAGAAACGCAGATTTGTATATGCCAGAGATTTACAGACACTAAGGGAGAAAGAAGCAGATTTGATAAAAAATCAGCTTGACGGATTAGATGTCTATGTGGCTGGAAGTGCAACTTTGAATTATGTTTTTGACAGGTATATGTCAACGAAGTATGATTTGCGCAGGACAACTCGCTCTAACTACATATATATGTATGATCATTTTGTCAGAGAGGGGTTTGGACAGCGTAAAATCGGAGAGATTAAATATTCCGATGTAATGTATTTCTATTATTACCTGTTGAATGAAAAAAATTTGCAGGCAAACACAGTTGACACAATCCATACGGTTCTACACCCTACGTTTCAGTTGGCAGTGCGTGATGGAATAATACGCATGAATCCGTCTGACGGTGTTATGGCAGATATAAAAAGGAAAGCAGGAAAGAATAAAGGTATCAGACACGCTTTGACGATAGAGCAGCAAAGAGCTTTTATGAATTATACCGCAAACAATCCGGTATTTTACCATTGGCATCCATTATTCACGGTTCTATTAGGAACGGGTTGCAGGATTGGGGAAGTAATTGGGCTGAGGTGGGAAGATTTAGACTTTGAGAGCCGCCTGATCAGCATTAACCATAGTGTAACATACTATGCAAGAGAGGGCGGTAAAACACGCAAGTCAGAGTTTGCAGTGTCACTTCCAAAAACGGAAGCTGGTATCAGAACAATTCCGATGATGGATGCGGTTTATGAGGCGTTTATGACGGAATACGAGGTGCAGAAAGAGGTCGGCTTCAATAGTACAGTGATTGACGGTATGACCGGGTTCGTCTTCTGCAATCGTTATGGGAATATTCATAATCCTCAGACAGTCAACCGGACAATCAAAAGGATTTTGGAGAATTACAATGCGGAAGAAGTGATAAATGCCAAAAAAGAGAGAAGGCAACCTGTCATCATTCCAAACTTTTCCTGTCACCACCTGCGGCATACCTTTTGCACGAGGTTCTGCGAAAAGGAAACAAATTTAAAAGTCATTCAGGCTGTCATGGGACACGCTAATATCGAAACGACAATGGATATATATGCGGAAGCCACAGACACAAAGAAAAAGGAAGCAATCGAAAACTTAGCACACAATCTTGATATATTTTAGGAGAGAGTCCTAAGATTGAATGTGTGAATTATGACAACAAATTAGCTGATTTACTACAAAGTTACTACAAATTTTGCTTGCATGGTACGGAATAATACCTTATAATACGTTTGGAAAATGCAGCAAATAAGGGAGAATACTTGATAATGAGGAATAATACTTTATCTTCTTTGGAATTCCCGACGATGAAGAGTTTGGATAAATAAAACCAGTAAAATCAAGGACTTTAGCGATTTTGAATGATGAAGAAAAGACAGACAAATGGTTGCCTTTCTTTTGAGGTATTGCATGGAGAAATTAGGAAAACTGGTTTTATTTCGCTGTGAACTGGACACGCTCAATCTGTTTAGTGACCAGTTGAAACAGGGATTTGAATATCTGGGGTATGAAATTTTTGAATTTGATCTGAGGCAGAGCGATCTATATCTCGGACTGCTTTATGATTTTATAAAAAAGGGAACTATTACTGCGATGATTGGCTTTAATATGCCCTTTTTTGGTATGCGGCTTTCCTCCGGCAAAAATATGTGGGAGGTGCTCGGTATTCCATGTGTCAATATTTTGGTGGATCATCCCTATTGGTATCACAGTATCTTAATGCGCACTCCGCGTACAGGCATTGTGCTGGGCATAGACCTCAACCACAGCCAATATATTCAGCGGTTTTATCCGCATATTCCCTGTACGGGATTCCTCCCGCATGGCGGAACTCCCACTGGTCACACACCCAAGCCTGTCAAGGAAAGAAATATTGATGTCCTTTATGCGGGAAGTCTGTTTGCTGATTATGCGGTATCCCAGAAGCCGGATTTTACGCATTTTCCATTTGCGGCCGAGAAAGTCTGTCAGGAAAGTATTGCCCGGCTTCTTGCACATCCGGACAGCACAATAGAATCAATTATTGAAGATCAGCTTCTGCAGAACGGTATTGTCCTTGCCGATGAAGAGCTGCGGCAGTTTATTTCTTCCTGTGTATACATAGAAAGAGTCGTCAGCTCCCATTACAGAGAAAAAATCGTCAGTTCCGTAGCGAAGGCCGGGATTTCGCTTACCATATATGGGGACGGCTGGTCCGGCTGCGATTGGATCGATCTTCCCAATGTACATTATTATGGCCGCATCTCTCCGGAACAAGTCCTTGAGAAAATGGAGGACAGTAAAATTGTTCTAAACACAATGCCTTGGTTTAAAAACGGCAGTCATGAGCGCATCTTTAATGCAATGCTGCGCAGTGCCGTTGTTGTTTCGGAATCCACTTCTTATTTAAAAGAAAGCCTGCCGCAGGATACATGGGTCTCTTTTGAGCTTCTGACGGATAGTCTTGCGGCTTTACCGCAGCAGATCATCGATTTACTGTTGAATGTTGAGAAACTGCAGTCCATTGCTTCTGCAGGATATCAGCTGGCTGTTTCTGAACATACGTGGCAGGCAAGAGCTTTGGAACTGCACCGTGATTTATTATCTTCCTTGTGAGCGTTCGGGATCATTCACAAGACGTTGCTGTGCAGCATTATTATAGTAGGAGGAATATGCTATGTTACATATCGCGGTTTTCGGCAATTCTAAATGGAGCCTTTTGATGAAAGATATTCTGGAAAAAGAGTATTCCGATCTCCTCATTCAAGATGGCAAAGAAGGAATCCTCGTTGACGCCCTGGTGGTTCTTGGCACTCCGCAGAATGACAGCGAGATATCTGTCCGGGAATTTGCGCAGCGGTATGCCGACGGAAAAATGATTGCTATTATCATCCCGAAGGAATATTATATCCAACACAATAATCTGGTGTTGGCTTTCCTGCGTTCCGGTATCGATATCAACGATATCTACGACGGAATCCGGTTAAATGACAGGGTCAGGACGATCCCCAAACTGGTAGCAGGTCTTATTACCCCTACCCTTTCCGATCCGTATCTGTCTTATTTGGAATTCCATGTGGCTGATCACTGTAATATGAACTGCAAATATTGCACCCATTATTCGCCCCTTGTGACGGAACCTGTCTTTACGGATTATGAGCAATTCTCCTCTGATCTACGGCAATTAAAAAAATATATTCCCGATATCGGAATTATCCGGGTCTTGGGCGGTGAACCATTGTTAAATCCTGACCTTGGTAAATTCATTGCGCTTACGAGAGCTTTATATCCCGCAAGCATCATCACTGTCGTGACTAACGGTCTGCTGATTCAACAAATGTCTGATGATTTGCTTGCGCTAATGAGGGATAAGATGGCTTTTATCCATATTTCCTTTTACCCTCCGCTTCAGGAAAAAATTGAGGAAATCAAGCGTTTTCTTTATGAACAGCGCATTCCATATACAATTACGGAAATGACCACGAAATTTAACAAGACGCAGACCTTAACGCCTAACGATGATGAAGATTTCTTTTACAGCTGTTTTCAGGCATCCTGCACATGTCTGCAAAACGGAAAACTTGCTCCATGCTATGCGCCTTTTACAACTAAGTATTTCAATGCAGCCTTTTCAAAGGAGCTTCCGACAGACGAAGGCATTGATCTATATGACGATGCGCTTACTCTCATAGATTTAAAGACTGCGCTTCTGCGCCCTATGCAGCGTTGCCAGTATTGTGTTTCCGGTGATCCGTATCCTTGGGAAATTGTCGGAAAACATAGTGCGCTGGAAGACTGGGTGGTAGATTTCGGTTAAAATCTTATTCAATGAGAGCAGGGAAAGCATAATGATTATGAAATGTAGAGAGACGAAAAGTTTTGGTTAGAGATTTGCAACAATCCCGACGATGAAAACTTTGAGTAAAGAAAAACAGAAATATTAAAGGTTTTAGTTATTGACTGAGGTGTAATATGAAATTTCATACACTTATTCTTGAAGGGGATTATAAAACGGAAAAGAACAAGTCCCAATTTCCCGTATATACCAAAGAAGATTATTTACGACGTAAATGGATTCAGAACCGGCTTCCACTGCATAATAGAAGTTTTTTCCTGTGCCGTATGATAGAAGAAGAACTCAAAGGGGTTGAAATTGACGGAAGCGGTAAAATAACTGTTTGCGCCCATCAGGTCCGCCACCTACCGGAAAATGAAAAATACATTTGTGATCATACATTTAAGATCTCAATATATTATTTGGAGCAGGAGGAAATAACTGCGATTGATGAAGCAAACAAGGACACCGAGCCAATGATCATGTGGGAGATTTTAAGAAACGCTTTATTGGATATTGCACGGCGAAACCAATGTTCCAAAGAGGTTACGGAAAAAATAGAAAAGGCGTTTGAAGGTATTGCCAATAGCCATTTTTTCCGGGAAGAACGCATTGATAAGCTGACAAAACGAAACAAAAATACCGGATTGACCGCACATGTATATCGTGTCCTTTCTGCTGAAGGAGAAGAATGGTATGTTAAAATCATGGATCGAAAGGGAAATATACATTGCCAATCAACGATTACTGAGGGCACCCAGTATTTAGACAGGTTAGTAGACAGGCTGGGCACCCGCTTATATGCAAAGGCAGAATGGCGAGGGGACACATTTGCGATATTTGAACGATTTGGTAAGGAAGTTTTCAGCATAAATGTTCCAACATAAAAAGAAAGCTGTTTTTGAAGAGCATTTTGATAAAAAGGCATGGAAAGGTTTGGGAATGGTATGTCAAAAAGAGGAATGGTAATTACCGGAATAGTATTATCCGTTATTTGTTTTGCGTTGCTCATCATTAATGTGGCAATTGGAGCACGGCAAGAGCATCATAAAGAAGCGCGGGTTCAGAAGGAGCATAAGAATATTATAGGTTTACATGAGAATGAAGAGGAGTACGTATTTACACTCAGAGATGGGGATGGAAATATCCTAATGACTGGTGGAATTGCATCGGCAAGAACCGTTCAAGGTTCGGATTCAACGGGTGCAATTTCGTATCTTGTGGAAATTCAATTTACAGATGACGCGTCAGATGCATTTTATCAGATAACATCCGGGCATATAGGAGAGAAGTTAGGTATCTATCTGAATGATGAAATGATTTCAAATCCTGCAGTTCAGTCTGCGATAGTAGGAGGAACCTGTCTGATTGCCAATCTGGACAGCCAAGAAGATGCAGATCAGCTTGCTGCTTTGCTTAGGACAACAAAGTAGTCGGTAAAAAATAAAAATATGTAAAGAAATATGAAACCAGCCATTGTAAATTTAGTGATTTTGTTATATATTTAATTCAAAATTATTTTATTAAAATTATTCTGAATTAAATAAAGGAGAGGCTTTATGTTTATCGGTCGAGAAAAGGAATTGAAGTCACTGAATGAAATATATGTGAAGGCTGGTTTTGGTATGTCGATTGTATATGGAAGACGACGTATCGGAAAATCCACATTGTTAACAGAATTTATAAGGAATAAGAGAGCTGTTTTTTATACGGCAACAAAAGTTGGAAGGGAAAGAAATCTGGAATTGTTTACCCGGCAGGTGTTGGAGATTTTGGAACCGGATCTTCAGGAGGCGGGGTTTGGCGAAATTGAGGATTTGTTTGATTTTATCAGCAGAAAATTAACAGGGGAAAAGCTGATTATTGTAATAGACGAGTTCCCGTATTGGGCAGAAAAGGACGAAGCCTTACTTTCGATTCTTCAAAAGTATATAGATACGGAATGGAAAAATAAGAATCTTATGCTGATTCTCTGCGGTTCGGCTCTCAGTTTCATGGAGAATAAAGTGTTAAGCGAGAAGAGCCCGTTATTTGGGCGGAGAGATACGCAAATCAAATTGGAGGCCTTTGATTATAAAGACGCAGCGGAATTTATACCAAATTATTCCTGTGAGGATAAAGCAATTGGCTATGGCGTGACGGGTGGGGTTGCAAAATATCTTGCAATGTTCGATCCGGACAAGACGCTTGATGAAAACATAAAGAAGCTGTTTTTTCATACAGACGGATATCTCTATGATGAGACTAGAAATTTGCTTACACAAGAGTTTGCAGATATTACATTGGTTAATAATATTATTGAACAGATCGCTTCCGGAGAAAATACAGTTAACGGTATTGCAACAAAAACAGGAGAAAAAGAACCGACAATTCTCTATTCTCTGGAAAAACTTATCAATGTTGGTCTTGTGGAAAAGAGAAAGTGCATTACAGAAGAAAAAAATAAGAAGAAGACACGGTATGTCCTTAAGGATCATATGTTTAAGTTTTGGTATGAATTTATTCCGAAGGCACATAGCGTGATTGAAATGGGTGGAGGAGATGCCTATTACGAGAAAATTGTTAAACCAAATCTTCATGCGTTTATGGGGAGTGTGTTTGAAGAAATGAGTAGATATTTTACGCTAGAGCAGGGAATCCGGGGTCGCTTTGATTCATTTATTACGCAGACGGGTGCCTGGTGGGGCGTTGAAACGATTGAGAATCAAGATGGTGTGAAATATACACAGTCAGCAGACATAGATGTTGTTGCCATTTCGGATACCGACAAAATAGCGCTAGTCGGTGAATGTAAATTTAAAAATGAAAAAATCGACAAGGGAGTTTACGAGACCTTGCTTAGAAGGTCAAGCGTGATTGCCGGTAAATATCATGTGGAAAAATTACTGCTTTTCTCGTTAAAGGGATATACAGAATGGTTCAAGGAACTGAAAAATGAAGCTGTGGATTTATTCACGTTGGAGGATATGTATAAATAAAATGTTATCTTATATGTCAACCTTACGGCCTCTATATTCTTTACATCGATAGTTAGGTGATTTGTGAGTTAAGGGAGGAGAGAGTTTATGGCAAGGTATTTATCGGAAATATTTTATGAGAGACCTAAGCAGTGGGGGTTTAGAGGAGACCCTTACTTTTGGTCCTATCTCGAAGAGTACTTCTCAAAAATAGAGTTTCCATATTCGGAAAGCCAGTTGGTAGATGATATTTACCGTATCTTTTTAAAAGTAAGTGGTACACAGCTGCAAGTAGATACAATGGTTAAGGTAGAGGAATTTGCACATGGAGGGATGACTTCAGGCGGCTTAAGTGGGAAATTTTGGATTGAAAAAGGAATTCCGCTTTTGGTGGATAGATATCATGAAATAGTAAAACAATGTGAATAAACAATGTAATAATTATCTCCGTCGATATCTGTTTTAAATGTCAAATTTAAACTTCCGTCGCGGATAGCTACTTCTGTATTTATCTGATTTTCGACAACACATGTCCATTCATTGTCTGCATATCCTGAATAGTATGCTTTTAATTCTTTTAAAGAAAGTTCACTTTTAATGAGGATAGCTCAAAATATATAGATTCAATAAATTCCTCGCTTTGCAGTTTGGTCAATTATGGTTTCCCTATTTCTCACATAAATCATTTTACATCTTACACCATTAAATGTCATTCGATTTTAAATTTATGCTATCCCAGAAAGTTTTTTTCTTGACCTTCTCAGTTCTGAATATTAAAATTAAGTCCATGATTTAACTATCAGTTAAATTTGTTTAAAATTATTTAATAACAACTCAATTGTGTGTGATATCAGTTATTGTTATAATTTTACTACAAAAGCTTTTGGAATTCTTCAGGAGGTTTATGGATGAATATTGGGGACGTCATCAGAAAATATAGAAAAGAAGCGGGTCTGACCCAGGAAGAGATGGCGGGCAGGCTGGGAGTGACAACTCCGGCAGTGAATAAATGGGAAAAGAACAATTCCAATCCTGATATTGAATTATTGGCGCCCATTGCAAGGCTGTTACACATATCTCTTGATACGTTGCTATCGTTTCGGGAAGAACTTACGCCGTCTGAAATCAAAGAGATCATCCGTGAGATGGATAACATGTTTGATTCGGAAGGATTTGAAAAAGTATATGAGTGGGCACTGGAAAAGATCAGGGAGTATCCCAACTGTAATATGCTTATATGGCAGATTGCGGTCATACTGGATGCGAGAAGATCAACAGATGACGTTCCCGACCCTGAAAAATATGACGAGCAGATCAGCGCATGGTATGAGATTGCATTGAAGGATGAGAATGAAGATATAAAACGTCAGGCGGCAGATTCTTTATTTAACTTTTATTTAAGAAAAAAGAAATATACAAAGGCGGAGGAATACTTAAAGTTTTTTCCTGCCAATGATCCTATGAAGATGATTTATCAGGGAAGATTATATCAGGCGCAGGGAGACAAAGAAAATGCATATAAAACCTATGAAAGTGTTTTATTCTCTGCACATCAAACATTAAAATTTGCATTTAACCTGATGATGGGACTGGCGATTGAAGATGGCGATTATGAGAAAGCCCATTATCTGGCGGAAAAGATGGGAACGGCAGAGGCTTTATTTGAAATGGGAAAATATAACGAATGTTCGCCAATGCTGGATGTAGTTTGTGCAGAAAAAAATATTGAGGAAACATATCGTGTTGTAGTGCAGTTATTAGAAAGTGTAGACAGTCTTTGGGATTTTCAGAAATCAGGGTTATTTCAACATTTGAAATTTACTGAGCCGAATAGTTCATTCTTGGAGAGGTATAAAGAGGAAATCCGTAATCTTTTTAAGAGTGAGGAAGATTTCGGATATATGAAGGGACATAAAGATTGGGAAGCACTGATCGGAAAAAATTAAAAGACGAAAAGGGTCTTTTGTTTTGAAAATAATTTTGTGTTTGGTTTCCTCACTCGTCCGTCTGGGCGGAATTGACATGTACCATGATATGTTTTACCTTTGGGAAATTCTTTTCAATATCCGCGTGGACTTCTTCGGCAATTTCATGAGATCGTTTCAGCGTATAAGAGCCATCTACTGCAATTTCTATGTCTACATATATTTTATTCCCGAAAATGCGGGTGTGAAGCGAGTCTATCCCCTGAACTTCTTCATTTTTCATAACACGTTCATAAATGCGCCGTTCTGTTTCTTCGTCACAGGAATGATCCACTACTTTATCGACAGCATCCTTGAAAATGTCATAGGCAGCCTTCACGATGAATATAAAAATTACCAGACTGGCAATGGAATCCATGATCGGAAAGCCAAGCCTTGCTCCCGCAATTCCTATTAAAGCGCCTATAGAGGAAAAAGCGTCTGAACGGTGATGCCATGCGTCCGCCAGCAGCGCACTGGAGTCAATTCTGGTGGCATTAACTTTTGTATACCAAAACATAGCCTCTTTGCCTGTAATGGAAATGACTGCTGCCACCAGCGCTAAAATCCCAGGCACCTGCAAATCACCATAATTGCCGGACAGAATATTTTTCAATGCCCCTGCCCCGATTCCAAGTCCTGTCATAAACAGAATCATTGCCAGAATGATGGCGGCCACGCATTCCATACGCTCATGTCCATAGGGATGTTCTTTATCGGCTCCCTTGGAAGCAAGTCTGACCCCGATAATCACCACGATCGTACTGAACACGTCCGATGCGGAATGAACTGCATCGCTGATCATCGCATGGGAATGAGCTACTATACCCGCGATCAGTTTAAATACAGACAATATCAAATTGCCGGTAATGCTCACAGCTGACACCCTGTCTGCGACTTTCTGGAAATCATTGTCCGAACCGGTGCCTGCTTTTTTCGTCTCTTGTTTTTTCATCATAATTAAGTTACCTCCCAAAATGTAAGATAGCTCTATGACACTAATATATGTGGGAATATATGGAAACGCTATAATCAGCGTTTCCATAGAAGATTGCCTTTATAAAAAAAGTATAAAAAAATACCCACGACCAGTATTAGCAGCTACTGTCCCGTGGATAGAAGATTCCACTGTCACTTATGTGACCCGACTCCATGACACATGGTCACGGCCTGTTCAGTTTGTACTGTAGATTTATATGCAGTGCAAAGAGTATTTATACACTAACATAGGTATCCAATATTGTCAAGCTGAAATTTGGGGAGTCCCATCAAGGCTGGTTCTGGTCATTAAGAATTCAATGATTATACCGACAGTCCTTGTTATGAGTAATTCAACATCGTGGAGATCTTGGTATATATGTGAATGAGCTTCGTGCAGGAGGTGTTTTATACGATATCCTTGCGAAAGATTCTCTTGAGAAATATTAATGCATAAGGAAAATAAAAGACATTTCAGTAAATAATAACCAGAATATCTTATAGAAGTTGAGCTGTCGAAACCTTATTAAACTGATGAGAGGATATTGATGATGAATATATATAACTTTTTATTAACTCCGAATCGCTAGAATTATAATAAAACAATTTAATAAACTAAATATAATTTAGGATTATACGGATAAACGCTTTTGCACTTTGGTATGTATGAACCTTCGAACTGGTGTAAGAAAAATTACTCAGTTTGGTGAATTTCGTTTGTTCGCTCATTTCCTATTATATGTTAACGGATCAAAGCCTTAGGAAGGGGCTTATTTTATTTCTTTTTATAACTGTCTTTCCCATTCTTCAAAAAATTATTAGAAGGTATTTCGGAAAATTTTCCATTCATTTAAATCTAATTTTCGGTAACTTAAAAATATTTTACTAGACTATAATAGTTAAATTGGTTTAATGTAATCTATATTTTATGTAAATAGTATGTATAGGAATTACAATGACTTTACACATTTTTTAAATTTATTTTTGCTTGTATATTAAATTATCAAAATAAATATAATATTGTGTTTTGTATTGTGTATTTATTCTTGTAGGAATATAATAAAATTACGTTTCCGAAAAAGTTAGGAAATTAAGGTAATAAGATGGAATGCAGGAATCTACTGACGCTTTTGAGGAGGCAGATATCAGTTATAAAGAAGCATTTCAGAACATGGGAATAAGTTTGCTTTGAATAGCGTTTTATCATATCTATTTATACCAGTAATAGATTCTTAGATTATAGAAAGGCAAGGTTATTAATATGGCAAATAGAGGCATACTTTCAAAGAATTATTATATTGTTCCGGGGGCAGTGGCTGATTTGGGCGCTGAAGTATACAATATGATGGCAGAGGCAGATCAGGCGATGGCGGAAGCCTCGGAAATCATTGCAGAGATTGCTTCCCTGACGGAAAGAGTTCCAAGCCAGATCAGATGCGGCGCTCTGCTGGAAGCATGCGAATTGGCGCAGACGGAAATAAAAAGTGTTGATTTCCTGTCTTACGGACAGAAGGTGGATCAGGGTCTGCAGAATCTGTTGGATCATAATCAATATATCACAGAACATTTCATTAAAAACATGGGAACGCATACGGAAAAGATGCGTGGACTGGGCGAGGAATTCAGAAGGCTTGCGGATTCAATAATGTATAGTGGGGAAAGTCTACAGCCGAAAGATAAAAAGTTGCTCAAAGTCCATAATGCAGAAAATGAAAATACAGAAGGTGAAGAAGAAAGTTATTCCAATCAGGGATGGGATGACGTATTTATTTGCATGGGTGCAGAGAAAGAAATATTTGAGATAGAGATAGATGAATCGGAGATTGGTAAAAAAATCTTATCGAATTATATGGAAGCTTTCGGAGTGGGAAATGAGGAAGAAATAGAAGATTTTACTAATTGGATCATAGAGAGGCGGCCGGATTTATTACAGCAGCTATATGTTAGTAATAATAGTAGTGCAGAGGGAGCAGGACAGGTACTTGATGAGATATTTCATGAAATAGCTAGTGCACAGAATAATAAAGAAGATGTTACCGCATACATGGAAATTTATGATAATTATAAGATGAATATGGCAATTGAGATACTTGAAGAATATTTGGCACAAATTGAAGATGATAATGAATTAAGTAATCCGAACAATTGGGCTAAAATAGAAGAAATACTTCAGAGAAATAATCCAAGGCTCTTGATTAACTTGTATGAAACGCAAGGTGAAGAGGGAAAGGCGGGAGTGTTTGCATATCTTATGCGTGAATATAAACAGAGTGTTGAATATATTTTTGAACATATATCGGAGGAAGATGTTTATACACAAGATGAAATGCATGCTTTGAATACACCTGATCTATTAGCCAGAATGATTTATGCAGAGCAAATAAATCCTGGAAATGGAGAACAAAACAAGGTGCTTTGGGCAACGGTAAACCGTTATTTTAGTGAAAAAAATTTCACCAATTCAAAAGAAATCAACATTAGAAATATTCTATTGGAAGGTGGATATGCATCAATTGATAAAATAACTACGCATCAATATGATGGTTATCATCCTGAGTATGATTCAGAGGGGTGGGAAAATGCAAAACTGTTGGCAGCAATTCTTTATTCTCAAATTGGTGACAAAAACTCTGATAAAGTGAATGAAGACAATGTTAGAAATGCAATTTTGTCTTCTTGTGATATTTATGGATATAAAATAGATAATACGATTGGAGATTGTGATTCATTTTATGCGAAACGTGGTGCTAACGGTATAGACTATAATTACTTTTATGAAATGCAACCATACAATGGAGGATGAAATATGAAAAGAAAAATATTATATACGATTGTTTTATTTACAACGTTAACATTTTTTGGATGTACATCTGTTCAGGATGGAAATGAAGATAGAGTCAATGATGATATCCAAATTGATATACAAACAGATATTGAAGAAGAGATGGAGGATACAAAGTCTGATATTGAGAGGCTTGACGAAGAAGTTGGAGTAAATAATAACAGTAATGCAGATGTAAGCACCAACGTGAGTTTCCCAGTGGGAGATAACAAAGATGTACCGACCTTATATGAAGGCGATATCATGGAATATATTGATTTCCTGACAGATGATATGTTGGAAGCATATGATGAATTTCCTTCTTATGAATCCTATTGGAATGATCCCATTGTTTTTTTAAACAAAATCAATGATGATTTGCGCTTATACGGAATAATTGCAGAGGAAAAGACTGCAATGCTTTTGTATGTGCAGGGGGAAAAAGTATTTGTTCAATACGGCTTTCAGAATCATTATGCAGAACCGCCTAAATTAAATTACATTGATATAGATTCAGACGGGGTTAAAGAAATAATTATTACTGACAGAATAGCTTCAGGAAATATAAGTAGCTATGAACTTATTGTATGTGATTATGTAGATGCATGGAATGTCTATCACTATGATGATTATTTACAGGATATAGAAAAGACAATTCAGTGGCGGTTTGATAAAGAAAGTAATTCAATATTTTTTATGGATAAGGAAGGGAATGTTCTGACAGAGCAGGTACTGCCTGAATGGACGAGTTCCTATCCATTCGCTGGCGGAATTAATTATGAAGATTGGATGTCATTTGATGCGGAGACGATGCTGTTTGAGGTTCAGCCATTGATAGGATTGGAAAATTCACTACCATATCATCCGATTGAAATAGTATTTAATGTTGTTTTTAAAGATGGTGAATTTGAATTGGGGGATTATTACATTCAAGATACAGATTGAAATTAAAAAGATTGAATGGGATATCAGTTACGATTTGGGATGGACTACTAATGATATAGAGAGCATTTCTGTAATTCAGAAACAATGCGAAATAAATAAAAAGAACATTTTTTTGAAAAGAGAGATAATTACATAGAGTAAGATAATTGTGATGGGTTTAATAAAATACCAAAATATGCATTTCAGAAAAAATCGAATAAAAAAATGACGGATAATTAAAAAAGAAATTTTAGAAAGAAAGGGGATTTGCATATGAGAAGTTATGTTATGTCTGCATAGCACTGGTTTTTGCAAAAAAGCAAAGGAGGCTGTCGCTTGACGGTTTATTTTTATGCTCATTAATAACAGTTAACAAATGCTTTAAAAAATGACTTTTCAGAATCCCGGTTTTTGGAGTAGTTAAAAGGAAGTATATTCATATTATGGGAGTTCATAAAGAGGATTTGCCATGTTAAAAAATATATTGCTTGTAGTGAGCGGACATAAAACGGTCAAAAGCATTCTGTCAGAAATACTTTAGTTTGCAGGTTTTAAAAGATTTTGGGGAGAATGTTATTCTGACAGAAGGATTGGTTTTAAAGGAGCAAAAAAGCTGGTAACAGTTAATGGATACAAATATGGTTATCGGAAATGCATCGGAGTTATTCTTTGTCGAGGATGACTTGGATGGATTTTTGTTGAAAATAGAAATCTATATATCTGAAAGAGATCAGGCGGTGAAGGTACGTGAGAATTCCTGGGGCAAAAGAACGGGCATGCTGAAGAACCCTGATGGACATCTGATTGAGGTGGCGGAGAGGTAAAACGGTCAATCTGAATCAAGAACATTTTGAAATTCATATATAAATCGTTCAGCAATAGGCGAAAATACCTGTTGCTTTTTCCAAATCAAATACATGGGCGTCAATAAAGCCGGAGAAAGGGGGATTGCTTTCAACCCGCTTCCCTCGCTTGTATCTACAAGCTTATCAAAGGTTAAGAGGCATCCAAGACCTTTTTTAGCAAAGAGCGATCCATTATAGGAAAGACGAAAACTGCCTTCTAACTTTAATTCCGGAAACACCTTGCCAGCCCAACCGGGGATATCCTTTTCCCATGATTGGGCAGAGCAGAACAGGGGTATGTCAATCAAATCTTTTGGTGTGATGTATGATTTTGCGGCAAGCCGATGGGATGATGATACAACGGCTACCCATTTGTCCGCTTCCGGAAAGGAGATGACATTGTACTTGTTGAAATCCGGTTTTTCAACAATGGCGGCGAAATCAAGAATTCCTTTTTCCAGTTTTTCCACGACCTGTTCCGTGTCCCCGCTTGTAATGTGATATTTCAGGTTGGGATATTTGATTTTAAAATCTTTAATGAATTCAGCCAGAAAGCCGATCTGATAGCTTTCCGCCAGACCAAAGTAAAGATCTCCCCCGGAAATATCATTAAGGGATTGAAAACTGTCAGTAATCTTATTTGCCATGGAAAGAAGGTCTTCTGCCTGTTTCCGAAGCAGAATGCCGGCTTCTGTTAATTCAATATGAAAACTGTGACGGATAAAGAGCTTTTGTCCAAGCTCATCCTCAAGGGATTTTATCTGTCTGGATAGAGTTGGCTGCGTGATATGAAGGATATCCGCAGCTTTTGTCATGTTCTCCTCCCGGGCAATTGTTAAAAAGTTTTGTAATGTTTTCAGTTCCATTATCGGCATCTCCATTTTTATAGTGTTTTTATCATATCTGCAGTGCACCATTTCATTCGCGGGCTTCGCCCTGTTCACTGCATCATTGCTTTCGTGTAGTGGCTGGATTCTTGAGCCTATCATATCATGTTATACAAAAAATGTATATCATGATATGCTATATAGGCATTAGCGAATATCAAAAAAGGAAAGTACAATAGAATCATCCGAAAAGGCGCCGCAGATTACTTACAGTAGAAGGTATTTGGAAGATATTTCAGAGAATGATATGGATGCATTAAAAAAGACATTAACCGTACGTTTACAGGAATTAAATCTGGATCATGATCAGATAGAGATCATCATAGAACGCGTATTAGCAGGAGATAAGGATACGGTAAAGCAGCTGCTTAGACGTCATCGAAAGCAACTGATGGATATTCTTCATGAGAGTGGGAAGCGTGTTGACGATCTTGATCTGTTGATGTATCAGATTGAAAAAAACAAGTTATCAGCCGGGAAGTTCCCGGATATCAAAAAAGAAAGGACGACGTAAGGTTGAAAAACAAAGTTTTTCAACCTGCAGGTTTTGTGCTGCGCCAAAACCTGTGCCATTAGCTGCTCAATGTCTCTGCTAAAAGCAGAGCCATAAAAAACAGTCGCAGCATGGAGGCAAAAAATGGAGAAATTAAATTTAACAAAGGAATGGGATAAGACATTTGCAAAATCAGACAAAGTAAATCACAGTAAGGTGACCTTTCATAATCGTTATGGGATCACGCTTGCAGCAGATATGTATGTACCAAAGAATGCAGAGGGAAAGCTCCCCGCAATAGCGGTCTGCGGACCTTTCGGAGCAGTCAAGGAACAGTGCGCCGGTCTTTACGCCCAGACGATGGCGGAGAGAGGATATCTGACGATTGCATTTGACCCATCTTTTACAGGGGAAAGCGGCGGTCAGCCAAGATATATGGCTTCACCGGATATCAATACAGAGGATTTTCAAGCGGCTGTTGATTTCCTGTCCCTGAATGAAATGGTTGATCCCGAGAAAATCGGCATCATCGGAATCTGCGGATGGGGTGGCATGTCGATTAATGCGGCTGCGCTGGATACCAGAATCAAAGCAACGGTGTCGTCTACCATGTATGATATGACCAGAGTGAATGCAAATGGATATTTTGATTCCGAGAATACGGCTGATGCGCGTTTTGCAAAGAAGCAGGCACTGAATAAACAGCGTCTGGTTGATTATGAAAATGGTGCTTATGCCCTTGGCGGCGGTGTCGTGGATCCGCTTCCTGAAGACGCTCCCTTCTTTGTAAAAGACTACTATGACTATTATAAGACAGACCGTGGCTATCACGCACGTTCATTGAATTCCAATGGCGGATGGAATGTTACGGGATGCCTTTCTTTCATGAACCAGCCGATCCTTCAGTACAGCAATGAGATCCGCAGCGCCGTACTTGTGATGCATGGAGAAAAAGCACATTCCTGCTATTTCTCGAAGGATGCCTATGCCGATATGGTGAAGGACAATCCATGGGCTGATAACAAGGAGCTTTTGATTATTCCGGATGCAGTTCATACGGATCTATATGATGGCGGAGATAAGGATGCCATTCCTTTTGATAAATTAGCAGAGTTCTTCGGAACTTATTTGAAATAATGTTGGTAGTGTGCTTATTAAAAGTAGAAAGGTAAAATATAGGTGTGGAAGTATCCAAAATAGGAACCGGGATTGGAAATATGAAGAAATTAGGACGTATTGTACTGATATTGGTTTTAGCGGCAGTTATATCGACAGTTTTTGTGGCATGTGAAAATAGAGTTGAATCAGTTCATGAGGAACAAACTCAGGAGACACAAACTCAAGAGGAACAAATTCAAGAGACACAAACTCAGGAGACACAAACTCAGGAGGAGGAAACTCAGGAAGAACAAACAACCTCGGTTTCTATGGATGAAAACTACCAGATAGGAGATGCATGTGAAATGAAGTTATATATCAATGATCAGGAGATTCCTGTTATTTGGGAAGATAATGAAACGGTATCGGAACTGATGGAGCAGGCGGAGATCTCTGATATCACGGTTCAAATGTCTATGTATAGTGACAATGAGCAGGTGGGACCACTGGGGAAAGAATATACGCGGGATGACAAGCAGACAACTACCCATAACGGTGATATCGTCCTTTACAGTGGAAATCAGATCGTGGTTTTCTATGGTTCCAATTCATGGGCATATACAAGACTTGGAAAAATGGATATTCCACAAGATGAGGTGAATGAACTGCTCAGTAATGGGGATGTGGTATTAAAGTTATCATATTGATCCCCATGCCGCAGAAAACCTGTATTAAATAATGCATACCCTCAAATTGAGTATTAAAACACAAAAAAACTACTTGATTTGAGGGTTTTTGCGTGTTATATTTATATTAAAATAAATATATTTATGAAACGCGTAATTTGAGGATAAACTTATGATATCTATAGAAGAACACACATAAATCACTTCAATAAGACAGAGAGGAGCATTGCTATGGGGAATAAATATATATTTGCAAATTCGATCAGCGGTGAGAAAATAAAGATTCTTAGAAAAAGCCTTGGATTGACGCAGGCTGAATTTGCGTCTTTTGTCAATGTATCAGTAAAAACCGTAGAACGATGGGAAATACAAAAAACTCCAATTAAGGGGGAGATCGTTACTCTGTGTAGATTGATACGGGAGGATATGGATTGTGTGGAGCGTTTCAAGATGCCTGAATGGAAAGGGACGATTCGGCTTTTGTATGGACAGGGTGAAGAAATTTACACAATTATTGATGTCTTGCCACAACACAGAAAAGTGTCAATTTATAATTATACGCAGGATATTATGCGACGCGCATTTGGTAAAATAGAGAACCCTACCTATGAGCAGTATGAGGCTTTTTTGGAATCACGTTGTTTCCCAAGAAGCAGGGATAAGATGAAGCTTATGCTGGAAGAATTGGATTTGCCTTTTTATGATCCGCTTATGATTATTGAAAAGACGCAGGGAAGAATGGCTGATGATGATTTTTGGCTTAAGGCGGAGGGGAGATAGCAATGGTATCATTATTCGAGAAGGATATTCGACAGGAAAACAGGCAATCCTCTAAAGGAAATCAACTGAAATGGTACAGCGGAGAAAAGTGGTATAAGGCTGATTATACAGGCTATGAGGGACTTGCAGAGTATGTAGTGTCGCATCTTTTGGAGTTTTCCGCGCTGGGCGGCGGGGAGTTTCTTTTGTATGACACCGTTAAAATAAAATATAATGAGACAATATATCAGGGGTGTCAAAGCGATAATTTCCTGCCGTCAAACTGGCAGATGATAACATTGGAAAGACTGTTCTGGCAGCATTTCGGAGAGAGCCTTTATCAAAGTGTTTTTAGAATTGCAGATATAGAAAACAGGGAATTATTTTTAGTGGAACAAGTGGAAAAGCTAACAGGATTGCAAGAGTTTGGCAGGTATATCAGCATCCTTTTGACGATAGACGCTTTCTTTTTAAATGAGGATAGACATACTCATAATATAGCAGTCCTTATGGATGAATCAGGGAAGTATCATTATTGCCCGTTCTTTGACCATGGCGCATCACTGCTGGCAGATACTAAGATGGATTATCCAATGGATGTACCGCTGGACAGATTATATGAAAAGCCAAAGGCGAAAACATTTTGCGGAGATTTTGATGAACAGCTGGATACGGCGGAAAAGCTGTATGGGCAGTATTTAAAATTCAGGTTTACAAATGCGGATGTAGAAAAGATTTTGGATAATGAGCGGGAATATTCTCCGGAAATAAAGGAAAGGGTCAGAGAATTACTCAGACACCAGCGGCGAAAATATCAATATTTATTTACCACAATGTGACAGTGTAGGGAAAGTAAATAATATTGACAATAGTTCGGCCTGCCGATATACTGGTGGAAGAGGAGGGAAAGCTGTTGATCATTAATGAATTGCTTCAAAAAAAGAATATGTCCAGATATCGTCTAAGCAAAGAAAGCGGCATAGCGATGACTACGATCGCAGATATCTGCAGCGGAAAGGCTGAGCTTGATAAATGCGCGGCCGGTACCTTATATAAAATTGCAAAGGTGCTTGACGTGACAGTCGATTCACTATTGGAGAATAATAAAGAGCATATCTCTGATGCCAGATGTTCCTTTGAAATATTCAAGAGCAATACCTGTCATCATGTAAAGGATCTTGGTGATATTGATTTTATTATTGAAACGCTTGAGAAAGATGAAATAAGAAAGTTGTATGATAGGCAATGGTATCGGGAAGCTTTCTATCTGTTGGCGATGATCGATTATCTGTCTAGAATGAATAGCCTGCCAATTTGTATGAATTATAATGATATTCGCTCTCAGAAGTTAGAAAAGCCATATTTTCCGGCCGGTATTATTGTATCATATGCTGCTACAGGTGATGAGCGTGTAAAGAGTGAAGCTGTGGAAAATGCGATACCCGAATTCATGAGATTCAATATCGTAGAATGTGAGGTGCGTAATGTCTGCTGAGAAGCCATTAACAAAAGATAATCTTGATATCTGTTTAAAGGAACTGGCAAAGGAGTTTCGCAAGAAAAGTGGAAACAAAGTTCCGGTTGAGATCATACTGGTTGGTGGGGCCTCTATTCTGATTAATTATGGATTCAGAGAGATAACCTATGATATGGATGCGATTATCAATACATCAAGTGCAATGAAGGATGCTGTC
The DNA here is from genome assembly GCA_964421915.1 of uncultured Lachnospiraceae bacterium. Taxonomy (GTDB): domain Bacteria; phylum Bacillota; class Clostridia; order Lachnospirales; family Lachnospiraceae; genus NK4A136. The sequence continues at coordinate 72,777 of CAYQZB010000004.1, forward strand.
AATATAGTTGGGGATAGACTTGGACTTCCGGTAGGATGGCTCAATGCAGATTTTACGAAAACAAGTTCATATACGCCTAGATTAGTAAAGTATTCAAAGTATTATAAGACATTTTCCAATATTATGCAGATTCGTACAGTTTCGTCGGAGTATCTTGTTGCGGTGAAGCTGATGGCTGGAAGGCAATATAAGAATGATCTGTCAGATATAGTAGGTATTTTAATAGAACAGGAAAAACGGGGAGATGCCCTCACTCTTGATAGAATAAAGAAAGCTGTTATGGATTTATATGATTCTTACGACAGAATTCCGGAAAACTCTCGTACATTTATTGAATCTATTTATGAAAAAGAGGATTTGAGATCATTCTATAAATATTGCAGAGACCTTGAACAGGAAAATAAAGATGTTTTGTTGGACTTTCAGAATGATTATCCGGGCGTACTGAATGAGGATAACCTTGCGGAGGTATTAAAGGCTGCAAGGGCGAAGAAACTATAACAAGGGAAAAGGCAATGAAGACAGAAATTATACTACAAGTATAATGACAACTAAAGTTTTTTGTGTTAATATACGATACAGTAAGAAGAAAAGCAATCCGGGAGAAATGGATCTGAGAAAGGAAAACAGATGCTCACAGTTATATTTTCAAGCTATATAGATCTGAAAAATTTGAAAAAAACGTCATTCGATCGTAAAGAGGAATGTTTTTTTGACTTTGTGTGTTCAGATAACAATAAGCTGAAAAGGAATACTGTGGCGAAGGATGTTGGCCTATCGTAGAAGATGGAAGTTGACAACCGGATACATAGATTTCAGAACCGCTTATCTTGTGTGGATACACATGATAGGCGGTATTTTTTTGTATCAGTTCGAGTTTGAATATCCGCATTTAGCTCCGTTAGCTCAATGGTAGAGCACCTGACTTTTAATCAGGTGGTTAGGGGTTCGAGTCCCCCGCGGGGCACTGTCCAATGTATCAAGATAAGGAGGAAAGAAAAATATGAACATGAATATGATTGAAATCAAAGGAAAAGTAAATACAGCCATCTGCTATGCAAGAGTAATAGAGGAGGAAGCTATAGAGCAGATCAGGCGTATGTGTGATTATCCCATGACGGAAGGATCAAAAATCCGTATTATGCCTGACGTTCATGCCGGTAAAGGCTGCACGATTGGGACCACAATGACAATTACTGATAAAGCTGTTCCAAATGTGGTGGGAGTGGATATCGGATGCGGCATGTATACAGTTCATCTTGGAAAAGCAGACATTGATTTTGAAAAGGTAGATGAAGCCGCACATTTTATTCCGTCAGGAATGAATGTCTGGGAAGGGCGGCAGGAACGCTTTGACCTGACTGCCCTGTTTTGCTACAGAGAGCTTAAGGACACGAAACGGTTGGAGAGATCGCTTGGTACTTTGGGCGGTGGTAATCATTTTATAGAAATTGATGAAGCCGCAGACGGTACAAAATATCTGGTGATCCACTCCGGTTCAAGGAATCTGGGGAAACAGGTGGCAGAGATTTATCAGAAACTGGCGGTTGATCTGGATAGAGGATTTGGGGATTATCTTGAGAAACGTGATGAGATTATCAGAACCTACAAGGAGCAGGGGCGTAAGAATGAAATACAGGAGGCGTTAAAACAGCTTCATAGGCAGATGTATGAGAAAGCGGCAAGCATGCCGGAAGATCTTTGCTATTTATTTGGAAAATATTTTGAAGACTATCTTCACGATGTTGAGATATGCCAGGCATTTGCAAGGCGAAGCAGGGAGAAAATGGCTGAGATTATTTTGGGGAGAACCGGTATGACCGGAGGGGAAGCCTTCCATACAATTCATAATTATATTGATACGGATGAAATGATTTTGAGAAAGGGCGCAATAGCAGCCCATAGTGGAGAGAAAGTGCTGATTCCAATCAATATGAGAGATGGAAGCGTACTCGCGGTTGGTAAGGGTAATCCTGAATGGAACTATTCTGCACCTCACGGGGCAGGAAGAATTATGTCCAGAACGAGAGCAAAAGCAATTCTTAGCATGGATGAATACAAAGAAACGATGAAGGGGATTTATACCACTTCTATTAATAAAAATACATTGGATGAGGCACCGATGGCATACAAAAGTCTGGAGGACATTATTGATGTCATCAGAGAATCTGTAGATATTATCGATGTAATGAAACCTATTTATAACTTTAAAGCTTCTACCTAAGGCGGAGGAACATTTTCCTCCGTCTGCAGGAGCGGAAATGGAGGAAGAAATGTTAACTATGCCAACGATTGATATGGAAGCTACGGGAAAGAATATTACGAGACTGAGGGAGGCGGCAGGTCTGACGGTCAGAGATCTGCAGGATATCTTCGGATTTGCAACTCCCCAGGCAATTTATAAGTGGCAGCACGGAACGGCAATGCCATCCGTTGATAATCTAGTGGTCCTGGCAGCAGTGCTGAAGGTTCCGATGGATGAGATTATTTTATTATTTTGAGGTGAGGATACATGAATTATTATATTGCAGATACACATTTTGGCCATAATAATATTCTCAGATTGTCCAATAGACCGTTCAATACAATAGAAGAAATGGACAGGACGATCATTGTTAACTGGAATAGCCGGGTTACCGATAGGGATGATGTGTATATTTTAGGTGATTTTTCATACAAAAGTGAAGATCCGATCCAATATTTGAGAAAGTTAAAGGGACAAAAGCATCTGATTATCGGGAATCATGATGCCCGTATGTTAAAAGATCCTGCTTGTAAGGAGTATTTTGTAGAGATTGTTGATATGAAAATGGTGAACGATAACGGAACACAGATTGTCTGCTGCCATTATCCTTTGGTTGAGTGGAATGGATATTATAGAAATGTTTTGCATTTCTACGGGCATATCCATAACAACTTTGATAACGAGACGAATCAATATATGTCTAAAGTAAAAAATGCTTACAACGTGGGAGTAGATATCATTGGTTTTATGCCGAGGAATTTGAAAGAGATTTTGAAGATGGGATAGGACTATTTTTCAGGAGATTGACTTTTCAATAGAGTTTGTGTAATATTCAATATAGGTTTAACAGTTGGATTTTGCGCTTATAAGGAGAGGTTATCTATGTTCATGCTATTGGGAGTCGCAGCTTTTCTAATTGCTCTGCTTGTATTTGTAATCGTATCTATTATTTTATTCATCATAGACGGTATACGTGCAAAGCGGGAAGGAACAGGCAGAAAAACAGATATTAAAGTTATGTTCATCTTCAGTATGGCGATCATCGCTTTGGCGGTAGTAGGCTGTATACTGTTTTATATCCTTGGTATACTTTTTATGAGGAGTATGTAAAAATGAGTGATCGTAAATTCATAAGAATATTAATTATTATTGTTTTGATAGGAATCATTATTACGGTTGCACATGCGATCTATATTTGCCATGCCTACCAAAATTCTTCGATCATACAATTTATAGCAAGGGAGCTGTGGCTGTGAAAAAAATAATGGTAATTTTTACAACAGTTCTTCTGTTTGTTGCTGTAAATGCATTCTTTTACATAACGATCACAAGCCGCCTTGCAAATAATTTCAGTGGAACAGGACAGCTTAAAATGGTCGATGTGGCACAATTCCTGCCTTTTGAGGAGGAATCTGAGCTTGCAAGAACCGGCTCATCTCTGAAATTAGGAAATGAAGATGATTTACCTGTTTTAGACGGAGCGGCAGCTCTTGTGCCTGTTTACGCATCTGTGATAGAGAATTGCTACCCCGAAGGAACTGTTACCTACGAGGGGGGAGCGTTTTCTGACGATAACTACTACGGTGAAAACTTTGCGCCTGACAGCGTAATGCAGTATCAGAACACGATCAGAGGATTTGATGCGCTTATTGACGGCTCGGTTGATTTGTTTTTTACAGCCCACCCATCCAAAGAACAAATGTTGTCGGCACAAGAAAAGGGTGTTGAAATCGAAATCGTGCCGATAGGGTTAGAAGCATTTGTTTTCTTTGTCAATAAAGATAATCCTGTAGATGGACTTACATCGGAACAGATACGCTCTATCTACAGAGGGGAGATTACAAGCTGGGAAGAAGTAGGCGGAGCTTCCAGACTGATCAATCCATTAACAAGAATTGCAGGATCAGGCAGTCAAACGATGATGGATATGTTTATGGAGGGCAATATGATTCACTCCAGAAGTCCTCTGTCTATATTTGGCGGATCAATCGGTTACTCTTTTCGATACTATCTGTCAGGGATGGTAGCCGATGAAAATGTGAAAATGCTGGCGGTAGATGGAATATATCCTGATGCAGAGAATATAAGAAACGGTTCCTATCCGATTACTGCAAATTTTTATGTTGTCTATCGTAAAGATAACCATAATCCGAATATCGACAGACTTGTAGAATGGCTGCTTTCAGACGAAGGGCAGACTATGATAGAAGCCTGCGGTTATGTCGGCTTACCTGATGAAGCAACTGAGCCATAGCCTAAAGTAACACCACTTTTTTGTTCTTAAAATATCATACAGATACATTTTCCCATCCATTGCGTGACGCACCAGTATTCTTGCCTTAAAAATATTTTATCTGGTTAATTCGCCTGCATCATCATAGACATGTATTGCAAAACGTGCGTCATATCCGAACCGATACCAAAATGACAGATTGCCTAAATTAATGGATTATACTAAAACCAGGAAAAAATCAAATTGACAAAAGATTAATTTATGCTAAAATGAAATTAGGTAAGTGGCAGTTGAGAAAAGCTGCGCAAATTGTTTCTTTGCTACAATACGATAATGAATTGTGAAAAACAGAGATATTAAGGGAGATTTATGAGAGAAAAAGAGAGAGCAGGATATTTTTCGTCTGTCTATATTACCGAACGGACAGAAAAGTATTTTGAAGCGATGCAGAAAGAATATGCCTTTGAAAACAGCGCGATTGAAACAACGGTACAGAACTATGCAAGTACGATGAATCTGGTTTGTTCGTTTTGTAAAAAAGATTTTCTGGAATTGACAGGGGAAGATGCGGAACATTACTTTCATTATCTTGAACAGCGGATTACGGATGGGGAAGCGCCGCTTTCTCCGCGGACGGTACATACTTATAAGAAAAATCTGAACAGTGTTGGAGAGCATTTCGAGGCTATGCGGGCATTCAGGAAGGATGGTCAGTCTTTCCAAAACCCCTTTTCGGGAAAAATCACTAAGACAGAGGCTGTAAAACAGGCGGAGCGGGAATATAAATTGCTGCAGCAAAGGGAATCGGTAAGGCCGGAAGATGTGCTCCGGCTGCTGGAATCGGTAAAAGAAGATAATATCAGTTATTATCTGATCCTGTGTATGATTGCGTTCTGCGGTGTGGAGAGCCATGCGGTATGTGAGATGAGACCGGCGCAGCTATACCTGCGCGAAATAAATCCGCCGTCCCTGTCCTTTTTTATACCGGTAAGAAAGATGGCGCCCAAGACGAAGCTGCTCAGAGACAGCAGGACAGACGGAAGCGGAAAGCCGGATATTCCGATAAAGGGAGAGACATCTTATGAAAAAATAACTGCCGTATTTGAAGATCATGGGTATCGTTGCAGTTCGCTTCCGGGAGCTTATGATCAGGAATTTGCCGCATTTTACATGGAGCATAAAGAAGAACTTGCCTTGAGGGATTTCGTATTTTATAACCGGAACCGTAATCCGGTGAATTTCAAAACCATCAGTTCCGTACTAAAGAAACATAAGGAACATTTAAAAATACCATATCCGCTGACTACCAAGGAATTGTGCGGAAGTCTGTATGGATATCTTGATTCGGAAGATAACAGTCTAAAATAGGAAGAGGAGGGAAAGGAAGGATGATGGTAGTACATTTTAAGGCAATTGAAGACACGCTGCTGAGTATGGAAGAGCGTTATGATATCAAGCTGACGGATGGACTGGACAGTTTTCTGGTACTGGTCTTCAACAGGATCTTTGAGGATCAGCGGATTAAGGTTAGCGATCCCAATTCTCCTTTTGCAAAGATCCCCTTTCGCAAGGTGATCTTTATGGATGTGTGTAAAGAGGTATTCCCGGTTTATCAGGACGGTGCTCTGGAACGGGAATGTCAAAGGAGAAATATTCCGTTTATAGAGGAAGTGGATCGTACTTTTCAAAAGGTACGGGAGCGGCTTGACCGGGAGGCGCAGGAGGATACGGAAGGCGCGGAGGCTCGGATTATGGCGGAATACCGTATGGGATTGACGCGTTATCAGATAGATGCGTCCAGGGAGGAACTGATCCGCCGGGGAAAATGGCGTCTGATGCAGATCTCGCTGCGGGAATGGGATAATGATGACGAGGGGATATTCTATTGTTCCGACAGGATGTTTCGACATAGCATCGTGCTCCCTGATCGTCAGGAAAAAGATGTATTTTTCTATGTGATGGAGCCGGCAAGGGCGGAATGGGACGATGATGAACGGAAGAGTAACAGGCTGTATATCCGCGCAGAGGTTTATGATGCCTTTATCAGAGAGATCTTTGAACCATATGGAAAGGTGGAATTTTGCAAGGGAAAGTATGTGCTGAGGATAACGGGGACGCAGGCGTGCGCCGCAGCGTCGGAAGAAATAGAGGAACGCTGGGGTGATCTGGCGTGCCGGAAAGAACCAAAATACCCGGATGTACGGGCAGTCTATTACAGTCTGGTGCAGGATTGCTTAAATAAGGTGAAGGGAGTATTCTACTGGCTGAATCAGGCTCCAAAAGAAGAAACAGTGGAGTTGTCGGTAGTTGGTGCGTACTGTCTGCGTGAGGAGCTGCCGGATGCCGATTGCACCATGGAGGGTGAGAAAGCATACGCCGGTTCTGGGGAAGAGAAACCACGTACAGAAGGGAATCCCTGTTTAAACCGGGAATCCCTTGATATGACTGTTGACGGACGGGGCATCACCTATGAGGAATATGAGGAAATAATATCCCGGATCGAAGAAGAGTATGCCCTTACGCTGCGCCGGGGAGATGAAGAGGAGCATATGGAACTTTTAGAGAAGGATAACAAGCTCCATCCCATGGGTAAAAGTTTTATGGAGACGGTATGGTGCCATGCCCTCATGAACACGCCGGTAGAAGAATATCAGAGCATCTATGGAATGTTGGATCGGGGGCTTCTTTTGGATATGGTCAGGATGATCTATCCGTCCTATGAAAATGGCAGATTGGAGAAGCACTGCGAGGAAGACGGCATAGATCTGCCGGAGATATTCCAACATCTGTTAAAGGTTGAGGAACCGAAGTTGTCCAGACTGCATTTCAATCATAAAGAATTGAAGCAGAGCGGACAAAAACGTCTTAAGAAGGAAATACAGGATTGGTGCTGCGGAGGTCCGATGGATGAGGAGACGAAATTTTATCTGGCCAATTACGGATTGATGACCAGCGCGCCGATTACAGAGGATTTTGTAGATGATACCATAAATTATTATGTCGTGGAGCCGGTATTATATACGAAGGACGATGGCGAACGTCATCCCGCCCACAGGCTTTATCTGATGGACTGTACTTATGATGCGTTGATACGGGAGATCTTTGAGGAACTTATAGGATTCCGTATGTCAGGTGACAAATATCATCTTACGATCTCCGTAGAAGAGATGGAATTCCTCATGGAAAAAAGGATCCTATGGGAAATACGGGGCGCGGAAAGATTAAGCAGCAGTCCCAGGTGCAGCGAGGAGGAAGCGGTATGGTACGAAACGATCAGGCAGGTCTGGTTGAAATTTATCGACTTTGTTCAAAAAGTATATCTGGATTACGGCACCATAAGACCGGAAATAGCGGTGTACGGTCCCTATAATCTGCAAAAGGAAGGAATACCGCCTACCTACAGGGAGTTTCTGCTGGACTGCCTGAAATAAGACTACCGTTTCACTTTTTAAAAAAATTCAGAAAAAAACCCAAGATTTTGTTAAAAAAATGTATCTATATATATGAGGGGGTAAATTGTGTCAGACGGACGAAACCCGCAGACTATGAAAAAAGCCGCCGAAGGCGGAATGGAGGATCAAGATGGAAACGGAAGAAAAGCGATTGGCAGAGTTGGTTGATAAGGCAAAACAGGGAGATCAGGCGGCATTTGAGGAACTGTATTCCGTAAGCTGTAAAAAGGTGTATTTTACCTGTGTCAGCTTTCTCAGAAATGAAGAGGATGCAAAGGATGTGATGCAGGACGTTTACATCACTGCTTATGAGAAGCTTGCTTCTCTTAATGATGCTGAAAAATTTGTTCCATGGATCAACAGGATCGCAATAAATCATTGCAAGAAAATACTAATGAAAAAAGCTGTTGCATTTGTGGAGATTGACGGTACGGCTGATGAACTGACAGAAGAAAATGAAAATTTTCTTCCGGAGGAGTTTATCACCCAAAAAGAAAAAAGGAAGCTTGTGATGGATATCATGAGAAATACCCTCTCCGATATCCAGTACAAAACGGTCATACTTTATTATTTCAACGGATTGCCGATTGATGAGATCGCAGATATTATGGAATGTCCGCCGGGAACGGTCATGTACAGGCTGAGCGTTGCCCGCGCCAAGATCAGGGACGGCGTGGACGCATATGAAAACAAAAGCGGCGACAAGCTTTACTCTGTTGTGGGGCTGCCGCTGCTCATGAGGCTGCTTTATGAGGAAGCGGATGCTATGGCAGTGCCGGATATGCTTCACGGCATTATGGAAGCTATCAGTTCTCATCTGGCAGCAGGAGCAGTGGGAAGCGCCGCAGCCGCAGGCGAAACAGCGGGAACAACGGCAAGTGCCACAGCAGCGGGAACAACAGGAAGCACTGCAGCCGCAGGAGGAGCAGTGCAAAATACGATAGGCGCTATTGTGGGTGGTATAAAAGGAGGAATCATAAAAGCCGGCGTGAATGCAATAATAGCTAAAATAGGAATAGCGGCAGCTGCGGTTGCGGTCATTTCTGCGGGGACGGTATTTATTGTGAAAAACAGTGGAGAAGAGGAAGTGTCAAATGGGGAAATGAGGGATGAGGTACAGATGGCAGGGAGTGGAACAGGAAGCGATGATCAGGGACAGATGACAGGGAGCGGAACAGGCAGTGATTCTCAGGGGCAGACGGCGGATGAGCTTTCGGAAAGCCTGGATGAAGAAATCAATGCCATGGTTGAGGAAGAAGATAAAATGGCGGAAAGAGCGGCTATGCTGAAGACATTGGATTATCCGGAAGGGATTCTGCCGTATGGAGATTATGTGTGTTATGAGATACTGGATATTCAAGAGAACAAAGACTTTCAGTCGCCTCTATATGGTGTGTCTTTTGGGTTTGAGGTTCGTCTTATAGAGGATGAGTATCTTCAATATGAATATGATGCTGAGACAAAACAGTATACCATTTGGGACACATATCAAAACTGGGCCCACAAGAGCGATACATACGATGCGTTTGATCATAAATATATAGGGCATTTGGATGAGGAAGGCAATTTTATCGTAACTCATTATGAACGCACCAATTATGAATTTGAAGGGAGACTTAATGAGGATCGTGAGTGGACAAAAAATATTGTTTTAGATGATATCGAGTGGGTATTTGTTCATTCGATAGATGAGATATTCATAGAAAAGCAATTTATTTCGCTTGATCAACAATTGGTCAACAAAATTGCATCGGCTGTCGGGACAGCAATGCTGGATCCGGCGCTTTCTGGCGGTTCTGATCCTGCTACGATGCAGGCAATTGCGGATTTAGATAACGAGCAGGACATTTATTCCCTGCTTTCCGGTTCGGATGAGTTTACTCAAACCATAAGGCGATTGTTAGGCGTAACCAGTGCAGATGAGCTTACATTATGGTCACACAATGCTTCCGGTGTACTTCCCGTAAGCGCGATCAGAATAATACGTGAACCTGATCGTAATGCGTGCGCGGTATGGATTGAGGGGTCTGATGCAAGCGGCTTGAAGGGAGCTGATTCGGAGGCGATGTATAATATCGGGACTCCAAATTATCATTCGCGGTGATCAGACAATCCGTTAAACGTAACCACTGTAGATGAGTGGCGAGGAAGAAAATGCATGGTATGAAAGGACCAGATGCGTTTGGATGCAAAAGGTCTATCAGGATTATGGCGCAGGAATACCGCCTACATATAGGGAGTTTCTGCTGGACTGTCTGGAATAATAATCACCGGTTCACTTTTTTGCGGGGTGAGTAAGGAGTCTTATTGTCGGTGATACCCAACAGATAGTCAACGCTGACATGGTAGTATTCCGAGAGTGTAATGAGCGCCCAGACAGGAATCTCCCGTTCTCCACACTCATACCTCCGGTAAACATTCCGCTGACAGCATAAAATGTCCGCAACATCCTGCTGTCGCAGGTCGTGGTCAATCCTCAGATCCTGTAAGCGCTGATATTTCATGGTGGTTCCTTTCCTATAAAATGCTTTTAATATAAAGATAAATACAGTATTTCCGGGCAAGTGGCAGTTTATGATTTACTTGACAATAATACCAAACGGGAGCATAATTGAGATAATTGCGATACCGTACGGTATCATACTGCACAAGAAAGCCACCATATGGTAGCTTGAAATTAAAGTAATTTATCACATTATATAAGGAGAATAACAGAGATGAAAAAATCAGAATTAACAGAGGTATCTTATCTGGTTGCAAAGGAGGAATTGAAAAGCACATTAATATCCATGATCATAGGATTTATCATTGGTGCGGTGCTGGCATGGATGACTACCATGAACAGCGATAATACAAAGTACAGGGTCATGATGACTGTATTGCTGGGACTTGTCTTGTCGGGAACTCCGTATGTATGGCGGCATTTTCCGTATATTGCGCTTGGCTGGATGTCGCTGCTGATCAAGCTCGTTGCATCCGTCTGTCTTGGCTGGGTCATTACGCCTGTGACGCTGATCTATCGCTGGATCGAGGTAAAGGTCTATGAAGGAAAGTTAAAGCGGCAGCAAAAGATGGAATATGAGGAAGAGTAACAAACGGATGCAGATTAGGCATAAGTTGAAATGGGTAATTATCTGACAATTTACAGAAAATAAGGGAGGATGTAAGTAATGAAAAGAACAGTGGTAATGGCAGGTATTATGGCGGCGCTTCTGGCAGTCGCAATGGCAGGGTGCGGTAAGGATGCAAATACCAGTGAACAATTAACGACAGAAGAGACGCTGGAAATGCTGAATGAAGAAATCAATGCCAGAATTGAAGCGGCGCAGAGGGAGGAAGAAGAACGGAAACAGCAGTTGGAGGAAGGATATCCGGAAGGAGTTTTTCCCGTTGCCGGATATATTTGTAGGGACCTTCTGGACGAGGAATCGGATATATACATAGATCAGTATATGCTTAGTTCATTTGATTCCGGAAGAGGAGATTTTCATTATATATATGATGAAGATACAAAGATTTATACGATTTTTACGCTTGATGATAAATATGCACATTTAGGGGGAAGCTACGTAGGGAAATATTGGTTTCATTTGGAGGGATATTTGAATGATGAGGGAGATTTTGTGGTAACCAGTTATGTAAGATATGACAAAGAGATTGTGTATGATGTAGTCGGAACTATCACTGGGGAAAATCAGTTTGATCGTTTTGAGGAGGAATATCCGGAGGCTGCGGACGTTGTCATGGATGATATCGAATGGGTTTATGTAATCTATGAGTAATATTCAGACTGCGGATTTCATTTAAATCATATATCCAGAATTGCCTGAAATAGTTAATAAATAGATATATAATAAAGCCAATAGGAAATTGAAAATGTTTTCATTGACAAAAGGATAGCAAAGGGGAAAACCATGCAAAGTATGTTTAAGTGTCCTTGCTGTAACGGGGAAATGGAGATTATTGCGGACGGTCTGGGACAATGTCTTTATTGCGATAGTAAACATCCGCTGCCGAAAAGCTATGAGAACCAGTTAAACCGTGCCAATAAACTCAGGCAGGAAGAAATGAGGTTTGATGAAGCGCTGGAGCTGTATAAGGAGATCGTCAGCGAAGCTCCGGATGAGTTGGAGGCGCATTGGGGCGCGGTGCTCTGTCGGTTTGGTATCGAATATGTGGAGGATGCGCCTAAAAAATTCAAACCCACCTGTCACCGGACGATTGAAACATCTATTTTTGAAGATGTGGATTATCGGATGATCATGGAGCGTGCCGGAGAACAGCAGAAGGAACTTTATAGTAGACAGGCGGAACAGATCGATGCCATTCAGAAGAAGATACTGGCGTTTCAGGCTACTGCGGAGCCCTACGACATATTTTTAAGCCTGAAAGTGACGGACGACAGCGGTAACAAGACGGTGGAGCGGGAGATCGCTATGCGTCTGTATGACCAGCTGAGCGATAAATACCGTGTGTTCTTTTCGGAGGTCAGCTTAAAGAGCGAATATGCGGGAGAGGATTACGAAGCTGTCATTTATTCCGCCCTGCGTTCTTCCAAGGTGATGGTCTTGATTGCGGAAAATGTAGGGAATATGAAAGCAAAGTGGGTGCGCAACGAGTGGAGCCGTTACAACCGGATGGGAAAGGAAGATAAGGAGAAAAAGCTTATCTGCCTGGTTAGGAAGGAAATGCTTGATGATGACGGCTTTCCCATTGAATTTGCCGCTAAGGAGCATCTGTTTATCGGTGATATCGGTTATGAAACGGATCTGCTGCATAATCTTGATACATATTTTAAACGAATCAGAAAAAAAACCGACGACGGCGCCGGTTCCGTCAAGGGGTTATCCGGAGAAAGAGACAGGAATCTCATTCTGGCGGAAAATGCATTCCGGCAAAAGGATTACCAACGGGCGAAAGAGGCGGCTCACGAAGCGGCGCTGCGGGATTCCGATTGCGCAAAAGCTTACTGGTATCGTCTGCTGGCATCCATAGGATGTGGCCCGGATGATATTTTAAGTGCCAAAGCCGATCTTTCAAGTCATGAAGATTTTGAAATATGCTGCAGATATGCGGATGAAAAAGAACGGGAAGAATACATAAGAATCAGTGAAGAATGTCTGAAAAATCTGAAACTGCAGGAAAGCTATGATCAGGAATATCAGAAGATCCTTTCTGAAATCTCTGAGCATGAACAGGAAATGACTGTTCTAAATGAAAAGATTGAGCACGGCAGTCAGATGGCTAAGGACAGGGTGATGAAACTGAATTCCGATTTTGGCTGGGCATTGGTTGGTTTGCTTGCATTGGTGGTTTTTTTGGGATATGTCGCTGCGGATGAAATTTTCGACTTTTCGCAAACCAGTACATTTTTGATTATATGGATGGCGACGGGACTGGTGTCTAGTTTGGCGTTGATTGTAGTGATCAATATTAATTGGTTAGATGGATTATGGGATCTGGTAGAGATTATCAAATATACGCTCCTTGCAGCTGTTGCCCGTGTTGTCATCCTGTTTGTGCTAATGATGGTCACTAGTAAAACAATGTTTGGACTTGCGCTGGAGGTCTTGATCTGCCTGTATTTTGCATTTGTTTTTATCAGGGGTATTTTCTGGATTTCCCGCGGGCAGAAGGGAAGGAAGCTAAATGCCGCAGGAGCACAGGAATATAATGCTTTAAAAAATAAGATCCTTCAGGAAAGTCAGGACCGCCTGCTTAAGTTAAATAAACAATATGGTAAAAGAGAACAGGAAATTGAGGGCAGCGTCAACTTCGCTTCCGCTCAGGATCTGGAGAATTGGTTTACAACCAATTATGAGCAGGCAGGTTAACGGTACTTCTGGGGCAGCGATACTGTTATGGTGGCACCGCCGCCCGGCGTATCGGATATTGAGATGGTTCCTTTATGGATATCCGTAATTTCTTTTGCAATGCTTAGCCCCAGTCCCCGATGTCTGCGTGAGGTATGGGACTTGTCCGAGCTGTAGAAACGGTCAAATACTATCTTTTTGTTACAGTCCGGGATTCCGATCCCGGTGTCCGCAACGCTAAGAAGCAGATATCTGCCGTCATAGTCGCAGGAGAGGGAGATGCTTCCCTGTTTGGTATAGCTTAGGGCATTGTCTAACAGTATGATCAGCAGCTGCATTATTTTATTACGGTCTAATGAGCAGGGCGGGATATCGTCAGTGATATGTACGTGGAATTTAAGCCCTTTTTCATATACAAGGCGTTCAAAATGGTTATAGCAGTCAATAATGATATCTTCCACATGTTCCTCAGACAATGACAGGGTAAGGACATTCTGATCCGCCTGGGCAAGACAGAGCATGTCTTCCATCAGTGCTGATATCCGCCTGCATTCATCCCGGGCGATGGACTGTTGATGGTAAAATTCCGTTTCGTTGGATCTGGTCATGGCTGATAAGCTGGATAGGATGATGGCAAGGGGGGTTTTTAATTCGTGGGACGCTACGGCAATAAAATCGTTTTGTTTCCGGTAGGATTCCGAGATCGGCTGTAGCAGCTTCCGTATGGAAAGTGAAGCAGCAGTGCATAAGACGATATCGCCGCAGATGGCAATCAATGCAATCAGTAGGATTGCACGAAAGATTTCCTGCATGTTTTGCGCAATGGGGTACAGGATCGTCACAGTCAGGTCTGCATTGTCGTTGTCGATCTGCGCAATGCTGACATAGAACCGGGTATGGTCCATACTGCGATATCGGAATTCAATATGGCGGATGACATAGGCAGACCCGGATCCTGTGAAAGAAAAGCCATATTGTTCCTTGGCAGCAGTCTTCACCTCTTCGAGAAGCATATCGCTGTCAGCGATTCCGTCTGAGGCTTCAAACCGGGTAATCTGGTCATTGCTTTCGATAAAGATCTGATAGTTTTTTTCCGTATATTGATTGATGATATTGTGATAAATGACAGGTGTGTTTTTGATATAGACAATGATATTGTTGATATCGTTGGTAAAGGCGGTCATGGTGGAGGCGAGCATATTCCGGTAGGTCAGATAGGAAAAGAGAATTCCGATGACGGTAATGACCAGCGAAATAAACACGGATGCATAGATTGTCAATTTCTGCTCTGTTTTTTTATATGCAGTTATTTTCGACATAATTTATATCCAACCCCGTGTATCGTTTTAATAATGAGACAGCTTCCTATGGCGGTAAGGCGTTTCCTGAGAAAGTAAATATAATTGTCAAGGTTGCCGTCTTCTATCAGGGTATCTTCTCCCCATGCCTGCCGGATGATCTGTTCCCGGATAACGGTATTGCCGGCGTCGGAAAGAAGAACCTCAAAAACATTGGCTTCCCGCTTGGAAAGCTGTACGGTTTGATCGCTGCATAAAATGGTATGGCTGGAAGGCTGATAGATAATATCCTCATAGTCATATTTTTTGGAAGAAGATCTGGTATGGCGGATCTGAACTCTGATCCTTGCCATCAATTCGTTAAATTCAAATGGTTTTGTAATATAGTCGTCAGCCCCGCTGTCAAGTCCGGTCACCCTGTCTGTCAGAGATCCCAGAGCGGTCAGGAGAATGACCGGCGTGTTTATGGATTCCTTTTTTATTTTTTTTAATATATCAATGCCGTCTATGTCCGGCAGCATCCTGTCTATAATAATGATGTCAAAATTGTTTTCGAGGAAGACCTGATATCCGCTCAGGCCGTTTTTGCAGATATGGCATTCCGCATTTTCTTTTTGAAACTGAAAAGCCAGCGACTGGCATAAGAGCTCATCATCTTCTATCAGCAGTAATTTCACTTCTTACTATCCTCCATGATTCCGCCTTGCAAAATCTAAAATCCAGGTTCACTTCCATTGTATTAAGCAATTCTAGTTTAGCATATTTTTTCCAAACCAGTAACAGGAAATGCAATTTAGATGAAAATTAGAGAAAATAAGTCTGTGCTTAGAGATTCCTTTGATTTTTTAAACGGGGTGCGGAGGTATAATGGATATCAACAAAGGCAGAAGGGATCTAAGAGACGGGAATATGAAATTAAATAAAAATAATCGTTTTCTTCTTTATATCATTCTCGGTATGGCCGGAATCATGATATTTATCATTATTCCGCTTCTGGATGTGATGCGGCGTTCCTTTATGGACGGAAGCGCTTCCCGCTTCGTAGGATTGGAGAATTATAAGGCTGTTTTTGCCAATATGCCGTTTCTGCTTGCTGTGAAGAATACCTTATTCTTTGATGCGGTAAGTATTCCTCTGATCTTTGTCCTGTCGCTGCTTCTGGCATATACGGTCAGCCGTATGAAAAACAGTCTGATACGATTTGCCTTTATCGTTCCTATGGCTGTCCCGTCCAATGCAATGATGGTGGTGTGGCGGATGTTATTTGAAGATGCAGGCGTTATCAACGGACTATTGACGGCATACGGGAGAGAGCCGGTTCATTTTATGACAGGTGAATATGCCATGTATCTGTTGATCGGCACTTATCTTTGGAAAAATATGGGATATAATATGCTGATCTGGCTTTCCGCATTGGGTTCTATCCCGGAAAATATCTATGAAGCAGCCAAAATAGACGGTGCCGGATGCCTTAAAATATTTACCCGTATGGTCCTGCCCAATCTGCGGAAGGCGGCGTATATCATTACGGTCTTGTCGCTGGTGAATTCGTTTAAGGTTTACCGGGAAGTCTATCTGCTTGTGGGAGCATATCCGGATGATAGCATCTATATGTTGCAGCATTTGTTTAATAACTGGTTTTCCAAGTTAGACATTAATAAACTGTCAGCGGCTTCCTGCGTAACGGCGGTATTCCTCTTTGCAATGCTTGGGATCTTGCTATGGGTCTCCAAGATTGAGCCCCGGGAAAAAAAGAGAGTATATTCTTGTGAACCGGATGATGCAGGGCGAGAAGAGGCAGGGGAAGCATAAATTCGCAGACAGAGAAAGGAGCGTGCCAAACAATATGTTAAGACGGATCGCAAAATGCGTGGCTGTCGTCTGGGCGGTTATCTGTGTGTCTCCGATTTTTATTATACTGATCGGAAGTCTGATGGGAAATGCCGAATTATACGGGCTGATCGGACCGATCTTGGGAGAACGGGACGGATATGCCGCATGGAGGATCATCCCGCAGTATCCCACATTAAGAAATATTGTGGAGCTTCTGTTGGATACGCCGGAATATTATGTCCTCTTTAGCAATTCCATCAAGCTTACGGTGGCGATCGCCATTGGCCAGCTTTTATTTGCCGTACCGGCGGCATGGGGGCTGGCAAGATACCGGGGCAGGCTGGGGAAGATCTTATATGCGATATACATATTCTGCATGCTGCTTCCTTTTCAGGTAACCATGCTGTCCCAGTATATCGTGCTGAACAAAATGAATATGATCAATACCCTGTGGAGTCTGATCCTGCCGATGGTATTTTCAACATTTCCGGTATTTATTATGTATCAGTCTTTTGAGCAAATGCCTAATGAGGTGATAGAGGCGGCAAAGATCGACGGGGCGTCCGGATTCAGGATATTTATCAGTATCGGAGTTCCTATGTCCAGAGAAGGTATTTTGGCAGCCATGCTTTTGGGATTTTTGGAATATTGGAATATGGTGGAGCAGCCGGTGGTATTTATCCGGGATGCATGGATATCACCTCTTTCCATATATCTTCCGGAATTTGCAAGAGGCAGTCTGGGAAGGTCATTTGCATTTTCCTTATTTAGTATGATTCCTGCCATTGTCGCCTTTGCGGCGGGAAGGAATGCTTTAGAGAATGGATTTTCTGTAGATGGAGGTTCGGTCAATGATTAAAAGAGGGTATAAAACATTAAACGGTATTATCCGGGGAATAAAAAGGAAGATAAGGGGCAGGGATAAAACAGGAAACAGGAAGGTGCTTGCCGTATTTATCGTATGCGTAATTACCTGTTCTTTTCTATCAAGAGCAGCCAGCGCCATATTGACGCCATATATTGAGACGGTAACGCCTTCTACACAGCCTATAGAGCATATCGTTGTTATGGATGGTTGGGTTATGGCTGGCCGTGAGCAGCAGATCTACGTACAGGGCGGGTTTCTGGTTGATGAGATCTATGTATCTGAAAAGGACCATATTGAACCGGGAACGGCGCTGTTAAAGTACAACGTCAATACGCTGGAGGAGGAATATGCACAAAAAGGGCAGCAGCTGCATCTGTGCGAGCTGCAAAGGGCGGATAACTGGCGAAACCGTTCGAATCGTGATCAGGCAAAAGCCGATGTGGAAGCATATGAAGCCTTGATTACGGAACAGGAGGATTATATTAATGGTCTGGAAAATGAGATCGAACAGGAGCGTCAGGATAGGGAAGAAGCCATTGCTTATGAAGTGGAGAAGATTAATATTCTGAACCTTTCCTTTCAGAATCAGCTGACGCGGCAGATGGAACAGGCAGAGATAAATTATTATAACGATCTGATCATGTCTAACAATATGCGCCTGCAGCAGCTTCAGACAGAAAGCATGCTGCTTCAGAATTTTGAGGCTTCCGGCAATAAAGAAGAGCTGTTAAAAATAGCAGAGAGTGATCTGGAACGCCTGCAGACAGAGTTGGGCAATATAAAAATAGATCTTGCAACGGCGGAGGGCGGTATTATGGGGGAAACTGATGTTTACCTTATGAATACGGAAATAGAAACGCTGAAAAAACGGATGGACGAGATTGACCTTTTGGTTGCTGCGGACGGTATTGTATATTCTGATATGGAAGGTGAGATCATAGCGGTCAATATAACAGCAGGCGGATATTCCACAGATACGGCGGCCTTTGCTGTGGCGGACAGTGTCAGCGGATTTTATATCAGTGCGGACGCTGCGGAGGAAGATGTGAAATATATTTCGGAGGGCGCCAGAGTGGAAGTGATGCTGAGTGACAGTACGGAAATGTGTAACGTAAGCTCCATTGATTATGATGTCAAAGATAATGTCTACCGCATCAGGATAGAGCCTGAAGGAGACGTTTATCTGCCCGGTATGAAGGTGGTGCTCAAATTTACCAGTAAATCATCAGAGCAGGGATATTCTATCCCGATTGAAGCGGTCAGAAGCGACAGAAACGGAGCGTTTATCCTGATCGTTGTGTACAAGAAAGGCATTTTGGGAGAAGAGATGGTTGCCGGGCGGGTTCCCGTAAAGATACAGGATTCCAATTCCTCCTATGCGGTGGTTTCGGGGGGACTGACGGGGAAGGAGCAGGTCATCACCGGCAGCACTAAGCCGGTGGAATCGGGTGATACCGTCAGATACAGAGAATAGTGTGAGAAGAACTTCTAGCTGCTCTGACATGGAGGATTAGTGTGAAAAAGATCATAATAAAAAGTATGCTGACGTGCGGTATGGTATTTCTCTGTATATTATGCTGGGTACATATCAGCCGGCAGAAATATTTCTTTCAGGAAAAAGAGAATTATCAGGTGCTCTGCGGAATGGAGGGGTTCGTCTATTCTGATCTGTCATCCGGCGGGGAATCCCGGGAATTTGTTAAAGGATGCTATTTTATTGAGGATGACAGACAGGTAGAAGGGATCGCCCACCGTACTGCCGCGGTGACGGTGGTAGGGGAAAATATAGATTCGGATATTATGTTTCCGTCATTCAACCGGCTGGCGTATGATGATTTTTCAGGATGTCTGCTGGATGCGGGGACGCTGTATGAATTGTTTGGCACGTCAGATTCGCTTGGACAGACGGTCATTTATGAAGAAAGGGAGTACATGGTACGCGGGGTACTGGATGTGAATGTTCCGCTTATGGTCATCAGCAGTAAATTTGAGGATGATCAAAGGATAGACGGACTGGTACTTGATACGGCTGACGAATGGTACCGTAATCAGTACGCAGATCTTCTGAATAGTGTGTACGGATCGGTGGATCAGTCTTATTACCTGACTGACTATGTATCTGTGGCAAAATGGATCGAAACGCCGTCGAAATGGTCCGATTTTGATTTCTGGAGCAGCTATGGCGATGATCTGAAAATGCGTCTGGAACATATCTTTTTTGACAACAAGGATATTACGGAACAGGTATGCCTTAGAAAATCATATCAGATGATGGGGCTGCGGACAGTGATGGTAATTTTGGCAACGGTTCTGGGCATCGGATTGTTCAGGATTATAGCCGGGGTGTTGTCAGGTATTAAAGAGCGGTAATTGCGAAAGAGTTATGTAAACCTCATGGGCAGAATTGTGGAACGAAAAATGACAAAGCAATTGTTTTAAAATCACTTAATAAAAAAAAATGAAAGAGGGGAAACAAGATGGGACAGAATACAATTAGAAGAAATTTCTTTCTGTGTTTTTTGGCTATGTTTGTAGTCTGGATGACAGGGTGCGGGAAGAATGAGGCGCAGGACCCGTTAAATACGACAGTGGAAACGCCGCTTTCCACTTACCGGTTTACAGAGAACCATGAGGTGTCCGGTTTAAAAGTCGGCAGCGTATTTTTCCAGACCATGAAAAAAACAGAAGAAGGATTTTCCGTTCTCTATGTGGACAGTCAGGGAAATCTTTTTGAAAGCCGTACGGCTGACAGGGGAGCCACATGGAAGGAACAGGCTGTAACTGTGGATTGCGTAGATAGGGAGAGTTGGACGATCTCTAAAAGCGATATGAATGCAGCGGGTGAATATGCGGTTCTTATTATGCTGATGAAAGAAGATTATGAATTTGATGGTTTCCAGTTGATGTTTTTGGGCAAAAACGACAGCCGTCAGATTGCGGAATATGATTACGGAATATACAAAGTTTGCTTTAATGCATCAGGGGACGCTATACTGGTCTGTACCGAATATGAAGTTGAGGAGTATGGAGTGGATGGCAGGTTGATCCGTTCCTATCCTGTTACCGGCGTGATAGATATGTGTTTTACCGGACAGGAAATTGTATTCCTGACGAATGACGCTATCAGAGTCTATGACGAGACCTCCGGGGAAATGGTTACTGAGGATTTAGGATTTCATGAAATGCTGGCGGAGGAACTACAGAAGGCGCAGGATTTGTCTTTATCTTACGACGTGCTCAACAACCATGAGATGATGCGTTCTGATGAGAACGGGGCGGTATATATCCTTTTAGATTCCGGTATGTACCGGTATGTGGCGGGCAGTTCGGTGATAGAGTGCATTTATAGTACAAGCAAAAGCGGTGTTGACAGGCTTGATAGTACGCTCAGCTTTGTACGGGAGGGAGATGTGTTTTATCTGTTAGGTTATCTGGAAAATGATAATACCCTTTATTTCCTGTGCTGCAGCGAGACGGATGAGGCAGTGGAGCCGATAGAAAATGTGCCTGTCAGGGAGATCACTGTATATACTTTGTATTCTCAGGCATATCTGGAAGAAACTATCAGACAATTTGAGGAAGAATATCCCGGCATTAAGATCAATCTTGAAATCGGGTGTGAGGAAGGGGGCAATACCACCATTACGGAAGCGGTCAATGCGCTGAATACGCAGCTTTTGGCGGGTAACGGACCGGACGTTATCCTGATGGATGACTTAAACTATGCTGCGTATAGGGACAGCGGCATGCTGAAAGAACTGTCCGGACTATATGAAGAGATTATGAGTGATAATCCGGGAATCAATACAACGATTTTATCCTGCTATCGTACGGAAGACGGTGAGATCTATGCGCTGCCGTCACAATTTGGATTTTCGGTAATATCCGCGCCTGCGGACAGTATAGATTCTTTGGACAGTCTGGAAGGTCTTGCGGTATATATTCAAAACAGTCCGTGCCCGAATCTTGAATTTGGCAACGATCTGCGGATTTATGACGCGAAGCAGTTATTCCAACTGTTATATCCAGCTTATTCCTCCAGGATCTTCGGGAATGGGGAAAGCTATGACAGGCAGGAACTGGAAAATTTTGCATCCGGTATGAAAGACGTGTGGGATGCCCTGATGGAGCATACCACAGAGGATCAGATCCGGGAATGGGAAGCTCTGGTTGCTGAGGTAGGGGACTGGGCATACTCTAACCCAGGCCAGCTGCTTCATGGATTGATTGACGAATGGGGTTCCTTGGGAATAGCAGGAGGACGCTGGCATATGGAGGACCCGGAAATGCAGCTTTATTCAGGACGCAGTATTGGATTGTATAACTTTACCTACGCGAGTGAGGTGGAGTGGATTTGGCATATGATGAACGAATATCCCCATGAAACATATGATATATTTTCCATTGATGATGTTAATACATTTACGCCGCTGCTGATTTATTCTATTAATGCCAAAAGTGAAAACACGGACGCGGCGGAAGAATTTGTAAAATATATGTTAAGTGAGGAGACCCAAAGCAACATAGGAATGGGCAGATATGACAGCAATAGTGAGCATAGATATGGAATAACGGTCAACATGGAAGTGTTGCAAAGCCGCGTAGAAAAATTCCAGTACGTCGATGGGGCGAACATTCTTGTTGCTCCCGAGGGAGAGGTAGAGCGCTTTATGGATCTTCTTGGCAGTTTTTCGGTTCCGACTTACCGGAATGCGATTCTGGAGGAAAAGATATATTCGGGATTGGAAGATTATCTGAATGGTAATATCACACTGGATCAGTATATGGAGGAAGCGGATAATGCTATCACCCTGTATATGGAAGAATGATCTTTCGGGCTTAACGCAGAAGAATGTTTTCTCACGTGATTTTATTTCATAAAACAATTGTATCCTAATGATCGGAATGATATAATAAAACCGTTTGCGGGAGGATTGCAGATATGAAAATAAGATCCGGAGAGGAGCTGTATCAAAGTATGAAAGCAATGGAAACAGAAAAATTTAAAAAATTTGCGCCCTCATTTTTTCTGCTTTTATTAGGAGCGGGATTTGGACTTCCTTTTTTGGGTTCCCTGCTCAGAGAGCTTGCAAGTGGGAACTTCCGGTGGGATGCAGTTCTGGGGTTAAGTATTGTTTTTTCCGTTATAGCATGGATTGCGCTGCTGATGATGCTTGCATGGGGAACCTTAACGCCGTTTCTGACAAAGGGCGCTTATCAGCGTTTGGATACACTTCCTTATCAGTTTAAAAGTTCTTTTCAGGGCAGAAACGGCAGGCTGCTGATCGATGTGGAACATGGAATGATCGGTTTTATTTCGGCGTATAATCCGTTTGAGATCCAGATCTTCAATGCATCCCGTATTGGAAAAGCGGAGACCATCGCGTCAACAATGACAGGAGTACGTTTTGTGTTTGAGCTGGATGGTAAAAAAATAACCATGTACACCTTATTAAGCAATAGAGCGGTCAATCTGAAGTCAGGTATTGGCGCTGAGGCAATATCCAAAGCGGATACCTTTGTGGAGCTTCTGTTGGCGGCAAAGAGAAGGGCAGAGGGAGGCGTGTTATGAAAAGAAGTATGTGCATTTTAAGCGGAGTGTTATGCTTGCTTTTTGCTTCCTGTCAGACAGCGCAGGATGAAGCGGCTGATGCGGCACTGCCGGATGGGACTGTATCTGCTGCGGCATCATTGGACGATATGGAGACAGGTGAATTGCCGTCAGATGAGACTGTATCTGCTGCGGCATCATTGGACGATACGGAGACAGGTGAATTGCCGTCAGATGAGGAAGCGCAGCTTTGGGATGGTGACATGCCGGAATATGTAAAAGTATATACGGAATTTCTGCTTTATGGGGATCTTGATTCGGATTCCGGCTTCCCGATCAGGGGATATTATTTATTTGATTTGAACTTTGATGATATACCGGAGTTAGGTATCCTGCATGATTCGCTGGGATCCATGGGAGGATATTTTACCCTCTACTATTATGACGGAAACGGAATCTCGAGAATTTTAAATGACAGGGGCGAACCGGTGCAAATCTCCAATTATACACAGATACTTGCGGATGATGAGCAGCAGAAGGTCTGGCTGTTGAAAGAGATGTGGCTGCTTATGGGGAATGACAATGGAACTTATGGGTATGTAAGCGAAATCAGGAGTGAAGGACAGGTTCCTTGCGTATATGATATCTTAAATTTGTATGTAGATCAGGGAAGCGCCGCGGATCGTATCAGGGCAGGAAACCATGGAAGTGATCATGATAATGAAGATGGGTATCTTTTGGATGATGAACTTGCAGAATGTCTCGTCGCGCAGTACTGTCCGGATGGAGAGTGGAACCCGATTTCAACAAGTGAATATTGGGAGTTGAAAAGGGATTTGATACCGGAAGAAAACTCTTTTGTGGATCTGCGGTTGAATGAAGATCTGCAGTATTTTAGAGAAGTGAAATATGAAGATGGTGATGAATCTTTTTATCTGGACGTAAAGATGGAGACTGAGGAGATTGAGCGGCTTTTTTCGAATTTTGTCCAATAACATAAACGATTGCTGCTTACCTCAAAATATCATTGTTTAAATTTAAGATATGATACGAGAGAATATCGTCTGATACAAAAAGAATTTTTGCATCTGTTTATGGACATGCTTAAAACGATGGCGGGGAAAATACTCCTGTCTGCTTAAGGAGCAAAGAGGAACGTAATCAATGAAACCGGAAAAGAAAAGACCCAGAATCTATGTCTGCCATACCCTGTACCATGTATATGTCTCTTTGCTCAAAGAGATGACGATGTATCGGGATGATGGCAAAGCGGATATTGCGTTGAGCGATATCTTTATGGATTTTGGGGATCTGGATGGGCGGCTTTCCAAAGCAGATATTTTTGATCGGGTTTATCGTCTGCATGAAGTCAGGGATCGTGATATCCCCGGACTGATGAAGTATAAGGAGAATCACCATAATGTTTTGATCCACCTGATAAACCGGTTGATCTATACAAAAAAATACGGCAAAGCGCAGGATCAGTTTTTTACCATTGATTTTAAACAATATCAGGACATCTTTGTGTATTGTGATTCGGATGCCATCGGGTATTATCTGAATTATCACCATATCCGCTATCATGCGGTGGAGGATGGACTGGATTGTCTGAAACACTTCGATGCGGCGCATCAGGATAATGAAGGACATTTTGCATTAAAAGCATTTTTGGCAAGACATAATCTGATATTTATACAGAATGGATATAGTAAGTATTGTATTGATATGGAAATCAATGATGATTCGTTTATTAAATATCGATTTGATAAATATAAGGTAATCCCCCGGAAAAACATGGAGGAATCCCTTACTTCGGAGCAAAAGCGGATCATGCTTGGAATCTTCCTGCCGGATGCGGATGAGATCGTCTGCAG
Source organism: uncultured Lachnospiraceae bacterium (assembly GCA_964421915.1). Classification (GTDB taxonomy): domain Bacteria; phylum Bacillota; class Clostridia; order Lachnospirales; family Lachnospiraceae; genus NK4A136. The sequence continues at coordinate 97,944 of CAYQZB010000004.1, forward strand.
GCTTGAGGGCTGCGAAGATTGTATATTGTTCTTGACAGAGGCATTTCCTAACGTCACGTCGATCCGGGAGCAGGTGGCGAAGGAGATCATCGGAGAATATTGTAAGGGATATCAGGTGGTGATCAAGCCCCATCCGAGGGATGACGTGGATTATGAGAAACTATTCCCGGAATGTATCGTAATACACGGAAAGTTCCCCATCGAGGTGCTGAACTTTATCGAAGGGATTCATTTTAAAAAGGCGGTTTCCATCATTACCTCGGTGATGTCCGGTATACGGTTTGTTGAGGAGAAGATCAATCTGGGACCGCATATCTGGGATAAATATGAGCCGGAGGAAAATCATATCCTGATGAACCAAAAGTGGGACGAGCTGCATCCGGGCGGGGGAGCCTATGTGGAATCTTCCTAAATAAATATTTCAGGGAAGGTATGTGCAGATATGGAAAGAAGAGAGAACTAACATGCTTAAAATCATAAGAAAAATCAATATATTAATGGATAAGAAACAGAAACTGTCAATGTTTAAGCTGTTTGTCATGATGGTGATCTCCGCGGTGCTGGAGTCGGGGGCTGCCCTGATGGTGATGCAGGTGGTGACGATCATCCTTTCGCCGGATGATCTTGCCCAGGGGAAGACCTATCAGAGCATCTGCAGTCTGCTGGGAATCGGAAGCACGAAGACCTTTTCGGCATTGGCGATTCTTTTTCTGGTTCTTTTATATGTAGTAAAGAACCTGTTCCAGTTCTTCCAGCAGAAATACATGTACCACTTTATTTTTTCCAATCAATTTAAGACGTCTTCCAATCTTATGAAGAATTTTGTGAGACGGGATTATGAATATTATCTTAATGCGGAAACTGCGGTGATCCAGAGAAGCATTACCGCGGACGTCAGCAATATGTATGCGCTGATCATGTCCGTGATGCAGATTGCGGCGGAGGCCATCGTGTCGGTATTTCTGGCAGTCACGCTCTTTATCAAGGATCCGGTGATGACCATCGTCTTGGCGGTCGTGCTGTTGGTGACGCTTGTGGTGATCAAGAATATCATCAAACCCATCATGAACCGGACCGGTAAGGAGAATCAGGACTATGGCGCGGCGATGTTTGCAAGGATCGCAGAGACGATACAGGGGATCAAAGAGATCAAGGTGGCAGGCCGTGAACAGCATTTTATTGAGGAATACTGCGAGGTGGGCGAGGGTTATGTCAAAGCCATGGAACGGCAGAATATGTTTAATAATACGCCGAAGCTTCTGATAGAGACCGTCTGTTTTGGTGCGCTGCTGACCTATATTGCGGTATTGATCCTGTGCGACGTGGATGTGTCCGGCATGGTATCGCTGCTTGCCGCTTTCGGTATTGCTGCCATGAGACTGCTGCCTGCAGCCAGCAGGATCAATAACCAGTTGACAAGCATGGCGTTTAACGAGCCGTTTTTCTTCAATGTCAGCGATAATCTGATCGAGGAAACGGATGAGGAACATACCGATCTTTCTTATGCGGTGGTTGCGAAAGAAAAGCTTCCGGTGACCAGAGAGATCAGGCTGGAAAATATCACTTATCATTATCCGAATTCCGATAAGCTGATTTTTGATAAAGCAAATGTAGTCTTTCCTATCGGCAAATCCATCGGAATCGTGGGGACCAGCGGCGCAGGCAAGACCACGATCATTGATATCCTGTTAGGACTGCTGAAGCTGCAGGGAGGAAGCGTTAAGGCTGACGGCGTCGATATTGAAGACCATTACAGGGAATGGCTTGCCAATGTAGGTTATATTCCCCAGATGATCTTCCTTCTGGATGCGGATATCCGGAAGAATGTGGCATTTGGTGTGCCGGAGGAGGAAATCGATGAGGATAAGCTGTGGTATTCGCTGAAAGAAGCCCAGCTGGATGAGTTTGTGAAGTCCCTGCCGGAGGGAGTCCATACAGGGATCGGTGAGCGCGGGGTAAGGCTTTCCGGCGGGCAGAGGCAGAGAATCGGTATCGCAAGAGCGCTTTATAATGATCCTGAGGTGCTGATTCTGGATGAAGCCACTTCCGCTCTTGACAATGACACGGAGGCGGCGATCATGGATTCCATCAATCGGCTCCATGGAAAAAAGACGCTGCTGATCATAGCACACAGATTGCAGACGATTGAAAAATGCGATATGGTATTCAGGATTGAGAATGGCTCCATTATCAGGGAGCAGGGATGATACGATGCATGGCAGTGTGATAAGCAATTAACATTAAAATGGCTTGAAATGTTCGGCATATTTTGCTGAGGGAAAGGATAGATTTTAAGTTATACTTATGAATGAAAGATTTGCAAGGACAAGGATGCTGCTGGGCGATGAGGCGATGGAACGGCTGGCTGCGGCAAGGGTGGCGGTATTCGGTATCGGAGGCGTGGGAGGATATGTTGTGGAAGGGCTGGCGAGAAGCGGGATCGGCTCTTTTGTTTTGATTGATCATGATAAGGTCAGTAAAAGCAACATCAACAGGCAGATCATTGCAACGGATCAAACGATAGGACAAAGTAAGACGTCTGTTATGAAGCGGCGGATATTAGAGATCAATCCCACGGCTGAGGTGGAAGAAAGGCAGTGCTTTTTTCTGCCGGAGAATGCGGTGGAATTTGACTTTTCTCACTATTCGTATGTAGTGGATGCGGTAGATACCGTGACGGCAAAGCTGGAGATCATCGTTACGGCGAAAGCCTGCCACGTACCTGTCATCAGCAGTATGGGAACGGGCAATAAGCTGGATCCTGCAATGCTTCAGGTGGCGGATATCTATGAGACCAAGAACTGTCCGCTGGCAAAGGTGATGCGTCATGAGCTTAGAAAACGCGGTGTGGAGAGCCTGAAGGTGGTGTATTCTACGGAGGAGCCGGTCATGCCGTCTTTGGCGGATAAGGTGATTCCAAGTGTGGCATTCGTACCGTCTGTAGCAGGGCTGATGATTGCGGGAGAGGTCATTAGAGGACTGGCGCATCCATCGGAGGTAGAATAAGAGAATGTGGGTTCGGATGATGGAAAGTCCGGTTTACATAACTTTTCGTTTGGATATCTATGTTGTGCAACGGACGGATGGAGCAGATGAGATAGATGGAATAAATAGGGCAGATTGGATAAATAAGAAAGACAAGACAAAGAGGCGAGTGAAGTGACAGATGTAAATGACGCAAACAAAGCAAATGGAGCAACTGATACAAACGAAGCAAACGATGTAAGCGAAGCCAATGCTGTAACTGACGCATATTATGAAAAAATGACCACATGGCCGGTATCGAAGCTGGTGATCACGCTGGGAATCCCCACCACGATCAGTATGCTGGTGACAAATATCTATAATATGGCCGATACATATTTTGTCGGTGAGCTGGGCAACAGCGCCAGCGGCGCAGTCGGCGTGGTATTTGGTCTGATGGCGATTATTCAGGCAGTAGGTTTTATGCTGGGGCAGGGCGGCGGCAGTATCATTGCGAGACGGCTCGGAGAGAAGGATGTAAAAAGCGCGGGGATTCTGGCGTCCCTAAGCTTTTTTGCCAGTCTGGCTGCAGGGACTGTCATGGGACTGTTGGGACTTCTTTTTCTGGAACCTTTGATGTATCTTCTGGGAAGTACAGACACGGTGCTGCCTTATGCTAAGGATTACGGAATCTTTATTCTGGCGGTTATGCCGTTTACGATGTCGGGATTTGTCCTGAATAATATACTTCGGTATGAAGGAAAAGCCTATCTTGCCATGATCGGACTGACGGTCGGCGGTGTGTTAAATATCATCGGAGATCCGATTTTTATCTTTCATTTTAACATGGGTGTAAAGGGAGCGGGGCTTTCCACTGCGATTTCCCAGTGTATCAGTTTTCTGATTCTTCTGAGTATGTTCCTGTTTGGAAAGACCCAGAGTAAATTATCTTTATCCGCCGTTAAGGGAGGCATGGCCCAGTTAATCCTGATTATGAAGACCGGACTGCCGAGTCTTGCAAGACAGGGAATGACAAGCTTATCCACAATGGTATTAAATAGTCTTGCCGGGAATTATGGTGATCCGGCTCTGGCGGCTATGTCTATCGTGGGCAAGATCAGCTTCTTTATCTTTGCGGTTGCGCTTGGGATCGGACAGGGATTCCAGCCGGTGTCGGCATTTAATTACGGCGCCGGAAAATATAAGCGTGTGCGGAAAGCATTTTACTTTACGGCAGTGATGGGAGAAATTTTACTGGGGACATTGGCGATAGCGGGACTGGTATGCTCCGGCCGTCTGATCGGTATCTTTCGGGATGATGTGGATGTGATCGAGATTGGAACATTGGCGCTCCGCTTCCAGTTAGTGGCGCTGTTCTTTCATCCGATGATTGTGTGTGCAACCATGCTGTTTCAGACCATCGGCAGGCATAAGACGGCAACCTTTTTATCAATTCTTCGAAGCGGTCTTTGCTTTATCCCACTGATCATTGTGCTGACAAGCTGGCTGGGGCTGCTTGGAATACAGCTGGCACAGGCGGTAGCGGATGTGATTACCTTTGCCGTAGTAGTGCCGTTTGTAGTTCATTTCTTTAAGACGCTGCCGGAGGATGTTTAGGAAAACGCCGGTTTAAGCGTTTCCCGCAGGATCTGTGATGCGAAGCAGTAGAGTTCTTGGTAAATTTGTGTGTTTTGGGTTTATAATGTTTGATAGATCATCCGGATCATCTGGCTGATGCGCGTTTCATAGGTATGGAGCGCGCGTGTTTTTTCATATCCGCTTCTGGCGATTTTTTGACGTTCCTCTTCATGGGTCAGATAATAAGCTGCTTTTTCCGCCAGTTCTTCTTTTGAGGTAAATACTTCCACGTCTTTCCCGATCTCATAAAGCTCGCCGAGCTCCTGCTGGTAATTGGTCAGCAGAAATCCGCCGCAGCCCAAAATGTCAAAGACGCGCAGCGAAAGTCCGGTCTGGATCGGCCGGATGGTCATGTTCAGATTGATGCGGCTCTGATGGAAGATCAGGGGCATCTCTGTCAGAGTCTTGGCGCCTCCACGGTTGTGAACCTTGGGAAGGCGGACGGTATCGCTGAAGGTATAAAGATCCACGGCATGGTTTTCTGACAGCATTGAAAGCAGGCGGTGGCGTTCTGCCACGGCAGCGTGCATGCCGATAAAATGATGCGCTATGATATAAGAAGGGGGAAAATAAGGAGCATAGGGACTTTCCTTCAGATCCGGCACATGTTCCATAAAATCCTGCATAATGGGAGAAAGAGCAGTTTTTTGTCTTGTAATATTATGTAAACCACCAGTCAAGGCATCGTCTACTGAAAATGAAGAACCGGCAGACAAAAATCTGTCTGATAAAACGGCGGAATTGTCAGGGCAGACATTTAACAGATCTTCTAACATATTATAGCCATAGATTTGCAGCTGCGCCTCAATCATGCCCTCCACATACCCTTTGGTATATTCTGATAAGCCCTGTATTTTATCATAGGGGTCTTTTTCCGCGTACAATGAGCCGATAAAAGAAATATCGGAGGAAAAATGTTTCAGATCTTTGGGAGATGCCTGTGAGATCACCTGATCCCAGCGGCTGACATTGGTGGCAAGCGGAAGATGAAAGATCCGTTCAGGATTGATGTGGCGGAAATATTCATACTGGGCCTTGTCAAACATAAAGATACGGTTGCAGTCATTGGCAAGAGCGGGAGAAAACAGCTCCATGACCGGACAGTCCACGGTCCAGCAGACATAGGGCATCTGATAGATCTGGCAGATTTCGGAGATTGCCGGAAAAAAATTGATGGAAAATACAAATAGGAATGTATGCTTTTCGATCAGCGTTGAAACAGCGTCCACGGTTTCGGAAGGAGATACCTTCTTATTGGCCACCTGTGAATTTTCTTCAACGACCTCCAGCTTCATGGAGCGAAAACATTTAATGATATCCGGCTCGCAGATGCTTCCGTAGCGGTAAAATAAAATTTCCATAATTTGGACCTTTCTTCTATTATTAATATAGTGAAATTATAGCATTGTAGCCGGAGAGTTACAACTTGTTAAAAAATAAATTGATTTGCTCTAAAGTTTTTAGAAAAGTGGACGATAATATATATAGCAGTGAAGAATCCACGGAAGGAGGAAGACGAAATGAGAATAGAAGCATATTCACAAATTCAACAGATGTATGGTGCTTCCAAGCCGACTAATAAAACTGCATCAGCGAAAGGCGCAGATTTTAAAGACAAACTTCAGATTTCCAATACCGGAAAAGATATGCAGGTTGCTAAAAAGGCAGTTTCCGATGCACCTGATATAAGAGAAGATAAGGTTGCTGAGATTAAACAGCGTTTGGCAAACGGAACTTATGAAGTGAGCGGGGAAGAATTTGCACAGAAGATGATGGAGAGACTTGGTCAGGCACTCGCTTAACTGGCGCCTGCATGGGTACGTGGATTAAGCGTGGTGTCTGTAAGGGTCATTCCTTTACAGACGCCAGTTTTTTTTGCTGGGATATTGTTAAGGAAATCAGTTGAAGGGGAACATGCGATGGCTAGCTTAATGGAAAATATCATTGCGATATTAAATCAGGAGGAGCGGGAGTACGAATCGCTTGTAAAGCTTTCGGAAGAAAAGACCCCGATCATAATCAAGGGGGATCTTCCGGAACTGGACCGTATCACAGGAGAGGAACAGCTGGTGGTGGAGAGGATCCAGAAGCTGGAGAAAGAGAGAATCCAGACGATGAAGGATATCGCGGATGTTACCAATCATTCTTCAGAGGAGCTGAATATCCCTGACCTGATTACGATGATGTCATCGCGCCCGGAGGAACAGAACCAGCTGCGCGAGGTACATGGCAGGTTAAAGACCACGCTTGGCAATATGACGGTGGTTAATGAACGTAATCGCGACCTGTTGAAAAGTTCGTTGGAGATGGTTCAGTTTGAAATGTCGCTTTTGCAGTCGATGAAACAGGCGCCGGAGACTGCAGATTATAATAAGGATGCTTACAATACAGGCAGCATCATGGGGAGCGGGACTAAAAGATTTGATGCGAAACAATAATCGCATAAAGAAAGAGAGAGATTCATATGTCGTTAATGAGCAGCTTATACGTAGGAACTTCAGGATTACAGTCCAGTCAGGAAGGATTGAATGTCGTTGCGCATAATGTAACTAATACAGATACAAAGGGTTATGTCAGACAGCAGGTATCGTATGCCACAAGACAATATAATTTTCTTTCTAAGAATATCACCGGCGTTGCGCAGAAACAGATTGGTCTTGGCGTATATATATCGGAAGTAAGGCAGGTCAGGGATCGCTTCCTGGATCTCTCGTATCGTGAAGAGGTTGGCAGACAGGGATTCTATGATGTGTCTTATGCTGCTGTGGAAGAAGTGGAAGGAATCCTGGGAGAGCTGCATGACGCGACATTTTCCAATGCTTTTAAGAATCTGATGTATTCTATTGAGGAGATGGCAAAGGATCCGAGCAGCGAGGTTAATCAGGGATTGTTCATTCAATATTCCCAGAATTTTGCAGAAGCGGCAAGGAATGCCTACTCTGATTTTTGCGATTATCAGGATAAGCTGAATTATACGGTAACCCAGAAGGTAGACCGTATCAATCAGCTCGGACGCACCATCTATGAGATGAACAATAAGATCAGAGCCATTGAGGCGGGTGGTGTTGAGAATGCCAATGACTATCGGGATGCAAGAAATCAGGCGATGGATGAGCTTGCGAGCATCTGCAAGATCGAATACGACACGGATGTGCATGGCAATGTTCTTGTTAAGCTCGAAGGACATGATTTTGTAAGACCGAATGAAGTCAATGAAATGGCTTATGATGCGGACTTAAAGACAGGCTTTTATACGTGTTTCTGGCCGGACAGCGCAGAGACAGAGATACTGCCGGACGGAACCAAAAGATATGTTGCAAGCACGGCGCCGGTATTTGATCTGACGACGGAGATCTCCGCATTACGTCATACGGACATCGGAAGCCTGAAGGCAACATTGCTGGCAAGGGGCGACCATCGCGGCAATCAGTGGGATCTGAAGGATGAGGAAGCCTATGAAAAGGTAAGCAATTCCATTATGATGAATGTCATGGCGGAATTTGATAAGCTGGTGCATTCTGTGGTTACCACCATCAATGATGTGATCGCTCAGGGCGCAGATACGCAGACCGGGTATCTCTGCCAGATTCAGGGTTACAATGAGAATAACAGACCGATCTATGTGCCGCTCCAGATCTTCCAGAGGATCGACTGCATGGATGAATATACCGATGCTTCGGCAGATCCTAAAGCAAAGGCTTGGAATGGTTATATTGTAACACCGGAGGATCCGAAGGATCCGGCGACATGGTTTTCCATTGATAATCTTATGGTGAATAAAGACCTGCGGCAGTATCCGGCACATCTCGGCATGATCCGTCCGGATGAATCCGTGGATCACGTGACGATGAAGAACCTGCTGGAACGGATGAATCAAAAGGATTTCGTATTAAATCCTACATTGACCAATCCGATTTCCATTTCGGAATATTATGCCAACTTTATTGGACAGATCTCTAATTCGGGCAATGTTTTTATGAAGCTGAAGGAGAATCAGGATCTTACGGTAGAGTCGGTAGAGGCGGCAAGACAGGGTGCGATCGGCGTGGCGACGGACGAAGAGCTGACCAATATGATCAAGTTTCAGAATGCCTACAATGCCAGCAGCCGTTTTATCAACGTCATTGACGAGTGTATGGAGCATATCATTATGCAGCTGGGTTCATAAAATGTACGGTTTTATCAATATTAATGTGTAATAGTGTGAAAAATAAATTTTCATAACCGAATAAATTCATTAAAACCGAATAAATTCGGTTTGCAAATATAGTGCCTGCGACATCAGCACTAAAGTGCGCTAAAGTGTATGAAAGCTTGCAGGTTACGGAAAGGTATGGTTATTAATATATGTCATCAACATTTTTGGGATTGAATACAGCATATACGGGTCTGCAGGCATCCAATGCGGCGTTGAATACGACTGCCAATAATATTGCCAATGTGGAGTCGGAGGGATACAGCCGCCAGCAGGTGCAGACACAGGCAGCCAATCCCATCCGTGCCTTTACCACTTACGGCTGTGTGGGTGCCGGCGTGGATACTTTGGCGATCGAGCGCGTCAGGGATATCTTTTATGATGAGAAATTCTGGGAAAATAATTCCAAGCTGGGCGAGTATGAGATCAAGGATTATTATATGGATATCATCCAGAAGTATTACAAGGATGACGACAGGGTCAAAGGATTCAACAAAATATTTGATGAGTTTTACGACTCGCTGGCGGAGCTTGCTAAGAATCCGGGTGATGTGACGGTCAGACAGCAGGCGATCGGATATGCCAACAATCTTTGTACTTATTTTAATGAAATGTATACGAATCTTCAGAAGCTCCAGACCGATGTCAATCATGAGATGAAGGTCAACGCTGACCGTATCAGTTCCATATCGCAGGAGATCTGCGCATTGAATAAGCAGATCAACGTCATTGAGATGAACACCGGTGTTATGGCGAATGAGCTGCGTGACCAGAGGGATCTCATGGTGGATGAATTGTCCAAGATCATTGATGTGGATGTGGAAGAGATCGATATCATCGATACTAATTCACCGCTCCGTGATACAGGCGGAACAAGATATGTGGTCAAGATCTGCGGACAGACGCTTGTAGATGGCAATTCCTATAAGACTCTGACCTGCGTTCCGCGTGAGAATAGTGAAAATGTGAACCAGACCGATGTGAATGGACTTTATGATATCTATTTTACGGGCGAAGGAGAGTGGTCGTCTCAGGATTACCGGGATCAGGGGGATGCGCTCAATATTTACGGCGGCACCACCGGCGGCAAGCTTGCCGGATTGATCCAGATGCGCGACGGTAATAACGGGGAACAGTTTGCCGGTACCGTGTCAAAGGTAGATACTGCGGCACAGAAGGTGACTGTGGAGGTCAGCGCCGATTATCTGACGGATCTTAACAAATTGAATTTATCACAGACAGGCGGCATCATTACAATCGGTGACACACGGTATTATTATGATCGTTGGACTTATAATTATGTAGAGGGTGAGGATGGAAAGGGGACCTGCACCTTTGAATTTGAACTGAATAAGGAGAAAGACAAAGGAAATAACGTGACTGTTTTTGCGGCGACACAGAAGCTCTCAGCTACCATCGGACCGGATATTGAGTATCAGGGCATTCCGTATTACCTTTCCCAGATGAATGAGTGGGTCCGCATGTTCTCCACCGCTTACAACAACATCATGAAAACGGGAATACAGGATAACGGAGATGCCGGTCTTGGGTTATTTACCTGTGAAAACGCGGATGGAAAGGAATATACATTCTTTGATCCATCCAGTGTAGATGGTAAGGATACTTTTTCTTTTGAAAAGACGGGTGAGAAAGGTCATACGATCACCGTGAAACAGGATGCGGACAGCTATTATCAGCTGACGGCAGGAAACTTTAAGATCGTAGATGCAATCCTGAAGGACGCCAATAAGCTTGCTACTAGGACGAAGCAGTATACAGGGGATGATCATAACGACGTGGTAAAGAGTCTGATCGATCTGAGGACGAATACAAAGAAAATGAGCTTTAGAGGATGTTGTGCAGATCAGTATCTGGTATGTATGCTGGGGGATGTTGCGTTGAACGCCCAGCGTGCCGAGACATTTAAGGACAATTATGAGATTATGGGCAATACCATAGCCAATCAGAGATTGTCTGTCAGCGGCGTGGATAATGACGAGGAAGCGGTCAACCTGACAAAGTTCCAGCAGGGTTATAATATGGCCTCCAAGATGATACAGGTACTGACGGAAGTATATGACAGACTGATTCTGCAGACGGGAGTGTAGCGGTAGAACTGTGCTGCGGAGCATGGTATAAGCGTATTGGAAATGTGAATTCAGAACGTGCAAAAATGTTTGGACAAACGGCTTTTACATGAAGGGAATGGTTCATGTAAGGCGTTTGTCCAATTCTTTTGCGCAGTCAGAATTTTTATATTGTTTTGGAAAAAAGTGTGGAAAAGTCTTATGGAGTTGAAAAAGATTGACGATATACACTATGAGATGTTAACATGATTCAAGGGATTGAGAATAACGGGAACGGATTCACATAAGGAGGTCATTTCGTGCGTATCACAAATAAAGTAATGCAGAACAATGCATTGGTTAACATTAATAACAATAAAGTTGCTCAGGATATGTTAAATACCCAGCTTGCTACCGGAAAAAAGGTAAACAGGCCTTCTGAGGATCCGATCGTTGCGATCCGCGCGCTGCGTCTTAGAAGCGATGTAGATCAGGTAACGCAGTATCTTAAGAAAAATGTTCCCGATGCTGACAGCTGGCTGAAGCTGACGGAGGGCGCATTAACAACGACAATATCCGTATTGCAGGATATGATAACGCAGTGTGAAAAGGGAGCCAGTGATCAGTTAAAAACAGAGGATCGCAAGGTTATTATTGAGAGCTTAAACAAACTATATCAGGAAGTTTATGATACCGGCAAGGGGGATTATGCCGGAAGATATATCTTTACCGGATACCGGACAGATACTTCATTGACCTTTGGAACACAGACGGAAAAACAATATGTGATTACCGAGGCGTTTGACCGTTCGGCACTGGAGCAGGAGACATTTATTGATATTGCTTCGGCAGCGGGTGATGATCTCAGGAACTTAAGTGAGACGACGTATGCCGATGGCACGGATCCCCTGATTACGGAAAATGATATCACGCAGGTGGATTATTTCCGTTTCCGTCTGGCATATGGCAATCTGGATGAGAAACAGACGGATCTGGAAGGCGGTGCGATGGATGTCACCATAAACAAACTGGATGCGGATGGTAAATTAGTTCCGGCTTATACTGCCGACGCGGTCATGACTGATCCTGCAGAGGCATATGCGTATATTGCAAAACCGGAAAATGCAGATAAGTTAGTTCTGGTGCCATCCACGGGAGAACTTTTAATGGGCTCCAATATTTATCAGGCGATGCAGAAGTCGGATGATACCTATACGATCACCTATTCCAAGACAAACTGGAAATCGACGGATCTTCGTCCGCAGCATTATTTCAAGACGGACACGCTGGATACGCGGGTGGATGCTGAAGGCAATCCGCTGACGATCAACTATAATCCGGATTATCCGCAGAACCGGACCATCGGGCAGCCGATAGAATATCAGGTGGGATTTAACCAGTCCATTCAGGTCAATACTTATGCGGAGGATGTTTATAAGCATGGGATCGGAAGAGATGTTATGGAGATTACCGATCTGGCAAATAAAATGACGGATATTGAGAATATGAAAGCAAAGCTGGAGGAAATGTCCAAAGATACCAAATATTCCGAGGACGAGAGAAAAGCGATCGCTCTGGATCTGGAAGCGGCAAAAAAGGCGGAGGCATTTACCAAGGATCAGCTTCAGAAGAAATTCAGTCATTTTATTACAAAGATGCAGGGATACCAGCATGATGCCGATGAAGCGCGGACAGTGGTGGGCAACCGTTCGGCAAGGCTTGCGTTGATCAATAACAGGCTGACGGATCAGAAGGAGACATTTGACAACTTAAAATCTGATAATGAGGATGCGGACGAGACAGAGGTTGCTGTTAATCTTTCCAGTGCTGAGGTTTCCTACGAGGCTGCGCTGATGGCGACCAGCAGCATGATCAAGACGACACTGCTGAATTATCTGTAAAATGCAAAAATGTATTTTAATAAAAAGATAAATGGAGGAACAGAAAATGGTTATTAATACGCGGATTTTTGGAGAAGTGACGATTGACGACAATAAAATGATTCATTTCCCGGCAGGGATCATCGGCTTTCCGGAATTGGTTGATTTTGCGCTGATTCATGATGCAGATCAGGGATTGAAGGGCGGCATCAGCTGGATGCAGTCGGTGCAGGAGCCGGGATTTGCCATGCCGGTCATCGATCCGCTGGCAGTGAAGCAGGATTATGCGCCGCTGGTTGATGATGACCTTCTGACAGCGATCGGAGGGATGGAGAATATCCTGGTGCTTGTCACGATCACGGTTCCTTCGGATCTGACGAAGATGAGTGTGAATCTGAAAGCGCCGCTGATCATCAATGCAGATACCAGAAAGGCCAGCCAGGTGATTTTGGAAGCGGATTATCCTGTAAAATATGCGATTTATGATATTCTGCAGGCAGCGAAAAAAGCAAATGGAAAGGAAGGTGTGTAAGGATGCTGGCATTATCCAGAAAAAAAGGGGAATCCCTGATGATCAACAATAATATAGAGATCACAGTCCTGGACGTAAAGGGAGAACAGGTAAAGATCGGCATTAGCGCACCTAAGGAGATTCCGGTATACCGTAAGGAAGTTTATGTGCAGATTCAGGAAGTGAATAAAGAGGCGATGACAGAGCCGTCACCGGAAGCTTTGAAAAAACTGTTTGAGTAGGAGCACAGATGCGTTAGGATTGATAATATCTTTTATTCCGGCGCGGTGCGCGGTTTATAAAAAGTTTATAAATTTTAAAGAAAAAATTTATGATTTCAAGATGCTAAACTTATTAAGGGATATTATAATTTATCCGATATATAGTTGTAAGTAAATATCTTTATGATTTTAATTTACTAAAATATTCACATGGAGGTGGGTAACATGACAATTGAACCATTAAGCAGTGCGATGACTTACACAGCACAGCCGGCAAAACCGGTAGTGGCACCTGCTGCGGAGACCATGGAAGGTAAGCCGTTGGAAACAAATGCGCCTATGGTGGATGCACAGACGATTGCTGTAGCAAAGACATCAAAGAGTGATGCCGATTCGGAGGGTTCCGGACAGAACCAGAACAAAGAGATGTCGGATGAGACGATCAGGCGTGCGATTCAGGAACTGAACAAGAAAGATGTTAAGGTGGAATCCCAGTTTGGCATCCATGAAGGTACGAACCGCATCACCGTAAAGATCGTTGACAAGGAGACGAAAGAAGTGTTGAAAGAGGTTCCATCGGAGAAGATGCTTGATATGATCGCGAAGGTCTGGGAATATGCCGGGCTGTTTGTTGACGAGAAGAGATAGGAGGGGATTAGTATGAGTTCAGATTTAATAAGAATGACCGGACTGAATTCCGGACTTGATACGGAAAGTATTATTACAGCATATACATCAAAAGCATCCAAAAAGGTACAGGATGCAAAGAATAAGAAAACCTTGAACACATGGACGCAGTCGGCATGGCAGGATATTAATAAAAAGATTTTTAGTTTTTATAATAAAACACTGTCTACTAACCGTTTGTCTCAGGCGTATAAGAAGACAAAGGTGACAACCTCTAACAGCGCGCTTACTGTTGTGGCGGGAGCGAATGCTGTCAACGGCATCCAGACCGCGAAGATTAAAGGTCTGGCTAAGGCTGCTTATATGACAGGCAGCCAAATTGAAAATGTGGACGGCGGTAAGCTGGATCCTACGGCAAACCTGACAGAAGCGCTGGGGATCGCAGAGGGATCTACAATTACGCTTAACGGTAAAGATGGTCTGAAGACCATCCAGATCGGCGGTGAGGTAGAGGAAGGCTCTGATACCGTAGTTGTTAATTCCATGAATGAACTGGTGAAAGCCCTGAAGGGAGCCGGTATTAATGCCAACTTTGACGAGGGCAATCAGAGATTGTTCTTGAGCGCAAAGGACACGGGAGTAGCCAATGATTTCCATTTTAGCGGTGATGCAACAGCACTGATGAAGCTCGGACTTGCTACTGAGGCACAGGTCAAGGAAGCAACGCCCGACTTTGACATCCTGACAGAAGAAGAACAGAAAAAAATGCTGGCAAAAGCCGCAAAGAAGACGGATGGCAGCGATGCAAAACTGGAATTGAACGGTGCGGAGTTTACTTCCACATCAAACACATTTATCATCAATGGTTCGACCTATACGATCAATTCCATGCCGGCTAATGAGGATGAGGAGATCTCCATTACGACACAGCCCGATTATGACGGCGTATATAATGTGATTAAGGATATGCTTAAGGAGTACAACGACCTCATCGGTGAGATGTCAAAGCTTTACAATGCAGATTCCTCAAAGGGATACGATCCTTTGTCTGACGATCAGAAATCTGCAATGTCTGAGAAGGAGATCGAGGAATGGGAAAATAAGATCAAGGGTTCTCTTCTTCGCAAAGACAATACGCTTTATGATGTCATGATGACCATGGTAAAGGTGACGAATGAAGCGTTCACGGTAAACGGCAAGAAGATGTATCTGGCTGACTTCGGTATCGCTACCGGCGGATATTTTGATACGGATGAGGAAAGCAGATATATGCTGCATATCGACGGTGATGCGGACGATACGACGACAGGAACTAAGGACGATAAGTTAAAGAGTCTGATTGCATCCGATCCGGAAGCAGTGACTTCATTCTTCCAGCAGTTTGCCAATAAGATGTATGACGATCTCTTCTCCAAGATGGGGTCTTCCGATTACAGCAGTATCTATAAGGTATATAATGATAAGCAGCTGAAGTCTGAGGCAACTGAGTGGGATAAGAAGATTGCTAAATTAGAGAAAGAACTTACGGAGATGGAAGACAGATATTACCAGAAGTTTTCCAGAATGGAGACTGCACTTGCAAAGATGAATTCCAAGCAGACGGCTATTGCCGGAATGTTTGGCGGTAATTAACCGGTTTGACGGGCAATCAGACACTGGAGGATAGATAAGCAATGGCACCAAATAATCCATATGCACAATATAATACTAATAAGGTCATGTCGGCTACTCCCGCGGAATTGACACTGATGTTATATGAGGGAGCAATCAAATTTTGTAATATTGCAATCATGGCAATTGAGCAGGATGATATTCAGAAGGCACATACCAATATTATAAAGGTGCAGAGGATCATTGATGAGTTCCGGGCAACACTGAATCATAAATATCCGGTAGCTGAGCATTTTGATAATGTTTACCGTTATCTTTTAAGAAGGCTGTTTGAAGCCAATGTATCTAAGGATAAAGAGATCTTGGAAGAGGTCAAGACACATCTGAATTCTATGCGGGATACATGGAAGGAAGTTATGAAACGGGCAAAGCAGCCGGCAGTACAGGATAGTTAAAGGAGCCATATATGCTGAAACAATATTTAACGATGCTTGATCAGAGTCTGGATCAGAAAAAACAGATGCTGGATCAGATGATAGAGATGACTGCGACACAGAAGTCATCTCTTGATAAAGACCCGGTGGACTGGACTGATTTTGATAATCTGGTAGAGAAGAAAGCGGAGATAATTGAGCGTCTGGATCGGATGGATGACGGCTTTGAAAGTGTATATGAACGTATCAGAGAAGAGCTTCTGAGAGATAAAGAGCAGCACAAGGAGTTTATAGCTTCCATTCAGAAAAAGATTCAGGCAGTTTCCGATGCCAGCGCCGCGCTTATGGCAGCGGAACGCAGGAATAAGGAACTGGTCGAAACGAAGATGGCAGACGAAAAGAAGAAGCTGCAGCAGCAGAAGACGACATCCAAGGTGGCATCCAATTACTATCGCAGTATGAATAAAGTGAATCTGATTGATCCGCAGCTGATGGACAAAAAGAACTAAAAAATTTTTGAAAAATTATATTTTAGGTATTAAGTATCGGAGAAATGTTCCGATATATATAATACAAGGAGCAAAGCTCCAAAATAACAGCGGCAGGGAAGTCGCAAATCTTATTTCAAGGAGGAAAAAGGTATGGTAGTACAGCACAATTTAACAGCAATGAACAGCAACAGGATGTTAGGTATCACAACGAGCGCTCAGGCAAAGTCAACTGAGAAGTTATCTTCCGGTTACAAGGTAAACAGAGCGGCAGATGATGCGGCAGGCTTGGCAATCAGCGAGAAGATGAGACGTCAGATCAAAGGTTTGACACAGGCTTCCGCAAATGCACAGGATGGAATTTCTTGTGTACAGACAGCAGAAGGTGCTCTGGCAGAAGTACATGATATGCTTCAGAGAATGAACACTCTGGCAGTTCAGGCTTCCAACGACACAATGACATCTGCAGACCGTGGATATCTTGACAGCGAGGTTCAGGCGCTTATCAGCGAAATCGACCGTGTTGCAAGCACAACAACATTTAACGAGCAGAACCTGTTGGATGGTTCCTTCACAGGAAAGAACCTGCAGGTAGGTGCAGAGGCAGGACAGTTCATCGCAATCTCTATCAGCGCAATGAGTGCAAGCGGTATCGGTATTGACAAAGTAAGCATCTCCGGTGCATCCAATACAGGCGCTCAGACAGCAATCAGCACGATCAAGACAGCTCTTGCATCCGTATCCAAGATGCGTTCAGACCTTGGTGCAGTTCAGAACAGACTTGAGCACACCATCAAGAACCTGGATAATGTTGTTGAGAACACGACAGCAGCTGAGTCCCAGATCCGTGATACGGATATGGCAACAGAGATGGTTCGCTACTCCAACAACCAGATCCTTGCTCAGGCAGGTACATCTATGTTGGCACAGGCAAACCAGTCCAACCAGAACGTATTATCACTTCTTGGTTAATTACATTAGCTACCATAGAAAGAGCCATCCGAAAGGATGGCTCTTTTGTTATATAACAAGGGAGAAATAAAATAAAAAAATTCAATTTAGGGGTAAAGTATCTTAAACTTGTTCCGATATATATACCAGAAAACAAAAGTACAGGTGTATGAGAGAAATACACAGTACATAAAAAGGAAAAACATATTTCAAGGAGGAAAAAGATATGGTAGTACAGCACAATTTAACAGCAATGAACAGCAACAGGATGTTAGGTATCACAACGAGCGCTCAGGCAAAGTCAACTGAGAAGTTATCTTCCGGTTACAAGGTAAACAGAGCGGCAGATGATGCGGCAGGCTTGGCAATCAGCGAGAAGATGAGACGTCAGATCAAAGGTTTGACACAGGCTTCCGCAAATGCACAGGATGGAATTTCTTGTGTACAGACAGCAGAAGGTGCTCTGGCAGAAGTACATGATATGCTTCAGAGAATGAACACTCTGGCAGTTCAGGCTTCCAACGACACAATGACATCTGCAGACCGTGGATATCTTGACAGCGAGGTTCAGGCGCTTATCAGCGAAATCGACCGTGTTGCAAGCACAACAACATTTAACGAGCAGAACCTGTTGGATGGTTCCTTCACAGGAAAGAACCTGCAGGTAGGTGCAGAGGCAGGACAGTTCATCGCAATCTCTATCAGCGCAATGAGTGCAAGCGGTATCGGTATTGACAAAGTAAGCATCTCCGGTGCATCCAATACAGGCGCTCAGACAGCAATCAGCACGATCAAGACAGCTCTTGCATCCGTATCCAAGATGCGTTCAGACCTTGGTGCAGTTCAGAACAGACTTGAGCACACCATCAAGAACCTGGATAATGTTGTTGAGAACACGACAGCAGCTGAGTCCCAGATCCGTGATACGGATATGGCAACAGAGATGGTTCGCTACTCCAACAACCAGATCCTTGCTCAGGCAGGTACATCTATGTTGGCACAGGCAAACCAGTCCAACCAGAACGTATTATCACTTCTTGGTTAATTACATTAGCTACCATAGAAAGGGCCATCCGAAAGGATGGCTCTTTTTTTAACTTTCATCAATCGGTGCCATGAGTACACAATTCAGAAAAAAGAGAAATTTGATAAAAAATTTGTTTTAAGGGGTAAAGTATTTTAAACTTGTTCCGATATATATACCAGAAAACAAAAGTACAGATGTATCAAAGATACATATCGTGCTAAAAAGGAAAATTTTATTTCAGGGAGGATAAAGAAATGGTAGTACAGCACAATTTAACAGCAATGAACAGCAACAGGATGTTAGGTATCACAACGAGCGCTCAGGCAAAGTCAACTGAGAAGTTATCTTCCGGTTACAAGGTAAACAGAGCGGCAGATGATGCGGCAGGCTTGGCAATCAGCGAGAAGATGAGACGTCAGATCAAAGGTTTGACACAGGCTTCCGCAAATGCACAGGATGGAATTTCTTGTGTACAGACAGCAGAAGGTGCTCTGGCAGAAGTACATGATATGCTTCAGAGAATGAACACTCTGGCAGTTCAGGCTTCCAACGACACAATGACATCTGCAGACCGTGGATATCTTGACAGCGAGGTTCAGGCGCTTATCAGCGAAATCGACCGTGTTGCAAGCACAACAACATTTAACGAGCAGAACCTGTTGGATGGTTCCTTCACAGGAAAGAACCTGCAGGTAGGTGCAGAGGCAGGACAGTTCATCGCAATCTCTATCAGCGCAATGAGTGCAAGCGGTATCGGTATTGACAAAGTAAGCATCTCCGGTGCATCCAATACAGGCGCTCAGACAGCAATCAGCACGATCAAGACAGCTCTTGCATCCGTATCCAAGATGCGTTCAGACCTTGGTGCAGTTCAGAACAGACTTGAGCACACCATCAAGAACCTGGATAATGTTGTTGAGAACACGACAGCAGCTGAGTCCCAGATCCGTGATACGGATATGGCAACAGAGATGGTTCGCTACTCCAACAACCAGATCCTTGCTCAGGCAGGTACATCTATGTTGGCACAGGCAAACCAGTCCAACCAGAACGTATTATCACTTCTTGGTTAATTACATTAGCTACTATAGTAAGGGGCGACTCGAAAGGTCGCCCTTTTTTGTTGTTGGAAAATATGGAAAAGTAGTGTATAGTTAAATTATATCATATAACAGGAAAACAAGCGGTGTTAGCGGCGCGAAAGGGAAACTTACAGCGGATATGTAATGTGATATGATTCGGACATAGAAAAAAGAAAGGATATTGTCGACATAATGGATTTTTTGGGACTCAGGGCTTACTATTATAATTCGGAGAAGATTAAAAAGGATGATATTATATGGGGGCTGCTGGAGCTTGGTGTGGATGTTACTATAGCGGAATATATCATTACCTTAAATGATTTTACGCAGGAGCAATATCACGAATTGGAAAAAACTCTGGGAGATACGGACTTTGTTATAACGCAGAATTTTTCACTGATGGTGGCGGAGCTTTGTCATCAGAAAAATCTGCCTTATATTTCCTGGGTTTACGACAGTCCACAGACGGCTTTATACCATAAGGAAGCATTTTATCCGACCAGCTATGTATTTGCGTTTGACCGGACGCAGGTGGAACGACTGAAAACGCTTGGTTTAAAACAGGTGTATTATCAGCCGCTGGCAGCCAATATCGCCCGGACTTCCGCCTTGAATATCACGGATGAGGAGATTATTTCTTATGAAGCCGATATTTCGTTTGTTGGAAAGCTTTATAAAAAAGTTTTTTTTCGGTCTCTTTTGGACGCAATGGATCCGGCGCTGCGGAAGGCTTTTTGGGCAGAGCTGGATGCGTTGGCATGTGATTGGCAAAAAGGGAAGACGGTATTTGGCAAGCTGGATCCGGCAGTACGCGCCGCGGTGGAGGGATGTGTTACCGACAGTCCGGAGTATCTGATAGATCATGAATTTTTGACGGATATCCTGATTGTTTCCGAGAATGTGGCAGGTATAGAGCGCAATAGAGCCCTGACGCGGCTGGCGGAACGCTTTGAGACGCGCTTATATACCTATAGCGAGGTGGAGGAGGGAGAACTGCCGGGGGTAGAGATCCATCCTAAGGTATCTTATGAGAGCGAGATGTATAAGGTATTTTTTGCCAGCAAGATCAATCTGAATCTTACGATGCGTTCCATTGAGACAGGCGTGCCGCAGAGGATCTTTGATATCATGAGTGTCGGCGGATTTGCCATGAGCAACTATCAGGAGGAGATGGAGGAGCTGTTTGTGCCGGATAAGGAGATCGTACTATTTCATGATCTGGATGAGATGATGGAGAAAGCAGCCTATTATCTTTCTCATGAAAAGGAACGCTTAAAGATAGCGATGGCAGGATATCGGAAGGTCAGGGAAGAGTATAATTATCCAAAGGCGCTGAAAAGGATGCTGGAGATTGCGTTGGGTTAATATCAAACGGCAATTTTGTCCACAGCAAAAGAGGACAAGTTCGCTTTTTTAGCAGCAGAGTTTTTCATTTTTATTTGAGCCGGCAAAGGTGGCATAAGGAGAGATTGGCGTGAAAAAAGTATTGTTCTTGGAATGGGAAAGCTATGGAAATCAATATATTAAGACGGAACTGCGTTCCTTGGGATATGAGCCGGTGAGCTTTTTATTTTCCAATCATAAGGAGGATACAAGGAAAAGCGAAGAACTGACGATGAAGATCGCCTCAAAGATCCTGGAAACGGCGCCGGTTTTCGTTTTTTCGTTTAACTATTTTCCGGTGGCTGCGATTGCATGTAAGGCATGCCGGATACTCTATCTTTCCTGGACATATGACAGTCCGTTTATACAGATCTATTCTAAGACGATAGAATATGAGACCAATTATGCGTTTATCTTTGACCGGTCGGAGTATGAAAGACTGTACCGGTTTGCGCCGGAACGGGTATATTATCTGCCTATGGCGGCGCCCGTAGATCTGTATGATCGGATGGAACCTGATGCGGGAAGACAGAAAAAATATGCGGCGGACATTGCCATGGTCGGTTCGATGTATACGGAACCGAAGCACCGTATCTTTAAGGCGATCGCTCAGGCGGATGACTATACGAAGGGATATCTGGAGGCATTGATACAGGCGCAGAAGGGACTATATGGCTGTTCCATCTTGGAAGAGGCTCTGACGGAAGATATCATGACACGGATTAGAAAGGTATGTCCTATCGTGGCCGGCGGAGATGGCTTTGAGACGGCGGAATGGTCATTTGCCAGTTATTATCTGGCGAGAAGGGTGACGGCTCTGGAACGCATGGAGGCGCTGAAAACGCTTTCAGAGCAGTATGATGTGGCGCTTTATACCCCGGAAGCGACGCCGAAGCTGCCAAAGGTGAGGAATCTGGGGACGGTGGATTATTACAAGGAAGCGCCCTATGTGTTGAAGACGGCAAAGATCAACCTGAATATTACGCTTCGAAGCATTGTGAGCGGTATCCCGCTTAGGGCGATGGATATTATGGGCTGCGGTGGCTTTTTGCTGACCAATTATCAGGCGGATTTTTTGGAGTATTTTGTGCCGGAGAAGGATTATGTATATTATGAGGATCTGACGGATCTGGTGGAGAAAGCAGGATATTATCTCATTCATGAGGAGGAGAGAATGGCGATCGCAAGAAGCGGTTATCAGAAGGTGAAAGAACAGCATACCTATCATGAGAGAGTCCGGCAGATGCTTACGATTGCAGGACTGCTTCAGTAATAAAGAGCTGTCTGCTTATGAATTTGTCAATGCGCACAATAATATTTCTGCTATTGAGAGTTTCGCCATTACCTGCTGCATCAACAAAGAAAGAGAAATTACGGACAATAATATAAAGTATCTGCGAGATAACAGATCGTATGGATAGACAGACAGACCCTGGCTTTGATCAGTCGGGCTGCCTGTTCTCTTTCTTTGGGGGCAATCTGCGTCCAGAGACGACTGATTTCCAGATAGGATTTGGAAAACAGCTTCCCGGAGAGCGGATGATTAAAAAAGGGAGATGCCGCCAGTTCCGCACGTGCCTGATCATTGCTGATCTGCAGCAGCGAGCAGGAGGCAGAGGGGTTGATCTGCGTGGCAAAGCGACCGCTGTTTTCAATCTTGGAGACGGTAAGGCAGATCACAGCATCACAAGGATTGGAGGAAATGATCTGTTTGTATTGCCGCAGCAAGTCCATGTTCAGCCGATCCTTTGGCTGCAGAAAGCAGACATAAGGAGTGAGGATATAGGAAGCAAGAAGATCTTCGGCAATGCCGTATGTGATGCAGTCTTCCGGCGTCTGCAGATCGGGAGGTGCGTCATCGGGAGCAAAAGAAAAAAGCATCACGGAATTAGGATATTTTTGTTCAAATTTATTTAACATGTTCCACGTATCGTCAGTGGAAGCAAAGTCAAGAAAGATCAGCTGTACATGTGTCAGCCCCATCGTCTGTTCCTCCAGCGAGTGGAAAAATCCATCCAGAACGCCGGAAGCATTATGGCATGGAATAATGGCAGTAATTAGCATTTCATTTTGTTTTTCGGACTGTTTATGAAGTAAAATGTCATAGCGTTCCTTTGTATTGGGAGAGCCATATGTCATGGCGTGCTTATAGCATAGCAGGGCTTCTTCCGTGTTGCCAAGCGCTTCATAGATGCAGCCTAAGTTATGCCAAGGAGTGGTGTTATTGCTTCCTTCGATATAATATTCGGTCAGGGTAAGGGCACGGCGGAAAGCGCGGATTGCTTTCAAATGTTCATGATTTTCAAGGTAGATGCAGCCGAGAAGACAGACATAATCCGCATAAGAGGACAGCCGGTCATAATATGTTACAAGTTCTATTGCCTGTGCCTCACGGTGGGTATGCAGCATGGAATATCCATAGGATACCAGCATGATCCTGACATAACTTATGGAGGTGTCTAAAGGGAGGGAGCAGCCTTTGTGATAATATTCATATTCCTGCTCGGCATCGCCGCAGAGACCGAAGCTTTGCCCGAGCTGGTAATAAAGATAAGGATCTTTTGGCGATTTTTTTAATTCTTCAAATAATAATACATTATTTCGTTCTGCTTTTTGGCGGCGTTCTTCGGGTGTGCCCAGATATCCGTCATGATATACGGTCAGAGGAAGCTGATACGCATAAAGCATCTTACCCTGACGGTGCGTGACCTGCTCATGGATGGTTCCTGTATAATGATAGAGGCGTCTGTCAAACAGACGCTCTACGAGATCAACAGTGATCCTTTCACTGATGCCGTCGGAGGCAAAGCAGGCATTGCGTCTTTTGATCTGACCGATGGCGTCAGGGTATTCCCGCAGGAGCTTTTTGATGGCGGGAATATCGATCTCTTCCATGTATTCGTCTGCGTCCAAAAAGAGGATATGGTCGTGGGAAGCCTTGGTCATGGCGTAGTTGCGTGCTGCGCTGAAGTCATTGACCCAGTCAAAATGATAAATCTTTGACGTATATTTTCCGGCAATGGAAACTGTGCTGTCTGTAGAACCGGTATCCAGAACGATCACTTCCATGCCGGTAGGCGCTAAAGGCGCCAGACATCGTGCAATTTTGTTTTCTTCATTTTTAGTAATGATGCAGAAGGTAAAATCGTACATAGCTCGCTTCCTTTCTGTTGACATGTCCCTTTATAAGCGATGTAAAATAGTATATTGGGAGACTGTGTATCATCTGTTTCCTAAAAATTTTATTAATATCATTATAACAGCTCAATCTGCTATTTACAAATCTTTCCCTTAGAATGTATAATAGAATAAGATTGAAAAGATACGAGGTTAAGAAGCATGCGGATTCCGGCAGTTTTAGGAATAGAAAGTTTTTGTGAAAAAGATAAGGGGGCGGACGCTCAGGCTGAGGCAAGGATGATCGCCTATGTAGATAGTATCTTTGAGACCAGTGCAGAGAATAAACCGGTGATACAGACAGGGGTCTGCGCGATCAAAGGAAAGATCAATGAAAAGCTTCAGGAGAAAAGCGCCAATGCCTATGAAGCTGCTGTGGCAATGACCGGGTTAGAGGAATATGAGAAGCTGACAGGATATGATTATGAACTTTCCTGTTTCCAGACAGCGGTTAAGATTTACCGTATGGAAAGTGACAACCACGGCAATACCATTTTTGACAATATAGAATATATTGATGATTTCCAAGTGATTTTTCAGCAGATGGTATATTATTTCCGGAGGATCCAGCTGCGCCTGGCGAAGCCGCTGCAGAAGGAATGTATGACTTATATCAAGACTAAAAGACTGTCTGTGTATGCGGTGATACAGATTCTGCTGGACTGCGGCATTGGTAATAAAGAAGATGTTGCCATGGTAATGGCGGATTTTTATGCAGAGTACAGCATGTATAAAGAAGCGTTGTTTTTACTGGCAGTCATGATCGAGCAGGGAGATGCTTCTTATCAGGAATCTCTAAAAAATAAACGTGATGAATATCTGAGGAGAATCTGATGCGTATCAACAAACAAAAATTTTGCTTTATTATATGTACAACAAGCGATTTTTATCTGAATGAATGTTGTATGTATATTAATCAACTGAATATTCCGCATGGATTTTCCGTGGAGATCCTGCCCATTTATGATGCGAAAAGCATGGCGGCAGGTTATAATCAGGGGATGTCGTCTACGGATGCAAAGTATAAGGTTTATCTGCATCAGGATGTGACGATCATGAATCCCAATTTTCTGAATGATGTCCTGACGGTATTTAAACAGGATTATAAGATCGGCATGATTGGAATGATTGGTTCTCCTGCGCTTTCCTCCTGCGGCGTGATGTGGTATGGTGAGCGGGTGGGTAATCTTTATGAGATTGACAGGAACAATGTTGATTTTAATGGTTATGAATATCGAAAGGAAGACGGAATGACAGATGTGGAGGCTGTGGATGGTCTTCTGATGGTGACGAAGGATGATCTTCCGTGGCGGGAGGAGCTGTTTGACGGATGGGATTTTTATGATGTATCCCAAAGCTTTGAATTTCGTAAAAAGGGTTATCGGGTTGTTGTTCCGGAGCAGAAGAAGCCGTGGTGCGCTCATGACGACGGCACGATGAACTTGTGGAGTTATGACAGATACCGCAGGATCTTCCTGTCAGAATACACTTCCATGATACATACCTATCAGACATTGTAGCTGAGATGTGGATAGTCGGTTTCGGATTTTATGACTGGGACAATAGTTCCTTTAGACGTTCTTTAGAGCGGGGGTAATCCTCCGCTTTTTTGTAAAATTCTATTGCCATGTCACGGTTGCCCAGCGCTTCATTGATCACGGCGATATTGTGATAGGCAAAAAAGGTGGTCACCCCTTCCGTGCGGTTAGGCTTCATGGAAAGGCATTTTAAAAATTCCGTATAGGCTTTCAGATACATGTTGTTGTTTATATATATCTGACCGATCAGGAAGATAAACTCCGGCGTATCGCAGAAGTCATCATAAACGGACAGCAGGGAAAGCGCTTCCTGTTCTCTTCCGGTAGCAAGCATACATTCGCCGTAGCCGATCACCATCATCTGCGCGTATTCCAGCTTGGGATCAATGTCATAGGCAAGTCCCTTGCCGAACCATTCATAGGCGGCTTCCATATCTCTGCACAGCATATAGCTCTGGCCAATCTGGAAATACAGATAAGGATTGTCCGGGGCTTTTTCAAGCTCGTGAAACAGAATCTCGTTATTCCTTGCGGCTTTTTGCGATAAGGTTTGGGGATCCTCCGCATAGCCGTTATGGAAGACGCTGACCGGCAGCGGACAGCTGGCGTATGGATGGCTGCGGTCAATGGGAGTCAGCTGTTCGTGAACCGGTCCTGTAAAATGATAATGTTTCCGGTGGTACATGCGTCCCAGCCGGTAATTGCCCTTGGTGGTCATATGGTTTTCTTCAGAAGTAATGATAAAATGAAGGGAACCGATATGGTCTTCGTGAAGGAGCATAAATTCCTGCACCGTGTCAGCATCAAAGGACTGCATGGATTCGTCAGCGTCGATGGAGATGATCCAGTCGTTTTGGGCACAGCCGGCAGCATAGTTTTTGGCGGCGGAAAAGTCGCTGATCCATTCAAAGTGATGGATTTTGGGAAGGTATTTCCCGGCAATTTCTATGCTGCGATCCGTAGAGCCGGTATCGACTAAAACGATCTCGCCATACGTCCCATTCGGACCAAAACCATGCGCTGTCAATGCCTGAAGGCAGTTTTCAATATTTTTTTCTTCGTTTTTCATAATGATGCAAATAGAAATAGGATTCATAAGGAACCTCACATGTTTGATAATATTAAGTATATTATATCATGGATTCATCTATTTGAAAAACAAAATTCTTTGGTAGATTAATTGTTTTAACTGTGGTAAAATAAGCGCGAAGCCCGCGAGCGAGATGGAGTAAAGCGGAATCGAGCTGGGCACTGCGGAAGGGAGGAACGGTTGTGTCCAATAAAAAGAAAAAGTCTCAAAAACCAGAAAAATCAGTGGCGCAGCAGATCATAGATTATGGTCTTTCTATGCTGATGCTGCTCTATGTGTCTACGATGCTTATATTTTATCCCTTATACTATCAGGATAAATACCGTGACATGGGAGACGCGAAATATTCATTTTTCAGAACTATTTCTATTATTTTTTTGATATTCTTTCTGATCTTTTTGGCTTCATGGACGATTGCATATCGGGATAAATTCAGCATAATGTCTGTTATTCGGCGTTTTTCGATCACAGACTGGTTTGTCGCTGCTTTTCTGGTTTTGAGTTATATTTCTTTTTTGTTAAGCGATTACCGGAATCCGATCGCGCCCGGAGATACGTCCTCCGCGTTGGAAGGGTATAACGGATGGTATATGGGAGTATTGTCACAAGTAATGTTTGTCTTGATTTATTTTGCTGTTTCAAGATTTTGGGAGTGGAGTGAATTTACACTGTTTTCAGCAATCGTTACATCGGGAATAGTCTATCAGTTTGCGATTCTGCAGCGTTTTTCCATAGATCCGCTGAAGATGTATGAAGGATTGGGACCGGAACATATCGGAAAATTTCTTTCCACATTAGGGCAGACGACATGGTTTTCCAGCTATGCGGTACTCTTATTTCCACTGGCCGCCTTTTATTTCTGGCATGATGACAGAGCATGGGTAAGGGAACTGACGGGGATAGTAATGGCGCTTGGATTTGGCAGCCTTTGTACAGCGCACAGCGATAGCGGTTATGTGGCATATGTTTTGATTTTGATGGTATTTTTCTGGTTTTCGTTGGAGAGCAATAAGAGCTTTGCGCGTTTTTTGGAGATTCTTTTGATTGGACTTGCTTCCTTCCGGATTATAGGGCTTATGCAGATCCTTTTTCCGGAGAAAATGATACAGTTAGTTTATGAAGATGAGAAGATTTCCTTCTTTATTACACAGAGTACATTCATGCTGGTCATGCTGGGGATCGTGGGGGCGGTTTATATTATTTTTTGTTGGAACTGTGGTTTTTCATGGACGGAAGTTTTAAAACCGGAAGCGGAGAAAAAAAGACAGAAGAATAATACTGTGAAGACGAAGGCACAGGGATTTGACATCAGTCAATTCCTGTGGCTCAGAAAGCTGATGATCGTGGCGGCTGTTGTTGTGCTGTTCGGCGTGGTGCTGGCGATCGTTTTAACTACTAAAAAAATGCTGCCGGATAGTCTTGCCGGATTTTATAATGTAGGATTTTTCAACTTTGATGATTATTGGGGCAATGCCAGGGGATTTAATTGGAGAATGTCTGTACAGGCAATCAAAAACGCTTCTTTTAAGGATATGCTGGTCGGTGTCGGACCAGACTGCTTTGCCATGAGCATGGATAAATATTGTGCGCAGGAAGTGGGGATATTCTGGCAGGGAATGAAGCTGGCATGCGCGCATAATGAATTTTTAAATATGATGGTGACCCAGGGCATTCTTGGCGTAACGGCGTATGTCGGCATTTTTATCAGTTTTATCGTCCGATGCACAAAGAGCGGGTTGGAGACTAAGAAGGTGGTGCCGTTTTGTGCCGCGGCATTAGCATATATGGGTCATAACTTCTTTTGCTATCAGCAGTGTATCTGTACACCGACCGTATTTCTGCTGATGGGGATCGGAGAACTGCTGATGCGTAATGCGGCGAACACAAACGAAAAGGTTAATTTAATAAAAAAGGATTAAGTTTTAAAGAGTATTAGCCGATATATAAATAGAATCCATAGGATAGGCATATTGTGCCTTTTTAAGGATTCAGCAGAAGAAAAGTCATGCTGTTCATGAAATCATGATGCTGGCATGGTGGAAGGTAAAATGAGAAAGGTATGGTGTGATTCATGGGAGAAATAGTTTATGCATGGGATGAACAACAGAAGGAAGCAATGCAGGAAGCAGCAGGATACCTGTCTCGATTGATTCCCGCAGCAGAGGGAATGGCTGATGAGTTCAAGGGAGAACTGCAGGAGGATTCCTATGATATGTTGGATATGGTAGTTGAGGGATTAAACTGGGTGATTCAGGTTTACAACGGAACGAAGGATGTTATCAATGATGAAACAGAACAGATCGATTCCAAGGCGATGGATCAGAAGATCAGTAAGTTCGGCTCCGCTTATACTGCCCACGACCAGAGCGGTATTACTTCCGGTCTGGAAGAAGCGGTTCTGCCTTTTCTCAGAAAGATGAAAGAGATTGCGGATCAGGCATAATCAAGTTGTTGCATGGGAAGTAAAAGTGAAAATAAAAAGTGGGAATGAAAAAATTATAAAAGACGATAATAAAAGCGGCGGACATCATAAATCTGATTGTCCACCGCTTTTTTGTTTCTAATGTTTTGCAATGCTTACCCGCTTGCGGGATAATTAGCTTCATCTGTTGTTACATATATCCGTTAAATAACATTCCGCTGTAAGCGCTTGTGACATAAGGATTGGCGTAATGGCTTACCCGGGGATTCTTATATGCCACGATTCGCTTGTCAATATAATCCAGTGGATTGAGCTGAATCTGTGTGGCTTTATGCAATGTAGTACGCGTAAAATTCTTCAAAGAACCCAAAGTTTCTTCAGCGTCTTCGCTGCTAAGCGCCGTGGTCAGCTTTTCTTCGTCTACGGAGAGATTTCCGCTGCCGTCCTGTGTAATGCCCGCTTTTGTAAAGGCGGAGGCGTAGCCGGCACTCATGGTCTTCATCGTTCCGATTAGCAGATTGGTCCGGGGATGCTGGTCAACATATTTGGCAGCAGCCTGCAGAAAATCATTGTAGGAGCCGGTAAGAGATATGATATTGTCCTTCAATGATTCATAATCCGGCTTTACTCCAATCTTAATAGGGTCATCTTCCGTTCCGCCGATGTCCTTTAGCGTAATGGAATATTTACCATCCAGAATAAAGGAGTTGGTAGGAGACTGAAATGATTCGCCATTTACCGTATATCTGGCATTCTGCGCAGGATTGCCTGTTTCGCGGATGCCCAGATAATCAATAATGCCCTTCCGCTGGCTTGTATTTTCGTCACTGATTGTAAACGGCTGCTGTCCACTGGTTGTTGTGCCGGTCTTATTGGAACGGATCAACAGAGCGGACTCGTTCTCTTCGTTTGTGATCACGGATGCCTTCAATCCCAGATTAGAATGATTGATCAATCTGGAAAGGCGGCTTTGAATCGTATGATTAGTATCGGTATCTCCGATATTAAACTGCAGTTCATAGTTTGAGCTGGCAGTCATTACGTCAAAAGAATATGCGCCGGGCGATAAGCTGAGTTCTGATTCGGGAAGAAAATTTCCTACCGTCTCCTGAGCCGTAGCCAAGCTTTCTACCGTAATATCGATGGTATCATCTTTGGAGATATTGATTCCGGCAGCTTCGACAACTTCCGGAACGGTCGAATATACGGTACGCTGTTCAAACATGGTCGATTCATTCAGACCGCCTAAGGACGCGATCGAATTACGAAAACGGATCGCGCTCTCTTTCATATGGATAGAATACTCTTCGATCGCTTTAACATCTTTTAATAAGAAGACAGGTTCGTCTTTGCTCATATTAACGATCGATTTATATACTTTTTTTAAATCGGAACGGTCGTGAGAATCATAACGGGAAGAAGACCGACCATACAGATCAGCCCTGTAATAATTATAGACATTATTTAAAACTGCGTTATAATATTGCGATGCCATGTCAGTTCTCCTTTCCATCCTTGACCGAACCTTCATGTACTTTATACCGTATCGTTAATTCCTTTTAACGATAAAATCATTGCCTAACATTGATAGTTAAAATTATTTTAGCATATGTCAAAGTAAATTACAATGATTAATAAAATAAAATTATAAAAATAACCATGAAAATTCAAAGTAAAAATTGTTGGATATCACAATGTTATAATTTTTGTATTTTCTTATAATAATGTTATCGGTCATATTCGGCGATTTAAAAAGAGAAAGAACAAAAATAATTAAGAATGAAATATTTTTAAAATATTGCTTGACGTGGACGGAAGGATATGCTATGCTAAATCAGCATGAAAGAGTTTAACTCTTTTTTTTGTGTTGTGATACTGGTTATTTGAAGGAATTATGGAGGAAAGATCTATGCGTACAAGAATTACTTTGGCATGTACAGAATGCAAAAATCGTAATTATGATACTACAAAGGATAAAAAGACACATCCTGACCGTATGGAGACAAAGAAATACTGCAGATTCTGCAAGGCTCATACACTGCATAAGGAAACAAAATAAGACAGGCATTTTATATCCGGATATGATCCGTTGCAAATATGCGGTCTGAATTGGCAGGTTAGATCTAAAAATCAAAGATTTTTCAATCAGCAATTTGAGTCAGAGCCTCAACTTGCTTTAATCGCAGATGAGAAACCGCCTGTGCGAATTTCTTATCGCGTGTCATCGCAGTAAAACTGCTCTGACATGTAGGATTAGTTAGGTTGAAAAATCAAAGATTTTTCAATCACAGACTGTGGAAAGGCATGGTTATTAGTGTGAAAAATATATCTAAGGCAGTAAAAAACACTGCCTAAGATATATTAAGTTTCACACCGAAAAACGCAAAAAACGCGTTTTTCATTCCTATTTGAGCCGCCAAAGGCGGCATGGAGGATTAGTATGGGAGATTCCGCTAAGACAGAAGGAAAGAAGAAACCGAGCTTCTTTAAAGGACTGAAAAAAGAATTTAAAAAGGTTACCTGGCCTGACAGAAAAACAGTGACAAAGCAGACGGCTGCTGTTGTTGTGGTTTCTGTTGCTTTGGGGCTGCTAATCGCGTTTATGGATTTTATCATTCAGTATGGCGTTGACTGGCTGGTAACATTCTAAGAAGACGCTGATGAAATCAGTGCTTTCTGTAGATACGGTAATGGTTCGGTGATAAGAAAGGAACGGCAAATATGGCAGATTCATCAAAAAAAGTGAAAGTTAAAAAGATGGATGAGCTCAAGAAGATTCTTGCTCAGAAGGAAGACGATACAAGAGACATCTTAAAGCCGGTAAGAGCAGCTTCTGAGGAAGATGCGCCTGCGATAAAGGAAGAATATGATATCGGTCAAAGCGATAATAAGAGCGGACGCGGTATGGGCTGGTATGTGGTTCACACATATTCGGGATATGAAAAAAAGGTAATGATGAATATTGAAAAGTCCATCAAGAACAGACCCGGACTGGAAGAAAAGATTTTAGAGGTGCGCGTGCCGACGCAGGATGTTACGGAGCTGAAATCTACCGGTAAAAAAACATCCGAGAAAAAGATCCTTCCCGGATATGTGCTGGTGCATATGGATGCGGATGATAATGACGCGTGGTATGTTGTGCGTAATACCCGCGGGGTCACGGGATTTGTGGGGCCGGGAAGCAAGCCGGTTCCGTTGGATGAGATAGAGATTGATCGTCTTGATAAGGGTAAAGTGGTGAAGGCTGACTTTGAAGTGGGAGATACGATCATGGTTGTAGACGGCGTATGGAAAGACACCATCGGTATGGTCAGCAAGATCGACGAGAATAAGAAGATGGCTTCGATCACAGTAGAGCTGTTCGGACGGGAGACGAAGCTGGATATCAGCTTCTCAGACGTTAAAAAATTCTAAGTTTTGTTTAATTTATTTTAATTATGAAGGCGTTCGTAGAAATCTTATTCTTATTAAATACGGAAGGATTTCTATTAACATATATATTTATATATTATATATGCGGGCGTGTGTGGGAGCAGTACCTGAGGGAATAAGGTCTGCGCCACTACCACATTATTTTAAGGAGGTAGCCGAGATGGCAAAGAAAGTAACAGGTTATATCAAATTACAGATTCCTGCCGGCAAAGCGACACCGGCACCGCCAGTTGGACCGGCACTTGGTCAGCATGGCGTCAACATCGTTGAATTTACAAAACAGTTCAACGCAAAGACAGCAGATAAGGGTGATCTGATCATCCCTGTTGTAATTACGGTATATGCGGACAGAAGCTTTAGTTTTATTACCAAGACTCCGCCTGCCGCAGTATTGATCAAGAAGGCTTGCAATATCAAGTCCGGTTCAGGCACACCGAACAAGACAAAGGTGGCAAAGATCTCAAAGGATAAGATCCGCGAGATCGCAGAGTTGAAAATGCCGGATCTGAATGCGGCAAGTATTGAAGCAGCGATGTCCATGATCGAAGGCACTGCCAAGAGCATGGGTGTTACGGTAGAGTAACTATTGATCAAAAAATCTGTGATGAGTGGAAGAGCGCATACTCGTTAAAACCACAAGGAGGTAAATGGGAATGAAACATGGAAAAAAATATGTCACGGCAGCAAAAGAGGTTGACCGTGCAACTTATTATGAACCTGCGGATGCAATTTCCGTAGTGAAGAAGACAGCTGTTGCGAAATTTGATGAGACGGTAGAGGTACACATCAGAACCGGCTGCGACGGTCGTCATGCAGAGCAGCAGATCAGAGGGGCGGTTGTCCTTCCCAACGGAACCGGTAAGACGGTGAAGGTGCTGGTGTTTGCCAAAGGCGATAAGGTGAATGAGGCAGAGGCGGCGGGCGCTGATTACGTAGGAGGCGATGAGCTGATTCCGAAGATCCAGAATGACGGATGGCTTGATTTTGATGTTGTGGTTGCTACTCCGGATATGATGGGCGTTGTCGGACGTCTTGGTAAGGTGCTTGGGCCGAAAGGCCTTATGCCGAACCCGAAAGCCGGCACGGTTACCATGGATGTAACAAAGGCGATCAACGATATTAAAGCAGGTAAGATTGAGTACAGACTGGATAAGAGCAATATCATCCACTGCCCGATCGGTAAGGCTTCCTTTACGGAAGAGCAGCTGAATGAGAACATGAGCGCATTGATGGAGGCCATCGTAAAGGCAAGACCCAGCGCATTAAAGGGTCAGTATCTTAAGAGCATCACTCTTGCAACTACCATGGGTCCCGGCGTTCGTGTCAGCACAGCAAAATATTAAGTAAAGATAATAATTCTTACGGAAAGGCGTGGCTTCGGTCATGCCTTTTGTGTTAATGAAAAAGGAGCAAAGATAAGTTGACATATAAATATTTCAAAGCAATATGTGCCGTTGGTATTGCCGGAGCTTTGATTGCTGCGGTTGTGGTTATAAATGGCGGATGGGACGGATCCGAACATAATGTTGAATCCAGTGCTGAGATAAATGAGATGTCCCAATATTTTTCATTAAATGATATTGATGGCAGCTGGGATACGGACGGCGCCGTGAGAATTACATTATGCGGCGACTCAGGTACGGTGTCCGGTAATGGCGCTTTTGTGAGTGGGAGTGATCTCATCATTTCGGATGCGGGACGCTATATTGTGAGTGGTGAATTGTCTGACGGCAGCATTATTATAGATGCTGACGATGATTCAAAGGTCTGGATCCTTCTGGACGGTGTTAAGATCAATTGTTCGGATAATGCAGCTATCCGTATCAACAATGCAGATAAAGTTTTTCTCACGCTGGCGAAAAATAGTGAGAATATTGTTACGAGCGGTACAGAATACTCTGCTGACGCTCTGGCAGATAAAACGGACGGCGTGATTTTTGCACATGATGATTTAACAATCAATGGAAACGGATTGCTGTTGGTAAGCGGTGGATGTCAGCATGGAATTGCGGCTAATGACGATTTGATCATAACAGGGGGAACCATTTCTGTTTCTTCCGTTGCCGATGCGATCCGTGTAAATGACAGTCTGAATATTAAGGATGCAGCGCTGGTGGTCAATGCGGGTGATGACGGAATCGTTGTCGATGAGCAGACCGGTTCATTATATATAGAATCCGGAACATATGACATTGCCGCCGCAAACGATGGGATCCATACAGGAACTGACGTGATCATACAGGGTGGCAGCTTTGAAATAAAGGCGGGCGATGATGGAATCCATTCCGATATGTCGATTACAATAAACGGTGGGACGATTTTGATCAGTGAATGTTATGAAGGTATCGAGGCACAGATGATAGATATCATTGATGGTGAAATCACGATCTATTGCTTAGACGATGGCATCAATGCCAATGGCGGGACCGTTGCCTTTGTCGGTATGCATCATGGTCCACAGAATGCGGCAGGTGGTGAGCCGCCGTTTCGCGAACCGGGGAATGGTGTAATGGAAGACGAAGCTCATGATCCCAGGCATAGAGAGGAAAACAGAGATGATTTTTTGGAGGATGGGGAGTTCAGACCAAACAGAGATGATTTACCGGAGTGTGGGGAGTTCAGACCAAACAGAGATGATTTACCGGAAGGTAGAGAGTTTGAACCACACGGGGATGATTTTCCGGAAGGTGGAGAGTTCAAGCCAAATGGAGATTTTTCGATGGGACAGTCCGGGGATCAAATGAACGCTGATACTTCAGAAATCATGCCGGCAGTAACTATAGGCGGTGGAAAAATAGTTATTATTAACAGTCAGGGAAGGGATGCAGATGGCATTGATTCCAACGGTGATATTACGATATCGGGTGGCGAGGTTTATATCAGCCTAAATGGCAGCGGTATCAATTGCGCGCTGGATTATGGAAGCGAAAACGGCGGAACCTGCAAGATCAACGGTGGTATTGTTGTTGCCGCAGGCAGCTCTATGATGTTGGAGAAAATCAGTGCCGGTTCAGAGCAGGCGTCAATAGTATATGTTACAAATGGCGATCCTGAGTCTTTGGTTGTTCTGACGGATTCGGATGGTGAAACAGTATTATCCTATGAGATTCCGCTGGCATTTACAGCTGTTACGCTCAGCTGTCCGGAATTGATAACCGGAAACACATATACGATCGGTATCGGCGGGATTTCTGATGAGATCACTATAACGGAAGTCGCGGGGACTTATGGCGGGGCATTATTTTTTTGACAGTCAGACGCAGGAAGTGATATGATGAAATTGAAAAAAGGATCAATCGTCTGTAAAGTGCATTTCGGAATCAGGAGGCAGCAAATTGTGAACGACGAAATTGATTCGGAAGGAACGTACATCGTTAAATGAAAAAAAAGATAGGGACGTTTTTTATTACATTATCGATCGTCATAATATTGGGCGGCGTGGTTCTGTTCGGGCTTGCTTTGCAAAGGGGTGGCGGCATGACAGGGCAGGAGGGCGGTCCGGCAACCGATGACCGCACGTCTGCAGTATCGGATGGGTCTGACGGCATCCATACCATATCCGCAGATGGGACTGTCGTTTTGGCGGGATCGTCCATGCCGGAGGAAAATGCGGATGATGCGCCCGAGGAGGAAATCCTTGCTCCATATACATTCCGGCTGGAGCCATCCGAGGATGGTACGGTGACCTTTGTATTTGCAGGAGATATCTTATTTGATCCTGCTTACGCGATTTATTCGACTTACCGCCAAAGAGGGGAACAGATCGAACAGTGTATATCTGAAGATCTACTGGCTGAGATGCGCTCGGCGGACGTTATGATGTTGAATAATGAATTCCCTTATTCGGACAGGGGAGAACCGCTGCCTGATAAGACTTATACTTTCCGTGCGGCTCCGGAATCGGTATCGTTGCTGCAGGATATGGGCGTGGACATCGTATCTCTTGCCAATAATCATGCTTACGATTATGGGGAGGCTTCCTTTCTGGATACGCTGGATATTCTGGAGCAGGCGGGAGTTCCGTATGTAGGCGCAGGCAGGAATCTGGAAGAGGCGGTGCGGCCGGTTTATTATCTGGTGGGAGATTGCAAGATCGCGGTGTTGAGCGCTACCCAGATCGAACGCACGTCGTCTCCTCATACCCGCGGCGCAACGGAAAATACGCCGGGAGTATTCCGGTGTCTGGAAACGGAGCTGCTGGAAGAAAAGATCAGGGAAGCCAAAGAGGAATGTGATTTTGTGATCGTATATATCCACTGGGGTACGGAAAGCACGACAGAACTCGACTGGCGGCAGCGCGACCATACGCCGCTCTATGTGGAGGCGGGGGCGGATATCATCATCGGCGACCATCCCCATTGCCTGCAGGAGATCGGATATGTTAATGGCGTGCCGGTCATCTATAGCCTCGGTAATTTTTGGTTTAATTCCAGAACTCAGGATTCCTGTATCGTGAAGATGACGCTTTCCGGGGATGGCATCCAAAGCCTGCAGTTTGTTCCGTGCCTTCAGTCCAATTCCAGCGTGTCACTTTTGGAGGGGGAAGAACGTGCAAGGGTGATTTCCTATATGCAGAGCATCTCCCATACGGCGAATATTGATGAGGATGGATATGTGACGCCGACCTCAGCCGAGTAGAGATCCTGTGGGATTTCCCGGCGGCATCTTTTGCTCTTGAAAAAATGCTTGACATAAGAGAAGTGCGATGGTATTATATACAAGGTCGTAACGACCATGCCGAAGACAGCAGGTGCAAAGCATATCAGTATGCATGCGTAAAACATGAGATGTTGCCTGCCGAGGAGAAAAGAGTTTTTGTAGGACTTGATCCCTCTCCGGCGTACGGAGAGGGTTTTTACATGATATAAGATGTGAAACTCCTTTCGGCAGAACCGATGAAAATAATATAAGGAGGTAGAAAGATGGCAAAGGTTGAACTGAAAAAACCGATCGTTGATGAAATCGCAGAAGCAATCAAAGATGCTCAGTCAGTTGTCCTTGTAGACCACAGAGGTCTTACGGTAGCAGAAGATACACAGCTTCGTAAGCAGCTTCGTGAGGCTGATATTACTTATAAGGTCTATAAGAATACGATGATGACGTTTGCGTTTAAGGGAACGGACTGTGAACAGCTTCAGGAATATCTGAATGGACCAAGTGCGATCGCAGTTTCCAAGACGGATGCAACAGCGCCGGCAAGGGTATTGTGTAAGTTCGCTAAGACGGCGCCCAAGCTTGAAGTCAAGGGCGGCATCGTGGAAGGCGCAGTTTATGATGCAAAGGGGATTGCCGATATTGCAAAGATTCCATCCAGGGAAGAACTTCTTTCCAAGCTGCTTGGAAGTCTGCAGTCACCGGTTACGAATTTTGCCCGCGTTATGAACCAGCTTGCTGAAAAAGGCGGAGCTGGCGCAGCTTCTTCTGAGGAAGCAGGCGCAGCAGAAGCTGCTGAGTAAACTGCCGGTGCATGCGTAATAGCAGAATGTAAAGAAACATTTGAAATCAATATGTTATTAGAAATTTAAAATGAAAATGGAGGAAATGAAAATGGCTAAGTTAACATCACAGGAACTGCTTGACGCGATCAAGGAGATGACCGTATTAGAGTTGAATGATTTTGTAAAGATGTGCGAGGAAGAGTTCGGCGTATCTGCAGCAGCAGGCGTTGTAGTTGCAGCGGCAGCAGCAGACGGCGGCGCAGCAGCAGGCGAAGAGAAGACAGAGTTCGATGTAGAGCTGACAAGCTTCGGCGAGAAGAAGATGGACGTTATCAAGGTAGTACGTACGATCACAGGTCTTGGTTTAAAAGAGTCCAAAGAGCTTGTTGAGGGCGCTCCTAAGATGGTTAAGGAGCAGGCTTCCAAGGAAGAGGCTGAGGATATCAAGAAGAAACTTGAGGAAGCAGGCGCTACAGTTACTTTGAAATAATAGCTCGAAGGATTCGGCTGCATATGCCAAAAGGCATTTGCAGAGAATGTGAATTGCTTTAACAATTTGATGGCACATTGTGTATTTGAATTGCTGCATCAGAAAATACAAGGCTTGGGCGGACATTTCCGCCTAAGCCTGTATCTTTTTGATATATATAATTGTTTTCCATATTATAAATCAAAAATTATAAAAACAACTTATTATACAGCTTAAAATATTTCGGATTGATCAAAAACAGCCCGCTGTCTTGGCTTAAAATATTTTGAATTTATCAAAAATAGCTTATCATACCGGCTTAAAAATATTCCCAATTTATCAAAAAATTATATTGACTAAAATTCCCAGTCGTGATATCATGGAAAATGCACTATTTTGTGCGATAGGTTCTTTATGCCCTTTTGTATAGGGAACCGCAAAATATTTGAACGGGGTGAAATGTCAATATGGAAAAAAACAGAATACGTCCTATTGTAAACGGCAACAGTATGCGTATGAGTTACTCAAGGCAGAAAGAGGTCCTGGAAATCCCGAATTTGATTGAGGTCCAGAAGGATTCCTACAATTGGTTTTTGAATGAGGGATTAAAGGAGGCTTTCGATGATATCTCTCCGATTTCCGACTTTGGCGGACACTTAAATCTTGAATTTGTTGATTTTGTGCTGGCGAAAGACGAGATCAAACATTCGATCATGGAATGTAAGGAAAGAGACCTGACTTATGAGGCGCCGCTGAAGGTTAAAGTACGTCTGTATAATCAGGATGGCGGAGAAATTAAGAATATTACAGAGCATGTGATCTTTATGGGTAATTTTCCTTTGATGACAGAGACCGGCACATTTGTCATTAACGGCGCTGAGCGTGTTATTGTCAGCCAGCTGGTAAGGTCCCCGGGCATTTATTATGCAATCGGGCATGACAAGCTGGGTAAGAGGCTGTTTTCGTCAACGGTGATTCCCAACCGTGGTGCATGGCTGGAATATGAGACGGATTCTAATGATGTTTTCTATGTACGTGTGGACAGAACAAGAAAAGTTCCGATCACCGCCTTTTTGCGTGCCATGGGACTTGGCACGAATGAGGAGATTTTGGAGCTTTTTGGTGATGAGCCTAAGATACAGCAGAGCTTTGCCAAAGATATTTCACGTTCTTATGAAGAAGGCTTAAAGGAGCTTTACGGCAAGGTAAGACCGGGGGAACCTTTTAGTATAGAAGGCGCGGAGAATTACGTGATTGCCACATTTTTTGATCCCAAGAGATATGATCTTGCAAAGGTAGGACGTTATAAATTTAATAAAAAGCTGGCGTTGCGCAACCGTATAAAAGGGCATGTGCTGGCTGAAGATGTATTAAATCCGTTTACAGGAGTGCCGATTGCAACGGCAGGAACCAAGGTGACGCTGGAGCTTGCGGAT
Organism: uncultured Lachnospiraceae bacterium; assembly: GCA_964421915.1. Lineage (GTDB taxonomy): Bacteria > Bacillota > Clostridia > Lachnospirales > Lachnospiraceae > NK4A136. The sequence goes on from CAYQZB010000004.1 coordinate 138,024, forward strand.
GAGATCCAGAACTCCGCGGTAGAGAGCGTATGGATTCAGACGGAGGAGAAGAATGTCAAAGTGCTTTCTAATCTCATGGTCGATATTAATGAATGGCTGGATCTGGATGCAAAGGCGCTTGGCATTTCAGAAAATGTTTACTGGCCGGAGTTGAAGAAGATTCTCAGGGAATATGAAAATAAGCCGGAGCAGCTTGCAGACGCGATTGTGAAGAATGCGCATGAGCTGGTGCCGAAGCATATTACTAAGAGTGATATCTTTGCTTCCATTAACTACAATATCACATTGGAATACGGTATCGGCAATGATGATGATATTGATCATCTGGGCAACCGTCGTATCCGTGCGGTGGGTGAGTTGTTACAGAATCAGTACAGGATCGGTCTTTCCCGTATGGAGCGTGTGGTGCGCGAGAGGATGACGACCCATGACGCTTCCAATAAGGATGAGATCTCGCCGCAGGCGCTGATCAATATTAAACCGGTACAGGCTGCAATCAAAGAGTTTTTCGGTTCTTCACAGCTGTCTCAGTTTATGGATCAGAACAATCCGCTGGGCGAGCTGACGCATAAGAGACGTCTGTCTGCATTGGGACCGGGCGGACTTTCCCGTGACCGTGCAGGATTTGAAGTACGTGATGTTCATTATACGCATTATGGAAGGATGTGTCCGATCGAGACGCCTGAAGGTCCAAACATCGGTCTGATTAATTCCCTTGCTTCTTACGCAAGAATCAATGAATATGGTTTTGTGGAGGCGCCTTATCGTAAAATCGATAAGACTGACCCCGAGAATCCTGTGGTTACGGATAAGGTTGTCTATATGACGGCGGATGAAGAAGATAATTATCATGTTGCGCAGGCGAATGAAAAGCTGGACAAGGATGGCCATTTTATTAAGAGGATGGTATCCGGTCGTTATAAAGAGGAGACCCAGGAATATCCGAAGGCGATGTTTGATTATATGGATGTGTCGCCTAAGATGGTATTTTCCGTTGCAACGGCGTTGATCCCGTTCCTGGAGAATGATGACGCAAACCGTGCGCTGATGGGTTCCAACATGCAGAGACAGGCTGTGCCCCTTCTGTTTACGGAGGCACCGGTAGTTGGCACAGGTATGGAGCCGAAGGCAGCGGTGGATTCCGGTGTCTGTGTGATCGCAAAGAAGCCGGGTACGGTAACCTTTGTATCGGCAAAACAGATCAAGGTTACAGCAGACGACGGTGAAAAGATGACGTATGATCTGTATAAGTTTGTACGAAGCAACCAGTCGAACTGCTATAATCAGAAACCCATCGTGTTTAAGGGCGACCACGTTGCCGAGGGTCAGGTGATTGCAGACGGTCCTTCGACTGCCAATGGTGAGCTGGGACTTGGTAAGAATCCGCTGATCGGATTTATGACCTGGGAAGGTTATAATTATGAGGATGCAGTTCTGCTGAGTGAGAGGCTTGTTCGTGAAGATGTATATACTTCTGTTCATATCGAGGAATATGAGTCAGAAGCCCGTGATACAAAGCTTGGACCGGAGGAGATCACCAGAGATATTCCCGGTGTCGGCGAGGATGCATTAAAGGATCTGGATGACAGAGGCATCATCCGAATCGGCGCAGAGGTACGTGCCGGTGATATTCTTGTCGGTAAGGTAACGCCGAAGGGCGAGACCGATCTGACACCTGAGGAAAGACTGCTGCGTGCGATCTTTGGTGAGAAGGCAAGAGAAGTGCGCGATACTTCCCTGAAGGTGCCACACGGCGCATACGGTGTGGTTGTAGACGCAAAGGTATTTTCCAGAAGTGCGGGAGATACGGAGCTTGCGCCCGGAGTGAACCAGAAAGTAAGGATCTATATCGCGCAGAAGAGAAAGATCAGTGTCGGAGATAAGATGGCAGGCCGTCACGGTAATAAGGGTGTTGTTTCCCGCGTGCTTCCTGTTGAGGATATGCCTTATCTTCCCAACGGACGTCCGCTGGATATTGTACTGAATCCGTTGGGCGTGCCTTCCCGTATGAATATCGGACAGGTGTTGGAGATCCACCTTTCTCTGGCAGCTAAGGCGTTGGGCTTCAATATTGCGACGCCGGTATTTGATGGCGCGAATGAGGAAGATATTATGGACACGCTGGATTTGGCCAATGATTATGTCAATCTGGAGTGGGATGAATTTTCTAAGAAGCATAAAGAAGAACTGCTTCCTGAGGTATATGAGTATTTAGAGCAGAACAAAGAGCACAGAGAGGTATGGAAGGGCGTGCCGATCTCCAGAGATGGTAAGGTAAGGCTGCGTGACGGACGTACCGGCGAGTATTTTGACGGGCCGGTAACTATCGGACACATGCATTATCTGAAGCTGCATCATCTGGTGGATGATAAGATCCATGCGCGCGCGACCGGACCGTACTCCTTAGTAACGCAGCAGCCGTTAGGCGGAAAGGCGCAGTTTGGCGGTCAGCGTTTTGGAGAGATGGAAGTATGGGCGTTGGAGGCATATGGCGCTTCTTATACCCTGCAGGAGATTCTGACAGTGAAGTCGGATGATGTAGTAGGGCGTGTGAAGACCTATGAGGCTATCGTCAAGGGTGAGAATATTCCTGAACCGGGGATTCCGGAATCCTTTAAGGTGCTTTTGAAAGAGCTTCAGTCACTTGCTCTGGACGTCAAGGTTCTGGATGAAAACCGGAAAGAGGTAGAGATCAAGGAGAGTATTGAATATAACGAGAGCGAGTACCGTTATGAGCTGGGCGCTGACAGAGGAACGCCTGACTATTCCAAGGATGATATTACGGCATTGGGATACGGAACGAAAGAATTTGATTCTGACGGCGATATGGTTGATGTAGAAGACGATATGGACGAAGATGATTTTGAAGATGATGCGGATATGAACTATGTTACCGGAGGTTACGACGGAGAAGAGGATGAAAATTAGTTCATAATGTATATTCTATCTCGAAGGTGAAAGGAAGGTTATAAGAATGCCTGGTTTAAAGATTAATGATTATCAGTCGATTTCATTTGATTCGATCAAGATTGGTTTGGCTTCTCCGGAGACTATCAGAAAATGGTCCCACGGCGAGGTAATTAAGCCGGAAACCATTAACTACAGAACATTGAAGCCGGAAAAGGACGGTTTGTTCTGTGAAAGGATCTTCGGACCGAGCAAGGACTGGGAATGTCATTGCGGTAAGTTCAGAAAGATCAGATATAAAGGCGTTATCTGTGATAAATGTGGCGTAGAGGTAACCAAGGCGAATGTCCGCCGTGAAAGGATGGGGCATATCGAACTGGCTGCGCCCGTATCTCATATCTGGTATTTTAAGGGAATCCCGAGCCGTATGGGTCTGATTCTTGACCTGACACCGCGTGTGCTGGAAAAGGTATTGTATTTTGCGGCATATATCGTGTTGGATCCGGGAACCACCGATCTGGAGGTAAAACAGATCCTGACAGAGCGTGAATATCAGGACGCGCTGGAAAAATATGGCACAGAGTTCAGGGTCGGCATGGGCGCAGAGGCAATCAAGGAGCTTCTGGAGGCGATTGATCTGGAAAAAGAGATGGCGGAGTTAAAGGCAGAGCTGGAGAATGAAGCCACCAAGGGTCAGAAGCGTGCAAAGATCGTAAAGAGACTGGAAGTGGTAGAAGCATTCCGTGAGTCCGGCAATCAGCCGTCATGGATGATTCTTGATGCCATTCCGGTGATCCCGCCTGATTTAAGACCGATGGTACAGCTGGACGGCGGACGTTTTGCCACATCTGACTTAAATGACCTTTACAGAAGGATCATCAACCGTAATAACCGGTTGACGAAGCTGCTGGAGCTTGGCGCTCCGGACATTATCGTCCGTAATGAGAAGCGTATGTTGCAGGAGGCAGTGGATGCGCTGATCGATAACGGCAGGAGAGGACGTGCCGTAACGGGTCCCGGCAACCGGGCATTGAAATCTTTATCTGATATGTTAAAAGGTAAATCAGGTCGTTTCCGTCAGAATCTGTTAGGAAAGCGAGTTGATTATTCCGGACGTTCCGTTATCGTCGTAGGTCCTGAGCTTAAGATCTATCAGTGCGGACTTCCGAAGGAAATGGCGATCGAGCTGTTTAAGCCGTTTGTTATGAAGGAGCTTGTAGCAAAGGGTATCTGCCAGAACATCAAGGCTGCGAAGAAGATGGTAGAAGGACTGAAAGATCAGGTCTGGGATGTTTTGGAAGAAGCGATCAAGGAGCATCCGGTAATGCTGAATCGTGCCCCGACACTGCATCGTCTTGGTATACAGGCATTTGAGCCGATCTTGGTAGAGGGTAAGGCGATCAAGCTGCATCCTTTGGTATGTACTGCGTTTAACGCGGACTTTGATGGTGACCAGATGGCGGTTCATCTTCCGCTTTCGGTTGAAGCGCAGGCAGAGTGCAGATTCCTCCTGCTTTCACCGAATAACTTATTGAAGCCTTCGGACGGCGCACCGGTAACCGTGCCGTCACAGGATATGGTGCTTGGAATCTATTATCTGACCCAGGAGAGACCGGGAGTAAAGGGCGCGGGTGAAGAAAAGGACGGAAAATATGTTCCTGCCAAGTATTTTAAGAGTGTAAATGAAGCAATTTTAGCATATGAAAATGACGCGATTGACCTTCATGCAAAGATAAGGGTCAGAATTCAGAAGAAGCTTGCTGACGGCAGAGTGATCTCCGGCAATGTGGACTCTACATTGGGGCGGTTTCTTTTTAATGAGATTCTTCCGCAGGATCTGGGATTTGTGAAGCGTGATACGGATGAGAGCATGCTCCTGCCGGAGGTAGATTTCCTTGTTGGCAAGAAGCAGCTGAAGCAGATTTTAGAGAAGGTCATTAATACCCATGGCGCTACGAGGACGGCAGAGGTATTGGATCTTGTGAAAGCAATCGGATATAAGTATTCTACCAAGGCGGCTATGACCGTATCGATCTCCGATATGACGGTGCCTGCCGTAAAAGCACAGTTATTGGAGGAGGCGCAGAAGAAGGTTGACAGCATTGCGCAGAACTACCGCCGTGGTCTGATTACGGAGGATGAGCGGTACAGCGGCGTCATCCGGGTATGGAATGAGACGGATGCTGAGCTGACAAAGGCTCTGATGAACGGCTTGGATGCTTATAATAATATTAAGATGATGGCGGATTCCGGCGCCCGTGGTTCCGAACAGCAGATGAAACAGCTTGCAGGCATGCGTGGATTGATGGCGAATACCTCCGGTCGTACCATTGAGCTGCCTATTAAGTCGAATTTCCGTGAGGGTCTGGATGTATTGGAGTACTTTATCTCCGCGCACGGAGCCCGTAAGGGACTTTCTGATACCGCGCTGCGTACTGCAGACTCCGGATATCTGACGAGACGAATGGTCGATGTATGTCAGGAGCTGATCATCCGTGAGGTGGACTGCTGCGCAGGAAAAGAGATCAGCGGCATGAAAGTATCGGCGCTGGTGGATGGCAAGGATGTGATTGAGTCCCTTGAGAACCGTATCCGCAGCAGAGTGGCTGCAGAGGACGTCAAGGATGCGAATGGCGATATTATTGTTAAGGCAAATCATATGATTACGCCTAAGCGTGCAGCAAGGATTGTTGCATTTGGCGTAGATAAGGATGGCAAGCCGATTGAAGCCGTTAAGATCCGTACAATCCTTACTTGTAAATCTCATGTAGGTATCTGTGCGAAATGTTATGGAGCAAATATGGCGACCGGCGAGGCGGTACAGGTCGGCGAGGCAGTCGGCATCATCGCGGCACAGTCGATTGGCGAGCCCGGTACGCAGCTGACGATGCGTACCTTCCATACCGGTGGTGTTGCGGGTAACGATATCACACAGGGTCTTCCCCGAGTAGAGGAGCTGTTTGAAGCAAGAAAGCCGAAGGGTCTTGCAATTATTGCAGAGTTTGGCGGTACGGTAAGTATCAGCGAGGATAATAAGAAGCGTGAGATTGTCATTACAGACGGCGAAAGAACTAAGAGTTATACGATCACCTATGGTGCAAGAATCAAAGTTGCAGACGGCGCGGTTGTGGAGGCCGGTGATGAGTTGACGGAAGGCTCCGTCAATCCTCATGATCTGTTAGAGATCAAGAAGATCGAGGCAGTGGAGAATTACCTGATCCGTGAGGTCCAGAAGGTATATGGTCTGCAGGGTGTTGATCTGGCAGATAAGCATATCGAAGTCATCGTCCGTCAGATGTTAAAGAAACAGCATGTGGAAGACTGCGGCGATACAGATCTGCTTCCGGGCAGCCTTGTTGACAGACTGGAAATAGAGGATATCAATGAAAAACTGCTTGCAGAGGGCAAGAGGCCGGTTGTTGCTACAGATATCATTCTGGGTATTACTAAGGCAGCATTGGCGACCAATTCCTTCTTATCCGCCGCATCCTTCCAGGAGACGACGAAGGTTCTGACTGAAGCTGCGATCAAGGGTAAGGTGGACTCATTGATTGGTCTGAAGGAGAATGTTATCATCGGTAAGCTGATTCCTGCGGGAACCGGTGTCAAGAGATACCGGGATGTAAGACTTGATATCGATGAGCTCCGCAAACAAGAGGAAGAGGCTGAGGAAGAGTATGTTGATGATGAATTGATGGAGGATGAGGATATCGATATCGTTGACACCATTGATGAAACAGATACAGATGATTCTGACGAAGAGACAGCTGAGGAATCGGAAGCCGTTGAAGAAGTGCCTGTTACGACTGAATAAACATCTGTTTCGCTGGGAATGCTGATAGCAATTGTGAAAGAACCGTAATTTAATCATTTACGGTTCTTTCTTTTGCAAATTTACAAAAAAAGTAATAAATAGGTTGACATTGCAAAAATATCACAGTATAATATTCAAGCGTGCCAAAGTGCGTGTCTTTTGTTGTGCTGAAACAAAACCGGGAATCAACCGGTAAAGGTACAAGACGCTTTGATAAGATTTTTGGCATGTATAGAGAATAAAAAGACAGGAGGTGAAAAGGATGCCAACATTTAACCAGTTAGTAAGAAAGGGTCGTCAGACATCTGTTAAGAAGTCAACTGCACCTGCATTGCTCAGAGGTTACAACTCTCTTCACAAGAGGGCTATCGACACAGAGTCCCCGCAGAAGCGTGGTGTATGTACTGCAGTAAAGACAGCAACCCCTAAGAAGCCGAATTCAGCGCTTAGAAAGATTGCCAGAGTTCGTCTTTCCAACGGAATTGAAGTAACAAGCTATATCCCGGGTGAAGGACATAATCTTCAGGAGCATAGCGTTGTTCTGATCCGTGGCGGAAGGGTTAAGGATTTACCTGGTACAAGATACCATGTAATCAGAGGTACGCTTGATACGGCGGGTGTTGCTAACAGAAAGCAGGCGCGTTCCAAATACGGCGCTAAGAGACCTAAGAAATAAGCTTGTGTACCACATGGACTAATTTGGTGTTGGGATTCTTATTCACAAACGGATGCCGCCGGACCACCGGAGGCAGATCGACTTGTAATTATAGAAGAATACCGCGCGGACACATTAGTTTTCAGAGTGTGAGTACCTACGATTTAATCCAAGGGAAATTAGATTGAAAATTAAAGATTTTCAATCACAGATTTAAAATGATTAAGGAGGGAAGAATCGTGCCACGTAAAGGACATATTCAAAAAAGAGATGTATTGGCAGATCCTTTATACAATGATAAAGTGGTAACCAAGCTTATCAACAACATTATGTTAGATGGTAAGAAGGGTGTCGCCCAGAAGATTGTATATGGCGCATTTGCTAAGGTAGAAGAAAAGAGCGGCAAGCCGGCATTGGAAGTGTTCGGCGATGCTATGAACAACATTATGCCGATGTTGGAGGTAAAGGCGAGACGTATCGGTGGCGCTACTTATCAGGTGCCTATCGAGGTTCGTCCGGACCGTCGCCAGGCATTGGCGCTCCGTTGGTTGACAATGTTCTCCCGTAAGAGAGGCGAGAAGACCATGGAGGATAAGCTTGCAAATGAAATTTTAGATGCAGCAAACAATACAGGTGCAGCTGTTAAGCGTAAGGAAGATATGCATAAGATGGCTGAGGCTAATAAGGCGTTTGCTCATTACAGATTCTAAGAAGGAGGAACTAGTCTTGGCTGAAAGAGAATATCCATTAGAGCGAACAAGAAACATTGGTATCATGGCGCATATCGATGCCGGTAAGACAACCCTTACCGAGCGTATATTGTACTATACCGGTGTAAATTACAAGATTGGTGATACTCATGAAGGTACTGCTACCATGGACTGGATGGCTCAGGAGCAGGAAAGGGGTATTACGATCACATCAGCCGCTACGACTTGTCACTGGACCTTACAGGAGAATACAAAACCGAAGCCGGGCGCTTTAGAGCATCGTATCAATATCATTGATACGCCGGGTCACGTTGACTTTACGGTTGAGGTAGAGCGTTCTCTGCGTGTATTGGATGGTGCAGTAGGTGTGTTCTGTGCAAAGGGCGGAGTTGAGCCCCAGTCAGAGAATGTCTGGAGACAGGCAGACACTTACAATGTTCCTCGTATGGCATTCATCAATAAGATGGATATCATGGGAGCTGATTTCTATAGCGCTGTTGATCAGATCAGAAACAGACTTGGTAAAAATGCCATCATCCTGCAGCTGCCGATTGGCAAGGAGGATGAGTTTAAGGGCATTATCGATCTGTTTGAAATGAAAGCATATATCTATAATGATGATAAGGGTGAGAATATTGATATTATCGATATCCCTGACAACATGAAGGATGATGCGGAGTTATATCATTCAGAGCTCGTTGAAAAAGTGTGTGAGCTGGATGATGATCTTTTAGAGAAGTATCTGGAAGGAGAGGAACCTTCTATAGAGTTGATGAAGAAGGCATTGCGGAAGGGAACCTGCGAATGTACGGCAGTACCGGTATGCTGTGGCTCTGCTTACAGAAACAAAGGTGTTCAGAAGCTTCTGGATGCAGTATTGGAGTTTATGCCGGCGCCTACAGATATCCCGGCGATCAAGGGTGTTGATATGGATGGCAATGAGATCGAGAGACATTCTTCTGACGAGGAACCGTTCTCCGCATTGGCATTTAAGATCATGGCAGACCCGTTTGTCGGTAAGCTTGCATTCTTCCGTGTGTATTCCGGTACGATGAACTCCGGTTCTTATGTACTGAATGCAACGAAGGATAAGAAGGAACGTGTTGGACGTATCCTGCAGATGCATGCGAATAAGAGGTCAGAGCTGGATAAGGTATATTCCGGTGACATTGCAGCAGCGGTTGGTTTTAAATTCACGACAACAGGAGATACCATCTGTGACGAGCAGCATCCGGTTATCCTTGAGTCCATGGAATTCCCTGAGCCGGTTATCGAGCTTGCAATCGAGCCGAAGACCAAGGCGGGACAGGGCAAACTGGGCGAGTCACTTGCAAAGCTGGCAGAAGAAGATCCTACCTTCCGTGCGCATACGGATCAGGAGACAGGACAGACGATCATCGCCGGTATGGGCGAGCTTCATCTGGAGATCATCGTTGACCGTCTGCTTCGTGAGTTTAAGGTAGAGGCAAATGTCGGCGCTCCGCAGGTTGCATATAAGGAGACGTTTACAAAGGCTGTTGAGGTAGACAGTAAGTACGCGAAACAGTCCGGTGGTCGTGGTCAGTATGGACACTGTAAGGTTAAATTTGAGCCGATGGATCCGAACGGTGAAGAAACATTTAAGTTCGAGTCCACAGTTGTCGGCGGTGCGATTCCGAAGGAATATATCCCGGCAGTCGGTGAAGGTATCGAAGAGGCTGCAAAGTCCGGTATTCTGGGCGGATTCCCGGTACTGGGCGTCTATGCCAATGTTTATGACGGTTCTTATCATGAAGTCGATTCTTCAGAAATGGCATTCCATATTGCCGGTTCCATGGCATTTAAGGATGCTATGAACAAGGGCGACGCAGTGCTGTTGGAGCCGATCATGAAGGTTGAGGTAACGATGCCTGAGGAATACATGGGAGACGTTATCGGCGATATCAATTCCCGTCGTGGTCGTATCGAAGGTATGGATGATCTGGGCGGCGGAAAGATCGTCAGAGGATATGTGCCTTTGGCGGAGATGTTCGGATATGCAACAGACCTTCGTTCCAGGACACAGGGACGCGGCAACTATTCCATGTTCTTTGAAAAGTATGAACCGGTTCCGAAGAATATTCAGGAGAAGGTATTGGCTGCAAAAGCAAAATAGAATAGTAAATGTTTTGTTTATGCGGTAAATACAATAAAATAATACTTGAAAATTATGGTAATATTTACTATAATTCAAGATAGTGCTAATTAAAAAATAAAAGAGCGGAAAGCTCAAGTTGAAATCTATTTAAGGAGGATTTATAAGAAATGGCTAAAGCAAAATTTGAAAGAACAAAACCCCATTGTAATATTGGTACCATCGGTCACGTTGACCATGGTAAAACAACTTTGACAGCTGCTATTACAAAGGTATTGGCTGAAAGAGTTGCTGGTAATACAGCTACAGATTTCGAGAACATTGATAAGGCTCCGGAAGAAAGAGAAAGAGGTATCACAATCTCTACTGCTCACGTTGAGTACGAGACAGAGAAGAGACATTATGCACACGTTGACTGCCCGGGACATGCTGACTACGTTAAGAACATGATCACCGGTGCTGCACAGATGGACGGCGCTATCTTAGTTGTTGCTGCAACAGATGGTGTTATGGCTCAGACAAAGGAGCACATCCTTCTGTCCCGTCAGGTAGGCGTTCCTTATATCGTTGTATTCATGAACAAGTGCGATATGGTTGATGATGAGGAGCTGTTAGACCTGGTTGAAATGGAGATCACAGAGCAGCTTGAGGAGTATGAATTCACAGGATGTCCTATCATCCGCGGTTCTGCATTAAAGGCTCTGGAAGATCCCAGCGGTGAGTGGGGCGACAAGGTTATGGAGCTGATGAGCACTGTTGATGATTATATTCCTGATCCTAAGCGTGCTACAGACCAGCCGTTCCTGATGCCTGTTGAGGACGTATTCACAATCACAGGTCGTGGTACAGTTGCTACCGGTAGAGTAGAGCGTGGTGTTCTTCATCTTAACGAGGAAGTTGAAATCGTTGGTATTAAGGAAGAGACAAAGAAGACTGTTGTTACAGGTATCGAAATGTTCCGTAAGATGCTTGATGAGGCACAGGCTGGTGATAACATCGGTGCACTGCTTCGTGGTGTTCAGAGAACAGAGATCGAAAGAGGACAGGTTATCGCTAAACCCGGTTCTGTAACATGCCATAAGAAATTCACAGCTCAGGTGTATGTACTGACAAAGGATGAAGGTGGACGTCATACTCCGTTCTTTAACAACTACAGACCTCAGTTCTACTTCAGAACAACTGACGTAACCGGTGTATGTAACCTTCCTGATGGTACAGAGATGTGTATGCCTGGTGATAACGTAGAGATGACCATCGAACTGATCCATCCGATCGCTATGGAGCAGGGTCTTACATTCGCTATCCGTGAGGGTGGACGTACAGTAGGATCTGGTCGTGTTGCTACTATCATCGAGTAATCTACGCGAAAGCAATGAGATAAGCGCATAAAAGACGTAATAAAGAGTCACTTCATGCTTGCATGAAAGTGACTCTTTTGACGTCTTTGCGGGCATTTAACGAATGCCCGCGACCGAGGAAATGCGGAGCATTTTCGAGGTGCGCTTATCGGAAAAATCGAAATCCTCCGTCAGAATGACTTGAAAGGGCGGAAACAGAAAATTGTAAAATCTTTTTAACGCTATCAAAGAAAAATAGTGTATTGACAAGAAGAACTGCATATAATAAAATACATATAGGGATTGGGAGATGCCAACTACGTTTTGTGTTCGCACAAGAGACAATCGTTGGATTAGCCAAAAGCTAAGTATGGAGAAAAATACAATCGGCAACGAACCCTATATCAAAAAAGCTACTGTGTTAAGTAGCTTTTTTGTGTTAAGAGAGACATATAAATAGAAAAGATATAATGTTAAACAACTCCAGTGAACGTATATATGAGACAGTTTCATTTTTGTGTAAACTCAAAATCTGATATAAGACATGTGAATAGTTACTTAAGGGCGGAGGCCGATTATGCGGCTTTTTGCCCTTATCTGGGGATTATACCAAAGTTTGTGTAAATCTTCAAACTGAGCATTATGCAAGCTTTTATGTTCTGTCCAGAGTTAAAGACTTGTTAAGAATTTCTATGATATGATTCAGAACATAGAGAAAATAGTGTGAAGAGAAGTTTACTCACTCAGCAAGGGCTGATTTCGCAAAGTCAGCATAGCTGACTTAGAACTTCTAAAACTTCACACAGGAAAAGAGGTATAAACTATGTTCTGGAGGATACTGAAAAAAGACCTGAAACGCAAAAAGACCATGAACATCATTCTGCTGCTGTTTGTCATTTTATGCTCCATGTTTGCAGCGGCGGCGGTGAACAATATCATCGCTGTGACTGGCGGTATCGAGCATTATTTCGATGCGGCGGATGTCCCCGATGTCATCGTGCAGATCATTAACAGCGGGGAAAATGATGTTGAGGAAAAGATTGGGGAGCTTGACTGTGTCAGGGAGATAAAGACTGAGCATTATTTGTGTGTATTAAGTTCAAAGTATTTTAAGCATAACGGAAAGGAACTTGATAATTTCACTAATACTGCCTGTTTACTTTCTGATAGTGAAATGGCTATCAACTATTTCGATGAGAACAATAACATCATCGAAAGCGTGGACAAGGGCTGCTTTTATGCCAACGCTCCTTTTTTACAGGACATGAATATAAAAGAGGGCGACGAGGTGGAGCTTACTGTCGGTAACAGTCATCTCACGCTTAAGTTTATGGGGCGGTTTAAAGGTGCACTGTTTGATTCGAGAAACACGGCTTTCCCATATCTTATCATAAACTCTGCTGACTATGACTATCTTGACAAGGACGAAGCCACTCATATCATGAATGGCTGGCAGTTTTGTGTAAATACAGCAGATGTTGATGAAATAAGGGAACTTGCAAAGGACTATAGCGGTGTATATGTCTACACACGGGAAGAAAGCAAGGATATTTATCTTTATGATATGCTTTCTGCGTATGTTTTAATGATGATCAGTATCGTGCTGATGTTCACAGCCTTTGTGGTGCTGCGTTTCACAATAGGCTTTACGGTCAGTGAGGAATTTCGTGAGATTGGTGTAATGAAGGCTGTGGGTATCGACAACGGCAGTATAAGAAGCCTATATATCGTCAAATATCTTGCCATTGCTGTTGCCGGTACACTGATAGGGTATTTTAGTTCTATCCCTCTCGGGGATATGATGATGAAAACTGTATCGGAAAATATCGTTCTCGGCAGCGGGAGCGGTACTCTTATGGGGCTTTTAAGCTCTGCGGCAGTAGTTATCATTATCCTGCTGTTCTGCTACGGCTGCACACGCAGAGTCAATAAACTCTCGCCCATCGACGCAGTAAGAAACGGTCAGACGGGCGAGCGCTTCCGAAGAAAAAGCCTTTTGCACTTAGGCCGCTCTAAGCTGCCGTCATCTGCATTTCTCTCGGTCAATGATGTGATCAGTTCGCCGAAGCAGTTCTCTATCGTGATCGTTGTGTTCACGTTCTGTATCCTGCTGATGACAATTATGTCAAATTTTGCATTGACATTCGAAAGTGAAAAGATACTGCGTTTCTTCAATGTGCCCTCATGTGAAGCGCATATCATGGATAGCGAAATATTTGCAAAGGTCGTTGCAGATCAGAGTACGTATAAGTAGACCATCGCAGATATCGAAAAGCTCCTTGCCGATAACGGAATGCCCGGCAAATGCACAATAACGACGGCCACACAGTTTGAAACATCATACGAAGACAAAACAGCAAAGCTTACTTTCGGCGTCATGAAAGGCGAGACAAATGACACGCTCTATATAGATGAGGGAAGCGCTCCACAGAAGACGGACGAGATTGCTGTAACGGCAGGCGCCCTCGATGACTTAGGAGCAGAGATCGGCGACAGGGTAACGGCAGTAATAAATGAGAAAGAGTACGAGTTTATCATCACGGGAACATACTCCTCGTTCATCAGCCAGGCTTTTCTATATAAAGATTTTGACCTTGGAAATCTGCCGGCAAACAATATACTGGGAGTGCAGATACACTTTGACGGCAGCCCCGACAAGGCGCAGATAAACAAAAACATTGAAAAGCTTAAAGACCTGCTTGACACTGACAAGGTGTATTCAACCTCAGATTTCATCAATAATTTTACAGGAATGTCCGATACAATGAATGCAGTCAAACAGATGATGATGCTCATTACTGTGATCGTAACGGCATTGATCGTCATACTCATGGAGCGTTCATTCATCTCTAAGGAAAAGAGCGAGATTGCACTGATGAAGGCGGTGGGCATCGGGAACG
>CAYQZB010000005.1:0-137988 GCA_964421915.1 uncultured Lachnospiraceae bacterium
ATGATAGGCGGCGTTGCTTATGTGGCGGAAGGCGCCCATAGCGAAGCGGGAGAAAAAGCTTATGTTATAGGTCAGACAGAGACTTCTGTCAATAAAATGGTGGCGGTTATGCTGGTGTCGCCAAAGCTTTTTATCTATGAAAATGTCATCTGTGGTGCAGAAGGCGTAGGAAGAAGCTATGAGGTAACAAAGGTCCACGAGCATTTTGTAGATGAAATAGAGGGTGATGATGCTGCCAAATGGTATCAGGGGGTTCTTGGCAGGGAAGAACTGGAAAAGGATCCTACTCTGGCAAGCCTGTTTCCTCTTATACTGGAGGAGACGCAGACTGCTTACAATGTGGTTTATGAACTGGCGGAAACCTTGCCGGAGCCTTGGAAATCGGAGGACAGGGACAGGATCAATGTTTTCAGTGAGATCTCCGAGGGCATGAAGTTCGGTCTGGGATATTTTGCGCCCCAGAGAATTGTAGACCAGTTAAGCAGCGCCTATGAAGAATTGGGAGAGGCGCCGGTGGAATCGCTGTTTGCTTATGAGTGTCTTTCCAGAATGTGGATGCTTCATGACTGCGCCTCATGGGAAATAGGGCAGTTTTACACCACGAATATCAGCGGTGCCATTTTGGCGGGAGAGATCGGTAATATCAGGGGAAAGAATATATACGGCAATGCCACGCTGATGCTGGCGGGATTATCCGAAAATGAGAATGCCCGCCTGATTTTGAAGGAGAAGGGATTAAAGGATGTCTCCGGATTACAGCATGAAAATATGCAGATCATCAATTATCTGCTGATGACGGGAAACAGACAGTTGAATAAACAGCTGAGCCTGCAAAGGGATAAAATGAAACAGGCGATGTTTTATCAGGAAATGCTGGGGCTGGATAACCAGGCAAGATATATTTACGATAAGGATAGACACTATTTAGACAAGCTGGCGGTATTTTCCCTGAAAAATGAAAGGATGATCCGTCTCTTTCTGGGGCAGGAGGATTTCTGGTCGGAATTAAAGACCATTTATGAACATTTAAGAGTGCATTTGGCCAAGGAAGCGGCAGAGTTTGCAGATGTGCTTCATTTTTACAGTTATGGGGATAACGGGCTTTTGATCGCGGCGGAAGAGACCCTGAAAGATGACAGTGACTTTGTGGAATGTGTTAAGACAGCCTATGAATATATGAACGGAGCTGTATGCAGGGACTTCAGGCTTACTTATGAATGTGCAGTGATTATGCATGAAGAAGATGCCCTGCAAAAAGCAGATACAGCCCTGCAATACGGAGCAAAGAATAAGAATCCTTTTGTCATATACAATCAGGTTCAGGAAGAGGTCGCGGATATGAAGGAAGAGATCCATATCCTTCAGGTAGTAAGGGATGCTCTTGTCCAGGACGGCATTTCGCCTCATTTTCAGGGGATCTATGATAACCGCAAGGGCAGAATAGAAATGTATGAGGCTTTGATCCGTATCAGGGATGCCCAGGGGAATCTGTATTATCCCGGCCAGTTCCTTTCCATTGCCAAGGAATATGACCTTTATGAAGCCCTGTCAATTATTATGGTAAAAAAAGTAATGAGCATGTTTCTCCATAAGGATGTTAAGGTAACCATTAATCTGAATGTGCAGGATATCTATGATGAGGACATGATCGAGATGATTTTCCATTACTTAAAGCAGGCGGATCATCCTGAGAATTTTGTGTTTGAGCTGGTGGAAAGCGAGGAGGTAACAGACTATCAATACATTGAGCAGTTTGCCGAAAGCATTCACGAGCATGGGGCCAAAATTGCCATCGATGATTTTGGAAGCGGCTTTTCCAATCTTTTGCACATTATTAAAATCAATGCGGATATTCTAAAAATTGATGGCGAAATCATCAAGGTAATATGTCAGGATGAAAACTGTCGTGAATTTGTGACAATGATAAATGAATGGTGCAAAAACACAGGAAAAGAAGTAATTGGCGAGTTTGTGGAAAATGAAAATATCCAGCAGATTATGGAAAAAATCGGAATTGCCCATTCCCAAGGATACTATTTTGCGAAACCGGTAAGATGGGAGGATGTTACTTGAACATCCCCTTTAAAGCATCGGCAGCTTTAGATACACCATCTATTTTTAAATTTGCCTTTACACCGTCAATGATTTTCATAACAGCGTCATCCGGAAGATCTACGCCGATGATTTTTTCTACTGCCTTTACGGGCTCTTTTTCAAACTGCTCTTTCATATTCGGATTCTTGGTAACTTCCTCTACGATCTTATTGATCTGTCCTTTGATATCCATTGTTCCATCCTCCATAATCTTTGCTTTTGGTTTATTTTATCAGAGCTTTATTGTACAGTATATTTTGGTAAAATTCAAGAAAAGGGTAAAAACAACTGCAAAAAATGTCAAACATAATAAATTTATGCAATGAAATGCAAAACTTGATATTTGGAGCGGTTTGTGCTATGTATTTAAAAAGATGAGCGCGAAGCGCAGGTTAGAAAGGGGCATGAGAAGAAACATGGATCAAAAAGGAAACAGATCAGGATCAGCAGTTGTTATTTTACTGACTGCGGCGCTTATGATGACGGCTGCCGGCTGCCGGACAGCATCGGAGCCTGCGGCTGACGGGACGTATATAAATATTGAAAACAATGATGAAACGGAGGGTGAAAACATGCAGGATGTACAAGAGGATATGATCGCGGAGGCAATCAGACAGGAGACCGCGCAGGTGGATCCGGTAACAGCTGATTCCGGAGATGGGGAACTGAGCGAAGGAGAGTCAGCGTCGGGATTCAGTGAAGCGATCCCGTCAGAATATACTGCCATGAGATCTTCCGAATGTGGAACCGTCGAAAAGATATCTTATGCGACGTATGACTATTATGGAGACGGCTCCGAAATAGAAAAATATGCTTATGTTTATCTTCCCTATGGTTATGATGAAGAGAAAAGCTATAATGTTCTCTATCTGATGCATGGCATCGGCGGAGATGAAAAGGAATGGGGAATGACCGGAAGCGCCTCTATTATAAAGAACATTATGGATAATCTTATCTGTAACGGAGATATTGAACCGTTTATTGTGGTGACTCCTAACGGACGTTCGGGTGTGGATTTTGCCAATACAAATGGTGATTATTATTCCTTTTATGAGTTTGGGAAAGAGCTGAGGAATGATTTGATCCCTTATATCGAGAGTCATTATGCGACATACGGGCGATCTGATGCAGATGATTATGATATGGCAGCAGACAGGGAACACAGGGCAATGGCGGGCTTATCCATGGGCGGTATGCAGACCATTAATATAGGCATGTGTGAATGTCTGGATATCATAAGCTATTTCGGGGCGTTTTCGGCGGCGCCTACTTCATACATAGGGACGGATATTGTTAATCGGATAGACACGCAGTTCCCCGACGAGGAGATCAGGTATTTTTACAATATATGCGGAACCCAGGATAACATCGCCTATCAAAGCGCTTCTGCAGCGGCAAAAGACCTTCCGCAGTTAAGTGAAAGATTTCAGAACGGAGAAAATTATGTGTGGCAGGAGCTTAAGGGCGGACATGATTTTGGCATATGGTATCTGGGATTTTATAATTTTGCGCAGGTGGTGTTTGACTAGGGAAGGCTGCGATAAAGGGGATTGAAGAGTGTATAATCATTAAATTGTGGTGGAATCGTTTAATGGTATCTGTCGAAGATGAAATGGGTATACTATTTGTCCATATATGATTTAACCTTAAAATAAGTTGTTTTTTAAGGGGAAATATCCGCAAACCATTGAGCTTTCCCTTAAAATGTGCTAGTATTTAAGGGAAAAGGACGGTGGATAGGGGAATGAGAAGATTTAATTATTCGGTTATTAAAGAGCAGAAATGGGATTCGGACATTCTTGGACTTGTCGCAGCGATTTATAAATATGCGGGAAAGCAGGAGCTTTATCTCAAGCAAAAGCCGAACGAGCTTGAAAAGCTTGTAGAAATAGCAAAAGTACAGAGTACCGAGGCATCCAATGCCATCGAGGGCATAGTGACGACTAATACCAGAATAAGACAGTTAGTGGAAGAAAAGACCACACCGAGAAACCGCGATGAGCAGGAGATAGCGGGTTATCGTGATGTGTTGAATGTTATTCATGAAAGCTTTGATGCTATTCCGGTCACTAAGAATTATATTCTTCAGCTGCATAAAATCCTTTACAGTCATATGAATAATCCTATTGCAGGTCAGACTAAGACAGTGCAGAATTATATCAGTGCAACCTATCCGGATGGACATACGGAGGTGCTTTTTACCCCGCTTGCGCCGTATGAAACACCCGAAGCGCTTGATAGGATATGCGATGAATATAATCGTGTCATCGGAAACTTTGAGGTAGAACCGCTTATTATCATACCGGTTTTTATACATGATTTTCTTTGCATACATCCGTTCAATGACGGTAATGGCAGAATGAGCAGATTGCTTACTACATTGCTTTTATATCGCAGCGGTTTTTATGTAGGTAAATATATTTCTTTGGAAGCAAAGATAGCAAAGAATAAAGATTTATATTATGATGCTCTGGGACGGTCTCAGGACGGATGGCACAAAGGTACTGAGGACGTTGTGCCTTTTATCAAATATTTATTAGGTACGATCCTTGCGGCATATAAGGATTTTGAGGACAGATTTTCCATTGTGGAAGAAAAACTTCCTGCTGTTGATATTGTCAGAAAGGCAACGCTAAATAAAATCGGAAAATTTACAAAACAGGATATCAGAGAGCTGTGCCCGTCGCTTAGTGTAAGCTCTGTTGAAGGGTCGCTTAGAAAGCTGGTTAAGGAAGGAACATTAAAAAGGGAGGGTTCGGGAAAAGGAACATACTATGTTCGTTTGAAATAATACCTGAATCTGTGAAGCCAATGTCTCAGCACACTGACAACTGCATATTTAAACTTGGGATGAAGGATTTACTGAATAAAATTATGATAACTCGCAAAATTTTCAGTAGAAGTAAATGTTTGCCGCTTGCTGATGATGCAGTTGAAAGATATCGTGCCCGCACAGGAAGGTATCCCGAAAGAGTTCTGGCAGGTTTTCAGAGTTGTGTTTTTGCATCGGGGTTTAATGAGCAGTCACTAAATAATAAAATATAGTAGAAAAACATAAAAAGCGGCA
This sequence comes from uncultured Lachnospiraceae bacterium, assembly GCA_964421915.1. Taxonomy (GTDB): domain Bacteria; phylum Bacillota; class Clostridia; order Lachnospirales; family Lachnospiraceae; genus NK4A136. Next base: position 5,162 of record CAYQZB010000005.1, read on the forward strand.
GTTCCTTATCAAAAGAGTAACCCAAAACAGAAATTGACAATATAATAAAATTGGTATAACATAAAAGTATCAATTGATACCAGAGGAGATGCAGATTTGTCAGATGGAACAAAAGCACGAATCGAAAGTGAATTAGAAGTTAGATCCTATCTGCAGGATTTGAGATATGCTTTAGACAATGGGGCACAGATTTCATTTCAGGCAAAAAGGCTGGTAGATAAGAAACGAGACGAAAAGTATACAAATCAATATACAGTAAATACATTGTTTCCTAATGAGAATCCATTAGAAGCGTTAAAAAGAGAATTAAAAACTCTTACTGTGGAAGAATATATGAAAACTGTTAAGGATCTTAAATTTCCGAATAAAAGCGAAATGCGTGAGTTTGGCAAGGTCTATAATGGCAAAGATGACGTATATATTAAAATTAGAGTAGAACTGTTGGGGATGTATGGCAATACCACAACTTTTGTAATGTCTTTTCATTTTGCAGAGAAGGGATTTGCACCGGAGATGTTTCCTTATAGAAAGAATCAGGAGGTGTTTTCATGAACATGAAGATCGTTAAAAGTGAGAAGCGATTGTGCGTATGCTGTATGGAAGAACATGAAGTGAAAACAGTTCTTACAGAAGATAATGCAACCTTTAAGAATGTAAAGGTAAAGTATGAAGAATCTTATTTCTATTGCGATGTAGCAGAAGAACTGTATATGGATGAGCAGCAGATACAGGATAATGATGTGCGTTTTAAGGATGCATACAGAAAAGCGGAAGGTCTTTTGACATCTGCAGAAATCAGAGCAATTCGAGCACAGTATGGAATCAGCCAAAGCGATTTATGCATTCTTCTTGGCTGGGGCGGGAAGACGATCACAAGATATGAGAGCCATCAGGTACAGGATAAGGCACATGATACGATATTAAAGAAGATTGCGCAGGATCCGGAATGGTTCTTGTCATTATTAAGTGAGGCAAAGAAGGATTTGTCTGCGGAGTCATATCAGAAATATTTGGATGCAGCGTCCGCTTTATATGAAAAGGATCAGGATGCTTATTTGCGCAAGGCTGTTGAGGCCAGTTATGCCAGATTTCAAGGAAATCAGCTTTTTCACGGAAATACTGACCTCTGCCTGGATAAGGTAGTTGATGTGATTCGCTATTTTGCGGGATCTACAAAGATCACCAATCTTTATAAGGCAAAGCTTATGAGGTTGATGTGGTATGCAGATGCATTATCCTATAAAAACAGAGGTTTTGCCATAACAGGTTTAGTATATCAAGCTTTGCCAACGGGAGCGGTGCCGGTTGGACATAATTCAATTATTGATTTGAAAGATGTTCCGTGTGAAGAAGTGGATATGGGAGAAACGATTGCATATCATTTTTCTTTAGAGACGGCATCATCATATCCTTCTCTTTCGGATGCAGATAAGAATGTCCTTGATATCGTTATTGAAAAGCTCGGAAAGATGAGCAAAAATGAGATTATTTCTTTTATGCATAAAGAACAGGCATATATTGAAACTGCGCCAAGTGATGTGATTTGTTTCAAATATGCAGAAAGTTTGCAAATATAATTGAGAACAGTTACGGCGGCAGTCCTCCCAAAAGAGGTTACTGCCGTTTTTTGATTGCCTGCCCAGGACGTATCAGGTGAAAAGCCGATTTACCCCAAAAAGCAATATTTTACTGCAATGCAACGCAAAGTAGCATGAAAAAAATCAAATGTATACAACTGTTGGTAGTGCAACCCGGATTTTTTCATTATTGTTGTCATATAGTCGGCAGCACGGCTGCAGGCAATGAAGATACTGATCCTCGCGAAGATAACGCAGGAATAAAAAGAAAGGCGGTTGTATTATGAGCAAAGAAACAGTCATATCGGCAAAGCACCTAAAAAAGGCGTTTGGCAAAGGTGACAGTATTCAGGTGATTTATTCAGATCTGAATATTGATATTTATAAGGGAGATTTTACCGTGATCATGGGTTCATCGGGGGCAGGCAAGTCAACCCTGATGTATTCCCTTTCAGGGATGGATAAGCCGGACGGTGGGGAGATTCACTTTGATGGAACGGACATCACGAAGTTAAATAATGATAAATTGGCGGTATTTCGGCGGAAGGAGTGCGGATTCGTATTCCAGCAGATCTATCTGATCGATAAGATGAACCTTATGGATAATGTCATTACGGCGGGGGTACTGACAAGCAAAGACAAGGAAGATATCAAAAACCGCGCAAAGGAGCTGTTTTCTTTGGTAAATATCCCTGAAAACACATGGAAAAAGACTTCCTCCCAGATCTCAGGCGGCGAAGCGCAGAGGGCAGGTATCGTCAGGGCAGTGATCAACAGTCCCAACGTGCTTTTCGCGGACGAACCGACAGGCGCATTAAATTCTGCCAATTCGGGGGCAGTCCTTGATGTGTTTACTTCACTTCACAAGAAAGAGCAGAGCATCGTCATGGTTACACATGATAAGAAATCAGCCCTGCGGGGAAATCGCATCATTTATATCAAAGATGGAAAGATCTATGGCGAGTGTGATCTGGGAACATATGAGCAGGACGATGCCGAAAGAACGGAAAAACTTGATAAATTTATTAAAGAAATGGGGTGGTAGGATTGAAAAAGATATCCACACTTACGTTACATAATCTGAAAAAAGCAAAGGGACAGTTTATCTCCTTCGGGGTGTTTATCTGCCTGACCGCATTTATCATCAATATCGCCCTTGTGCTTGCTTTTCAGACATTTAACGCTTATGACAGCCTGTTTGATCAGCTTGGCGCGGCGGACATCAATTTTATCATTCCTGAGATTCAGGATTATGACGATCTGCTCACGGAAGTGGAAGAAATGGACGGGGTATCCTTTGTTGAAAAGCATGGCGGTGTATTTACGACCGCAACCGTCCGTGAATTTGCAGGCTCTGATTTTGATATGAATACTGTTTTTTACAGTCTTGATGAGGAAAGAACGCTGAATCTGCTTGATGTTACGAATTATTCCGGAGAGGGCGGCAATTCTGTTTACATTCCCTTATATATGAAGGAATTGGGCGGTTTTACGGAAGGCGGCAGCATCACGTATTCCATAGATGGCGAGGAGCATACCTATAATATCGGCGGGATCGTATCGGAAATGCAGTATGGCAATTACGGTACCGGGATGATCGGCGGATATTTTCCGGGGGCTCTCTATGAGGACTTTACGGAGGAATACAGCAATAATGTCATTGTGGAATACTCCTTAAAGATAAGCGATACTGCTGATCTTGGCGAAATGAAAAACACGATCACCGAAAAGCTGAGAGATAAAGGGATCGCAATTATGAGCATCAATGACAAGGATACCTCAAAGCAGACCAGAACCATGGTTTGTACTTTGCTTATCGTTATCTTTTTGGCGCTTGCTGCCATAATACTTGTAGTGAGTATCTTCCTCAGTAATTTCCGGATACGGAGCGCGATCGAAGGCGAGCTGGCACAGATGGGGGTATTAAAAGCGGTTGGTTATACAAGCAGTCTGATCATTGCTTCGACGATCATGCCCTACATCCTTGTAGGCATTACCGCTACAGTGATTGGAATCGTCTTGTCGAATGCGGTCCTGCCTTTTGTAGCAGGTATTCTGGCGATCCAATCAGGATTTTCTTATACACCTGAGTTTGATATCATGGCATTGCTGATCGTCATACTGACACTGACGTGCGCAATATTACTCTTTTCCTATTTTTCCGCAAGGAAAATACATAGATTAGAGCCGATCAACGCCATAAGAGGCATCACCGGAGACGAATCGGCGGGACAAAGCATCTTATTATTTATTGTTTCATTTGGTATCATGGTGCTGTTGTCTTTTGCGGGAACGCTCTTATATAATGTAAATGTCAGGCCGGATAATTTTATGAATACGCTTTCAGAAGAAATACCGTCCGTTATTTTTGCGGCAGAGGACGGCAAACTGACGGAGCTTGAGGAACTTCTTCAAACTGACAGCCGTGTAAAGCTTGTTTTGAAATATGCTTCCGTGCCTGTAAGCTATGAGGACGGAAGTCTGACAGCCTTTGTGTGTGAAGATTTTTCAAAGGCAACAAACGATATCTGTTATGAGGGCAGAAGTCCCGTGAACGAGAATGAAATTGCAGTAGGGAACGCGATCTCAGACAGCTATCCAATCGGTAACATCATAACATTAACCGTTGGCGATAAATCGGCGAATTACCTTGTGACCGGTTATGTTCAAAGCGTGAATAATGCAGGCTCGGTGTGCCAGCTGACAAGGGAAGGATACGAAAAGATCGGTGAATCCGTAAATTCCGTCAATGTATATCTGCATGATAAAATTGCCGGTGAGTTTATCAATGAGTATGAAGAAAACCACGATACACTCATCAAATCATCAGTCAATTATGAACAGCTGAGTGAAAACGGTCAGATGATGTATGCGGGCATCGTTTCCGTGATCGTGGTGATCCTGTTTGTGATCTCCGTCCTGATGGTGCTGCTGGTGATGTATGTGATCATCAATTCCATGATCAGCAGGCGTAAGCAGGAATTCGGTATCTATAAAGCAATCGGATACACAAACGGGCAGCTTACGATTAAGACGGCGGTTAGTTTTATCCCCGTTGTGGCTGTGGCATCAATCATTTCTGCAGTCGCCGGACTGTGGTATCTTCCCGCAATGAACAATACCATATTTTCCATGATTGGAGCCATAAAAAATCATTTTGAGGTAGCTGTCTGGATATTGATCGTATTTGCCGTGATGTTTACGGCGGTGGCATTTGTGATCAGCGTGCTTCTTTCAGCGCCAATCAAGAAGATAACCGCATATTCACTATTAAAAGATTAAATTTAAAGGTAATTGCGAAACTCTAATCGGGTTCTTTCGCAATTGCCTAAGAGATTAAATGTATAAGGTAATTGCGAAACTCTCGATAACGTAAATATTATTGTGCAACATTGACAAATTCATAAGCAGACCTTTGAAAAACGCCGGCACTTAGATGCCGTCCTTTGGTATCTTATGTGCCGCTGCGTTTTTCACGGAGCGAAAGCGTGTCTGCGTTGAATTGTCAATGATGCACAATTAGGAAAGAATTTGAACAGAGTTTCGCAAATGTCTAAAGGATCAAATGTAAAGGAAGGAGAAAGGATATGAATTTTTCAGAAAGATTAAAAGAAATCAGAAAAAAAGAGGGCATCTCGCAGGAGCAGCTTGCTGAAAAGATCGGTGTTTCAAGGCAGGCGATCACGAAGTGGGAAACAGGAAAAGGTCTGCCTGATGTGGAAAATATGATGATCATAGCGGAGATCTTTAAGACGACCATAGATGAGCTGCTGACGGATTCCGTTACAAAGGAAAACCCGAAAACGATCGTATATACCAGTGAAACGATCTATGACATCGACTGTGAAAAGCATTTTGACGTCAATATCGGCAGCGCGGCAGCAATCCGGCTTTCATCCGGCGATGATGAGAAGCTGCATATCAAGCTGTCTTCGGAAAGCCTTGAGGATCTGGGCTCCATGTTCAAAATCAAGCTGGATGATAAGAAAAACAAGCTGGATGTGGTCTGCCTCAACAAAAATAAGCTGAGCCGTTATGAAGCGGAGGAGTCGCTGGCGGTTGAGATCATCCTGCCGAATAAATATTCCGATCATTGCGAGATCGCAGCCAGCGTCAAGCTTCTTGCAATCAGCGGTCTTCACCTGAACCGTCTGGAATATGACGGCGACGCGGAGCACGTCCTGATCTCAGACAGCAGCGGAAGTCTGGAGCTGACAGGAAAAACAAATTATGATATCACTGTTGACAAGATCACGGGAAGACTGGATGTTAACCAATGGAAAGCAAAAGCGGTCATTCATATCCCGGAGGAAAATGTGGTGAATGTTATTAATAAAGGCAGAAAATGTAACGTCTTTTATGTAAAAGACGGAGAATCAGTAGAATATGACAAAGCTGCCGACAGTGAAAATGAGATCAGCATTTCAGGAGTATTTTCAGAGCTGACCATAGATTTGGTAGGAGATTCAAAATAAGAAAAAGGCATTGCTGATGAGGCGGGGCTTTCGGTCATGTGACCGGCTGTTTTGTGGAGTGATCCATGGGGAAACGGCCGGTCATATTTTATTTGGTTGCATTTTACGAAGCTATTTATTACAATAAAAATGTGAATTGTCTATCCTGAATATCATGGGATGGTATGTAGGGAAAATAGAAGGAAAGAGCGAAAGGCACGGTGTATAGACCATGGTGACGGAAATACTGGAATTGCTGGAAACGGTAGCGATCACAGTCAGCGGTTTCCTGATAAAAAAATATGTATTCTTAGAGCCGGATATGGAAGCTAAAAAACAGCGCATTTTTTATTATGCAAGTTTTTTCCTTATCTGTGTTGTGGCTTTAGTAGTTGGGAAAGATGCCGCAACAATTGCGGCGCTGTTTATGATTGCCTTAAATACCTGTCTTGGCAGGAAAAAACACAGACTGTGGGGGCTGGTTTTGATGATACCGTTTATGGGCATTATCAACGGGCTTTTTGTTCCTATTCTGCTTGTGCCGCCGTATCTGCTGGAGCTGCAGGAACGGGAAACACAGATCTGCCAGTTTGCGGTTTATGGAATATTGACCGTACTGATCATTTTATTCTATGTGAAAGGGAAGAACTGGCGCAGCTGGTTTCAGGAGAATATGCAGCACAGAAGCCTGCAAAGATCTGAGAGGTATCTGCTTTGGGCGGTCGGTATCCTGATGCTGTTTTTTTCCAGAGAAGTTGCAAAGCAGCTTGCGGGAGACGGGGAAAATGCCCAGGCAGCAGCAGAAGCCTATAGACACAGTCTTTCTTCCTTTATCGGTATTAGCAGCATCGCGGCATTTATTATGACGATCACGATCATTGCACTGATTATGCAGGGCAATAAGCGTTCCTTTTATCATGAGCGGGTTTCCGGCATGCAGTCCGGCATGATCAGATTTATGGCGGAGGTTGTGGAGAACAGGGACGATAACACGGGCGGTCATATCAAACGCACGGCGGAATATGTGGAGAGTATCGCAAAAGAGATGAAAAAGCAGGGCAGATATGGTGATATTCTGACCGAGCAGTATCTTAGCAACATGGTGGTGGCAGCGCCGCTCCACGACATCGGGAAGATACATATTCCGGATATTGTCCTGAACAAGCCGGGGAGACTGACGGAGGAAGAATTTGAGGTTATGAAGACGCATACCACGGCAGGCGAGGAGCTGCTTGCCCATGCAAAGGCGGAGCTTGGGGAATCAGAGTATCTGAATATGGCGGTGGAGATGGCGGCGTATCATCATGAGTGGTGGAATGGAAAAGGCTATCCCCATGGCATCAGCGGGGAAGAAATACCGCTTTGCGCGAGGATCATGGCAGTGGCGGATGTGTTTGACGCACTGACCTCTAAACGCTGCTATAAAGATGCCATGCCGCTCGAAAAGGCGTATGCGATCATCAGGGAGGAATCCGGCACGCATTTTGATCCGGCGGTTGTGGAGGCGTTTTTTGCGGTGACGGCGGACGTTGAAGAAGAGGGAGAAGCTTAAAGCGCGAGTCCCTGCTTTCTGCCGCAGGAGTTTAAGATTGGTTTCCGGTTTGGCTGCCGTATACAGTATGTTCATCTTATCTGCAAACTGGCGAATAACCATTTCATGATAGGGCGAATACAGCGCCAGCACTTACTTGATTGGCACATACTGCACGATTTCTGAAAATCGCGCTAAAACACGGTAAATTAGAGTATCTCAGGAGGAAAAATTAACATGATATCGATACTTTTTGTGTGCCACGGCAGTATCTTGAAATGTTCTGGAAAAGCCTGCAGAATCAATGATTTCATGGAAAGCCAAGGTGCTTACTTCACCACTACTACACCATTTTTGAAAGAGCCTTGAAATGACAAACGAAAAATATAAAACTGTTCCACACGGAATATAGTATTTTGTTGAATATTTTGGTATGATATAAATTGGGCAGGCATTGTCTGTCCAATTCGATTTTGGAGGTGCATTTATGGCAGAAAGCCAGAATGTTGAATGGAAAGAATCTTGGCGTGACGAATATCTGAAATGGATATGCGGATTTGCCAATGCACATGGCGGAAAGATTTATATTGGCACAAAGGATGACGGTACGGTCATCGGCATTCAAAACAGTAAGAAACTTATGGAAGATATTCCGAATAAGGTAAGGGATGTTCTTGGAATTATCGTAGATGTGAATTTGCTGACGGAGGATGAGAAAGATTATATTGAAATTTGTGTCAATCCCAATACTTATCCGGTAAATTACAGGGGAGAATATCATTATCGCAGCGGGAGTACAAAACAGTTGCTCAAAGGACAAGCTTTGAACCAATTCCTTTTGAAAAAGACCGGAATCACATGGGACAGCATACCCATACAAGGTGTGGCGATAAAAGATTTACGCAATGACAGTTTTGATATTTTTAGGGAACAGGCAGTAAAAAGTAACAGGATGGATGAGCCAGATATTCAGGTCAGTAATGAGCAGCTGCTTGACCGCCTAAATCTTATCAATGAAGGTTTACTTACAAGAGCAGCGATTTTGCTTTTTCACCATAATCCGGAGAAATGGATACCCGGCTCTTATGTTAAGATTGCCTATTTTCAAACGGAATCGGATATTTTGTATCAGGATGAAGTACATGGCTCTTTGCTGTCGCAGGCAGACAGTGTCGTGGATTTGATTTATACAAAATATCTGAAAGGTCTTATTTCTTATCAAAACATTACACGAGTAGAGACATATCCTTATCCAAAGGAAGCGATAAGGGAAGCCGTCTTAAATGCGATATCACATAAAAATTATGCGACTTTGGTTCCGATTCAAATTCGGGTTTATGATAATCGGATCATGATTGCGAATGACTGCGTATTTCCTGATGATTGGACGGTTGATGATTTGATGGAATCGCATAAATCCAGACCATATAATCCGTTGATTGCCAATACTTTCTTTCGGGCTGGATTTGTTGAGGCGTGGGGACGCGGCATTCAAAAAATAAAAGACAGTTGCATTGTGGCCGGAAATGATATTCCGGAGTATAAGGTGAAGAGAGAAGATATCACTGTTACATTTATGAGTTTATATGGTAAGAGTACCCAAGATAATACCCAAGATAATACCCAAGATAATACTCAAGATAAAAATTTGACGAATAAAGAAAGACGAATTCTTAGTATATGTAAAGAAGAAAAGAGTAAACAAGAGATTGCAAATCTTATGGGATACAGAACGATAAAGAGTATAAAGCCGGAAGTGGATTCTCTATTGAGGAAAGGGAAGCTTAGGATGTCAATTCCAGATAAACCGAAAAGCAAAAATCAAAAATATGTTGCAGCGAAGAACAAGAATATGAGTTAAAATAATTGTCTGCCTGAAATGTTATTAAATTTGCAGATAGGAAAAGCCTCAAGTAATAAAACAGGGATTCTTGCTATATATGATGAAATTACAAAATGTGCTACAGTTGATGAGACTAAAACGAGGGTGCAGAATGGCGCAGGAAGCTCTCATATTCGTAGATTAAATTGTCAGGTCAAGTAAAGTGACACTTTTAATCGGAGGTGCGAGAATATGAGTAAAAGAAAAAGAAACACAGAGTGGAAGGAACTGAAGAAAGAGTATTGGGCTCAGAATGTCATTGTGGATACCCAGAAGTGGGGCTACATTGATTTTTCGCCACAAGGCATGAAGGAAGTTTTCGGTGGTGAAAAACTTACCTATGAAGAATATCTTGATGCACAGATGGCAATAGGAAGGGATATAAGAGGGTGGTTCTTTTTATGCCACCATGAAGTACCGCTTGACTTTGCCGGACAGATCGAGAGGATAACCTCAAAGAATATCTGTTTTAAGCGCATCTATGTAAGTGGTATGTACATGGATGGGGAGTGCTTTGATGGAAAAGAGGACCACGTTTGGATGTCAATTGAGAAATTTGAGGATTATCAAGTTGGTGATTGTCTGGAGTTTTTTGCGGAAACATATCGATATTTAAAAACCGGTAATGGTAAACAGATAGATTTCGGATTAAGGAATCCATCAAATATACAAAAAGTGGATTCGTATGAGCTACCGTCTGATGATGACCTGATTCGGCAAAGTGTTAATCAGATTATTTGTGAAACTTGCATGTTTCGAGAGCATTGCTATGGAGGAATGTGCATGGCGAACAAGGAGTGGCTGGACGGCATGAGAAAATCAATGTTCGATGCCGTAAAGGGTAGTAAATAGGGAATACGAAGAGGTCGAAGAACCGCATCTTTGACCTCTTTGAATATTCAATTTCCAGATGAACGGTAGAAAATAAGTCCGTTTTTTAGGACACATGGTGTGATAGACTGTTCTTATCAAAGAAACGGAGATAAGCATTATGGGTGGAATTTTTGGAAATATGTTTGATTTCAACAAGGACAATGACTATTAAATTTATGGAGAAAGGGGCGTGAGGCGTTATATGTCTGAGTTGTATAAGTCACTAACAGACTTTCTGCCGATGATTGAAGACGATAAAATCGGGGATTGGGTGATTGACCGAGTGAATAACGGAACGCCGGAACACCTTGTCCAGATGCCGTTTGTGAATTACTCAAGGCTTGTCCGGGAGGTTGAGGATGCTATATATGATTTTGAACAGATGCACCCGGAGTATGAGCTGAACCGTTACGGCAATATTTTGAAGGCTAACGGTATCGATTGGGGAATGGACTCCATGTCTGATAAAGATGTGTCTGAACTGGACGGAAAATGCGTTATGGCGATGCTAATGGGCGCTGTCCGGGCGGAGCGATTCTGTGATGGTGCATTGTTCGGATTTTTTAAGAAAGGCTGCATTAAAAAATGGCTGGAGCGGTTGAAGGAGATTGATGAACCGGGAGACGTCCGTGTCCATAGGGAGTGTGATTATCTTTTTATAATGCGGGATTTTTTAACTGAACACGGCATGAAATATGATGAAACAATTGACAATAAAGTATCGGCTCGCAAGGATGGTAAGAACTATGATTTTTCAGAACATTTGCAGGCGATGGTGTATTCCCTTCTCAGCGCACAAAGACCGTGGGCAGAGGTCGTGAAGCACCTGGACGAGATAGATGGTATTTTCTTTGGATACGATGCGGAGAGGATACTGGAACAGCCTGATACATATTTTGTAGACCGCATCAGAGAGATAAAATGCGGAAACAGGAACATACATGACCAGATGAAGTATCTGCCGGACAATATTGCGACACTGCGTTCCATAGAGGCAGAGTATGGCAGCCTTGATGCTTTCGTGACATCTGCTCCGGCACACAAGATAGTAAAAGTGTTGACAAATTACAAGTCGAAATATAAGCTGCGGAATATGGGAGAGGCTTTGTGCTGGGAGTATCTGCGAAATGTGGGTATTGACGGTGCAAAGCCGGATGTCCACTTGAGGAGATTCCTTGGATCGAAACGGATGGGGACAGGCAACCACGAAACGGCAACGGTGTCGGAGGTCATTGATACTGTGAGGAGACTGTCAAAAGAGAGTGGACTTTCGATGGCTTCAATCGACAATATCATCTGGAGTTTCTGCTCTGAGCAGTATGGGAAAATCTGCGGAGCATCCCCGAAATGTAGGGAATGTCCGGTAAAGGAACACTGTAATAAAAAATCTCCCTTTTCGGAATTGCGTACCTGTTAAAAACTTGTTATAATGCTATCAAAAATTGGTATTTGTAAGGGGAATTTCTTTTGAATAATTTGATAGGGTATCGTATTTTTTTTAGATATTTAGAATTGATATGGATAGAAGATAAAAATAGCTCTTTAGGCGGTTTATTAGGTGGTATGAGTTTACTTGATGATGACAGTACGGCTGACCCTGCTTATGCTGTAGATTGGAATAACGCTATTAAAAACTCTGTTGACCCAAAAGATACATATCAGGTTGGCATTCAATTTCTGACGGACTGGCTTGTTATCGGTTATGATGCCGATATTGACAAAGTATGTTCGGATATGAAAGTAAACAAACGACAAGATTTATGGCAAAAATCAGTTTGCGATATTATGGGAGATAACGATGATCCATATCTTCATCTGATAAAATAAATGGTAAAATTTCAGTTTATAGAGTAGTTAATAGGAACACTTTTCCGAAAAGGGAAAAAACGGTCGAGGAGAAAAATCGAATGAACACGAACAGTGAAAACCCGAAGGTGGGTAAGGGTTTTTAGGAAATGGTCTGCAAGAGTGTGGAGGAATATTTTCAGACGGACTTTGATTTGGAGATGGCAATTCCGATAGGGCATCTTTCTAAAAATCATAAGTTTGACTGTGTTTCGGATGACAAGAAGATAGTTGTAGAGTGCAAGTGCTATGCATGGACGGACACCGGGAATGTGCCGAGTGGGAAGATGATGGGCATGAATGAGGCGCTATTTTACATGGGCTATCTGCCTGAGGACACCACGAAGGTCTTATGTATAAAGAAAGCCGTACATCCCAAGAAACAGGAAACCTTGGCGGAATACTTTGTCCGTATTAATGGGCACTTGCTGCGGGATGTGAAGGTTTTTGAAGTGGACGAGCAAGGCGGAATAAATGTTGTTAGAGGATAACCAATAAAAAGCCGGGCAGAATTACTTGGCAATGCCCGCCAAAAGTAATAGATTTTTGACATAAAACATTGCAGTGCACCCCGTTCTTACTACGATTTTACTACTATACAAGGCCATGATGTGCTGACCCATACTACGATATGCCAAGTTGTGTGGATTTTGAAAGGAAAATCCCAAGTCTTAAAAACTTGGCGTACTCTCGCAAAACTCGGCATTTTCGGGCATTTTGAGAAAGGAATAAATTATGATTAGAATACTTTTTGTGTGCCACGGCAGTATCTTGAAATATTCCAGAAAAGCCTGTAAAATCAATGGTTTTATAGTGAGAGAAGGCGCTTACTACAACACTACTACACCATTTTTGAAAGAGCCTTGAATGACACAGGAATAGAAGAATGATAAAATGGCAGTTTTCAGGAGTAAAAAACTGCTATTTAACTCCTTTCAACAGGTCAATACAGTGGAAAATAATGGACAATCTTGGATGAACCTTGTAAAAAATGTCATAAATTCTGACATTTTATGTTGCATATTTCTTTCAGTAGGAGTATAGTATATAGAGACTGATGAAAGGAGAAAGGTTATTATGAATGAAAGATTGAAGCAAGTGCGTAAGAGTTTGAAACTTTCTCAGGAATTTGTAGCGACACAATTAGGTATGACTAGGACAACAATAGTTGCTATTGAGGCGGGGACACGTAAAGTAACCACCGATGAACTTACTAAGTTTTCTGAACTTTATGGAGTAACTACTGATGAATTATTGTACGGAAATGTATCTGAAGAAAATGAAGTTAGAGCATTTGCAAGAACCTTTTCAGAACTCTCCGACATAGATAAGAAGGAAATTATGAATCTGATAAATTTCAAGCGTAGATACAAGGAGACGATGAATTGAGAAATGTTATTGAGTTATATCGCAAAGGAATGTCTGCAGAAGCATTAGCACAGGCAGTTATAGCTGAATACTTTGATGGTAAAGAACCCTCCTTTCCTATTGATCCATTTAAAATGATACGCGATTTTGGAATTATATATCAATTTATGGAATTTAAGGATTTGGAGGGTATTTACATTTTACCGGATGATGAAGATGATATTCCGGTTATAGGTATTAATTTTGGGAGACCTATAACCCGTCAAAGATATACTGCAGCACACGAATTGTGTCATCACATTAAAGACCGTGACAGTAGTATTTGTCCGATTAGCGGAAAGAAGAACAGTATAGAAAGCTTTGCTGATGCATTTGCATCAGAGTTACTTATGCCAACAAAATTTCTTAGAGCTGAAGCAAGAAAGTACGCTGTAAATGGAATAGTAAACAGAAGTGATATTTTGAAGATTGCAGAGCATTTTGGTGTGAGCTTTGAATCTGCAGTTTTTTCGGTCGCCTATAAAATTAATATGTTGGATGGCGAGGCAGATGCCAAGATAATAAAACGGGAGAATCGTAAGTTTAAGCCGGAACAAAAGAAAATAGAATTAGGCTTAGATACAGAAAACGTAAATCTGTGGGAGCAAGTAGTTAATTCATATGAGTATTTTTGGAGTATAGACAATAAATATGCTTGGTACATATTTAAGAATGATTTTATTTATCATGAAAACCGTTTGGAAAGGCTCAACCTTGATGATGATGTAGTTGCAGAAATAATTGCTGATTTGCGATACAACAAAAATGAGAGTCAGTATTGTAATGAAGAATATGAAGAAATCATACAAGTAGCAGGCCATTCTGCTTTATATGATTATATATATGACACGGAAGATAAGTTAGATATTTATAAAATACAGAAATTGAACAAGATGCTGTATCAATATGCCCCATTTCCAGAAGCAGGCGGGTTGTATCGCCAAGATAATAATTTTGTTACAGGTGCAGAGTTTGAAACCGTAGATTATCATATGATTGTACAGGAAATAATTGCTCTAGACGCACCAATGAAAGCGCTGACAGAAGAGATGGACAAGTTAACAGTTGCGGATGTTATAAAGCAGGCTGCAATAATCCATCACCGAATAACTGTAATCCATCCATTTGGAGATGGTAATGGAAGATGTTCACGGGCATTATTAAATTGGACATACAGACTTAAAGGACTTCCGCCAATTTATATAAAATATCCGGAAAAGGAGGAGTATTATGAAGGTTTAAATAACATTGATAAAAGTCAGAATTATGATAAGCTTTTTAAAGTATTTATGCGAGAGGTAATACGAAGTTCGATGCAGCTTAATAAGGTTTTCATAGAGGAAAATGTAATAGTGTAGTGGGAGATGTGTTGCTCTGAATTAAGGGGGTTTTTGACCAATAAATTGAATTTTTGTCCAATGAGATTTATAAGTAGTAATAACTTGCTAAAATATGCTCTGATTTGCAACATTTGTTCTTTTGAGAGCAAGGCATAAGATATCTGGGAAACCTAGCAAAACTGGACGTTTTACGGCATATTAAGGAGTTTGATAACAATGATTAAAATACTTTTCGTCTGCCACGGCAATATTTGTCGCAGCACCATGAGCCAGTTTGTGCTTCAGCATATGGTAAATACCATGGGGATCGCGGATCAGTTTTATATTGATTCTATGGCTACAAGCACTGAGGAAATCGGCAATCCGCCCCATTATGGAACGGTGAATAAATTAAGAGAGGTGGGGATCCCTGTGCTTCCTCATAGGGCAAAGCAGATTTCCTGGGCGGATTACGACCGGTTTGATTATATCATCGGCATGGATGAATGGAATATGAGAAATCTTAACCGGATGCTGAAAGGCGATCCGGACGGTAAGCTTTATAAGTTCCGGACTTTTACCGGTTCAAATGCAGATATTGCCGATCCATGGTATACGGGAAATTTTGATGAGACATATAAAGATGTCTCCGAATGTTGTGAGGGGCTTCTTGCTTATCTGAGGCAGCATTGACCTCTTGGATCCATTGATGGATGCACGTGGTTTGCGGTGAAATCATCTTGCTTTGCGGTATTGATCCCGCACAGAAAATGCTATTATTTGTGTTTCCGAAAAACGATCAACTGGTGTCTTCCTAAAGTGTGAAAACAGCCGGATTTGACGTCTTTTTTATGCCCTGAAACAATGAAATAATTACATGGAAACTAAAATAAAATCAACCCAAATTAAAAAAATACGAAAAAATAGAGATGTTTTATAAAATTTTCGGAAATTTTAAAAATCCTCTGGACAAATAAAAAATATTGTGATACGATTCAAAACAAGTCAAAACAAAAAGTCAAAGCAGGATCTTCTGCAAAATCTGTTACATCCAATTAGAATCTGAGGGTAATGTTTTATTAACAGATTTTCCCAGGAATCAAAGAGTTACGAAGTGTGTTGTGTTTTAGTGTTTTTTAGCAAATTTATTGTCCTTTCTTCAAATGTAGTATGTAATGCTTGAGATGCGTGAAAAGTGTAAATATGTGAGGTAACGATGATTGCAGGATTATTCTTTTTTCTGGTTCTGGCGGTGATTTTAGACCTCAGGACATACAGGATACCTAATGTTTTGACGATGACAGGAATGGCGGTCGGTGTGATCTATCAACTGAGCAGGGCCGGCCCGCCAGGAATGTTTGGAGCTTTAAAAGATCTTATTGGCAGTATTTTGATTTTGTTCCCATTATATGTTATTAGATGTCTGGGAGCAGGAGACATTAAGCTTCTATCCGTTGTGACGGCAGTTCTCGGATTGAAACAGGGTATGACGATTTCTATCTATTCCTTATTTGTAGGCGCAGCAATTGGAATAATCAAAGGTAGTATCTTATTCGTCCTTCGACGAAAAGAATCCACGGATCAACCAATCCTTAAGGAGACAATACAACAGATCATAAAAAATCTGGGAAAGGAGGTACTTTATTATTCCGCAGGGAAAACTGCAAAATTGACATTTTTATTTGACGAAAAATTCCAAAAATTCATAAAGGGGGTGGGAGATGGTAAACAAAGAAAAAATTTGCTTCAACAAAACCGTCATAAGATACAAATAAGTAATAGGAATATAAGTTCAAGTTGTAAACAAAAAGATCAGATAGGAGAGATCAAAGAAACTGTTTATATGAATCATATGCAGCAGACAGAAGAAATGCATCATAAAGAAGAAATGCATCATAAAGAAATGGCAGGAAAGAAAAGATGTGTCATTCATTACAGCATAGCTATTCTAATTGCATTTTTGATTGTCTGTATGAGTTAGGAGGAAGCGTTTTGAAAAATGATCGTTTAGCAATCTGTGATTCTGATGAAAAATATATGGAGAAGCTGCAGCAGTACCTGATCAGCCGGAGTTCCTTTCCTTTTTCCGTTAGTATCTATGGGGATATCAAGGAATTTCAAAAAGAAAATGCTAAAAAAGGATTTGAGGTTGTTTTGGTTGGAGAAAACATGTTTCAGGATCTGGCAGAAAAACAGTCCTTTGGGATGGTCATACTTTTGCAGGATCAAGGCAGTATAAATGGTAAGGCAGAGAGGATCATCCGTAAATATCAATCTGCTGAGACGATCCGGAAGAAGATCCTGGAGCTGTACGCAGACTGGAATGGTATGGTAAAAGAACATGGTACGACACAGAAGGATAGCAGTCTGATCGGTGTGTATTCGCCCCTTGGAAGGTGTATCCAGACTTCTTTTTCCCTTCTTTTGGGACAGTTTCTGGCAAAAAAGCAGAGTGTTTTATATCTGAATTTTGAACCGTTTTCCGGATTGTCCGGACTGCTCGGCAGGGAAGAGGAAAAGGATCTGACGGATCTAGTATATTTTCTGGGCAATGGAAAAGAACGGTTCTTATACAAACTGGAAAGCATGGTATCTAATGTAAATGGCCTGAATTATGTGGCGCCGGCATATTCCTATATGGATATTGCGGCAGTAAAGGCGGAGGATTGGCTTTTGCTGATCCATAGTTTAAAAGAATGTGCCAATTATGACGTCATTATACTGGATCTTTCGGAGCTGGTGCAGGGACTTCCCGATGTCCTGCGGGAATGCAGCTATATTTACACGCTGAACCGGATGGACGGTGTGGCGCTCCACAAGATGAAAGAATATGAAGATCTTCTGGAACGGCAGGAATATCAGGATGTCATCAGCAAAACCAAAAAACTGGAGTTTCCAATTTTTAAATCTCTTCCCGCGACCTTGGAGGAGATGAGTTATGGGGAGCTGGCGGATTATGTGAGAAAGATCGCGGTGATGCCGGCGTAGCGTGAAAGGTCATTGATTTTATGGGATCATCATTATGTGTATTATTTTAGCGGTTATGCATATAAAAACAGGCGGGGTATATTGTGAGTGAGAAAAAATCGGAAAAAAGCGTCAAAACAGAATTAAAAGAGGCGGTACAGGAGCGCATCAGTCTTTCCAGAGAAATGTCGGATGAGGAAATCCGGGAGCTGATTGATCAGGTGATCATCCAAAAAGGGCGGGAATACGGTCTTGCTTATGAGCAGAAGAAAGAGCTTTCCAAAGAATTGTTTTATGCCATCAGAAAACTGGATATCTTGGAAGAGCTGACTTCTGATCCCGGTGTCACGGAGATTATGATCAATGGGGTAGATAATATATTTATTGAGCGTAACGGCAGGCTGATGCAATGGGACAAGACCTTTGAATCGCCGGAAAAGTTAGAGGATGTGATCCAGCAGATCGTCGCAAAGTGCAACCGTACGGTAAATGAGGCATCGCCGATCGCGGATGCCAGGCTGGAAAATGGTTCGCGTGTCAATATTGTGCTTGCGCCGGTGGCATTAAATGGACCGATTGTTACCATTCGGAGGTTTCCGGAACATCCGATCCAGATGAAGGATCTGCTTAACTTTGGCGCTATTAACGAAGAAGCCGTTGATTTTCTAAGGGATCTTGTGGTGGCAGGGTATAACATTTTTATCAGCGGCGGTACCGGCAGCGGCAAGACGACATTTTTAAACGCATTATCCGATTACATACCTAAGGATGAGAGGATTATTACCATAGAAGACAGCGCAGAGCTGCAGATCCTTGGGGTGCCGAATCTGGTCCGTCTGGAAACCAGGAATGCCAATGTGGAAGGCTGTGAGCCGATCAGTATCCGGGATCTGATCAAGTCAAGCCTCCGGATGCGTCCGGATCGGATCGTTGTGGGAGAAGTGCGTGGAGGGGAAGCAATCGATATGATACAGGCGTTAAATACCGGTCACGACGGATCGCTTTCTACCGGTCATGCCAACAGCGCAAGGGATATGCTGTCGCGTCTGGAGACGATGGTCATGATGGCTATGGATCTTCCGCTGGCGGCGATCAGGGGACAGATCGCCAGTGGGATCGATATCATTGTACATTTGGGAAGGCTTCGGGATAAGAGCAGAAAGGTACTGGAGATCGTGGAGGTGCTCGGTTATGAAAACAATGAGATCAAAACCTCCGTATTATATGCATTTCAGGAGGATGGGGAAGATGAGCAGGGAAAGATCAGAGGCAGGCTTTTGGCAAAGGAAAAACTCCGCTCGGACGCAAAGCTCAGGGCAGCCGGAATCTTACGATAACTATCGGATGAATATCAGGGAGATTATCTGTTATGGTCTGCAGGGAGTGGGGATCGCGGCGTTGGTATCTTATGTGTTTTACCGTTCGGCGATCGTATTTCTGTTATTGCTGATACCGGAGTTGATCTTTCTTCTTCGTCAAAAGAAAAAAAATCTTCTGCACAGGCGTAAGGAGGAGCTGAATCTTCAGTTCAAAGAAATGATGCATGCTGTTATTGCGGGGCTGCAGGCGGGATATTCCATAGAAAATGCATTTACGCATGCATATCAGGATATCTGCCTGTTGTATGGGAAACAGTCCATGATGGCGAAAGAGCTGTTTCATCTGACCATGGAATTAAGAAATAACCGCAATATCGAAGATGTTCTTTCTGATTTTGCGGCAAGATGTCAGATCGCGGATATCCGGGATTTTGCGGAGGTATTTCATATTGCAAAGAAAAGCGGCGGCAATCTTGTGGGGATATTGAAAAATACAGCGGATATCATCAGCGACAAAATAGAGGTCAAACGTGAGATCACTACGATGATCAGCGCAAAGCGCTTGGAGCAGAGGATCATGGATATTGTGCCATTTGCGATTATTTTATATATTGACGCATCCTCACCGGGATTTTTTGACGGGATGTATCATAATCCGGTGGGAATCGCAATCATGACAGTTCTGCTGGCCGTCTATATTGCCGCTTACCTGATGGCGGAAAAGATCATCCATATAGATATCTGAAAGCTTGATCTGCAGTATTTGAAAAATGCTCAGATTATAGCTGGAATAATAATTTTTTGCCAATCAGCTTAGATAAAGAGAGGACTACTATCAATGATCATTAAGATTTTAATCATTATTTTGGGAATACAGGTTTTACTTCTCCTGCTTACAAGGAAGGAAAAGCTGCCGGAAGGAAAAGAGCTTTCCTCTTTCCTGCGGCCGTTTTACCGGGTGGGTGTATGGATCGCGGGACGTGTTGGCGGACTGTCCGTGTTTGCCAAGGATGGGGAAAAGCTTGGGACGCTTCATCCATCCGACAATACGGAAGCGCAGATGAGATGGTTTCTGGCGGAGAAGACGGCGCTTTGCTTTTTGACGATATTTGTCGGCTGTGTCATTGCTGTTCTGATGGGGATCAAGGATCAGGGAAACGGATATCTGCAGGATGGAAGACTTCTAAATCGACAGGAATATTCGGAGGGAGGATATACAGCATATCTTACTGCGTCGATCGGGGAAGATGCAGCCCAGACGATGGAGTTGACCATAGAAGAAAGACAATATACCGCGGATGAGATACAGGAGATGCTTCCGTCCTTTTATGAAGCCTTGGAAAAAGCAGTTCTTGGGGAAAATGTCTCAGCAGATCATGTTGACCAAAAAGTGAATTTAGTTGAGGCGGTAAAGGGTTATCCGTTTCAGATCGAGTGGAGCAGCAGTGACAAAGACATACTGGATCAATACGGGGTATTTGGTGAAAAGATTTCAGAAGAGGGCGATCTGATCACATTAACAGCAGACATAAGCTACAGGGATTTTGTGGAAATCTATAGCTTTCCGCTGATGATCTATCCTATGGAGCTTAGCCGGGAAGAGCAGATCAGAAGGGATCTGCAGCAGAAGCTGGATGAGGTTATCCGGCTGTCGCCGGAGGAAACGGAGATTCTTCTGCCGGAGGAGATAGATGGTATAAAGATTGTCTGGTCCGAGCAGAAAAAGCAGAATGCATTGATATTGCTGCTGCTTGTGATCGGCAGCAGCGTCGCTGTCTTTTGGGGAAAGAGCAATGATCTGGATAAAAAGATAAAGGAACGCAGCGAGCAGATGTTGCTGGATTATCCTGAGGTGGTCAGTAAGATGACGCTTTTCATCGGAGCAGGCATGACTGTCAGAGGGGCATGGAAAAAGCTTGTGTCGGATTACAGGCATCGCAGGGAACATGGACAGCCGGTCAGATATATTTATGAGGAAATGCTGTTTACTTTATATGAAATGGAAAGCGGCATCGGGGAGTTGGAGGCGTACCAGCATTTTGCGGTCCGGTGTCAGGTGCAGAAATATGTTAAATTCGCCGCACTGCTGGAGCAGAATATCAGGCTGGGGGCAAAGGGGTTCCTAACGGAATTAAACAAGGAAGCAAAGGATGCATTTGAAGAAAGAAAGAGCACCGCAAAACAGCTGGGAGAAACAGCCGGCTCCAAGCTGATGCTTCCCATGTTCCTGATGCTTGGTATCGTCATGGTTGTCATCATGGTTCCATCTTTTTTATCAATCGGGATGTGATCCATGGATATAGATCAGTGAGGCAGACAGGAAAGGAGGGAGATGAATATGATCAGCAGATTTATAAAAGAAGATGACGGCATGGGAACCGTAGAGATCATTTTGATCATTGTCGTGTTGATTGGTCTGGTTATCATTTTCAAAAAGGAGATCACGGATATCGTGAATGATCTGTTTAAAAATATTACAAATAAGACGTCAAGTTTTTAAATGATACATGGATTAAATCAATGCATCAGCAGATCAGATCAAATTATTAGTAAAAAATTAAATAATCAATGGGGACAGAACATGGCAGCAGTCAAACAACAAAAAATTATTTTACGGATACATAGATTATATGATGGGGAGTTGAACGTATATTTTGCATTGATGATAGCAGTAATCATCCCACTGATCTTGACAATGATAGAAGGCAGCAGGATCAATGCAATGAAGCTTCAACTGGAATGTGTTGTAGATATGGGCATGGATTCTGTCCTTGCAGAGTATAACAGACCATTATTGGAGCAGTATGATCTTTTGTTTATTGATTTGGCTTATGACCAGACATACGGTTCTCTGGAGTATCTGGAGGAGCATTTTGCAGAGTATGTTTCTTATAATCTGCAGCCGCAGAAAGAACTTTCAATCTTGCAGAATAGAGATTTTCTGGGGCTGGATATGGAATCAATGGAAATCCTGGCGGCATCCCGCGCGACAGATGAAAAGGGCGCGGTGTTTCGGTATATGGCGGTCTCATATATGTTAAATAAATATGGAATGGATTATATAGACGAACTGCGGGATATGATCGCGGTTACGGAGAGCAGCGGACTGTATGACAGTGATATTATGGCGGAAAATGATAATGCGCAGAATGCAATTGACGGTATTGAGATTCCACCCCCGGAGGATCTTGAGGAAGGGGAGGAATGGAAGGAACCGGAAAAGGATGATCCGACGGATCGGGTAAATGAGGTTAGATATCGGGGAATCCTTCCTTTGGTCTGCGAGGGGGAGATATCAGCCGCAGCTGTCAATCCTGACAGCTATGTTATGGGAAGGACTCTGGTTAAGGGCAGCGGCATGGAGGAAAGCTGGCAGGAACGTATGCCGCTGGTGGAAGGACTCTTATTTAATGAATATATCATGGAAAAATGCGGTAACTACTGCCAAAGAAAAGAAGGAAGTCCGTTGTGCTATGAAACGGAGTATGTCATAGCGGGCAAGAGTAATGACACGGATAATCTGAGAATTGCCGCAGAGAGGATCTTATTGATCAGGGGCGGTGCAAACAGCATCTATTTTTTCAGCAATCAGGAGCTGAAGGCGGAAGCAAAAGCTCTGGCTGTTTCATTATCCTTTGTCCTGCTTTATCCGCAATTTGAGATGTTGTTTGAGGCAGCGATCATAGCGGCATGGATTTATGCGGAAAGCGTTGTAGATGTCAGACAGTTATTTTCCGGAAAGAAGGTTCCCTTGCTCAAGGGAGCGGGAGATTGGAACTTAAGCCTGGAAAATGCTTTAGGACTTACCGCAGAAGCGGTCGGCGGTATGGCGGGAGGAGGAGATTCTTCAAATCATGAAGGAGAGTCCGGTCTGAGCTATGGGGATTATCTGAGATTATTGCTGTATATAACGCCGATGGAGGAAAAAACAGGGAGGTGCATGAATCTTGTGGAAATGAATATCAGAAAGGTTCCCGGCTATGAAAATTTCTGTCTGGATCAATGTGTTGCGGCTTTTACGGTTCAATTGGTGTTTTCAAGCAGTTACGGATACAGCTTTTTGATGAAAAGAAGCTGTCGTTATACATAAATAACAATGGAAGGTCCGGTAAGACGTCCTTTTCCGAATAGATTTACTCAACATGCGTAAAAAAAATGTTCTCCTATCTGATCTGGGTTATCAAAGGTATTCTTGCTTTATCGATAGCCTTCTCATATTCGGGAAAGGATGTCTTAGCGGATCTTCCGTAAAATCAAGATTTTTATAAGCAGTGGATCGTTGTATCAATGTAGATATTGGTAAAAAGAACGATATATGAATGAGAAGAAAAGAAAAATCATGCGGATAAAAAAAATAATGCAATTAAAAGATTTTATGCGAATAAAGAATCAGGGATATCCGGGCAGTTTAACGCTGGAAGCGGCAATCCTGCTTCCTCTGTTTCTTTTCTTTATGATGACAATGCTTTCGCTTATGGATATGCTGTATTTTTATGGAACAGTTGAGCAGAGGCTTCATCAGATAGGAAAAAAGATGGCGATCTATGCGCCGGCGGCGGAGCTTGTTACTGAGTGTCTCACAGGAGAAACGGAAGATAGTAATGGTGAAGTCAATAGTAGGGAAATCGGCACAATTGCAGCGGATATACTGGGAGAGCAGTATGTAAAAAACAATCTGATCAGCGGGATAATACAGCAGGAGCTGCGTACTTCGGGAGTGGTCGGCGGAAGCGGAGGATTAAATCTTTTGTATTCCAAGATCATGAGGGAAGGGGATGTAATCGATCTTGTTGTTTCTTATGAAATAGAACCGCGGAATAATTTTTTCTTTGTTCCCGCCTATCCGGTCCTAAACCGATGCAGAGTGCGGGCATGGACGGGATATGCGGTTGCGGCGGATGCAGTTAATGATGCCGGGGAAAGGATAGTCTATATTACGGAGACGGGAACTGTTTTTCATCTGACAAAAACATGCACGTATCTTGCTCTAAGTATTCAGCCGGTTACAAGCGCAGAACTTGATCAGCGCCGGAATCAAAGCGGCGGGATCTATGGAAAATGCGAGCTTTGCGGCGACGGAGAGGCGGACATCTATTTTATCACCAATTACGGCGATTGTTATCATACCTCTTTAGGCTGCAGCGGATTAAAAAGAACAATCATGCAGATCCCTATTTCGCAGGTAGGAGATAAGCATGTATGTTCAAGGTGCGGAACAAATTATTAAACGGAAAAAGCGAGGTTTTTATATTTATTTGAGCCGTCAAAGGCGGCAGGAGGATCAATATGGCGTTTCAGGAGATTGGCGCGGTTGTGATGCTGACGGTAGGAAGCATATGGGATATACGGTGGAAAAGGGTTCCGGCAGGACTGCTGATAATAAATGTGCTGTCGGGAGTGATCTTAATTGCGGCAAACAGGGAGATCGATTGGCGGCGGGATTGGTATTTATATGCCGTGGGTATTTTGATCGGCATAATCCTTCTTTTGACAGGACGGTTTTGCGGGGGCTGTATCGGAGCGGCGGATGGCATCATGACTGCTGTTATCGGCGGGATGATAGGATACCAAAAAACACTGTTATTATTGATGAATGCGATGCTGGCGGCGGCAGCTTTTTCAATCCTGTTGATCGCTGTTAAAAAAGCGGGACGGAGAACAGCCATTCCGTTCCTTCCATTTATGCTGCTGGGTTATATTGTCATAATAGTGTGAAAAATATATCTAAGGCAGATTTGTCTGCTTTTTAGCGGCGGTTTTTCAATCCTATTTGAGTCGCAGGTTATGGAAAGGCATGGTTATTAGGTTGAAAAATCACACTGATGTGCTGATTTTTCAACCTGATCGCAGATGAGAAACCGCCTGCGCGGATTTCTCATCGCGTGTCGTCGCAGTAAAACTGCTCTGACATGGGGGATTAGTGTGAGAAAAAGAATCAAAATCTGTCTGAAAAAAGATAACAGAGGCGTGATGACGATAGAAGCCTGTATTTTGATTCCGATCATCATCATGCTCAGTCTGCTGGTGATCTGGCTGGGTTTCTTTTTATATGATAAAACGCTTTTGATGGAGTGTGCCGGTATCGCGGCAGTTAAGGGGAGCCAGATGGCGGAGGCGGACAATGAGACAATTGCGGGCACGGTCGCAGCCAGAGCAGAGGAGCTGCTGGCGCAGAAAACGGTTGCTATGGAGATCCGGGATATCATCGTAAGTGTGGATCATGGAGCGATCACGGTAAAAATTACAGGCATTATGCAGGTTCCGCAAGCAATTTTTCTTATGGATATCTATCAGGATGATATATGGGAGATCCATGTGGAACAGACTGCGGAAAGGCTCAGAAGCTGCAGTATCTTAAGAACCATAGAAAGAGTGCGAAAAGCACGCAGCAACAGCGCAGAACAGCAAAGCAACAGCGCGCAGCAAGCCGGAACAGCGGAGCAATAGTACGCAGCAACAGCGCAAAATAAGCAGGCGAAAAAGGAGAAACAGGATATGCAGGAAATCAATCAATTTATTGCAAAAATAGAATATCAGAAAAGCCTGAACCAGAATTATCTGGTATATAAAAACGAGCAGGGAGCGGAAGATTATGAGCTTCGTATGCTGACGGAAAATCATATAGAATATTTGCTGCCGCTTGAACTGAGATCGATTGACGGCAGAGATGATATGTATTATCAAATAGGATCGTTGCAGCCTCTTAGCAAATTGTACAAGAGTAGGGAAATGAAGCTGGAGGATGTAAGAATTATTTTAATTGGATTAACGGGAGCAATCGCAGCAATACAGGAATATATGCTGGATGAAAGACATGTTGTGTTGCTGCCGGAGTATATTTTTATACATAGGGAAAGCAGGGAGATTCGTCTGCTTTTCCATCCGTTTTATGAGGTAGATATCAGAGAGGGAATAAGGGAATTTGCAGATTATATGATTGGCAGGATCGACCATACGGAACAGCAGGCAGTGATGATGGGTTATCAGTTTTACCGTATTGTCAGGGAGGATAATTTTATTATAGAGGATATTGTTAAACTATACCAAAAGGAGCAGCCGGCTGCAATAGCTAAAGACATTGAATATGCGCAGGAAAATGATTTTGAAATCAATGAATATGCATTAAAAGACAGCTCAGAAAACACAGCATCTGATATGTTGAAAAACACATCAAACAATACATGGCAGAATAGATTTGCAAAAACAAGCAGAACTTCATTAAAAAATACGGACAGTTCAGAAGAAGGATATATAAAAAAAGATAAATATAGAATAAATGAGAAAGGCGCGGAAGAAATCAATGAAAATGCGGAAGCAAGCCTGAAGAAATTGCTTGTTTGCAGCGTTTTGGCATTAGCAAGCGGGTTTTTTCTGTGTTTTGGGATCGGTCATTATCAGCCGGATCGGATGGCAAAAGTCATGCTTGCATTGATCATGCTGATTTCAGTATTGGGAATCATCAAAGAAATCATGCATCATATCCGGAATCGGAAAGGAAAGAGTTCTGAGAAAAATAATTATGATGAAATTTTTTCCAACAGCGCAGATCTTTCCGATCAGAAAAAAGCTGATTTGAATAATTCCTATCAAAACAGGGATGATGCTGATAATATCTTTCAAGAGGAAATCAATGGGGGGACTGTGCCCCTTTCTGCAGATGGAAAATAGCGGAAAATATATTAATAAAACCTATGTTAGTGGCGTTCTTTTGGATAAAGAAGAAAAATGCCGATCGACGCAGATGATGGGATCAGAATTGGAAGAATTAGCCTGTTTAATCAGTAAATAAAAAAGAATGGAATTGAAAGTGATAAAAATTATGATACAATAATGAGTAATAAGAAAGATTTGAAAGATCATATCAATGTGAAAAGTTTTTTATTACTATTTGTGTCGCTCCGGAATGGGGATAGATTGAAAAATAAGATTTTTTAATCGGCAATTTGAGTCAGAGCCTCAATTGCTTTGATCGCAGATGAGAAACCGCCTGTGCGGATTTTTCATCGCGTGTCATCGCAGTAAAACTGCTCTTGCATGGGGGATTTTTATGAAAAATGAGAAAGAGATCGAAAAAGAAACAGAGCAGCCAAAAGAAAGCAGCGATTATGAGTTTATCAAGGAACAGATAAAGGATCGGCCGATTAATAAAAAGAAGCTGGTTCGTAAGATGTTTTTTACGGCCGGCATGGCTGTTATGTTCAGTCTGATCGCGTGTATTTCCTTCCTTTTGCTGGAGCCTGCTCTGGAAGATATCTTTATTCCTGAGGAATCAATAGAATTGAATCAGGTAACGCTGCCGGAAGCTCCGGAGGAGGATGAGGAACCTGTGAATATCGGTCCCATCATAGTGGAGACGCCGTTAGAAGATATGAGTCTGACGGATGAGGATATAGATGCATTAGGAGAGCAGGATCAGGGAGCGGAAGACGGTGCATCCGGCGATACGCAGGGCGATGTGCCTTCAGACGGACAAGGTACGGCTACCGAGTCGGAAAACAGCGTACCGGCTCCTGTACCGCAGGAAATCGAGCTTTCGGATTATCAGTTATTGTATCGTAAGCTTTATGCTCTCTCTGCAGAAGTATCTAAAAGCATTGTAACGGTTACAGGGATCACTTCAGACGTAGACTGGATGAACGAAACCTATCTCAGCACAAAGCAGACAACCGGGCTGATTATTGCGGATAATGGATACGAGCTTTTGATTCTGGCTGATTATAAAAATATTGAAAATGCGGAAAGCGTCAGGATAACATTTGTTGACGGCACCAGCGCGGAAGCTTCTTTTAAGCAGTTGGATGCGAATACGGGATTATCTGTTTTTGCGGTCAATCTTTCTGATATCAAAACAGAGACGAAAGAAACCATCACAGCGGCAACACTTGGAAGCTCTTATTCCACGATGCTTTTGGGCAATGCCGTGATTGCTGTTGGGAATCCTTTGGGCAGTGGAAGATCTGTATGCTATGGCGCTATTACATCTATGGATCGGACGGTCAGCCTGATGGATGCCAATTATCAGTTGTTGACGACGGATATCTATGGCAGCAGGAATGCGAATGGCGTATTGATCAATATAAAGGGTCAGGTGGTTGGATTTATTACACAGGATTATAACAGTGAGGATATGCAGAATCTGATCTATGCTTATGGAATCAGCAGTATCCGGCAGCTGGTGCAGAATCTGTCAAATGGTGATGAAAAGGTTCATCTTGGACTATATCTTTCTGAAGTGCCGCAGGAGGCGATCGAGGAGGCGGGACTTCCCAGCGGCGTATATATAACGGATGTGGAGATCAATACGCCGGCGATGAATTATGGGCTTGCCAAAGGCGATGTGATTACAATGATTGGAGATAAACAGATCACTTCCGTCAATCTATATATGCAGGCTGTTTCGGAGCTGAATCCGGGAGATGCTATCACAATAACTTATGCAAGACTTAGTAACGGGATATATAAATCCATGGAAGTTGATATTGAAATTAACGACGGAGTATAAGAGATGAGTAAACGACGAGCAGCGCGTAAGGGAAATAAAGGGATCTGAGCGGCTTAAAGTAGAACAATATGTAAAAATCAAAAATAATTTTATGCGGAGGAGAGTATGAAATTTATCAAGGAATTGGCGGAAGGGAATAATATTCAGGGAGTATATCTTTGTAAAAGCAAATTATCTACAGAGACTAAAAATGGGAAACCCTATGACAGCCTGCTCTTACAGGATAAGACAGGGACCTTGGATACTAAGGTCTGGGAACCCTATAGTCCGGGGATCGGTGAATATGCTGCCGGAGATTACATCGAAGTGGTAGGAGAGGTGATCACCTTTAATGGCGCAAAGCAGGCAAAGCTTACAAGGATTCGTAAGTGTCAGGAGGGAGAGTACGATCCGGCAGATTATCTTCCCTGCACGGACAAAAATATTGGTGAAATGTATGAGCAGGTGTTGTCTTATATCAACTCCATGCAGAATGAATATCTGAAAAAGCTGCTGCAGTTGTTCTTTGTAGAGGATGAGGAGTTTATCAAGGTATTTAAAAATTCATCGGCTGCTAAAATGGTACATCATGGGTTTATCGGAGGACTTTTAGAGCATACGCTCAGCGTAACAAATCTTTGTAATTATTTTGCCGGTGCATATCCCTTGATTAAAAGAGATCTTCTTCTTACGGCGGCCTTATGCCATGATATTGGAAAAACCAGGGAGATATCCGCGTTTCCGGAGAATGACTATACCGATGAGGGACAGCTTCTGGGGCATATTGTGGTAGGGGTCGAAATGGTTTCCGAAAAAATACGATTGATAGAAGGATTCCCGGTGAAGCTTGCGAATGAACTGAAGCACTGTATCGTCTCTCATCATGGCGAGCTGGAATACGGCTCCCCCAAGAAACCGGCGTTGATTGAAGCGATTGCGCTTAATTTTGCGGATAATGCGGATGCCAAATTAGAGACGTTCACGGAAGCATTGAAAAATGCGGATTCACCTGACTGGCTGGGATATAACAAATTTTTGGAATCCAACGTAAGAAAGACTGGAAAGGTATAAAGAAAAATTGATATTAAGGAAAATTATTATTAAGCGTAAATTAATAATAATAGAAAACTGATATTAAAAAAATTGATAATAATAGAAAACCGATATTAAAAGAAAATTGATATTAAATGAAAATCAATACAAGGATATTGATATGTACCGGAAAAATGAAATATATAATGTGACAATAACGGATCTTGGCGCAGAGGGTGAAGGAATCGGAAAAATCGACGGCTATCCTCTGTTTGTGAAAGACGCCCTTCCCGGAGATGTGGTTGAAGCCAGACTGACAAAGGTAAAGAAATCATATGCATATGCCAGAATGGAAAAACTGCTGCAGCCGTCACCGGACAGGATTGAGGCTGCCTGTCCTTATGCAAGACAGTGCGGGGGCTGCCAGATTCAGACATTGGCTTACCGGAAGCAGTTGGAATATAAGAAACGAAAGGTATTCAACAATCTGATGCGTATTGGCGGCGTGCCTGAAAAATTGCTGAAAGAGATCATGGAGCCGATCATCGGAATGCAGCCTGAGGATTGGGAAGATACCGGAGTTGACCGGGATGTTTCCGGATGCAGTCATGACGAGCGCTGTGGCAAGATAAACGAGGATGGTGTTTCGGCGGGAAATCATACGACACAGAAGTACGAAGTCCCTGTCAGGTATCGGAATAAAGCGCAGTATCCATTTGGCATGGATAAGGAAGGCAGAACCGTCTGCGGATTTTATGCAGGGAGGACGCACAATATCATAGCGAATACAGACTGTCTTTTGGGAGCAAAGGAAAATGAAAGTATCTTAAAGGCAGTCTTATCTTATATGGAGGAATCCCATATAAAACCTTACTGTGAAACAACAGGGAAAGGTCTGATCCGTCATGTGCTGATCCGCAAAAGCCGGGTAACGGGTCAGATCATGGTGTGTATCGTCATCAACGGACAAGATCTGCCTAAAAAAGAAGAATTGATTCAGAAACTTATGAAGATTCCCGGAATATATTCTATCTCAATCAGCCCAAATGAAAAAAATACAAACGTTATTTTAGGAGATACCTATAAGACGATATGGGGAGATTCTAAGATTGCTGATGAAATATGCCAGACGGCGTTTGTAATATCAAAAGATAAGGATAAAAATATTGATGATCCGTATCCGTCAACTTTACGGTCGGTAGAAACAAATGCTTCCGGTAACAGGGAATCGGGAAGATGGGAAAGAATTGCGGAGACCGGAATCAGATTTAAAATTTCTCCCTTGTCTTTCTATCAGGTCAATCCGGTTCAGATGGAGCGGCTTTATTCCACTGCGTTGGAATACGCGGGACTGACCGGAAAGGAAACTGTATGGGATCTTTATTGCGGTATTGGGACGATTTCCCTATTTCTTGCAAAGAGTGCAAAACATGTCTATGGTGTGGAGATCGTGCCGCAAGCGATCGAGGATGCCAAGGAGAATGCCGCATGGAATCAGATCGACAATGTTACGTTTTATGTGGGAAAAGCGGAAGAGATATTACCACGATTTTATGAGCAACAGGTAACAGGTATACATGCATCCAGAATGGAAGATGGCGGACAATCAGGCACATCTGAGGAAAAAGAGAAGGAAACAGACTCTATGAGGCATCCTGACGTCATCGTAGTGGATCCTCCCCGGAAAGGCTGTGATGAAGGATGCCTTTCAACGATGGTCATGATGAAACCAGAGAGGATCGTCTATGTAAGCTGCGATTCCGGGACTCTGGCGAGGGATGTAAAGTATCTGCGTGAGAATGGATACGAGTTAAAAAGGGTGAGGGCCTGCGATATGTTCCCAAATACGGGGCATGTGGAGACGGTTGTCTTGCTTTCCAAGTAAGAGATCAACTCGAAGAAATTGCGGGTAAAGTTCTCGATGGAGGATATGGATATGTCTGGTTTCCGGAAAGGGGCGACTTATCAGGAGATAAAGGAATATGTGAAAGAGCAGACGGGGCTGTCGGTATCATCTCTATATATCACACAGGTAAAACGGAAATGCGGGCTGGATGTAGGTCAAAACTATAATTTGGCAAAGAAAGCAAATGCTAAAGTACTGCAGTGCCCGCAGGAAAAAGACGAGGCTATTAGGGAGGCACTTAAGTATTTTAAAATCATTTAATTGGGTAGGAGGAACTAATTATGGATAATGGAGATATTAGGTCAAAATGTATGACAATTGAGAGAAGTCTTTATTTATATACTTCTTATTAAAATGATGATGTAATTAATTAGTTAAAAGGTTATGAGTAAAATATTATAATATTTTTGTATGATTTGATTGTATTTTAGAAATTGTATGATATATTTCATTTGTTTATTTTTTGATATTATTATATAGTAGTACCAAGAAGAGACAGAGGTTAAAAGGATATGATTATTTGGGTTGATGGTACATATGGTGTTGAAAAAACAGCAGTAGCAATGAGGTTAAAGGAAAAATTTTCTGATGATAACATTGAATTATTGGAATCGGATTATTATTGTGATGAGATGGTGAAACCTCTGATTAAGAAAGCAAAAGCAAACAATTGTTTTCCGCAAATAGGTGATACAGTGCCTCAAAATAATATGAATTTTATTAAAGAATTTAGAGAAACGATTAAAGAAAAATTCCAAAAAGCAAATAAAAAATTAGTTGTTGATATGGCTCTAACGATGAAAGAATGTAAAGAAGAACTTTTTGACTATTTGAAAAATAATGGTATGAATATTGTGCATATTATTCTTACTGCTGATGAAGATACCATAAGAGAGAGAATTAAGAATGATGAGAACAGAATGAAAGAAGCCGCTTTAGATAGGTTGACACAGAATATTGTATTTTTGAATAAAAATTTTCCTGATGCAATACGAATAAAAACCGATAATTGTAATGTTGATGATGTAGTTGCAAAAATAATGGATGCAATTTAATATACAAGATGTTTTAATGTTTGTAAAATATAAATGAACCAAATTATTTTTTTAGATAATCAGGAGGTGCATAAAGGATGAAGATGGTAGAGACAGCAAAACAGGTCGTTGTGAATGGACAACAAAAAAATTTGATAGCAATAAGCGAGGATTTATCTACGATTACTTACATAAATCAAAATATCTCAAGAAATTATAATAATCCTGAAGAAAAGATACAAGCAGAAGCCTTTTGTGAGCTTGTGTTAAAATATAATTATCCCGTGGAACAGATAAAACAGTATGTAAAGGTTACTGTTGGTTCAGATGTAAAAGAAGCAGATATTATAGTATATAATGATAAAGAATGTAAAAAACCGCACATCATTGTTGAGTGTAAAAAAGCAGCAATTAGCGAACAAGAATTCAGACAGGCAGTACGACAGGCATTTTCATATGCCTTTGCTACCGCTGGAACAATAAAATATATATGGGTTACATCTGGAATAAAAAACGAATATTATGCATTTGACAAAGAAATAGATAGTAGGGAAAGTGTAACAGACATACCACAATATAAGGTAAATAAATTAGCGAGCTACAAATTTGCAAAAAATGGGGGGACAACTGCTGATGGACAGAAATTGTTTCCGTTGGCAAAAGTCGAGGAATCAGAACTTACAAATCGATTTAAGCAGGCACATCAGGCATTATGGGGCGGTGGAGAGTTAAATCCATCGGAAGCATTTGATGAATTAGATAAGTTGATTTTTTGCAAAATTTTCGATGAAAAGAAAAAACGTGGGAATGGACAGCCATATGATTTCCAGATTATCAAAGTAGAGCCTAAAAGTAAGGATAAGAGAGACATCGAAAAAGCAGATCAAGAAACAAGTGAAAATTTACTAAAAAGATTGATTTCGCTTTATGAAGAAGGCAAAAATATAGGCCAGCGGAAAAATGATACAGAGATTTTTAGAGAAGGAATTAAATTAAATGCATCAAAGGCAAGAACTGTTGTCAGTTATCTTGAAGGAGTTGATTTATTACATACAGATCTTGACAGCAAGGGGCGTGCGTTTGAAACATTTATGGGTTCCTTTTTCAGAGGTGATTTTGGACAGTATTTTACACCTAGGAATATTGTCAGCTTTATTGTGGATAGTTTGCCAATAGATGAAAAACATCGAGTATTGGATACATCATGTGGAAGTGGAGGCTTTTTGCTTCATGCATTGGATAAGGTTAGAAAAGCAGCAAGGAATTTTTATGATGTGAAGGAGGGTGAACAGGAGTCTATTGAATGTCATAATCAATGGCATGATTTTGCAGAATATAATTTATATGGAATAGAAATAAATGAGCAAATTTCAAGAACGGCTAAGATGAATATGATTATTCACGATGATGGTCATACAAATGTTGTTGCATCGGATGGACTTATCGCTCCAGAGGATTTGCGAATAAAGACAAATAATGACGGCTTCAAGGAAAATTCATTTGATTATATTATTACAAATCCACCCTTTGGTTCTACGGTCAAACAGACAGAGAAGGCATATTTGCATCAGTATAAATTGGCGACAAAAGAGGTTGACTGGTTAAATCCCAATAGTAAGGCATCCGA
Source organism: uncultured Lachnospiraceae bacterium (assembly GCA_964421915.1). Classification (GTDB taxonomy): domain Bacteria; phylum Bacillota; class Clostridia; order Lachnospirales; family Lachnospiraceae; genus NK4A136. The sequence continues at coordinate 39,416 of CAYQZB010000005.1, forward strand.
TCGACCCAGCCAAAGTACAGAAGTTTTGTTTATAGAGCAGGCCGAAAAGTATCTGATAGATGGTGGCTATTTGGCTATTGTTATTCCGGATGGAGTGTTAACGAATACCAGCATGCAATATGTTAGAGATTATATCAGTGATACGTTTAGAATTGTCGCTGTTATTTCGATGCCTCAGACTGCTTTTTCTGCTAATGGTGCGGGTGTAAAAAGTTCTGTTATGTTTTTAAAAAAATATTCTTCTGCTGAGAAAAAGATGAGAATTGATTTGAGAAATAATACACAAAACAGATTGATTGCACATTCTGAAGACGGAAAGAAATTATTCCAATTACTAAAAGACAAAAAAGGTAGTCTTGATAATATAAATAAGCAGCTAAAACGTATGGAACACTCTGGCAATATTGATGTGACGGAGCAGTTAGTTAACAAAAAACAAGTTGTTACGGAAGAGTTTGATGAACAGATAGAATTTACAAAAGAAAATCTTTCAGAGGCGTATTTGGAGCAATACAGGAATGAACTCATGGATTATCCTATTTTTATGGCGATCGCAGAAGATATAGGATATGATGCCACTGGTAAGGAAACTGGTAAAAATGAATTGCCAGAAATTGCAAAGGAACTTTCTAAATTTATTCAAGCTATTGAGGAAGGTACAGACTATTTTTTTCAGTAAGCCCCAATTTTGATGAAAACAAAGTTTTTCTAAAAACTTGGGGCGGTATTGACGAGCGTTTAGATCCGCAATTTTATTTAAATATGATTCTGTTAGATAAAAATATTGTACAAAAGTCTAAGTATCTTGTGGCTACGTTTAAGCAGAAGATTAAAATGCAGAGGGGGAGATTTGGGCATCGTCCAAGAAATGACTCTCGTTATTATAATGGTATATATCCATTTATTCAGACAGGAAATGTTGTAAAAGCAAGTGAAGGAAATGAAAAAATTGAATATACCCAAACTTTGAATGAGTTAGGGTTATCTACAAGTCGTCTATTTGATGAAAAAGTATTAGTTATCACAATAGCTGCCAATATTGGATATACTGCTATTCTTGATTATGCAGCTTGCTTTCCTGATAGCTTGGTTGCTTTAACCCCCAAGAGCAATGACTTTACTTTAGAATATTTAAACATATACGTAAGGTTGATACGGCAATATATTGAAAATCTTGCACCACAGGCAGCGCAAAAAAATATAAATTTAAAGCAATTAGGGAAATTGCCGATTATTATTCCTGATAAAGATGTTCAACAAGAAATTGTATTTATCATGGACCGTGCATATTCTAAAAAAATTCAATTGGAAAGTGAAGCACATGCTTTATTGGAAAGTATTGATACTTATTTATTACAGGAGCTGGGAATAGATTTACCTTCACAAGAAGAAAATACACTTGAAAGCAGAATGTTTTATGTTAGTTCAGATAAAACTTTAGGAAATAGGCTTAATCCTAGAAAATATACTCAAAAATATCAGCATCTTTTTTCTGTTATTGAAAATACACCATTTCCCAAAAAGTATTTAAGAGATTTGATTGTCGATAGTGTCTCTGGAAATTGGGGCAAAGATGATTTAGTGGAAAATGAAAACTTAGTTTCTTCCTTAGCAATAAGAGCTACAGAATTTGACAATAAATACAATCTTAATTTGGACAATAAGCGGATGAAATTTCGAAAGTATGATCCGACGATTTATGAAAAAATTAAGTTATCTCCAAATGATATATTGATCGAAAAGTCAGGAGGAAGTGATAATCAACCTGTTGGGCGAGTTGCATTTATCGAGAAAGAAATGGTTGAAACTCGATCGTTGGCATATAGTAATTTTATTCATAAAATAGTTATTAATGAAGCCGAGGCAGTGCCGCGTTATGTGTATGAATATTTAAGATTAATACATAACATCAAGATTACAGAAGTTATGCAGACTCAAACCAATGGAATAAGAAATTTAATAATGGGAGAATATTTTAATTTATCTATAATTCTACCTAAAAAAGACAAGCAATTGACAATAGCAAGGGAAGCATCAAGGAAACGAAGACAGGCATTAGAAATAGAAACGAAAGCTAGTCAAATTTTAGAAGCAGCAAGAATACAAGTGAAAAAGTTATTATTAGGAGAAAGTTTATGAGATTAACAGGAATTATTGATTATACAATGGACAATTTTTTATGTATTCGTGGTTTTGCACCTATGTTACAATTGGCAAAAATTTCAAAGGCAGATGAAAATATTCAGAGAGATTTAATTGAAGACCATAGAGGTGATATGGAGGCATTTTTATCTGATGGAAAATTTACTTTTTTTCCAGAAGTTATTTTAGGGATTAATATGAAAGGCTCCGATAGCGATATCGATAAAATAAATCTCCTGCGTGAAGAAGTTCGTGCCGAAAGGAGTCTGAAGAAAATAGTAATCAATGACATTAAGTATACAATAAAAAGGAGTGCAATAAAAAAAGAAAATAATGATTTATCCTATGATGTTACACAGACGGTTGTTATGGAGTTTGAAAAATCATCAATTATTGGAAAAGAATTTCTAAGAATTGATGGGAATCATCGTTTGAGCGCCGTTAATGAGCAGTCCTCTTACACAAACAAAAGAATACCATATTGTTTGTTGCTATTTCGAGATGATATTGAAACAGATAAGTTTTGCAGAGCACTTTTTTATAATATAAATGCAAAACAGATTTCGTTAAAAATGGAACATAATTTAAAAGTTATTATTGAGAGTGAACAGGCTTTCGATGACGAAACATTAAAAAAATCATTTGGTATCAATTATTATTTAGCTAGAAAGATAATAAAAACAGCTGATTTTAATAACTTTCCTTTTATTAAAACGCTTGTGTTTGAGAATATGTATACATATTTTGTTGATGTTCTTGCGCTTTTGTTAGAAAAAGATTTGATTAAGGAAAGCGATGAGAGCATTAGTATAATTTCTGAGGTTCTTATAGATATAAATAAAGCATTGAAGTATGCTGAAACAGTAGGTGTACCAAATTGTTTGGCTCTTATCGGAGCATTTACTTATTATACTTTAATAGATAAATATAAAGCGGACAAGTTTTTAAAGTGGGTACAGCAAAACAGACTTATGAACATTCCAGAGTTACATATTTATGATGTGATTGATATTTATGATAAAATATATGATAGTACACCTAAGAAAATTTTTATGTCAATGTGGTTTAATAAAAAGACAGAGGATACTTATAAAGAGGTTAATGATGTTAAAAAAATTGTAAAAGAGAAATATAATGTGGAACTTGAGATTATTAAAGTGGATGAGCATAAGGACGGCTATTCTGATGTCATAAGTAAAAGAATTATTGAAGGGATTGATAATTGCGATTTACTCATTGCGGATTTATCATATGGGAATAAAAATGTGCATCATGAGATAGGTTATGCGCAGGGGAAAGGAAAGAAAGTGCTGCTATTATATCAAATTCGTGATGACGCAAATCCATCTGATGAAATTGGATCAAATCTTTCAATGCATGATCAATTACGGTTTGATACATATGGAAAATTAAGAGATGGTTTGCTTGAAAAAATTAAAGATTGTTTTTCGTTAGAAAAATAGCATAGTATAAAGTTTTATGGAAGAAATAGAGAATGTATCCTAGAAGAAACCAGATAATATTTTTACCATTTAATGAATTATTTTTGTATAGCAATTACAGAAAGTGTAGGTAATGATTTTTCGCAGAAAATAAAGAATTGGGAGTTGAATAACATTTTAGAGGATTGATTTATGCTGGATACATAAAGACTGATTACGCTGAGGATTTAGAAATTGTAGGGAATATGCTGAAAATATGAATGATGAGCATTGGATGGCACTTGAAGATGTGTTCTAGGAGGATATTTAAGGTTGGATAATTGGAATAATTTATTAGATGAGGATATTTTAAAAGCCAATATAAATTTTGCAGCATTATTTGTACTGAATTTTGAGTGTTTAAAAGATTATATTGTTACACAACCCAAAACATTTTATAGTGATGTCGAAATTAAGGACGGAGAACTGTACTGTGAAGAAACAGAAGAATATAAAAAAGAAGTGCGGTCATTGGAGAAAAATATAGAGAATGCTTCGTTGCGCTGGTTTGTTAATGCAGAGGCTATTACAGAGGAAGAGTATAACTTATACCAAGAATTGCGGAGAAAAAGGAACGATATCACGCATGAACTTTTAAAAAATTTAAATAATGGTTTTAATCAAGCAGATGCAAAGTTGTATGTAAAGTTACTAGAATTATATCAAAAAATAGACAAATGGTGGATAAATGAAATTGAAATTCCTATTTCAGGTGAGTTACTGCCGGATGAATATGATCCGGAACAGGTTTTTGGCGGACAGGCAATGATATTATCAATAATTAACGATATTATTTTTGATAATAATAAAGAGAGATATAGAAGCTTATTAGATGAATTAAAGAAAATGGGAATAGCGTGATTAAATAAGTACAAATAGAATTCTTTTCATTTGAAGAATGTAGTTTAGTAATTGTGTGTTGATAAATGGTATGATAATATTTAATTATCAAAGTATGATGGGGAGATATATAATGTACAAAAGGATATGTCTTTGGTTTGGATTTACACTTATTATGGGAATTCTCCCATTGCTGTTCACATTAGTCATAAAATATATCACAAAGAGTGAAATTTCTATATCAGTTATAAGCCCAGAACTTATTTTTTTTAATGTAATGGTTTATGCTGATGGTTTAAAAACATTATATAATATTAGAGAAAGCGATAAAAATAAAAAAATTAAAACCACTCTACTTGTTTCCGTTGTAATACTTTTAATATTTTTAGCTGTAATATATGGAATATTATTATTAAATAGTAATATACCTAATTTAAATCTTCAATTGGAATTACTAAATATATCATCTGTAATATCTACAATAATTTGTGTAATTTTGTCAGCGTGTATACAGATAATAGGAGGGTTAGAGGATGAATGCGATAATTAATAGTTTATGTATTGCCATGCTGTCTGGTTCTATTGTATCCTTATCTGTATCGTTATTTGGGACGTTTAAGGCCTATAAAAAGCATATTAAAGCTAAGAAAGAGTTCGAGATGGTAAAAAAGGATCAAGAGACAAAGCTGGATGAGATTTTAAATACTCAAAAAGAAATTATGAAAATCATAGATAGTATGGAAAATTCAGATAAAGATTTAGCAATAGAAGTATTAAAAGAGACGAAGAAAGAATTAGAGAAAAATTATCATAAACATTAACAGATAAATAGAGTATCCAATAATTAATTTCAATTAGCCATCAAAAATAAAATGGATCATTTTTTATTGTATTGGTAACAGCAATGGATAATGAACAAATCATAGCTACCGTTTTATTGTTTTTGCAATAGCCTATGTTTTTATTTTTGAATTTTCTGCCAAAGGGTCTTGTGAAAAACAGTTTATGAGGGTGCACATAGAATTCTTTTCATAGTCTGAGAATAGCTGGCGTTTTTGACGGAGAGCCGTAGCTATTTTATTTTCTTCAAAGCCTTTTGCCGTTCCGGATTGCTGTGATTCTTTTTCAGTACTGCCATATATTCAAACAAGTCGCGCCTTGTCGCATCATCCAACACAAAGAAATCAGCAATCAGCTGATCAACCATCGGCAGTTCGGTATAGTCAAAATTCTTAATAATCTTTAGGGTGCGGTCAGAAAAATAGGCTTTCTTTTTCATGCCGACTATAAGACGCTCCCTGTCTGAAGGCAGCATTTTCAGATTTTTTCCGTATTCCATAACTTTATTTCCCTTCTTCCTTTTTACCCTGTATCTCGGTGATGACGAATATCGGATTTTATGCGCTAAATTTGAAATATCCGAAATGCGGAGTAAGTCGGTTTTCTGCGCCAGCTGATTGTGGCAGGTTTTGTGTACAACGTAGATTATTCTTATCTTAGGGAATACAATTATCTGCTTGGAAAAATTGGCGCGAATCTCAATCAGATTGCAAAGAAGATTAACGAAACGAGGAGTATCTATCAGGCGGATATGGATGAGGTAAAAGGAGAGATGGAGAAACTCTGGAAAGTTCAAAAAGCTATGCTGAAGAAACAGCCGGTAATGATTCAATAACAGAGATTTTGAGTATCATTTTGAGATTGTTACACAATTGGATATGCAAAGAGATCATGTCTACCGGTGACATGTAAAATATACCGGAATATACAGCGAAAGTGCAGGAGGGAGCGAGCTTATGTGGAGCATAAGAAAAATACATATTATGATGATTCAAAGGATAATACCGCCTTCGAACGCTGTATTGATGTTATGAGCAGATTGATACTGAAATACGGATCGGATATGCTGGAAAAGATAGAGCAGAAAGAAATGCGGGACATGCATTGCGAAGAAGTGGATAATGTGCTATGATACATATATCGCAATGCGTGGAGGGTGTGTATATGGATATAGCAAAAAGAATAACGGAACTTCGTGAGGAAGCGGGCGAGAATAGAAAAGAATTTTCGGTTCATACGGGGATACCTGTCCGCACATTAGAGGACTGGGAGGCGGGGCGGCGCACTCCGCCGGAATATATCCCGCGGTTGATAGAGTATCAGATGAAGTATGAGAAATTGGTTAAAGAAAAAGGGTAAAGCAATCAAAAAGTTAAGAATTTTAAACGTATCGAATTCGATACGTTTAAAATGACTGTAACCGTGTGTAATTCAAGTCGGTTATAATCAGGAGATTTTTTAAAACAATTTGTGGACGAAATTTTCGTCCGCAAATTGAGATGTTTGACTATGCTAATTGCCTCGAATTGGAGGCAGTTAAAAAATTTGTAGATGTTTGATCATTTTCGTGATGTCACGAAAATGATAGGGAGGATTGGTATGGATAAAAAGATAATTACGCAATTAAAGAATCTATTTGATGGTATTATGCATGATGAAGATGGGGTGCAATATTGGCTTGCAAGAGAACTTATGGTGCCGCTCGGATATGAGAGGTGGGAAAATTTTAATAATGCTGTAAATCGTGCCATGACAGCATGCAGTGAAAGCGGAATTGATTCTACGGATCATTTTCGTGAGATCACGAAATTGACCACTGTAGGAAAAGGAGCCCAAAGAGAATTGCTTGATTATATGCTGACCCGATATGCATGCTATCTTATTGCGGAAAACGGTGATCCTCGCAAGGAACAGATTGCTTTTGCACAAAGTTATTTTGCAATTCAAACTAGAAAGATGGAACTTATTGAGGAAAGAATATCTTATATTGAGAGGACAGAAGCTAGAGGAAGGCTTAGGGAGTCAGAAAAAAGATTATCACAGAATATCTATGAGCGTGGGGTTGATGATGCTGGGTTTGGGCGAATAAGATCTAAGGGCGATAAAGCACTGTTTGGAGGTCGTTCCACTAAGGAGATGAAAGATTGTCTTGGTGTGAAGGAGAACCGTCCTTTGGCAGATTTCCTTCCGACATTAACTATTGCAGCCAAAAATCTTGCTACAGAGATGACAAATTACAATGTTGAAGAGAAAGACCTTCAAGGAGAATCTGCGATTACAGTCGAGCATATCGAGAATAATACATCAGTTAGAAAAATGCTCGGCGAAAGAGGGATCAAGCCTGAGAATCTTCCGCGTTCAGAAGACATCAAAAAACTAGAGCGCAAGGTAAAGCGGGAGAATAAAAAACTTGCAGAAGAGTCTGGAAAGCTTAAACGAAATTCAAATAAGTAGGGAGAGGGAGAAATGCCTAAGCAGAAAAAATGTTATATCTACACTCGCGTATCTACAGCAATACAGGTGGATGGATATAGTCTGGACGCACAAAAGGATAAGTTACGCAACAGCAGTTGTCAGAATTAAGAAAGATAAACTCTACTTATATGACATCATAAACATAAAAAAAGAAGCGAGTACGCCGCTTTAGTCCGAAGACCGTACGGTAGAAAACCGCTTCCTTTTAAAAAGAGATTATCATGAAGTTTACGCGGTGTCAAGAGTGTTTTGAAAAGAGGATAATCAATATGGATATAGCAAAAAGAATAACGGAACTTCGTGAGGAAGCGGGCGAGAACAGAAAAGAATTTTCGGTTCATACGGGTATACCTGTCCGCACATTAGAGGATTGGGAGGCGGGGCGGCGCACCCCGCCGGAATATATCCCGCGGTTGATAGAGTATCAGATGAAGTATGAGAAGCTGGTGAAAGAAAAAGCGGTTCCGGCAGCACGGCATATGATGTCGTGAAGAAATATACGGAAGAAAAAATCGGCAAGTTTACCAGCGCGGATGTTATCGCCCATTGTCCAAGCATAGGAAGGTCTTCTGCACTTTCTGCTTTGAAGAAACTTACGGAGGAAGGGCTTATTATCCGGGAAGGATCAGGAAGAAGTACTTTTTATGTTCGAGCTGACAGCAAATGATTTTCGTCCAAAACCATGCCGATTTGGATGAAAATGTTTCGGTTGGATGAAAACGATAATGAAGCGGGGATTGCCCGATTATTTGACATCAATCCGGAGCAATCGGGGCATGTGGAGACGGTAGTCTTGATGTCACGAATAAAGGGACAACTGTTGAAAAAGTGCTGCATTTTCGGACTTTTCGGATATTTAGCCGTCAGCGCCGGAGAACAGATTTGACTGCAAAAAACGCAATGTCCAACGATTCGCTGTTTATGGTAAAGACAATCCGGTGGAGATTTGCTATGCTTTTCTTAGGAGGTGAGCCATATGGATCTTATGAAAACAGGAAAATTTATAGCGGCTCTTCGTAAAGAAAAAGGTCTTACACAAGAGCAGCTTGGAGACAAAATCGGAGTGACAAATAAGACAGTCTCCCGATGGGAAACAGTAGATAGCCAAATCGCTGTTACGACAAATTCTATGCTAAAAGTTTGTAGAAAGTTATAGGGATGTTATATTCCAAATTTGTATCATGATACTGATGACGGAATCACAGAAATATGTGATATATTGTCTATTGGAGCTTCTATTCAGAATATATTACTTACGGCAACAGAATTAGGATATGGAACACTTTGGATTGCAAATACATGTTTTGCGTATGATGAATTGGTTGATTTTATAGGAATAACCGGTCAGTTAGTTGGTGCAATATCATTAGGACATTCTGATGAACATCCTAATCCCTGGCCGAGAAAAAGTGTCGAAGAACACAATGCAAAACAAACCATTCATTTTAGGATGCTGCCTTTGGACGTTCTTTTTTTGTACGCTTGTATAATATAAATGCCGAATACGGCAAAAAAATTAGATAAAAGATTGCGTAATTTATCTGTGGTGGGTATAATCTATATTATAAAAGTGCCAGTAACGGCAAAAATATTAGATGGAGCATGTTATGGAAATAAAAAGAGATGTATATCTTGACAGACTCATTGTTAGAAAACACAACGGGTTTATTAAGGTAATTACGGGAATCCGGCGAAGCGGGAATCTTATTTATTGAATACATTGTTTTATAATCATTTGGTTGCTGAAAACATTGCATCGGATCATATTATTAAATTTGCGTTTGATTTGGCTGAAGATTTAATGAAGATTGGTGAAAATCCAATTGTTCTCGATAATGAAAAAGAAGACCGTAAGGTGGATCCTTCCAAGTTTATCAATTGGTTAATGCCACAAATAAGTGGGGAAGGAATGTATTACCTACTACTTGATGAGGTTCATGTACTTCCACTGTCTTTCTCTGAATATTATGCTTTTAAGCAGGGTGACAAAAGTGAAGCGTATGATGATTATTCGGTTTATGGTGGACTTCCGGCAGTAGCTCTTATGGCAGCGGAAGAGCAAAAAACAAATTATTTGATTTCACAAATGCAGAATTTGTATCTGAGAGATATTATTAACAGGTACTCTGTGCAGGATGAAGCTGCACTTGGAGAGGTAATGGATGTAATTGCTTCTGGTATCTCTACACTGACTAATCCGAGAAAAATTGCAATCACAATGAATTCTGTTCATGGAACGACTACCTGTGATGCAACGGTGGATAGATATATTGGATATGCGGAAGAGGCATTTATGCTTACCCGTGTAAAAAGATATAATGTCAAAGGAAGAAAATACATCGGCACTCCTTATAAGATTTATTTTGAGGATGTAGGACTTCGAAATGCCCGCTTGTCTTTTAGACAGATTGAAGGAACTCATATTATGGAGAACATTATTTATAATGAACTCAGGTACAGAGGGTATCAGGTAGATGTAGGAACTGTGGAATCAAGAGAAAAGGATGCTGATGGAAAAGATATCCGTGTGCAGAGAGAGATTGATTTTATTGCTTCTTTGGGAAGTAAAAAATATTATATCCAGTCTGCGTATGCTATTTCCAGTCAGGAGAAGTATGAACAGGAAACAATATCCTTTGCACGTACAATGGACTCATTCAAAAAAATAATCATTGTCGAAAAGAGTATGAAACCCCGTTATGATGAGAATGGTTATTTGATGATGGGCGTTAAAGAATTCCTGCTTGATGCTAATAGTTTACTTATCTAATCTTTCTTGTAAAACAATGCAAAACAAAACATTACAAAATATTGACGATGTTTGCTGCATATACTATGTGGAAAATGTAAGAAGCTGTCCAAGGGGGCATTCTAAAGACAGACTAAGGACCTTCACTACTGGCAGATGATGATTGAACGGAAGAGGGGCAAAGAGGATTAACCATGATAAACAAACGTATATCAATCAGTATTACTATACTGACTTTAATAATGACATTTATGGAAATGACCGCATTACCTGCGGCTTTATTTTGTAATATACAAATCAAGGATATAGAACCAATTTATTTTTCTTTGATGATAAATTTTATATTAGCTTTTGCTTTATGTTATGTATGCAGGAAAACAATTATAAAAGAATGGAATTTTGGATTGCAATTTCAAAATATTCTGACTGGTTTGAAAAAGTATGGCATTCCTTCCCTTGTTGCTACACTTATAGTGGCAGTTACTTTTTGCATAGGACTTTCACCGTTTAATAATAAACCAACAATATATAGAGTTATTGTAGAAGGTGTTGTGTATTACATAGGTGTTGCCATAATGGAAGAAATTTATCTGAGAGGATTATTGCAGAATGTCATTGAAAAATGGTTTGGTAAACGAAATAATGCCACATTATATGCAGTTATTATATCATCTACACTGTTTGGATTTGGACATATTTTTGGCGCACTCGGTCAACCGATTTTAACAATTATATGCAAAGCGGTTTGGGCTGCTGCATTAGGAATTTACTTTGGAGCAGTTTATGTCAAAACCCGAAATTTATGGATACCGATTATTTTACATTTTATAGTAGATTTGTGTGGTATACCATTTTGTTTTTCTAAAAGCATTCAATATCCAGCTATAGGCTTAGCCGCTTGTCTATCAATGTATTTATTATTAGGAATATATGGTATTTATATTCTACGGAAAAATTAAGATAACTAATCTTTGGCAGCAGTTTATCATAACGCAATGGGTATCCGGCTTTAAAAATATAGAAAAGATAGAGAAATTTGCTGACTACATACCCTGCGGCTTATATTACCCGTTTTCTTTTTTTATCTTTTTTTCAAGATACATATTTCTGTCCGATTCGGTAATGTATGTGTGGAAGTTATCCTTCCTGCTATCCATGACAGATACCCCAAATGAAATGCTTAACTGCTGATCTTCTATGCAAAACAGTTTTTCTTTTTCTTTCATAAGCTTTACAAGGTGCAGGACTGTTTCCTCTGAAGTAGCTGGTAATAGAATGAGAAATTCATCACCGCCCATACGAAACAATATACGCTCTTGTGGTAAAACCATTTGGAAAAGGCTTACGGTAGCTTTGATGTATTCATCTCCCGCAGCATGACCGTATGTATCGTTGATTTCTTTAAGTCCGTCACAATCAGCAGAGATAATGGCGATTGGATAGTAGGTTTCGTTGTGCGTTTTAATAAATTCCTCCAGAAATGACCTGTTATACAGACCTGTCAGTTCATCGGTTATTGCCTGTTTTCTGAGTTTCTTTTTCAGTAATTCAAATTCGGTCACATCGTTGATCAGACCGATAATGCCGTTAACAGATCCTTCTTCATCGAAAAGAGGCTGTTTTATGATTTGTAGAAATTCCTGTATTCCATCCTCATTGATTTCAATTGTATATGTCGTTCCCTTGCCGGTTTTAATGATTTCCATATCTTTTTTATGCGCTGCGATTGCGTTTTCTTTATCCTTGCGTATCTCAGGATCGATCTTTCCCCTGATTGTCCAATTGGGATCGTCCGCCGATTTCAGATGATGCCAGTATTTTGTCGCAAAAATATAACGGCACTCATTATCTTTGAGAAAAATGTTTGAAGGAAGCTGCTTAAGTATGGTTTCAATTCCGTAGAAAGTCATGGAATCCGTAAATGCAATCGCATTTGCAATCCTGTTTTTAACAACTTTATTAATATAAGGTTTGGAAATGCAATCGATCACACCAGATCCTAGACATGCAAACTTGTCCTCAGAATTATTTTCGTCAACGAAAATAAGAATTGGTATGGAAATAAGCTTTTTGCTTTTTTTCATATATTCCACAGCCTTGCGAATATCTTCCTGTAGATCCGCATTGATCAGGATGGCATTAAAATCCGCCTTACTCTGTTTCAGAAGTTCCTTTGCGGCTGTCATATCCTTTACTACCGTTATATCGTATTCGTCTTCAAGGATTCGGCAAAGTTCTTCACAAGACTGTGTGTTATCAATAAAAAGCAGCTTTTTTGTTGTTTCTATTTGACTCATTTTGTGCATCCTTTCAAATGAGCTTTATTTCAAAGGTTTTTTTAAAATTGTATTTATTATACATTAAAGCAGAGAAAAAGTATACTAGTATAGCTATTTTTATGGTTTTCGTCATTTACGAAAGCAGGTTGACGTAATCTAACTTTATGTTAGAATTAGAAGAATAAAACGAAAATTATATAACTGAAGATTATATAACCTTTGCTTATAAGGGAACTGCATTTATGAAAGAAACGGAGAAAGTGAATGGGATCAAAAAAATGGACGACAGGTTTATTGATATTCTATCTTATTGCATTGACATGGATTATCATTTTTAAACTTCAATTTTCCCTAACGGACTTGCCGCATTTAAGAAATATAAATTTAATTCCGTTCGGGGAATCGGTGATTGCCAATGGAAGAGTATATTTAAATGAAATTATTTGGAATCTGTTGGTATTTATACCATATGGGCTGTTTATTCATATTATATGGGAAGACAGACCGTTGCTAATGCAGTTTGTCCCTATTATTTGTACCAGTCTTTTGTTTGAAACTGTACAATTTATTTTTGCCATTGGAGCAAGTGATATTACGGATGTTATTACAAATACATTGGGAGGAATCATAGGCGTATTTGTTGCTATTGGCATTTCAAAGGTCGTTAAAAAAATTTGGGTAAAACTGATTAACATTTTAAGTCTGACCGGAGGCTTTCTTTTAACATTATTGATAGCGATATTGCTTTTGGCTAATCTATAACTTTCCGGTTCCGTTTTGACATGAGCGGAATATGTGAAATATATGCTTTTACTTTGAAAATGGCATAGCCCGGAAATATTTCTTACGGTACTGCATAGGCGATAAACCGGTTGTCCTTTTAAATACTGCAGAAAAATAGCTCTGGTTGGGATAGGCAAGTATGGCGGCGATTTCTGCCGGGGAATATTCAGAGTATAGAAGCATATTCTGGGCGGTGGCAGTTTTCTTTTCCATAATGTAGCCGCTGATGCTCATGCCGGTTTCTTTTTTAAAAAGTCTTGATAAGTAAGACGGGTTCAGACAGACATAATCCGCCAGGGTTTCTACAGTAATGCGGGTATGAAGATTTTCGTAGATATAATCGATGCATTTAACTATGGGCTGGGAACAGACCCTCTTTTTTTGAAGGCTTTTCATGCGTTTAGCATAATCCAAACACATTGTTGAATGAAGCTCTGCAATCTGTTCCGGTCTGTCGCATAGATCGGCTTTCTGGATATAAAAATCGCTGAGGGCATAGCCTTCGGAAAGCGCCATTCCTCCTTCAATGCAATAGCGGGCTACCATAGCCGTGGTAATAATAAAATGATACCTGATATTATTCAGTGGATTTTGTGATAAAATGCCAAGACCCTGTTTTTCCAGAAGACTTTCCCGGCACATTTCTTTTGTTTTATTGACATCTCCCGATTGGATGACAGCGTAAAATTCCAATTCCGGTTGATATGGAGCCCGGAAAATATTATTTTCCCTTTGCAGAAATTCCCTGTATGCAAGTTCTTTACGATATTCCATAAGTAACGGCTCCTTTGTTCATCATGTTTTATCTGTCTTTAATATACTTTCTTTTTATATTATGTCATGAAACCATCAATAATGTAAAGAAAAAGATATGATAGAAAAAGTAAATATGACATAATAAAATCATGGATTTATTAAAATACGTTGCTGGATAATCGTACTGTACATATAAAAACAGAAAGGAGAGATGTATTGGTTATGAAAAAAAAGAGTTTAGTAATGATGGCTGCAATGGCATTATCCTTGATTTTTGCAGGCTGCAATAATTCTGCTGTGGACAATGCCGCTTCCGCGGATGGAGAAGGTCAGACGGTTAATGATCAGGAAGAAGTGGTGCAGACGCAGGTTCCCGAGCTTGCGGGATATGAACTGTTGTGGCACGATGAGTTTGATGCTGACACGCTTGATGAATCTATCTGGAATTATGAACCCCATGAGCCGGGATGGACAAATGAAGAATTGCAGGAATATACCGTGGGCACCGACAATGTTTTTCTTCGGGACGGCAATCTGGTCATAAAGGCGATTATGACGGAGGGTGATAACGGTAATCCTTATTATACCTCAGGCAAAGTGACCAGCCAGAATAAAGAAGATTTTATGTATGGCAAGGTAGTTGTCAGCGCAAAGGTTCCGGAAGGACAGGGACTCTGGCCGGCGATCTGGATGATGCCTACCGATGAAAGCTATTACGGGCAGTGGCCTAAGTGCGGTGAAATCGATATTATGGAAGTTTTGGGTAACCAGACGGACATAGCGTATTGTACCGTTCATTATGGAGAACCTCATTCGGAACAGCAGGGAATCTACCAGCTTACCGGCACGACCTTTGCGGAAGATTTTCATGAATATTCCGTAGAATGGGAACCGGGGGAAATGAGATGGTATATTGACAATAATCTTGTCCTTACGGTAAATGATTGGTTTACCGCAGTGTCGGGAGAGGACGAAAAGCCGTATCCGGCGCCGTTTAACCAGACCTTCTTCGTACAGATGAATCTGGCGGTCGGCGGTACATGGCCTGGCAATCCGGATGAAACGACGGATTTTGATAAAGCGGAATTTGAAATTGATTATGTGCGGGTATATCAGAAGCCGGAATATGACACCAATGTGGAGAAGCCGGAACCTGAGTTCCGGGAGATACTTCCGGACGGCAATCTGGTATATAACGGTGATTTTGCGGAAGCGGAAGCTTTGGATGATGAAGAGAACTGGTATTTCCTGCTTTTTGAAGGCGGAGAGGGTTCGGCAAAGATCGAGGATGGCGTATTGACCATTTCGACGGAAGCGATGGGAAGTGTTGATTATTCCGTACAAATAGTGCAGCCGCAGCTTCCTATGATAAAAGGAACTAGCTATCGGTTGACATTTGAAGCCTGTGCTGCGGAGGAAAGAGACATGATCGTGTGTGTTTCCGCTCCTACGGCGGGTTGGATCCGCTATCTGGAGGATACGATGTTGTCAATGACAACCGAATGGCAGACCTATACCTATGATTTTACAATGACTGAAAAGAATGATAATAATGGGCGTCTGGAGTTTAACATGGGTAATAAGGGTTCTACTGCGGAAATATATATCAGAAATGTAAGAATTGAGATTGTGGAATAATAAGCAATCCGACAAAATTCCCTGTCAGAGAAATCTGGCAGGGAGTTATTTTTCTCCTTTTTATTTATTTCTTCTAATTAGTTTATTAAGCATATGAAGTATATAGCCTAACACCCATAATATAATTGCAAGCACAAAGACAATCATAAGTGCAACGATTCCGCTATAATCCATAAAAATCAAACTGGCAGGAAATGGACAACTTCCGCTTATCTTAAAAAGTATAAATGCGAACAACATATATAACAACGGAAAGACAACAACTGAAAAAGTGCCTTTCCAATTCATAGTTCTCTGATCACAGAACACGAACCAATAAACAGCTAAGATGATTGGATTTATGATATGTATAAACCAAAAAGTACCGTCCAAATTTAGTCTGATTATTACTGTTGCAATAAAGATAACAAATATATCAGTCAAACATGCCAAATAAATACCAGAATTCAGCAGCTTACCATTTTTTTGTTGTTGTAAAAAAGACACAAAAAATATAACACCTGCCAGAATCCCTGATATAAAGCAGTATTCACTCATATGCGAAACATCTTTATAATACCCCAGTATAACGCTTATAATAAACAAAACACTTAAAACCAACTCAATATATTTTCTAATCTTATTCATCGTTTTTCTCCTGTAAACTACGGTTTGTAAGTGCAATTATAACCTGTTTGTAAAGTGTATGCAACTTTGAAAAGGGAGTTGTTTTTTGCAGTAAAATATGCAAATATAAAAATAACTTGAAATAAGTTTAACAAGACCGGTAGAAAGGCGGCGCTCAAAATGAATAGAGCAGAAAAAGCAGATGTTCTTTTGGAAAAATTAAAAGAAGATTCGGCGGAATATAGAGAACTTGAAACTGACGGATACAGCCCGGAGGAAACGAAACAAATGATCCGTTCTCTGATGAATGTCCGTATGCCAAAAGCACTGTCTGATGAATTGTTAAAATTGCAGGATGAGTATCTTCAGGAAGAGTTGCAGGAAAAGGGCATCGTAACCTTGGCGGAGATACCCACCATAAAGGAACAAATAGGTGGCACAGATTACCATATGGAGACCTCTTTTTTTGCGGGAAAGCAGCCTTTTCTTGCGGAAAGATTATCGATCTGGCAGGGGGATATTACAAGGCTGAAAGCCGGTGCAATTGTAAACGCCGCAAACTCACAGATGCTGGGATGCTTTGTGCCCTGTCACAGATGCATTGACAATGCTATCCATAGTGCGGCGGGGATGCAGCTGCGGGAAGAATGCAGCCATATCATGAGCCGCAGGCGGCAACGGTACGGTGGAAACTATAAGGAGCCCACTGGAACAGCCACCCTGACTTCCGCCTACAATCTTCCCTGCGACTATGTGATCCATACCGTGGGACCCATCGTATATGGAGGATTAAATCAAGCCTTGTGTCAGGATCTGCGGAATTGTTATGAAAATGTTTTGCAATGTTGTCTGGAACATAAGATCAGGTCGGTTGCTTTCTGCTGTATTTCCACAGGTGAATTTCATTTTCCGAATGATAAGGCGGCAGAGATTGCTGTAAAAACGGTAACCGATTTTCTGGAAAAGAATGGAGACTGCATGGAACGGATCATTTTTAATGTATTTAAAGAAAATGATTATGAAATTTATAAAAATATTTTAGAATAAAGTTGTTGAGGGGTATTAAGTGATAAAAGAAATAAGTGACTTATTATTATATTACAGACGGTCTTAAGAAATGTACAGAGATATTAGAAAAATAAATTGGATAATGTTGCGCTTTAAAAGAGATGGCTGTCGAGTGTAAAAAGTCAGATAAGGATATGCCATAAAAGAGATGGCTGTAGTCGTAAAAAGGAGGATCAGGATGGCTGTATCAACAATCAAGGCTGAGTTTCAGTGCGAAGTAGAAAAAGTGTGGAAAATAGTAACATCATTAGAGGAGTATTCATGGCGGAGTGATTTAGATAAGATCGTGGTGACAGTACCGGAAAAAGAGTTTGAAGAACATACAAAAGATGGTTATGTCACGAAGTTTCATATTACAGTTTACGATCAATATAAGAGATATGAATTTGATATGGAAAATGGTAATATGCAGGGGCATTGGACCGGAAATTTTTCCTATAGCGACGGTATTACCGTAATTGAATTTACTGAAAATGTCACTGCAAAAAAGTTGATTATGAAACCGTTTGTGGGAGCCTATTTAAAACAACAACAGGCAAAGTATATTCAAGACCTAAGGAATGCATTGGAAGCAGATAGGGTTCGGGAATAGAGAGGAATAAAAATATTTTACTATGGAATACGACAATATTACCCGCGCCACCTTCTTAAGCCGTCCCAATCGTTTTATTGCCGAGGTAGAGATCAATGGACATAAAGAAACGGTTCACGTAAAGAATACCGGTCGATGCAGAGAATTATTGATTCCGGGCTGTGAAGTATATCTGACAGAGCAAGGAAAGCCGGAAAGAAAGACCCGATATGATCTTGTGGCGGTAAGGAAAGAGAACGGCATACTTTTTAATATTGACAGTCAGGCTCCAAATCAGGCGGTCAGAGAATGGCTGGCAGGGCAGGGTTTTGACAAGGTGATACCGGAATATACTTATGGCGATTCCAGAATCGATTTTTATATGGAACGGTATAAGGGAGAAAGAGAACCGGAGCGCCATCTGATGGAAGTCAAAGGCTGTACGCTGGAGATAGACGGCATCGGATATTTTCCGGATGCGCCGACAGAGCGTGGTATCAAGCATCTTCGGGAACTTACGAAAGCAGTGATGGATGGATACAAAGCGTCTCTTGCTTTTGTTATACAGATGGACGGAGTGACAGAGGTGCGGCCGAATATCGAAACGCACCCGGAGTTTGGGGAGGCATGGAAAGAGGCGCAAGTGGCAGGAGTAGAAGTGCTGTTTCTGACTTGCCATGTGGAACCGAATCGTTTGGTGATTCTATAGAAGGATGAACCTTTATCAGGAAAAGGAAACAACCTTTTATAGAAAATAATTGAAAGGGAATGGGAGGAAGTGTAAAAGAATGAAAACCATTGTAATTTACAATTCTCAGACAGGTTTTACAAAACATTATGCAGAGTGGATAGCGGAAGAAAGCGGCGCGGATTGTTTTGAACTGGGTACGGCTAAAAAGAAAAATATGGATGATTATGATGCTGTCATATTTGGAGGCTGGGCATGTGCTGGAAATATAAAGATGCTTAGCTGGTTTAAAAGACAGATGCATAAATGGAGTGATAAAAAATTAATTGTGTATTGTGTCGGAGCAAGCCCGCTTGAAAATCCTGATTTAGAGACGACTCTCAGGCGGAATTTTAATGAGGAAGAATGGGAAAGGGTACATGTATTTTATTGTCCGGGAGGATTAAATTATGAGAAAATGTCAGCTTCATCAAGATTTATGATGAAGATGCTTTTAAAGGTTTTAAAAGCAAAAAAAGATAAGACGGAACAGGATGAAGCTATGATAAAAATGATTTCTTCCTCTTATGACATTTCTGATAAAAAATACATTGCTCCAATCTTAGAATATTTAAATAATAAATAATCCATATTGTTGGGAAAATGTAAATCGTTCTGCGTAAAAACCGATTTTTTTGTAAGTGAAAGAAAATCGGTTTTTTGTATTGACATAATGATATGATTTATATATAATATGTGTTATATAACAGTAATTATATAAAAAGCGGAGTAATGTATTCTTTGGTATGTCGGCATCCCGGCAGGGAGATTAAGTCGAAATATAAAAATAGCTCGAAAATTAAGATTGTTATCTGACGGGGAGGATCAAGATGAACAAAAGTAAATTAAGTGTAATAGCAATGCTGGTTATGACGGTATTTTCATTTTCGGGATTTTTGGTTTTATTTGGAAATGATAGTGTCAACCTGAGCAGTGTTACTTTGATTATTGGTATTATTTTCTATTTTATCACAAGAGAGCCGGAGGAAAAAGAGACCATGAGTCTGAAGGCAGTTCCCAAGCTGCTGAAGGACCGGAAGACCGATCTACTCATTCTTATGCCGGTTGTTATGAATATAATCTGTTATGCATTAGCAAAAATGTTTCTTCCTGAATTTATAGAACATCTATCGGATCGCACGGATTTTCTTTCCTTTGAACAAATCATCGTTTTAGTGGCAGAGTTAGTGATTGCAGCCTGGGGTGAAGAAATCGCATGGAGAGGATTTTTCTTAGATAAGCTGTCAAAACGCTTACCGTTTGTTCCGGCGCTGCTGATCACGGCAACTCTGTTCTCCTTATGCCATTTTACCGTCGGAAGCTTTGCTGTGGTGCTGTATGATTTGTTCTTTATTGTTGTCAATGCGGTATTTTATGGACTTGTCTATAAGAGATCACATAACATCATCGTAAGCACGATCTCTCATCTTTTAGCCAATACGGTTGGTGTAATAGGGTTAGTTTTGATAATATAATTTTTTTGAGGTGAAAATCAACTTTAGGCAACTTTTGTTCAAATGCTTGACATTTGATCCAATATGCGATATTCTCATTCCAGCGCATGTTGCTTAATGTCTGGAATTTCATTGGCAGATCGCCGACGATTTCTTATTTGTATCTTCTTAAGTGTTTTTCTTTTGGAGTTGTTTTTTATTTGTTTTATGATTATTCAGCATCAAAAAAATTCAGTTTTCAAAAAGGTATTGTCTGATGTATAATAAAAGTGGTGAGGGAAGGTGATATTGTTGAATACAACAAAGCAGACACACCAAAAACTGATGCATCAAGAACAAATGCATCAGTTGGATTTAGAGAGATTGAAAGCATTCCGCTATATGGATGATGATTTTATGACTGCATGCCTTAAAGATAATATTGAGGGTGTGGAACTGATACTACGGATTGTTTTAGGAAAAAAGGACATAAAAATCAAATCGGTTCGGACGCAGGAGGTATTGAAGAATCTGTGGGGACGTTCCGCCACGTTGGACGTTCATGCGGTTGATGGCGATAAAAAGGAGTTTGACGTGGAAATCCAGCGCAAGGACGCAGGAGCAGGCGCAAAAAGGGCAAGGCACAACAGCAGCCTTTTGGACGCGCATATATTAAAGAGTGGTGAAGAAACAGAGGACATTCCTGACAGCTATGTTATCTTCATTACAGAAAAAGATGTTATGAAAGGAAATCAACCGATATATCCGGTAGAGAGATTCGTTACAATCGGGGAAAAGAAAGTATTGTTTGGTGACGGTTCGCATATCCTATATGTGAATGGAACGTACAGGGGCGATGATGAAATCGGTAAGCTGATGCACGATTTCTCATGTACTGATCCCGACGATATGAATTATGAAGCGCTTGCTAAAAAAGCACGATACTTTAAGCAAGACGAGAAAGGAGTTGCAGCCATGTGTAAGATTATGGAAGATATGAGAAACGAAGCAGAATTGAATAAAGCAAAAAAGACAGCGGTTCATTTAATAAAATTAGGCAAGATGTCTTTAGAGGAAATAGCGGAGGCTACGGAGTTGTCTCTTGAAACAGTAAAAGAATTAGAAAGTCAAACAATGCAACCGGCATAATCAATCTTCATGCACAAACCCCGACGATATGAATTATGAAGCGCTTGCTAAAAAAGTACGATACTTTAAGCAAGACGAGAAAGGAGTTGCAGCTATGTGTAAGATTATGGAGGATATGAGGAATGAAGCGGCATTAAACACCGCTAGGGAAACCGCAGAAAGATTGATAAAAAAGGGGAAAATGACTCTTGAAGAAATTGCAGAGTGTGTTCCTCTATTATCTCTTGATGAACTAAGAGAAATTGAAATGAGAGTTATGCAGTTGGCATAATCAATCTTCATGCACAAACCCCGACAATATGAATTATGAAGCGCTTGCTAAAAAAGCACGATACTTTAAGCAAGACGAGAAAGGAGTTGCAGTCATGTGTAAGATTATGGAGGATATGAGGAATGAAACCGCGATAAGAAATGCAAAAGAAATAGCGGTTCGTATGATTAAAGCAGGTAAAATGTCATTGGAGGATATAGCCGATTACACAGAGTTATCCCTTGATACAATAAAAGAATTAGCAAGTCAGTCAATACAGTTGGCATAATCAATCATATCAATCGAAATTTAATACAATAACAGCAGTCTCCTGCCCACACTTGACACGGTGTGGGCATATTACTCTAAAATGGAGATCCCTGCCCCATGTACCGGGAATCCTTTTAAACAGTGGATTCTCGTTACAATGGATTGCCGTTTAGGAAGATCCTTGATAGGATAAAATTATCAAAGGATAGGGAGGAGCGGCATTTATGGATAAAAAGAAAACAGGTGAACTCATTAAAGACGCCAGAACAAGAAAGAATTATACCCAAAGCGAATTAGGTGAGCTGCTTGGGGTTACCAATAAGGCAGTGTCACGCTGGGAGACCGGAGAGAGTTTTCCGGATATCGGGTTATTGGAGAGCCTATCCAATGTTCTTGATCTTAAGATACAGGATATCGTTGTGGGGGAAATACAGGCAGATGATGAGACCGCATTTACTGAAATAGTGAGATTGTCCAGATTGCAGGAAAAGGCAAAACAGAAGAAGATCGTGCATTTTGCCATTGGGATAATGATTATAATATATAGTTGTTTGATAGGATATAACGCATTGAGAGGCAGCAGTATACTCGGCAATCATTCAGGAATGATTTATCTGATTTCATTGGCAGTTATATTAATGATTCTTCTATATGGGACTAAAAAAAGTGACTTTAATGAAAAGAGTAATCTTGACGAAAAAGATAATTTTGCTAAAACAGATAGCAAAGTGAATCGAATTCTGCTGATTGTTTCAGTTATTTCAGGTATCTGGATCATTCTGGTCACATGTTCTACTGCCATTATGGTTGGGAATGGAATCATGCCGTTTCATATGGATGCATCTTCTGTGGGACCATTTCTGAATGTTCAATTAATTGCGGTATTCCTTCTCAATATGGCGATCATGGTTACAGAGTTCTATAGAATGGATAAAAGGATGGAGGATACTTATCGTGGGATTTTTGTTTCCATATCGGTGGTTTATTTAGCAGTTTTATACGCAGATGTGTTACATTGCTTATCTGCAATTCAGGAAATTTATCAAATGATTTTTTCCAGAACAATCATCGTTTTAGCTGAATTATTACTTATTTTTGCTGTCGCTGCATTGGTATTAAAGAGAAAAAATTGCTTGCATCAATAAAAAAAATCTGTTATTCTACTTTATAAATTAAATAAAAACATAAACGACACATGTAGTGCTTCGCACGTAAATCTGATCACGGTACGTATGTAATCTCGTAAAGATAAGATATTGCCGGATTGGTGAGCAGCGGGGTAACATGTGTTTTTTATGCCAGAAAAGGAGAAAAAGTTATGCCAAGAAATCAATTTCAGAGGATGGTATTTGCATTCCTCACAGTTTTAATTACCGTACACGGATATGTATTTTATAGTCTGTATGTCGTTAATGGAAACACTCTGATGCAGGTAACAGGAGCAGATAGCGTTATCCATGCCATCAATGCGCAGGGAGGCGTTTATATGTTTGGGGACATGTTTCCCATATGGGCGGTCATAGTTGTTGAGCTTTGCCTTGCGTATTTGCTGGAGTGTCTATTAGGAAGTCCGTTATCCTTCAAGATGGCGTGCAGGATGTTTGATCCGAGAAGAAATCATCCCATGATTTTTGAAACGGTTATTATTTGTTGTACTGTTTTGATTATGTGTCCGTTGATGAGCTTTTTGGCAGCAGGAATGTATTATCCGTATTATTCAGGTTTTCATATTTTAACATTATTAGCTAATTGGATAAAGCTTGTCTGCTTCAATTTACCGTTTGCTTTCTTTTCGCAGATTTTCATTATCCAGCCTATTGTGAGATGGGTATTTGGTAAATTGTTTGCAAAGGATATAGC
Source organism: uncultured Lachnospiraceae bacterium (assembly GCA_964421915.1). GTDB lineage: Bacteria > Bacillota > Clostridia > Lachnospirales > Lachnospiraceae > NK4A136. Next base: position 63,333 of record CAYQZB010000005.1, read on the forward strand.
GGCGCGAAATTCTCAAGAGGAACCCGAACGTCCTCAAAATGAGCAGGAAGCCATTGCGGATATCTTCAAGAGAATGGATGAAATACAGGAGAATCTTGCGCATGAAAGACGGCAGAGAAAGAAACTTGCTGAGAAAATAGAACAGATATAACGTACTGTTCAAGTCAATCAAAATAGTTTATAATAACAAAAGAACCTTAAAGTGCGACAGCATAAGTATGTAAAAATGGAGGATTGGCTATGGATCAAGCAAAAAAACTGGGATTCGGATTGATGCGTCTGCCGCTGATTGACAAGAGCGATGCGGGCAGCGTAGATGTAGAACAGGTGAAGAAGATGGTGGATGCGTTTATTGCCGGAGGATTTACTTATTTTGATACGGCGTGGATGTACTGCGGCTTTCAAAGCGAGAAGACTGCAAAGGTTGCTTTGGTGGATCGTTATCCCAGAGAGAGTTTCACAATTGCTTCTAAATTACATAGTGGATTTTTTGATGCATTTGAGGGCCGGGATAAGATATTTAATGCACAGCTGGAAAATACGGGCGCAGGATTTTTTGACTATTATCTTTTGCATGGCATAGAATCAGGAAGCATCCATAAATATGAAGAATATGACTGCTTCAACTGGCTTCGGGAAAAGAAAAAACAGGGACTGGTAAAGCATATAGGATTTTCTTATCATGATACGCCGGAGCTTCTTGATGAGATCCTGACAAAGCATCCCGATATGGAATTTGTACAGCTGCAGCTGAATTATCTGGATTGGGAAAGCCCGTGGGTGCATGCGCGCGCCTGTCATGAAGTAGCGGTAAAACATAATATCCCGATCATCGTCATGGAGCCGGTGAAGGGCGGAACGCTGGCAAAGCTTCCGGAGGCAGCGGAAAAGCTTCTGAAAGACTATGCGCCGGAGCGGTCCATATCTTCCTGGGCGATCAGATATGCGGCGTCCCTTGACAATGTTATGATGGTTCTTTCCGGAATGAGCAATATGGAACAGATCGAGGATAATCTTGCAACGATGGAAGATTTTCAGCCATTGAATGAAGAGGAAAAGAAGCTTGTATTCATGGCGGCGGATATCATCAATGGAAAAACTGCGATCCCGTGTACGGGATGCTCCTATTGTACGGAAGGCTGCCCGCAGAAGATAGCAATACCGCAGTATTTCTCGCTTTATAATGAAGATATGAGAGAACCTGCGGAAAAAGGATGGACGGTCAATCTGGGCAATTATGAACTTTTGACGCGGGAGTTTGGAAGGGCGTCAAGCTGTGTCGGATGCGGTCAGTGCGAAGGAGTATGTCCTCAGCATCTGCCGATCATAGAACATCTGAAAGCGGTTTCAAAACGTTATGATGCGCAATAAAGACCGGGATTACTCAACCCTCTCTTTTCCCCAGAAGAACAGCGCCACTGTGCCGGGACCGGTATGACTGCCGATGACCGTACCGATGGAATTGATTTCCACCCGGCCGTTCAGATGGGGAAATGCTTTTTCTACCAGATCGGCAACGGCGCGCGCGTCTTCATAGCACGCGGACTGAGAGATATAGCATTTACCGGGGTAATTGACGCCTTGATCAGCGTATTCCTTCATTTTTTCCACGATAGCTGCGATGACCTTTTTCTTGGTGCGGATCTTATATCGCGGGATCAAGCGGCCGAGGTTATCCATATTCAGCAGGGGACAGATATTTAAAAGGTTTCCTACAGTGCCGGCAGTTTTTGAGACGCGACCGCCTTTGATATAGAAAGTCAGGTCGGTGGAGAAAAACCAATGATTTAATTTTAATCTGTTTTCTTCTGCATACTGGAAGACCTTATCAATGGATTTTCCGCTGTCACGAAGATCTGCAAGCTGGTCCATCAGAAGTCCGTAGCCGGAGGATGCACCCAGAGAATCTACAACATAGATCTTCCGGTCGGGATATTCTTCCTGCAGCGTATTTTTAGCGATCATGGCGGAGTTGAGCGTGCTGGAGATTCCGGAGGACAGGGTCAGGTGCAGGATATCATGACCTTCCTCCAAAAATTTTCTGAAATATGCTTCGTATTCGTCTGCATTGACCTGTGAAGTCTTGGTATCGGCACCATCCACCATAGCCTGATAAAATTTATCAAAGGGCATGGACTGTCCGAGATCGTCAGGATACTGTACCCCGTCTAATTCATAGTGGAAACAGATATAAGAGATATCACGCGCTTCAAAATGTTCTTTGGATAGATCTGCGGTAGAACAACAGCTTAAAATAAATTTACTCAATGTTATATCTTCCTTTCCTGCCAAGATTCCATTATTGTTAGTGATATTAAGTGTAGCACAATGCTGTCCAAATAACAAATATTATAATCAAAAAAATTACAAAAATTTTATAATTTATATCATAGTTACCTGTTATACTATATTCGGCACGATCCCATGTTTTATCTGTTTTCTGTAATACAGATTTACGAAGAAATAGAAAAATGTCTGAAAAGGTCTCCGTAAGACGGATCTTGTAAGGAGCGTCCGTTTCAGGATGCATTTGATGGAATAAACATCATTGTAAAGGTCCCAGTACGCTTTTGTCAGTTCTTCCGGCGTCATATTCTTAGGGATATGTACGGCTTCGCAGGAATTATAGGAATACATATCCGTGTTATAGATCCTGTTTTGCTGTTTCATTTCTTCCCAATATTTTGTTCCGGGGATCGGTGTTAAAATATAAAATCTCGGCACTGCAATATGATTTTTTTCGATAAACCGAGCTGTCTTCCTGATGGATTCCAAGGTGTCGCCCTCCGCGCCGATGACCATTTCCGTGGAAATATCAATACCGTGTTTTCGGATGATCCCTATCTGCTCCGGATATTTTGCAGGATCAGCCCATGCCTTACTCATTCCCAGCAGGCTTTCCTTACTGATGCTTTCCAGACCGAAGCTTAAGACGTAACAGCCGCTGGAGGCTATGATATCCAACAATTCTTCATCCCCGGCAATATCGATGGAGCATTGCGTCATCCATTTCATTTTTAACTTTTTGATCTCAGCGCATAATCTGACGGCATAATCCCTGTCGGAAAAAATATTATCATCCAATAACAGAAACTGCCGAAATCCCAATTCTTTTATTTTTTTAATATCCCTGATAACATCAGAAATCTCTCTTTGCAAATATTGTCCCTGATAAAGACAATAAATAGAGCAAAAGCTGCATGTTTTCGGGCATCCTCTGCCTGCCTGCACCGGCAGAAAATTTCCTATTTTCTTATCCAGCAGCATTTCATAGCTGGGCAGCGGTGTTTTCAATTCCGTTAGTTTTTTACGATATATTTTTTTTAGATTCCCGTTTTTATAATCCTCGATCATTTCACCCCATGTTTCCTCGGAGTCGCCGATCATGACAGAGTCGCCGTATTTCAATGCTTCGTCAGGCATAAGACTTACCATATATCCGCCCAAAACCACTGTTTTTCCCAATTTCCGGAATTTTTTAGCGATGTCGATCGTCCTCATGACGGCGTGTCCCATGCTGCTGATGCCGATCAGATCAGCGTCTGTATCAAAAGGAACATCTTCTATTGTCTCATAGCAAAGTTCAACATCAACGTCCTCCGGAGTAAGTGCCGCCAGTAACGGTAATGCCAGTCCCACAAAATATAACCGGTTCTTTTTCACCAGATTGCCGTATTGGTCATATGGCGTAGGTTGAATCAATAAAATTTTATGAGTACTCTTCATTTGTTACCCCCTTAAGATGAATCAAAACCATCCCTTTTTCTTAGTATCATACGCAGAGTGGAATAATGTCCTTACCAATACTTTTGGATAGGTCAGAACATGAAGCCAATAAAATCTCATCTGAAACATAAATGCACTCATATGTTCAGGGGGGATGGTTACATGCAGCCCGTCTCTGTTTTTAGCCTTAAAGTTGACCAATTGATCTTTGTATTGCTCATAAGCATCCGTGCCTTTGTATGGAGTAAATATGCCAAATAACGGCCAAAGCAGATTGTTTTCTTTTATAAAATCAAAAAGTTTTCTAAAGTCCTGTTTAGTTGATTTATGGCTGATCACAAACAGACCATTGCAGACAATATTATTTTCATGGCAGTGCTTTATGGCTAAAACATTGTCATTTTTAGAAGTCTGCTTATTATATTCCTTTAACTGTTCATCATTTACAGCTTCAAGCCCTATGAGCAGATCTCTGAATCCGGCGCTGTATGCCAGAGGCAGAATATCCGGATTTTTTGCAATAAAATCTGCTCTGGCATAAGCCATGAACTGCTTCTTAATCCCCTTTTCAATTATTTTTTCGCAAAATAATTTTACTCTCTCTTTATGAAAGAAAAAGGTATCATCTACAAACCATATTTTGTCATGATCAATTGACTCAACCTCTTCGATAACCTCATTGATATCTCTTTCGGTATATATTCCGCTGTTCATTTTGGTACAATAACAAAAGCTGCAATGAAAGGGACAGGAAAAGGATGCCTTGCTGAGCGCATATTTCCCTTTCAAAAAAATAAAGTTCTTTTTTAATCCTCTGTAAAATTCAGTTCTGTCCGGCTTTACGATAAAACCGTTTACAGGTTTTCCCTTCTCTTTTATGATCCATTCATTATCCTTTTTATAGCATATTCCTGATTGTTCCTCCAGTACATCTCCCTTAAGATTACTCTCCCACATATTTTTTAATGTCTGAAGTCCATTATCATGATAGACAAGATCGATATCATCAGTACAAAAGTCTTTGTAATTCAATTCCGCTTCCGGTCCGCCAACCATGATCGTGATATCTTTGAACTTTTTCTTTAGCTGTTCGGATCTTCCCTTTATGTAGTCGACCGTATTTGCATTTGCGTTAAAACCTATAAAATTATATCCATTCTTTTTTATTTTACGGACAATTCTGTTATATCGAAAGAACCATGAGTGTTGAAATTCATCTAATATTTCACACTCTATTTTTAAATCTCTGCACAGCCCGGCCAAATACTCCAGTCCTAATGGTTCCAAATTTGCGACAAGAGATGAATATTTGGGTCTTATGAGTAATACTTTTAATTTCTCTCCCATAATTTACTCCCCAATCAGTTTTTCCAGATATTGTATATTCACTTTAAATGCACCGAAACTTAATTTTAAAGTATCTTTTATGCCATATTTTTTGATCATATACAGGGCGCTTTTGGGATTGACCATGATTTGATAATACAGCATCATCGTATAAAAATAATATTTTCTTACGGATAGGTACGTCGGCTTTACGACAAGATGCGCCAAGTCCCATTTTTCATATTCATCTTCCCTGATGATAAAATCTTTTTTATATTTTTCATAAAGCTCTGTTCCCCGAAGCGGCGTCAATGGTTGTAAATTGACAAATACGATACCCAGCTTTTTGATCCAGCGTTCCAATGCCTTAAAATCTTCTTTTTTCCAGTCAATTCCGGTAATAAAGGTTCCGTAACATTCAACGTCGTATTTTTTTAAGATACCGACTGCCTTTTCGTTTACGGCAACCTGCGTCATTTTATGATAATCATTCAGTTCTTTGCTGTCGCAGGATTCCAGACCGACAATAACAGCGCGCAGACCTACTTTTTTAAACACCTTGATAACATTCTCGTTTTTTGCAATAAAATCCGCCCTGCCATAGATCAGGTATCTTTTTTTGATATGATTCTGCTTTAATAATTGGCAGAATTTAAGGATGCGGGTTTTATTCACAAGAAAGTCATCGTCAACAATATAGATCTCCGTTTCCTTAATAGTCTTTAATTCCGCAATGATATCTTCCAGATCTCTGGTAAAATAATTACCGTCAGTGATCTGCCTGCAAAAACAAAAGGAACACTGATAAGGGCAGCCGAAAGAAGTTTTGATAAGGCTGCAGTTGCGGTGAAACATATAATAATATTTGGAGCGGTAGCGGTCCACCTTTCTCCTGTCTGGAAATGCATAAGGAAAGCAGGTTTCCTTATGGGGCTTTTCTCCATTTTTCCGGTAGATGCAGGGAAGATCAGTGGCAGCAGTTTTCTGTTCCAGATGGTCAAGGATTTCCGTAATTGTTTTTAATCCGTTGGCACGGATGATATAATCAATGTTTTCCGATTCAAAATCTTCCGGGTTTACTTCCGCATGTACCCCACCGACAAGCACTTGAATAGCGGGATCATAAGCCTTGATTTCCTCGGCATATTTTTTAATAACATTTACATGGGCGATATATCCGGTGATGCCCACTGCCTGCGGATGATATTTTTGGATAAAATAGGTAAGATCCCTTTTTTCAAGAATCATATCGATGATGATGGACTTATGTCCATGTGTCCTGATGTTGGATGCGATATATTCCAATTCCAGCGGCTCGCAGATCATCAGGTTCTGCAGTCCTATCGTGTCTTTGTGCGGTTTTGGACGTATCAATAAAATGTTCATGATTAGTCTCCGTGCAGCAGTTGTTTTTTATAACTCTGCTTTTATCAATAAATTATGGCGCAGGTTTTTACTTCTCCAGATGAAATAACGCGATCGTGGGCATATAGAATTTTTCCCGTATGACCTTTACTTCCTGTAGCTTTAATCCGGCATTATGAAAAAGGACTTTCATTTCCTTTACTGACAGATATCTTGCTTTGCTTGTAGTTGCCTTCAAAAAGAAATTGATCATCAGGTCTTTGAAGCTGTTTGTGGACGAATTGACGATGATGACCGTTGCCCCAGGATTGCATAAATCCGCAAATTTACAAAGAGTCTCCTCTTTATTCGGAAAATAAGGAAATGCATGGGTACAAATTATGATATCATATTTCTCCGTATTCTTGAAATCTTCCACAGGGCATAATTGAAACAGGATATTCTGTCCTTTCACGCTTTCCTTTGCAAGGCCGATCATATTATGGGCAACGTCGATTCCCAGATAATTGATCTGCGGGTATTGTTCGGAAATTTCCTGGATCAATTGTCCCGTCCCGCAGCCGGCTTCAAATAGTTTTAATGATGCATCAGCCTGTAGTTTGGGCAGTACAATCTTTAAGACCTCCCGTCTGGTGGGACCCAAAGAATATTTCTGTACCCATAGACGGTTATATTTGTGAGCAAGATTTTCCCATTTTTGATACTTCATCTTTATCCTCCATGTTATGATTGTTTTTCAACCTGTCTCCATGTCAATTTATATCTTATTTTTTCATATTTAATGAGTATCCTTTTCAATAACCTGCAAACTTTGGGCCGCAGGCACAAATTTGCAATTGAAAAAATAAGATAATATCTTATTTTTTCAATTTGAGTCCTTTGACTACTTCCACCCAATATTCCAGAGAAGCGTTGATTGCCGCACCCAGATAGCGGAACGGCAGGACTCTTTTTCTCAGGGTCAGCATAGCCTGTTTTACGTATAACTTGTAAAATTCAAAATAAAATGTAGTCCTGCTCATCTTGGAAGGGTTAATGGTCAAATGAACAAAATCCCATTTTCTATAGTCGTTCGTAACGATCCTGTCTTTGTATTTTTCATACTGTGCGGTACCCGGCATAGGGGTAAGGATAGAGATCGTTGATAAGTAAAGTTCATACTTTTTGATAAATTCATAAAGTTTTTTAAAATAACTTTTTTCTGCGTCGATATCTATCATAAAAAGACCGATACAGGTAATATTGCATTCCTTTAATATGCGGATCGCACTTAAGATGATATCAACGCTGCTGTCCTTTTCGTATTTTTTTAAGACCTCATCGTCGATCACTTCCAATCCGACAGCGCACATGGAGACACCTATTTCCGATAGTTTTTTCATATATTCCGGATGCCCGGCAATAAAATCGGCGCGGAAATACAAGAAAAACTTCTTTTTTATCTTCTCTTTTTTTATTAAATCAATAAAACGGTCTAATTTTTTTACATCAACATAAAACGTATCGTCAACGATCCAGATATTGTCGCAATTGATCGTTTTGATTTCTTCCACAACATGTTCCGGTTCCCTGCAAAGATATTGCCCACCGTTTAAAAGCGTGGAAAAGCAGTAATTACAATGATGGGGACAGCTATAGCTTGCTTTTAGGATCGCCAGTGGTTTTGCCGTCACGTATTTATATCTTTTCAGGTTCCGGTACAGATGCTCCCTGTCGGGAAAAGGCAGATCCGCGATACGGAAGATCTCCCGATCATTTTTATGCCATACATTCCCGTCATAATAACAGATTCCCTTGATATTCCGGTAATCCGCAGGCTGTTCGGATATGATCGCTTCAAAGGGCTGGAATCCGCCGCTGTGGATGATCACGTCGATCCCTTCAAACTGAAAATCCTCCGGCATCACTTCCGCATGGGGACCTCCGACAACGGTAAGGATATCAGGATTGTAATTTTTTATGGTCTTAACATATTTTTTAATGGGGTATATATGCACAAAATTGGCGGTCATTGCCACAATATCCGGCTGGAATTGACGCAGCAGGCGCTTTAACGACGTATGCTTAATCGTAAGGTCGCAGATCCTGCTTTCCACTCCCTGTCTTTTGCAGATGGCGGTCATATATTCCAGTTCCAGCGGTTCGGTGACGATCAGGGATAATTTGGTAAATACATTTTTAAAACTTGGCTTGATCAATAATACTTTCATTAAATTCTCCATTAAGCAGCTCTTTGCAAAAATCCTTCATGCCACCTTTGGCGGCTCAAATAGAAACTATCTTCTTACATCAGCGCACGGTAATTCGGAAAATCATATTTGTATTCCAGGAGCCCTTTTCCGAGCCTTGCTGCGGCATTTAGTATTCTGTTTGAGTGGTGCGCGTAAAAATATTTCTTTTCCAGTCTTGCCCCGAATCTCAGCTTTGTGTCTTCCGAAGTCTGTCCGAAGTCGATCGCGCCGCACCCGTGCGATATAGCATAACATATGATGTGATACAGCATATAATAATATAGATCCGCGGTGTGATAATTATAGTCCATGCCGCACAGCATAAAAATAAGTTTTTCTCGGTTTTGTTTTAAAAGCACAAAGCCTACCGGATCGGTATCCTGAAAAAATACCAGCCTGACGGCGTCGATTTTGTCAAAAAAGCCCTTTTCCAGTTTCTCCAGTTTATAATTGGACTTTTCGTAGGTATTCAGATATAATCTGTAAATATCAACGCTGCCGTCATTAATTTCCTTTACGGTCAGGTCTTTGCATGCAGCTGTGGCCTTTCTGATCCTTCTTCTATAGGGGCTTCTTAAATGGGTCATATATTCCTCTATGGAATCCAGATGTCTGTCCAGAATACATGTGGGAAGCGTTTCCCCGATCGTCATCTGTCTTACGGATGGGCAGCTGCTGATATTCCCCACGTTTAATACAAGTTTGGCGCCTTTGATTTTTTTGATATAATCAAACATCATTTCCTCATCATTGGTAAGGTAACCGCAGCAGCTTAAGGAACAGGGGTAGCCGATCACCTTTAGCTTCAGGAAGCATTTCAGCTTTCCGAAAGTAAAAATGTTCATTTTATTTTCATAGATCGTAAAAAAAGCATAGGCGTCATTTTTCTGAATAAATACATATTTTTGACGCAGCTTGTTTTCTTCTTTTAACAGATTCAACAGCCCGCTTTCAAAGGGATATTCCAGAATATCTTTGACAAGACCGCTGATCTCGTCAAAATGATCGCTGATATAAACGGTTTTTTCCTGATCAGATATCTTTTTCATAAGTTACATAGTCCTTATATCTGCTGTCGCATATTGCCTGACAAAAGCTGTTGGAGTCCTTATTTTCGTCTAAGATCCAGGAGGTTTCCGCTCTGGTGATATGGTAATGCTTCAAGTTCTTAAAGATCTGGTTGATCAGTGCTAATGCCAGTCCTGATCGCCTGTTTTCGTCCAAAATCCCGTATTCCATGATCTTAGCCGTTTTTATCCGGCTGCCAAAAAAAATATTTTTGATAAAATGCTTTGCGCCGAAGATATCGCCCTTTTTACCCAGCTCGTTAAAGTCGGGATACCACATGATAAATCCCACCGGCTGATCTCCCTGAAATGCAAAAATCAGGGAATCCTCCTTCATAAACAGGAATAATTCTTTTAACATTTCAATATCTTCCTGATAATTCCGTTGATAGTAATATCTGTGGCTGGCAAAGGTTTTGTTATTCAGATTGGTATATATTTTTGCATCCTCAATAAATCTTTTTTTGTCAAAATTACGGAAAGTATATGTTTTGTCCAATTTTTCAAATAGTTTTTGAAAGTTATCCAGTCGTTGATCAATTGCTCGGATCACATAGGTATTCATTTTGATCTCCGAAAAATCCATGCCCTTAAAATAATCATGATAATAGCTTGGATTGGCGGCTGCGGAAAAGGAATTGATTGTATTGTAATGGGAGCTTAAGAAACCCAGCCCGTAATTTACGTGACCGTTCAGCCCTACTACAATTTTTTTGCAGCCTTTATCTTTTCCTATTTTGATTGCTCTATCCACCAGCAGCTTCACAGCTTCGGACTGTTCCGGCAGACTTTCAAAAAAACATAGTTGGATATAATCCGGCAGATCCTTGGCAAAAACCACGATCCCCTGACTGACGATCCTGCCGTCATGTATGACATTGATCGGATAGATGTCCTTGCCGTTGATAAAGCTTGTCTGTTTCCGGAACACCTCCCGGATCATAAAGTAACTGTTATCTATAAAGTTATTGTTGCTTTGATATAAGTCTTTCCGAAATCTTAAAAACTGTTTTTCGTCCTTTTTATGCGTAATTGCCGCTAATTCCATTTTCTTTTGCGTCCTTGTCTAAATATCGTTTTTCGGAGTGAAATTTCAAGCAATTGCCTGAAATACCTTTTTACACGGCGCTCAGCTCTTGGCATTTTCAATATATTCTATCAGATCGCCCACCGTATTGATAGAATGGTATTTTTCCTCATCTATCTCAATATGAAAAGTATCTTCAATAAGAGCTATCAAATTGATAAAGTCAAAGGAAGTAAGTCCGAGATCGGTTTTTATGTTCGTCTCCGTGCTGATATCGTCAATATGATAATTCTCTTTTAATAAAGTCTTCAGTTGGCTTAACATAGCGTCTCCTTGAGCATAAATCTTTTTATTTTTCATCTTTTTAATAAAGTGTTTTCTGTCGGTGCGGTATATCTGCTTCTGATGATTTTTTGGGAACTTGTTTTTTCAAATTCTTCGGAAACGATCTCATAATCATCAATACGCATATATGGGGGAAGCGTGCGGTTGATTGCTTCGATATCCTTTTTTAATTGATCGATTTTGCCTTCATTGCAGGCCTTGTCCTGATTATCAGCGCTGTTGTTATTGCCTTCATTGCCTTCAATGACGGCAATAAGTATTTTGGCGATAATGATCTCTGCGGAGTTTCTGACGTCTGCCATCACCAGACATTCCTTGACATAGGGAAGCCGCAGCAGTTTTTTTTCTACGGCTTCCGGCGAAAAGTTTTTTCCGTTTTTTAATATGATCAGATTCTTTTTACGTCCTGTGACATACAGAATGTCACCTTCCAGATACCCGATATCTCCGGTTTTGTAATATCCGTCCACGAAAGAACGCTCGGTTTCCTCTTTGTCGTTATAATAACCGGACATAACATTCCAGCCTTTTACTAAGATTTCTCCGTCATCCGCAATCTTAACTTTTGTTCCCTGGATAACAGCTCCTGCGCTGCCCCGGATATTATTCCTGTCCCGGTTGACGCTGATCAGCGGCGCACATTCTGTCATGCCGTAGCCGTTTAATACGGTAATTCCGATTTCCTCAAATCTGTCAACATAGACGGGATCCAAAAATGCACCCCCGCAGACGATGATCCGAAGCCTTTTATTGATCAGATTTTGAAAAAGAAGGTGTCTGATATCAAGATGGCATTTCCTTAATCCGTTGCTTATTTTGATCAGTCCGTAAAGCAGCTTTTCTTTCTTTCGGCGTCTTGCTTCGCGGATGATATTTTTATAGATCCCCTCCAGCATAACAGGCACAACGCCGATATAATACGGGTTGTAATACTTAAAATCCTTTGCAATATCCTTTAACGCCATATTAATGCATACCGTATCCCCGTTATAAAGCGGTGATAAAAGGTCGGGGTGGAATCCGTACATATGGCTCATCGGTAAAAGCTGCAGCATGGGGGATTCCAGATGCATGTATAATAAAGGCGCCCGCAGATTGGTAACGATATTACGTTGGGATAGCATGGCTCCCCTGACTGCGCCGGTAGTTCCGGAAGTAAATGCCAGAACGGAAAATTTATGGCTGTCCGTATGCTCCGTATCCCTAAAAAATGAGTCGGGAGCGTAATGCTCCTGCGTGATCGTCTGATAGTCGGCATCTATATTGATCAGTCTTAGTGTATCTTTGCCCGATAGAGCATCCAGTTTTTCTTTGGTTTTATCTGTATAAAATAACACTTTAATGTCAAACTTTTCAATCAAGGAAGCCAGACCGTCAGCGGTAAGCTCCCGGTCAATCGGAGCGATGACATTCTGAAATACGCCGGCAAGATAGATCGTGATATACTCATACCGATTCTCGGATAGTATGCCTATGTTGCTGTTTTGGATATCATTCTTTTTATAAAAATGATAAAGATCAGAAATCTGCCGGATCAAGGCGTCATAGGTAATACTTGTTTCCTTCCCGTTTTTTCTGAATCTTATAGCCGTTCTTTCAGAATAATTGTCATATATCCCTTTAAGCAGCTCGTGGAAATTATCATATTTTACAACGTCGTAATCGCCGGGCGGCATATGTTTTGTTTTTTTCATTTTTTTATTTTACCATAACTACAGTGTATTTAATAGAAAAAAATTATTTTTAGAAATCGGGATAAAGAGAAATATAACAGATATAGTGGCAGGAGATATGTCTATATACAAAATATGGAAATCCATTTTCCGTATTTATGAAATAATTGTGAATACCTTGATTTGGTATTTGACAGCGGTATTCTGTAGTCATAAAATAGATATGTTATTGTGAGATATAATTGAGATATTATATCCCAAAAGGTTACTGAATATAAGATGTACTAATGCAGGATCGGATGTATACGCTGATATTGGATAAAATTTGGATGAAAGGTATGGATGGTGATATGAGAAAAAGATGGATAGCAGATATGATGGTAGTATGCATGATCGTATGTGCTTTTGCATTTTCAGGCTGCGGCGCGGCGGATACGGCAGCTTCGCTGATATCCGGAGAGACGGATACGGCGCTTCTTGAAGTGGATACGGTGAATCCGCTGATTACGGATATTTCTGTAGAAGGTGAATATGTAGGCATTTTGGAGTATGAAGATCAGGTATCTGTGGTTCCGTTGCTTAATGGAGAAGTAACGGCAACTTATTTTGAAGAGGGTGATTACGTTGAGGCGGGTGATCTGTTATTCACCATTGATGACGAGGCATATCAGCTCCAGCTTAGGAATGCGCAGATCGCGTACCAGCAGGCGCAGTCGGGAATTGATTCCCAGTTAGGCCAGCTGCAGATGGGCAGGGATTCTGCCGTCAATACGGTATCTTCAGCACAGGAGGGGATCAGCCAGATTCAGGATTCCTACGATTTTTTTAACAGTCAGCTTGCGGATTTAGATGCGTCGAAAGCTGATCTTGCAGAAGACAGGGCGGAAATGAAGGAGGATCTTCTGGAGGTCAGGGATCAGATTTCAGACCTTGAAAAAAGCATAGCGAGTATGCAGAGTGAATATAACGATATGTATGCCGCATATGTAGCTGCAGAGACCCAGTATAAGATACAGGAGTCACAAAAAAATTCCATGGAAGGATCGATATCGGAAGGCTCAATACCGGAAGGTGTTATGCCTGACAATATGAATGTGAATATAATTACGGAGAGTGATTTGATCAAAATGGATACCGCATGCGATCAGCTCTCCAATGCATTAAGTGCGGCAAGATCTATGCTGTCCAGTCTGCAAAGTGCGGAGAAACAGCTGGATAGTGCGATCGCCCAGTATGACAGCAGTATGGACCAGATAGATTCCTCCAAGGACAGTATCATATATCAGAGGGATAACCTTGATTATAATATGGAACAGGCGTTACGGGGGGAACAGCTGGCACAGGCGCAGCTGGATTATTATGATAATTATACGATACCTTCCGCGCAGATGTCTGCTACGACGACACTGCAGCAGGCGCAGCTGGGGATCGATTCGGCGCGGCTTCAGTTAGGCTACACACAGGTGACGGCGCCGGTATCCGGCACGATCCTGTCTAAAAATGTAGAGGAGCTTGGAATCGCGCAGATGGGATATCCGGCATATGTGATCATCAGTGATGAAGGAACGATAGCGTCCTTTGGCGTACCGGAAAGCACGTATCGTATGCTGTCGCCGGGGCAGGAAGTCAGAGTGGAAAGAAACGGCGTGGTCTATGACGGCAGTATTGTAGAGATTCCCCTGCAGGTCAATCCGCAGACGGGATTATTTACGATCAAGGCTGCTTTGAAGGGGGATACAGATCAGCTGATCATGGGCACCTCCGTAAAGGTTACGCTTGCGGTAAGGCATACGGAACGCGCATTGACGATACCTATCGACTGTGTCTATTATGAAGGCGGCGAGGCTTATACCTATGTGCTGGAGGGCAATATCGTCCGGAAGGTATCCATAGAGACAGGTCTTTATGATGGTGTGAATATGCAGATACTGAGCGGCATTACAGAGGATATGCCGATCATTACGACATGGTCGTCTGATCTGAGAGATGGACTGGAAGTTAAGGTAAGCGGCGAATAAATCACCGCTTTCTTAGAGGCTCCGGCGGATACGCACGGATCTGCAAAGAAACATGCTGCATTACGGAATAAATTGCTTACGCTTTGACGCTCAGGGTGTGGCAGAGATGAGGAATCATGCACAATTTTACTAAATTATGTTTAAAAAAACCGGTATCCACGGTTATCATTATTATGGCATTGGTCATTTTCGGCATTGCTTCGGTTCTGGGTATGAATATGCAGCTGACGCCGGATATGCAGCTGCCGATGATCATTGCCTTTACAGTGTATCCACAGGCAGGACCGGAGGAAGTGGATCGTCTGGTGTCACAGGAGCTGGAGCAGGTGGGCGCGACCATTGAAGGTTTGAAAAGCGTAACCTCCCAGTCCATGGAAAATATTTCCTATATGATCTATTCCTTTGAATACGGAACGGACATAGACGAGGCATATACGGATCTTCAGCAGGAGATCAATACGATCAAGAGCAGTCTGCCGGATGAATGCAGCGATCCGATTTTGATTGTCATGGATATCAATGCCGCGCAGTCTATGACATTGTCGATTACTTCCGACATGGGGGCGGATGTCCGTTCCTTTGTAAATGATTCTTTGGAGCCTGAGATCGCGTCGATTCCAAACGTAGCAAGGACGGCAGTAACCGGCGGTCAGGAGGACTATATCCGGGTACAGGTCGTTCCGGAGCTTCTGTCGGAATACGGATTGGATATGGCGACGCTTGTTACATATATCACATCTTCAGATTTTTCAATTCCCGCAGGTACGGTGGATATGGGATCCCAGACATTAAACGTCAATACAAAGGTTGCGTATGAGAGCATCTATGACTTAGAGGATATCCCGATCCTGACAGCAAGAGGCAGCACGATCCATTTAGGAGATGTTGCAGTGATTTCTTTTGCCAGGAAGGATGCGGATTCCATCAGCCGCTATAATGGCGAGGATAATGTAACGCTGGATATCACAAAGAAACAGGGTACGAATGCGGTAGAGCTTTCCCGTGATGTGAAGAAGGTCATAGAGAAGATGGCGGTGGATTATCCGAAAATGCAGGTCAATATCATCTATGACAGTAGCGACTCCATCATCAGTTCCCTGACCAGCGTAGGGGAGACGCTTGCGCTGGGCGTTGTGTTTTCTATGGCGGTATTGTTTATCTTTTTCGGTGATTTTAAGGCAAGTCTGATCGTCGGCAGTTCCATGCCGGTATCCCTTCTGGTAACGCTGCTTTTGATGGGTGCATGCGGGTTTTCTTTGAATGTCGTTACGCTGGGAGCTATGGTTATCGGCATCGGTATGATGGTGGATAACTCTATCGTTGTATTAGAGATGTGTTTTCAAAAGAGGGATCAGGGGTATTCCTTTGAAGAAGCCGCGTTGAGTGCGGTCAAGACCGTGGCGATGTCTATTACGGCATCTACGATCACGACGATCGTTGTGTATCTTCCTCTGGCATTGATGAAGGGGCTTTCGGGACAGATCTTCGGACAGCTGGGATTTACGATCATCTTTTCGCTGACGGCATCCCTGATCGCTTCGGTAACGCTTGTTCCGCTTTGCTTTGCGAAATATCATCCCATTGAGAAAAAGAAATTTATCATTGCCCGCGGTGTAAAATGGTTTTCTGAGAAATACGGTAAGTTTTTGAGTAAGGTGTTGAATAAAAAACTGATTGCGGTTCTTGTGACAGCAGCGATCGTGGCGTTGACTGCCTTTGGCATCACACAGCTACATACCCAGCTGATGGCGCAGTCGGATGAGGGAACGATCGCCATGTCGGTTAATGTAAGGCCGGGATTGGGACTGGAAAGCAAGGATGCAGTATTGCGTGAACTGGAAGCCTTTGTGGCTGCAGATCCGGATGTGGCCAATTATAATGTCAGCGCTTCGGATGGCACGTCAACAATCAGCGTGACGGCATATCTGAGGAAGGACAGATCGCGGGCTACGATAGAGATCGTGGATGAATGGAATCTTGCACTGGCGGATATGAAAGACGCGGAGGTATTGTGTACTTCCACCAGCACCATGTCTATGGGCTCGATGGGAACGGATTCCAAGGAGATCGATATCCGGTGCGCCGGTCTGGAACAGTTAAAGGTGGCTTCCGTGCAGATAGCGCAGGCGATTCAGGATGTGCCGGGCGTAGTCAATGTCAGTACGGATTTTGAAGATTCCTCCAATAAGGCGGAGATCGTTATCGATCCGGTAAAAGCCACGGGAGCAGGTATCCTTCCGGCGCAGGCGGCATCAGCGCTTTATGCTGCCAAAAACGGTACGGAAGCCATGGATCTTGCAATCAATGAAAAAGATTATACGGTGATCGTGGAATATCCGAAGGATCGTTATGATACGATTGCCGATCTGATGAATATGCAGCTGACAAGCAACTTTGGTACAGGTATCATCCTCTCGGATATTGCTGAAGTCAGATATACTGATAGTCCCCAGACGATTAAGCGTGCAGATAATTATTATCAGGCGGCGATCGTGGCAAGCCTGTCTGATGAATTAAAATATGAAGCCATGGATCAGATCGACGAGATCGTAGCCGGTATTAAACTGCCAAGCGGCGTATCATATGCGGAGGATCAATATACGGAGATGATGACGGAAGAATTTATGGCGATCTTTCAGGCAATTTTAGTTGCGCTATGGCTGGTATTCATGGTGATGACCATGCAGTTTGAATCAGCAAGGTACTCCGGAATGATCATGTTCTGTATCCCGTTCTCATTGATCGGTTCGGTGGCTATGCTCTGGATCACCGGTATTCCGCTGGATATGACTTCCATGATGGGATTGTTGATGCTGGAAGGTATCGTGGTAAATAACGGTATTCTGATGGTCGATACCACGAATCAGAATCTGGAAGAGGGCATGCCGGTGAATGAGGCGCTTGTGGAAGCAGGTAAGTCAAGGCTTCGCCCGATCCTTATGACGACGTTGACGACGATCCTTTCCATGGTGCCGATGGCGCTTGGCATTGGCTCCAACGGCCAGCTGATGCAGGGTATGGCGATGGTTATCGTCGGCGGTCTGGTTGCTTCAACATTGTTGACGCTGATCCTTCTGCCGACCTTCTACCTGATCATTAGGAAGCGACCAAAGAAAAGAAGAGTGAAAAGAGTTACCGAGGGAGATTAGATTGAAAAATAAGATTGATATCTTATTTTTCAATCTGCAATTTGAGTCAGAGCCTCAAATTGCTTTGATCGCAGATGAGAAACCGCCTGCGCGGATTTCTCATCGCGTGTCATCACAGCAAGCTGCTCTGACATGGAGGATAAATATGAAAGAACGGCTTCGGATCAGACCCGTCTGGACGCTGCGGCGATATAATATCCGCAATCTTCCGCAGGATCTTCTTGCGGGCGTGATCATTGCGGCTGTTTCGATCCCGATCTCTATGGGTTATGCGCAGATCGCGGGGCTTCCCGGTGTTTATGGCTTGTATGGCTCCGTATTTCCGATCCTTGTTTTTGCACTGTTATCCACATCACCGCAGTTTATCTTTGGAGTAGATGCCGCGCCGGCAGCGATCGTCGGGGCGGCGCTTTTACAGCTTGAAGTCATTCCGGAATCAGAGCAGGCGTTGGAGATCGTTCCGTTGATCACGCTGTTTACCGCAATGTGGCTGCTGCTCTTTTTCTTCTGTGGCGCGGGAAAGCTTGTTAATTATATCTCCATGCCTGTCATGGGCGGATTTATCACGGGCATCTGCTGTACGATCGTCTTGATGCAGCTGCCGAAGATGATGGGCGGAAGCTCCGGTGTAGGCGAGCTGTTTGAGCTGGCGTCGCATCTGATACATACATGCAGAGAGGTACACTGGCTTTCTCTTGGTCTTGGACTGTCTGCTTTGTTCATTTTATTACTTTCCAAAAAGCTGATACCAAAATTTCCTATGGCAGTCGTTGTCATGGCAGTAGGAGCTATCCTTTCCGTAACGTGTGATCTGAAAGAAAGGGGTGTCGCTCTGTTGCCCGGTGTAACACCGGGACTTCCGGCATTTTCTTTTCCGAACTTGGGCGCGGTGGAGCATTCGGACATCATCGGCATGAGCATGACGGTTGCCATCGTGATCATGGCGGAGACGCTGCTTGCAGAGAATAATTTTGCCCATAAGAATGGCTACCGACTGGAAGACAATCAGGAGATTCTGGCGTTTTCTATGGGGAATCTGGCGGCGGCATTTACCGGCTGCTGTCCGATCAATGGTTCCGTATCCCGGACGACCATGGGAGAACAGTACGGTGCAAAGAGTCAGCTGACAGGGATTGTGGCAGGACTTTTGATGATTGTCGTGCTTTTGTGGGGAAGCGGATTTATCCAGTATCTTCCGGTGCCGGTGCTGACGGCGATTGTGGTGAGCGCACTGATGGGCGCGATGGAGTTTCACCTTGCGGGGAAGCTGTGGAGGGTGAACCGGACGGAATTTTATATTTTTATGGGAGCCTTTTTGAGCGTGCTTTTTCTGGGTACGATCTACGGCGTCATCGTCGGCATCGTTCTTTCTTTTGTCAATGTGATCGTAAAGTCCGCCGATCCTCCCAGATGCTTTCTGGGTATCCTGCCCGGACATACTGATCTTGTTGATATTTCCAAATATAAACATATCTATCCGATTGAAGACATTGTGATCTATCGTTTCAGCAGCAGCTTATTTTTTGCCAATATTGAAGTTTTTCAAAAAGATATAGAAGAAAGCATCAAAGAGGATACGAAAGCGGTGATCATAGACGCTTCCGCCATCGGAAGCATCGATGTGACAGCGGCGGAGCGGCTGCAGATCATATACCGGAACATGAAAAAGAGAAATATAAAGTTTTATATTACGGAGCATATTGCGCCGTTAAATGATCAGTTCAGAAAGTTGGGATTGGGATATATGATAGAGGAGGGAGCGGTCAGAAGGACGATATCGACGGCATTGCAGGATATGGGACTTGAACCGCCGTATCCGATCAAGGGCAGCCACCGCACGGATCATTCCCTTGTGAGAAAACGGGTGGAGGATACGATGCAGGAGTTTGTCTGGGCATTCGGAGAAGATGCGGAGAAAGTGATCGAAAAGCAGATACATGATCAGATCGAGCTGCTAAAGGAAACAAAGGATATGGATTCCCTGTTTCACGGAAGCTGGCATCAGATGGCATCCATGGATGAGGATGAATGGCTGGAGCATCTGGAAGCGCATCTGACGGAGATCGTCCGTATATCCGGCGCGGATGAGGATCAGGTAGCGAACCGGTTTGAGCAGAGGAGACAGGAGCTCTGGGAGAGGCTTAAGAAGGAGCATCCGGAGCTGGCGGAGAACTTTGAAAAGAGAAGGCAGGCCTTGGATGAACACTTAAAACAGCATCATCCGGAGGTGTTTGAAAAGGTGGTGCAGTTGAGAAATAACTTAACCGTATAGCATATGGGGAGGAGAAAAGGCGTTATTCAATAGCTGACTGACTTTTTGGTAAATAATTTATTAAAAAAGCGATCTGTAAAATATATTTTCAGATCGTTTTTTATATATGTTTAAAACATTTTTTGTTTCTTATGCGTAATAAATAAAAGACATAAAATACGCTTAAGACTCAGAATGGTTCTTTAGAAATAAAAGTATATGATGGTTTGCTACATTTGCCTATTTCGGATATAGGCAAATTTATAGCAAATTATTATGATCTTTTGAAATAAATAATAAAAACATTAAAAATTAAAGTAATTAAAAACTATATATAAATAATTGACAAACTATAAATATTAATTTTATACATAATGATAAATATAATATAATATAAAAAATAGTTTAAGAATACTAATAAAATAATAAGTTTGATAAATTTAAAAATTTTATATTAATGCTTTTAAATGATAAAAAGAAAGGAATATGCATATGAAAAAACGGAAAAACGCAATCAGAAGTAAGATGGCAAGAGCCATGTCTTTGGTTATGACGGTGATTATGGTATTGGGCGGTATCCCCTCCATACCGGCAAGGGCGGAGGACGGGGCATACCCATATATGATCTTTGCCGCATCGGATGAGGAGGGTGCGGTTACGTTAAATGCCAATAATACAGGCTTTAACGGCAACGTCGCTACGAATGGAACTATTGTTGTCATCGGTGGCAACTGCAATATCAATGGTACAAGGACGGAGCGTGCCGGGGAAGACGGCGAGCCGCTTTTCATGCCGGATCTTCGGGAACGGATCGGGGATACATATTTTGCGGAAGGGACGGAGGCACATGAGGAGGATTATGCGCTGGAAGAGATCAATATCAATGTAAATACTCTGATCGAAGGAGGCGGGGAGGTATCGCTGACCGGCAATATCAACTTAAATGCCGGGATCATGGCGCAGGAAGATATCGTACTCGACGGTGAAGTAAAGAACTCTGGGGATGTGGTGTTGTATTCCGCATCCGGCAATGTGGTCATAAACAGCACCAATGTGAACCTGAACGGTCTTGTCTATGCACCGTATGGAGAGATACGGATCACATCCATGAATGTGAATATGAACAATGTGATTCTGATCGCACAGAAGATTACGATCGAGGCAAATGGCATCAACGGTGGGATGAATCAGGGGATTGCACGATTTATCGGAACAGAATATAATGTAATAGAAGGCGGGGCAGGAAATGAGCCTCCCGTGAATCCGGAGAATCCTAATCCGGAAAATCCCGATCCGGCAGACCCGGAGAATCCCGATCCGACAGACCCCGAAAATCCGGACATTGACTGGTCAGTGGATACGGACGGGGATGGACTTCCCGATGCATGGGAGGAAGAAATCGGGACTGACCCGGAAGCGGCAGATACGGACGGGGACGGATTAAGCGATTATGAAGAACTATTTATCACAGGGACTGACCCGTTGAATCCATCTTCCGTACAGTCAGGCGTATCGGACGCGGATGCGGACAGCGATGGGGACGGGATTCCCAACAGGGAGGAGATTGACAAAGGATTAGATCCCGCAAGTGCGGACAGCGATTATGACGGCATCTCTGATCATGACGAGCTTTATGTATATGGAACCGACCCAATGAATGCGGATAGCGACGGGGACGGTATCAAGGACGGGGATGAGATCAGCCTTGGACTTGATCCCCTGAACGGGAGTACAAACGGTACACCGGATGGGGAATATATGATTCATCAGACGGTTGACGCGGACAGTGAAGCGCTGGCAGGGATCAATACAGCGGCAAACCCCTACCGTCTATCCATGGAACTGGATGCTTCCGGATATGTGGAGGGGAGTATCATTGCAAGGGAAAGCCCATATGCGGTTTCAGTGGGAAATGACGCAGTTCTTGGGACGGTTGCAGGGTTGGAATATCAGGGCGGTATAGCGGAAAACGTGACGCTGCGGTTCGAAATCGCAGAACCGTATCGGGAGAATGTATCAGGTCTGTATGCGCAGTATTCGGAAGAAAATCAGGGAATCCGCAGGTTTACGGTATTCTGCTGGGTGGATGAAGTGAACATGATGATTCCGGTTAGGACACAATATGATCTGGAGCATAACAGCGTCTATGCAGAGGTGAATGAATTTGGAACTTATTACCTGATAGACCGGGAATTATGGTATGAACAGCTTGGCATCATGCCCGATGACATGGAAGAACCGTATGAGAACAGCGTACAGACTTATGCTGTTGCGATGGACAACGGGGTGGAAGCCGTTGCCGCGGACACGGGCAGGGAGGCTTATGCACTGATTAATGGGGAGACTAAGAAGGTCTATCTGTACGGTGGACATATGTATGCAGTTTATGCCGGACCTGCAACATGGACAGAGGCGAAAGCGTACTGCGAAAGTCTTGACGGGCATCTGGCGGTGATCACGTCACAGGAAGAACAGAAATTTATAGAGGAATATGTGCTGGCGGCGGACATTGCGCCAAGATACTGGATCGGCGGATATTCGGAAACCTATCCGTTTGATTTTCAGTGGGTAACGGGAGAGAAATTTGATTATACTAATTGGGGAGATGGAGAGCCAAATTTTTCAAGTGAATTGTATATTGAGATCTATGGCAATTATAACGGTTGGTATGGGTACTGGAACAACCACCCGAATGAATGTGTGACAAAGAGCTTTATCTGTGAATGGGAAGAGGAAAGCGTGTCAGGGAACGACATAAGGGTATATAATGCCATGCTATGGACTGCCCTGCCGGGGGATTTTGGACCAGTGTCCATTCACAGTACGCAGGATTATGACGGAGACAGTCTCCTGGATGTAGATGAGATTCTATTTGAACATGTGTTGTATGGCGGGCCGGATGAAAATGGTGTGTATGAGCTTCCGACCCTCGGGGAGGTCTTTGGTTTCACAGAAGAACAATGCGGTATAGAACTGCCGGAGGAATGGGGACTTGGATATACTCTATTAAAGAAACTATTAGATACGAAGATGGTACTGGTGTGTTCTGATCCGACAAGGATTGATACAGACGGGGATCTATTTATGGACGGGTATAGTGCGGCTACGGCACAGGACGGATACTATCCGTATGCGGATCCGAATCCCATGAAATCGGATGTCACAATAACGTCGCTGGCAAATGACTATATTTCGATTGATTATGTGTGTCTGGGAAACGCGCAGAATTGGAGTGTAATAAAAAACAACAATAATAATGCATCTTATGGAGGAAACCAGGAGTGGTTTGATAAGTATGGCACAACAGGAAATGACATAATTTTTTGCAACGGAAAATGTTCGGGAAACGACGTGCAGGAACACGGCTGTGGACTGATTGCTGCAGCAGATACGCTTTTATATATGATGATTGGAGATATACAAGGGGTTACAACGGTTACTTTTGAAAAGTCCAGCATTACAGTAGATATTAAGGACAGTTATCAAAATATAGATTATGAGACATACATTGACTATGTGACGGGAGTATCTGATTATTTCTCAGTCACCGATTGGGGAGTTCCTGCAATAGGGATTGATGGATCATTGTCTAATGGTGTCAAAAGTGCGGGTCATGTTTTGGGGCAAAGCTACGGAACTCAATGGTCATGTTGGAGTAAAGATGCCAATAAAAATTTGGAATTTATACGTGGAAAGCTTCTGAAAGATATCCCTGTTATCTTCTCATATAAAGATGGAATTAAAAAACCAGAGGATGCGGAAGAAATAACGATCTATAAGCTGGAAGACATGGTATATAATGTATATGGATCGACAAACGGACATTATATGACGATTACTGGCGTAATAGAATATAGTGATGATGTGAAGGATTTAGTTGGCCATAAGACGATGTTAAGAATATCTACATGGGGATGGGAACGATATGTGGATTACGACTGGTATGCAGAACATTTTGGAATATTATCAAATTTTTTGTATATTGAGAAACACTAATGTCGTCGTATGTATTGGGGGAGAGAAAAAATGGATCCATCGGGAGTAGTAATAATAAGTATTTTCCTAATATGTGTTGCGGAGCTGTTCATATGGCTGCTATTGTGCATGGCCGTTGTGGCTGTTGTTCGGTTGATAAATAAAAAAAACCGTAAAAAGATGCCGACCGGACGGGCAATAAAATTAGCTGCATATGCGACAATTGGATTCATAATGTTGATGACGCTGGAAATAGTTTATTTTACTATGTACTGGTTTTTACAGTTTTCCGTATGGCTGTTATTATGCCTGATCGTTACGGTAATTATGGCGGCTGTTCAGCTGATCAACAAAAAGTTTCGTAAAAAGAAGCCGATCCACTGGGCAATCAAATCAGCCGGATATGTGGTTTTTTATGCCATAACAATATTTGTTTTATGGAAGGGCATAAAGCCATATTTAGAGCCATATCCCAGCAACTGGCTTGGAACAAATAAGGAATACCGTGAACTTGCGTATGAACTGTATAATCTGGAGCTGGATTGTTATGAATATGATGTGATATATGAAGGTTCCCATGGAGAAATCGTAATTTCTTTTGAAGCAAATCAAAATCAGGAAAGAAGAGATGATATAGCGATTAAAACTGTAGTTGAGGAATATATAAAAGAGAATAGAAATTTTCAGGGAAAGAGGATAGATATAAGATTTTGTTGTGGTTCAACACCAACACATAATCATCTTTATAATTTTGATCCGTGGACGGGAGAAATGGGAGATGATATTCCTTATTGGTTTGTTACGGAGGCTCATGTAAATAGCTGTACGGAGTTGGCAGAATTTTATCATGATTTTTCGGGAATCTGTGGCAGCGTTCGATCAATGGAAGGCATACAAGACCTGGCAAATCTGTGTAATCT
This sequence comes from uncultured Lachnospiraceae bacterium, assembly GCA_964421915.1. Classification (GTDB taxonomy): domain Bacteria; phylum Bacillota; class Clostridia; order Lachnospirales; family Lachnospiraceae; genus NK4A136. The sequence continues at coordinate 88,406 of CAYQZB010000005.1, forward strand.
TATCTATTTTCAATTATTTGTTAGTGGAGGGGCAAAAGAAGATGTAAATTTAGAAGAGCAATATTTAGAGGAGATAAATACATTATTACCGGATTGTGAGATTCATCTGAATCAATATAATATTGAAATCCGTCCCCATTGGGAGAATTTCTCTGATTAGAGCGAAAGAGGAATTTATTAATTATTTTTGTTATGAACATCAGATACATAATGTTTGCAATATATCGGTCATATAATTAATTTGAAAAACGGTCTGTAAAATATTTTACGGATCGTTTTTTATAGACGTTTATGTCATTTTTTGTTTCTTAGGAGTAATAAATAAAAGACATAAAATACGCTTAAGACTCAGAATAGTTCTTTTAGGAAATAAACTTGTGGCAAGTTGCAGTATATGTTAAAATAAAAGGAAATAAAGGAACATTTTTATAAAAAGGAAGAATTATAATGAGATAATGCAAGCAGGGGTGTTTTATCATTATTAAAGGGGAAGAGAAGTGAAAAAGATTCCTAATAAATTAATAAAAATCTTTGTTCTTCTTTTGAAAGTTTATCTGGCAATATTTTTAGTGGGATTGATAGAAAGAATTTTTATTTTTCCGTGGATATCACATCTTATTATTTTAATTTTTTTGGGCTTTATTGCAAGTTTTGTGTTTGCAGTATGGCTGGGAATATATGCCGGAAAAGACTGTAAGAGAAGATGGTTTTATCCGGTAGTCGGTGTATTGATATATTTCTGTTTATTCTTTCTTGCATTACAAGCTTTTACGTCGTTCTTTGCAAATATTTTTTATCTTATTCTGTCATCTGATGTTATCATGGATATTGTGATCATTATTTCAGCTGCGATAATTGTTGCGGTGCTTACTTTTATTATCAGAGTTGTTTCAAAATGGAAAACTGCAGTGGTAATAAGGGCGGTTTTGATCACAATAGCTGTAGTCTCTCTTTCTGTTCCTGTAGGGGTATTTTTAAATAAAAGATACTGCCCGACCTATTATAAATATCCTGATTTTATCATCAGGGAAATGGGTTTTGAATCCATTCAAAAATTGTATGGAACTTTTGATCAGATGAACAATCCCAGTGCTTATGAGCGCTGGGGAGCGTATAATACATATACGGATGAACAGGGTAATGATTGGTATTATACGATATATTATGGGGAGTTCGGACGGGTGCGTGATATCCGGATGGAGATTCATTGATTTTCAGTTATATGTTAATGGTAATTCTTAAAGAAGATAAAAATTTGGAAGAGTAATATTTTGAAAAGTTAAATACTTTATTTCCTGACTGTGAGATTCATCTAAATCAATATAATATTGATATTTGTCCCGATTGGGTGAATTTTTCTGATTAGAGCGAAAGAGGAATTTATTGGCTGTTTTGTTATGAACATCAGATACATAAAGTTTGCAATATATATCGATCGTATAATTCATTTGAAAAGCGAGCTGTAATAGGAATATAATTTTTTGATTGGAGGTTAAAAAGTATGTTTCCGGTTACATGTTTAGATTTAATATTTCTATATCCGGTGGCATTTATAGCAGTAATTTTAGAACCCTTTTTGGCGATCGGGTTGGGAATTTATTCCGGATTTAACATAAAGAAAAGATGGTTTTTGGGAATTACGGAATGTATTGTCTTTTATGTGTTATTTAAGGCTGCGGAATGGTATTTGATGGGCGCTTTGATTATTATGCAGTTTGAAATCGTAGCGCTGTGTGTTTTGATGACTTTATCGTTGCTTGCAATGTTCGTTACAGTGATAATGAGAAGAAAGGAATCATGTTGGATTCGGATATTGGTAAGCTTTCTGTTAATTATAGTTGTGTCTCTTTCATGGGGGATTGGTTTAAATAGAAAATATTGCCCTACATATTATAAATATCCTGATTATATTATTAAGGAGATATTGCTCTGGGGTGAGATAGAATTTTTGTTTGGGGAATTTGATATTGTTAAAGAAGGATGGGCTTCTTATGGAGGATATTATGCTTATACGGATGATCAGGGTAATGATTGGTATTATATGATATATTTTGTGGAAGGTGATGTGGTAGATATCCGTATGGAGGTTCACTGATTTCAAGATTTTGTTTAGCGGTTTTTTCTTAAATGTGATGCTGATGAAAAAAACAGAATAGTGTTTCGTATAAATGGAGAAAGCATTGAAATCATACAATGTGGAACACGTTATAGGAATAATGGTGAGGAGAGCTTATGAAAAAAGTTTTAAAGATAACGGGAAAGTTTTTTCTGTGGGTGTTTGTGACACTGATTCTTCTGCTGGCAGGTTTTTTTGTGATGATCTATCTGGTGTCCAGAGGACCTTCCCCGCAGATCAGGAATCTTTTCGTCACATCAGTGAGGGAGACCAGCGCGGCAGGATTTCTTGCGGATATCTTTCTGACGGAGCAGGAGGTACAGGATATCGTAGCTTCCAACGTGGTTGAGGTAGGGGAAATCACAACGGATACGCAGCTTTTTGCTTTTGCGGAGATTCCCGACGAGGAAAAGGAGGAAAGCGCGGACATAGAGATCGTGGATGTGCAGGGCGCTCTTTATACGGGAAAAATGATGATCATCCAAGATCCTTCGAGGGTGAAGGTGGGTATCTGTGATGAGTTTAACGCAAACAAGGCGGGACTGACCCTGCTGGAGATCATGGATAAATATGATGCCATTGCAGGTATAAACGGCGGACGGTACAATGACGATAACGGCTTCGGCAAGGGAGGACAGCCGGAAGGGATCGTATTCTCGGAGGGGGAGCTGGTGTACGGAAGCCTGAGCCAGACATATGATATTTACGGATTTGACAATAATAATGTATTTATCTGTGGGAGGATGACCGGGCAGCAGGCGGTAGACATGGGCTTTCGGGATGCGGTGACATTCGGCCCCGCTTTGGTGGTAAACGGCGAGGCGGTTACCACGATTGGAACGGGAGGCGGATTAAATCCCCGGACGGCGATCGGCCAGCGGGCAGACGGTGCGGTGCTTCTACTGGTGATCGAAGGCAGGCAGACCGGTTCCCTGGGCGCATCCTATCTGGATCTGATAGAGATCATGCTGGATTTTGGGGCGGTCAATGCGGCGAATCTGGACGGAGGGATGTCCTCCTCTATGGCTTATGAAGGGGAAGAGATTTTAAACAATTGTTCTATTAAAGGCGCAAGGGATATGCCCACGGCTTTTATAGTGGAAAGATAGGTGGCAATGATGAAGACGAAAAAAAGGATCAAAGGATATTGGATATTTCTGATCATCTGGAGTGTTTTGCTGACGGTTGTTTTGGCGGTGGCACTGGTGCGGTTTTATGGGTTTCTGGGGGATTACCAGACGGTATTTGAGGAGACGCGCCCGGCGCTTTATCAACAAAACGAGGTGATGACGGTATTTGAAACCGGGGACGCGGAGCAGATCCTGAATCTGGCTGGTCCGGTGGAGCTGGGACCTTTTGAAAGCAGGGAAAATTTTGTGGATTTTTTAAATGGTTATCTGTCGGGGAAGGAAATAGGATTTGGAACCAGCGAGGGAGAGCATATCGAGGAGAGGCCGGTGTATGTGGTGACGGTTGACGGGATGCCGTTTGCGAAGGTGAGGCTGAGGAAAAGGAGTGAGACAGCAGCTTATGGGCTGCCGCTCTGGGAGACGGACAGTGTTGAACTGCTGCTGCGGACGACAAGGGAATATGAGCTGATTGCCCCGTCTACCGTGTCAGTGACGGTAAATGGGATCGCCGTGACGGAAGCGGCGTTGGAGGAAAGCGGTATCCGCGGAACTGCGGAGAACTATACGGAAGACTATGTGCAGATCCCTTCTTATAACCGGTACGATCTGGGAGCGTTTTACGGTGAACCCGTGGTTTCCGGCATCAATGCTGCCGGAGAGCCTGTGGATATCAGCTATGATGAGCGGGAGCACTGTTATCAGGCGGATTTTGGAGGGGACGCGGACATGCAGGGCATGGTGGAGGACTATGTGCTGCAGATGGCGGAGGATTATGCCATGTATATTTCCAACGATGCTGCGTACAATGCACTGGATAAGTATTTTCCCCAAGGATCTGAGCTGCTGGCAGGCATCAAGAGAAACACAAGGGAATGGTATGACGCTCACCGGAGACCGGAGATCCAAAATCAGAAGATAACGGAATTTATCGCGTATTCGGAGGATGCCTTTTCTGCCCGGGTGTATCTGGAGCAGCATATGTACGTTCCCTATTCTCAAAAAACAGAGGTGGTGGTCACGGATCTCCACATTTATTTTGTCAGGATAGACGGAGAATGGAAGGTGTCAGGGATCGCGTTTGAGTAGCGGTACGGAGGAACTTTCCCATTTTTAAAACACAAATGCTCCAGAGTATTCTGTTTTAAAGTGTTTAAACAGATTTAGCTGCCGTGAGCGAATTTTTTGGAAAAAATTTGGAAATTTCAAATTTAAAAATATATTTACAAGATCCATTAAGGCTGATATACTACCCTTACGTGAAAGTCATTTGCGGCTGCCGTCCGGCAGTCCGAAAATTCCGGCGTTTCGCCATATTTCACAGTTTACGTTATTTATTTGCATCGCGGTATTTTTATTTTATGTGCTGCAAGAGAAAAAAGAGGAAAGGATGGTTTTATGACGGAAAAGGAACACAGGACACCGAACATACTTGCGACAAAAGAAAAGCAGATGCCGGAGAAAAAACAGATGCCGAAAGAAACACAGATGACAAAGGAACAGCAGATACCAAAAGAAAATCAGACGGCAAAAGAGACGCAGACGGCGGAGTCCGCGGTTTACGAGGGTAAACTGTGGGACGAGATCTTAAAAGCCATTGTTGATACCATGCCGGAGCAGCTGTTTCCGTTATTTAAGGAAGTGTACGGCAAAGAATACCCGAAAGGCACTTCCATCGTGCTGTTGAATACGGAGACCTCCACATTCTGGGAGAACAGGGAAGCACCGCCGAAGTCTACCCTCATGGATATCGCGCTTCTGGTAGATGGGACGGATTATTATCATCTGGAATGTCAGATGAAGGACAATCAGGAGATGGTGATCCGCATGTTCGCCTATGACGTGCATTTTGCAATCACCCATACGAAAGTTGTAGACGGAGAGACCAAAGAGATCACGTTAAAATTCCCCCATTCTGTAGTGATCTATCCCGAAGGAAGTGATTCCATCCCCGATCATCTTCAGTGCCGTATCCTCTTTCAGGATAACACCGAACATATCTACCGGCTTCCGACCGTCAGGGTGCATAAGTATTCCCTGAAAGAGATCAAAGAGAAGCATCTGATACTGTTCCTGCCCTACACGATGCTCCGCTTCCGTCAGCGGTTAAGAAAGGGAAAAAATATCACGGAAAAGGAATTGACAGAGTATCTGAATGAAGTTATATTGATTTTAGAGGATGAAGTGGCAGCGGGCAGACTTACGGAGCTGCAGTGCCATGATTATGTAAGGCTGATCCGCAATGCGGCGGAGCGGGTATTTGCGAAGCACAGAGAGTTGTGGAAGGAGGTTGATCGGATGACAGCGCCTTTAATAAAACTACCCACCCATGAGTTCAGGGAACTGGAGGCAGAGCTTGCCAGCCAGAAGGAAAAATACGAAGCAGAGATAACCAAGCAGAAGGCGGAGATTCAGCGTTTACAGGAGAAGCTTCGTCTGGCGGGAGTAAACTAAACTTAAGAAAAATCATTTTTGATCCCCGGATGTTTTGTCCGGGGATTTTTAATAGATAGATTTTTAATAGATAAAATATGGGGAAAGTCAAAAGGGTATCTAATTATTTGTCTTTCGCTTCCGTATTCCTTCCCACAATATAATCAATACTTACCCCATAGTAGTCAGCCAGTTTGATAAAGACGTCTATGGGGATATTTATTTTACCAAGCTCATATTTTGAGTAGGTAGTTTGTTTAATATTAAGGTAATCAGCCAATTCCTGCTGCTTTTTATCATGGTCTTCCCGTAAATTTCTAATATTTTCAAAAATCATTTTTAACTCCAATTTTTCTTTCATTATAAAAAAGTCTTGACACGACTATTGCAAAATAGTCACAACTCGACTATAATTTAATAGTCGTAATACGACTATTTAGAAAAGATAAAAAATAATAATTATTTAAGGGAAAATATTTAAACAATAAGAGGAACAGAATCATAGAACCTAAGAAAACAGGAAACATAACACCCATTATTATAACAGTTGTCATTACTTTGACCGTGTGCATTACCGTAGTGGAGGTCATTGTTCCCAAAGGCAGAGGAGTGTACACAGATGAGCTCGCTGTGATTGCCAATGCCTCTGTCGGGGATATCGTATACTGGGGAAGCTATGAGCAGGATAATGATCTGACGGATGGTACGGAGCCGGTGGCATGGTATGTGCTGGACAAGGCGGATGGGGAGGCGACGCTGCTGGCTGTTTATCTGTTGGACCGCCGGCAATACCATGAAGCGTGGGAAGATGTTACATGGGAGGATTGTACCCTTAGAAGCTGGCTGAACAGTGAGTTTTATAACACGGCATTCTCTAAGCAGGAGCAGGCGGCTATTGTCAAAACCAATGTTGTCAATAAAGATAATCCGTACTGGGATACAGAGGGCGGCAATGATACGGCAGATAAGGTATGGCTTTTATCGCTTGGGGAAATTGAGAGATATTTTCATATAGATATGGATGATTATAATGCCTATTGGAATGGAACTGTATGCTGGGAGGAGTATGCCATTTATTGTTACGGACAGGATAATCGGGTGTGCGCAAAGCCGACGGCGTATGCAGCTGCAAGTGGAGTAGGGACATATTCGGAAGAACGGGCACAGTATGAGATGGATAATTATGGCTGCGATATGGGTTATGCCATAGGCAGCGGTTGGTGGTGGCTGCGCTCGCCCGGCGGAAGCAGCTATGCAGCGTTCGTTGACTGCGGCGGCATCATCAGCTGCGACGGCGGTCTTGTAGATGACAGCAGCGGCGTGCGTCCCGCTTTAAAAGTGGCTTATAAATAGAAAATCTTAAAACTAAAAGTGGAAAAGAATCATGGAATCTACCGAAGAAAATAAAAAATCATTAAACAAAAAATTGGTCGTTATATTAGATGTTATTGCTGCGGCTGTATGCATTGTGGCAGTGGTCTTTTTCGTAAGATTTGATACAGGAAAAAGACTGGCGGAACAGCTTGACTTGGCGGAGAGGTATCTGTCGGAGCAGGATTATGGGAGCGCGATTGTGGCGTATGAGGCAGCGGTTGAGATAGATCCGAAGCGCGGGGAAGCGTATCTGGGACTGGCAGAAATCTACATAGAGCAGGAAGAATATGAGAAAGCGGCAGAGATATTGGAAGCGGGATTGGCGCAGACAGATTCCGAAGCTATCAGCGGTAAACTGGGAGAAGTTGGCGAACTACTGGCGGAGAGGGAAAGACGGGCGGAAGAAGCAGCCAGACAGGTGGAAGAGGCTGCCGCGAAAGAAGCGGAAGCAAATGAGTATTATGAAACAGGGCGCGCGTATCTGTATGGTTTGGATGAAAAGGAAGTTGATCGTGAGTCCGCCTATGCCAATTTTGAAAAAGCGTTGGAAATGGGAAAGACGGAAGCAAACTTTTACTTGGGATTGTTGTGCGATTGGTATGGTTATCCTGAACAGGATTATGAAATGGCAAGAGCATATTATGAAGAATGTGGAGCTGATCCATATGCGCAGCTTGCGCTGGGATTTTTGTATTATTATGGGAATGGCGTGGAAGAGGATAAAGGACGGGCGGAGGAATTATTCCGGTCGGTTATCGGGCAGGGCTGTGTTGAGGGTTATTTAGGTACTGCCGGCATTTTCGGGGATAAAGAGGAATATGAAGCCGCATTGGAGGATTATACCAAAGTCTTGGAGGGAACGGAACAAATCTTTATTGCGGACGCAATGAATATGATTGGATGGATGTATAAAAATGGATATGGAGTGGAACAGGATTATGCATTGGCAATGGAGTGGTATAAAAAAGCGGCAGCTTTAGGTAATGCAAATGCGATGAATAATATCGGATGGGCATATTGCCACGGAATCGGAGCAGAACAGGACTATGCCGCGGCGTTAGCGTGGTATGAAAAAGCAGTGGATTTGGGTAATGCAGGCGCAATGAATAATATGGGATATATGTATCAATACGGAGAGGGAGTAGAATCGGATTATGCGGTGGCTTTAGAGTGGTATAAAAAAGCGGCGGATTTAGGTAATACAAATGCGATGCATAATGCCGCATGTATGTATTTTTATGGGGACGGAGTAGAACGGGACTATGCAGCGGCTTTAGCGTGGTTTGCAAAAGCGGCAGAGCTGGGTAACGAATCTGCAATGGGATGGATTGAATACATGTATAAATATAGATACGCAGCAGAAGGTGATCATGTTATGGATTGGAAAAATGCCGATTTGGAAGAAGCCATGCGTGACATTACCGGCATTACAGACAGGGATATCCTGTTAAGCGATGTGCAGGGGTATATGAGTATGGATTTATCATATACAGGTATCAGTGACATAAGTGTATTGAGCGAGCTGACACATCTGAAATCTCTTTCTTTAAATGGCAATCAAATCAGCGACATAAGCGCATTGAGCGGATTGACGGATTTGGAATGGCTTGATCTAAGTGGTAATAACATAAGTGACATAAGTGCTTTGAGTGGATTAACAAATTTGGAATGGCTTGCTTTGGATGGTAATCAAATCAGTGACATAAGTGCCTTGAGCGGACTGACGAATCTGAAAACGCTTTGTTTAGAGACTAATAACATAAGTGATATAACAGCATTAAGCGGACTGACAAATCTGCAGGAGCTTTATTTATACGGCAATCCCGTCACGGACTATGAGCCGGTATCATTTGTGCCTGTGCGGGACTACTGAGGAGGAGAAAATTATGAACTGTGCAAACTGTGGAGCTGTTCAGGCGGAAGTATCATTTTCATTCCTAAAAATTGAAAACATATGGGATGGTATATGATATTTATGATAAAGCAATGAAAATTTCAAGAAATGTACATTAGGGAGGAAAAGAAATTGAAAAGCAAAGTAATAATGTTATTCTTAGTGGGAATTATGGCGATTGGCTGTTTAAGCGGCTGCGGCACTGCATCAAGTGATACAGCCACATCAGCGCAGGCGGAAGAGGAAGCAGCCAGACAAGCGGAAGAGGAAGCAGCCAGACAAGCGGAGGAGGCTGCCAGACAGGCGGAAGAAGAAGCTGCTGCGAAAGAAGCGGAAGCAAATGAATATTATGAAACAGGACGCGCGTATCTGTATGGTCTGGATGGAAAGGACGTCGATCTGGAGTCCGCATATACCAATTTTGAACAAGCGGAAGAACTGGGAAAAGTAGAAGCGAACTTTTACTTGGGATTGTTATGTGATTGGTATAATTATCCTGAAAAGGACTATGAAATAGCAAGGGCATATTATGAAGAATGCGGAGATGATCCATATGCGCAGCTTGCTTTGGGATATTTGTATTATTATGGGCAGGGTGTGGAAGAGGATAAAGAACGGGGAAAGGAATTATGGCAGTCGGCTACTGCGCAGGGGTGTGTTGAGGGATATATAGGTATTGCAGCGGTTTTGCGGGATGAAGAAGAGTACGAAGCGGCAATGGAGGAATATACCAAAGCTTTGGAAGGAACGGAACAAGTCTTTATTGGATCTGCAATGAATAGTATTGGATATATGTATTACAATGGAGAAGGAGTAGAACAAGATTATGCAGTGGCAATGGAATGGTATGAAAAAGCAGCAGATTTAGGTAATGCAGATGCAATGTGTAATATCGGATGGCTGTATATGTATGGAAACGGCGTGGAACAAGACTATGCAGTGGCAATGGAATGGTATGAAAAAGCAGCAGATCTGGGTAATGCTAATGCAATGTGTAATATTGGATGGCTGTATGAAAATGGATATGGAGTAGAGCAGAACTATGCAGTGGCAATGGAATGGTATGAAAAAGCGGCAGATTTGGGCAACACGAATGCAATAAATAATATCGGATGGCTGTATATGTATGGAAACGGCGTGGAACAGGACTATGCGACAGCAATGGAATGGCTTGAAAAAGCAGCAGATCTGGGTAATGCATCAGCAATGTATAATATTGGCGATTTGTATTATTATGGATACGGAGTAGAACAGGACTATGCAATGGCAATGGAATGGTATAAAAAAGCAGCAGATCTGGGTAATACAACTGCAATGAATGATATCGGCGTGTTGTATTATTATGGATACGGAGTAGAAGAGGACGATGAAACGGCTTTAGAATGGTTTGAAAAAGCAGCAGATTTAGGTAATGAAACTGCCAAAGAATGGTTGGAATATCTCAGATAGTACATACACTGCATATGCATAAAATCAGTGTAAAGGATTCATTTGCAGGATGTGTAGGCTGCTATAAAGCAAAGAATATAGAGTAACAGAAATTGGAGCAGTTTTCGATTTAAAAGAGAGCAGGACAATGGACTAATTATAAAGAAATCAATGGTTTCTCTTGGGCTGGTCGCAAGCCCCAGGTCCATCATGGGCGGGGAAGTTCCCCGCCATTTTTTTGCAAACACTGCAGTAATGAAATAAATGACAACACAACTCAAATATTGTAAAAACGATGAGCAGTGAGAAAAGAGTAAATTAGAACTTGCGCAGACCTAGGGCTTGTGCTATAGTCAAATCATCTTAGTTGTTCATATGATTTTCATGTATGCAGATTTGGCTTTTCGCCGGACATTTCAGCACATTTATTCAGGTACAGATGAAAGCTATAGACGTATTTTCATGTTGTTTACTATTTGTGAGCAGGTGAATAAACTTGTCTGAACTTCACCCTCACGATAAAATAGCTAAATAAATATAAAACAGAAAAAGTTGACACGAAGAAGTTTCACTGAAACAGTGAAAGGGATAAAAATAGTGAAACTTTGAAACACCGATTCAGATATTGACAGAAACGGATTATCAATGCATAGGAAAAACAGAACCGTTAAAAGGAAGCCTTGCAGATTATCTATAGTGATTCAACTATCAGGCGAATTATCGTATCACATTCTCCTGTCACGTTATTGAGATAACTGTCCGATTATACTAAGATAAAGACAATACAACAACGTAATTATTTATCAATCAAATCAAGTAGGAAAGGATAGTAAAAATGGATAATCTGAAAACAGGGGAAGTAATTTGTAAAAGGCGTAAGGAACTGGGATTAACGCAAAATCAGCTTGCCAAGTCTCTCAACATATCATTTCAGGCAGTCTCAAAATGGGAGAACAACACTGCATACCCAGATATAGAGATGCTTCCAAAACTGGCGGCTGCCCTTCATACAACGGTAGATGCACTGCTTGGCTATGAAAGTGTTGTGACGGATTATGATAAGCGTTACGATACGGAGGATTATTACTGGGGGCTTATGCCTAATGGCATCTGTTATGATATTATGAAAATTCTTCCGCCGGTGAAGCCTTATCGTGTACTGGATATTGGATGCGGCGAAGGAAAGGATGCTGTTTTCTTTGCAAAATGCGGTTATGCGGTAACTGCATTTGACATATCCGAGCAGGGCATTGAGAAAGCAAAGAGACTTGCGGAACACAACAAAGCCGATGTTAACTTTTTTAAGGCCGACATATTTGATTATCGTCCCGATAAGGAGTATGACATTGTATTCAGCAGCGGAGTGCTGCACTTTATCCAGCAGACGCAGCGAAAGGAGTTTTGCGACAGCCTGAAAGCGCACACTGCGGACAGCGGTATCAATGCACTGAATGTCTTTGTAAAAAAGCCATTTATCATGAGGGCTCCGGACAGTACAAGGGATGAGGAAAAAAGGCATCCGTGGTATTCGGGAGAATTATTCGGATATTATCATGACTGGCTGTTCCATGCCTGTAGGGAAGATATCTTTGACTGTAATAGTGGCGGGACGCCTCATAAGCATTGTATGGATACGCTGATTGCACAGAAAATGGAAGAAGGCGACATATATTGAGCCAATATATGACGGGTGTTCTCCGGCTGCAAGCAATGTCCCTGGCTTGTAAAAGCAGCTAAATTATGATAGTATAAAACAGTAATCAATGTGTTTGATGTTTCCATATTAAATCGGGAATATAAAATAATCTTAGCGGGGGCAGCATGAGTACCTGGGGAACAAGAGGGCTTAGAGGTTCAACACTGGAAGAGATGGTGAACCGGACCAATGAAAAGTATAGGGAAAAGGGTCTTGCCCTGATCCAGAAGATACCGACCCCGATTACTCCTATCAATATAGATAAAGAAAGCAGACATATCACGCTGGCTTATTTCGACCAGAAAAGTACAGTAGATTATATTGGCGCGGTGCAGGGGATCCCGGTGTGCTTTGATGCGAAGGAATGTGCTGTTGAAACCTTTTCACTGCAGAATATCCATGAGCATCAGGTAGCTTTTATGAAGGATTTTGAGAAACAGAATGGAGTGGCATTTTTTCTGATTTATTTTACAAAAATAGACAGGTTTTATTATCTCAGACTGGATGAGCTTCTGGTGTTCTGGGAACGCGCAAAGGCAGGCGGCAGGAAGAGTTTCCGGGTGGAAGAATTGAATCCTGATTACTGGATCCCTCTTAAAAAAGGCGTGTTGGTGCCTTATCTGGAGATGGTGCAGATGGATCTTGATGAGAAGGATGCGGCAAAATAGCATGATAAATGGAAAAAACAAACGCAAAATTACATATGAAGGGATAAACTATTATTGGTATGTGAGAATTAATGAGTACGGTCATAGGGTGCATATCATATCTCAAGATAAAAAAGTGCATTTAGAATATCCTTTTTTAGATACGGAGATTCCTATTACACCGCAGGATATCAGAAATCATCTGAAAGAATACTATGCTGGTATCAGATAAGGAATACATTTTAAATATAAAGATTATTGCGAAATCAGGAGGGTATGACATGGCAGACATGGCGAAGCTGCAGGAGTTGATCGACGGATCGGATAACATTGTGTTTTTTGGGGGAGCGGGAGTATCTACGGAAAGCGGGATCAAAGATTTCAGGAGTGTAGACGGACTTTACAGTCAGCATTATGATTATCCTCCCGAGATGATGCTTTCCCATACCTTTTATGTACAGCACAAAAAGGAATTCTTTCGCTTTTACAAGGATAAGCTTTTGCGTAAGACAGCAGATATTCCCGGAGAAGAAAAGGCGCTGCCCAATGCTGCCCATAAGAAGCTGGCTGAGCTGGAGCAGTGCGGCAAGCTGAAAGCGGTAATTACCCAGAATATTGATGGATTACACCAGATGGCAGGAAGTAAAAAAGTGCTGGAGCTTCACGGAAGCGTACTTCGCAATTACTGTGAGAATTGTGGGAAATCATTTGACGTGCAGTATATGTATGACAGCGAGGAGATTCCTGTATGTGATCAATGCGGAGGGGATATCAAACCGAATGTTGTGCTTTATGAAGAGGGTCTGGATCAGGGGATTTTACAGGAATCCATCCAGCGCATCCGTGAGGCGGATATGCTGATCATCGGCGGGACGTCTCTTGTAGTATATCCGGCGGCAGGACTGATTGATTATTACCGCGGAAAGAAGCTGGTGCTGATCAACCGTGATGCCACAGCAAGAGACGGAGCGGCTGATTATATTTTCCATGGTAATATTGGGGAAATTTTGGGACAGATACGCTGCTAGTGTGAAAAGCACTTCTAATTGCTCGCAGCAAAGGCTGCTTCGCAAAGAAGTGCTAAATTTCACACTGAAAAACGCAAAAGCGGCGTTTTTCATCTGCATGGCGTGTAAAATAATAAAAAAGAAAGAGGGCAATCGGAACGGCTTCAGATAAAAGAAACCAAAAACAGATATATATTGTCGGTAAGGATGCCACAGGCAGGATACAGGAAAAGTCAGCTGAAGGTACGGATGTGAAGAAGCAGAAAAAAGCGGTTATTCCATATCAGGCGGGGGATGTTGTGCAGATGAAAAAACCCCATCCCTGCGGCAGTAAGGAATGGGAGATCCTGCGGACGGGAGCTGATTTTAAATTGCGTTGTAAAGGCTGTGAACACGAGATCATGATTCCCCGAAGAACATTTGAAAAATCCGTGCGGAGCGTATCCGGGCAGAGACCGCAATGACAAGGGTTTATACAGAACATAATAAGGGAGCGTGTCATCGCAGCAAAGCTGCTCTTACAGGGAGGATTGATTTGAAAAAGTTTTTTTTATCATTAAAAGAGAATTTTCCGGGGAATTGGTGCAAATATTTAAAAATAAACTGCGTCTTTTTGTTTCCGGCAGTGTTGATTACGATACTTACGCAATTTGCCCCTATAGCAGAATTTTTGGGCTCCCTTGACGGATTTATAGTAAATGTTATTGGTTACTTATTCTTAGGTTATTGGTTACCGGTTCTCATATACTTCATTTTCGGATTGACGTATCTGCATTGTGCATTATCGTTTTGTTTTCTGCTTATTTTCATATATAAGATAAGCAAAGAAAAAATAAGGAACAGGAAAATGATTTTCACCGTTTTTTTCCTGACAACAGTTTGTATCTTATTTAATATTTATTGGCTCATCTCTGCTGTCCGTTACTTTGGAGTATAACCGCATACTTTTCTGTATTTGCATGATTCAAAATACGATAGACAATCTACGGAAAAGTTTTCTTTCTAATTTATCGAATATACCAAATGAGGATTTTAGCCGGCGAATGATGAATGGAGCGGAATTGCGGGAAAATAAAATGGGTTAACGGATAATATAAGAAACGGCAGGCTGCGAAAAGAGGGCATTTCAATTACAAAAATATAGAGAATATAAAAAGGGGGATTGAACAGATGGCACAGGCAAAGGTATATTTCACGACATTTAAAGCAACAGAACATGAAAATCTGCTGCAGAAATTACACAGGCTGATGAAGACAACAGGATTTGAACATATCGACTTTAAAGACAAGTATGCGGCGATCAAGATTCATTTTGGCGAGTATGGTAATCTTGCGTTTCTGCGTCCGAATTATGCCAGGGTGGTTGCCGATTATGTAAAGGAATTGGGTGGCAGGCCGTTTTTGACAGATTGTAATACGTTATATGTCGGCAGCAGGAAAAATGCGCTGGATCATCTGGATACGGCATATGTCAATGGATTTTCGCCGCTGCAGACAGGCTGTCATGTGATCATCGGCGACGGACTGAAGGGTACGGACGAGACTCTTGTGTCCATCAATGGCGAATATGTGAAAGAGGCGAAGATTGGACAGGCAATCATGGATGCTGATGTCTTCATTTCCCTGACGCATTTTAAGGGGCATGAAATGGCAGGTTTTGGCGGCGCGATCAAGAATATCGGCATGGGCTGCGGTTCCAGGGCAGGAAAGATGGAGCAGCACTGCGACGGTAAACCCAGCGTAGCTCAGAACAACTGCGTCGGCTGCGGTGCATGTTACCGTATCTGCGCGCATGAGGCGCCTGTGATTGCGGACGGAAAGGCAAGGATCGATCATGACAGGTGTGTCGGCTGCGGACGCTGTCTTGCAGTCTGCCCGAAAGATGCGATTGCGGCGGATTTTAATGATTCCATCAAGGTGCTGAATTATAAGATGGCGGAATACAGTCTGGCGGTCTGCAAGGACAGGCCCTGCTTCCATATTTCACTGATCTGTGATGTGTCGCCCAACTGTGACTGCCATGCGGAAAATGATATCCCCATCATCCCGAATGTTGGTATGCTGGCATCCTTTGATCCGGTAGCATTGGATCAGGCATGCGCCGATCTCTGCAATCAGATGACGCCGGTGAAGGAAAGCGTTCTGGGTGAGAATCTTGGGAAGCTGGGAAATTATGACAGCGATAGCAATTATGATCATGCCAATCACGATAACGGCAGTTATGATTGTAAGGATCGTCATGATGAAAAGGACGATGCGGAAGGTGTCAGACACGATCATTTTCATATGACGCATCCCGATACGGAATGGGAAAGCTGCATCAGCCATGCAGTCAAGATCGGACTGGGGACGGATCAATACGAATTAATAAAAATATGAAATTCAGTCAGACAGAGTTTTTACAAAATTTGCTTGAAATCCCAGATTTTCTGTGGTAAGATATAAACCTGTGAAATATTCATGATGTATTCATGAAGGTTGGTGCTATCAGATTTTATGGTTGCATCAGCGATCCTTGCTTCTTCCGCAAGGAGGAGGCCATAAGACCAAAAGGAGGTAATGTAGCATGAACAAGTACGAGTTAGCCGTTGTTGTCAGCGCAAAGATCGATGATGAACAAAGAGCTGCTACAGTCGACAAGTGCAAAGGTTACATCGAGAGATTCGGTGGAGTGATTACTGATGTTGAAGATTGTGGCAAGAAGAAGCTTGCTTATGAGATCCAGAAGATGAAGGAAGCTTATTATTACTTTATTCATTTCGATGCGGACAGCACTACTCCGTATGAGGTGGAAAACCATGTCCGCCTGATGGAGAACGTTATTCGTTATTTATGCGTTAGACAAGACGAGGCATAGACGAAAGCGAGGAAAACATATGAATAAAGTAGTTTTAATGGGTAGGCTTACAAGAGATCCGGAAGTCAGATATTCACAGGGCGATTCTTCTTTGGCGATTGCAAGATTTACTTTGGCGGTTGACAGGAGATTCAAGCGTGATGGTGACGAGCAGACGGCAGATTTTATCAATTGTGTTTCATTTGGCAAGTCTGCGGAGTTTGCAGAGAAGTATTACCATAAGGGGATAAAGATCGCGGTCAGTGGCAGGATTCAGACAGGAAGCTATACCAACAAGGAAGGTGCCAAAGTTTATACGACAGAGGTCGTTGTAGAAGAACAGGAATTTGCTGAGAGCAAGAATGCTCAAGGCGGCGGTCAGGGCAGCGGCTCCGGTTATGGCGGCAATCCCGCTCCTTCCGGCGCAAGCGATGGATTCATCAATGTTCCGGAGGGTATTGATTCGGAGATTCCGTTCAACTAAGATACCATGACTGCAGGATGGATGCGCATATGCGCAAAGTAGTGTGAATAGGAAAGGTAAGGTAAATAACATGGCATTTAATAAAGAAGCTGAAAAAAGTGGTGATGCACCCATGAAAAGACGTGGGGCAGCAGGCGGTGTTCGCAGAAGAAAGAAGGTATGCGTATTCTGTGGTAAAGAGGGCGAGATCAGCTATAAGGATACAGTCAGATTGAAGAAGTATGTATCCGAAAGGGGAAAGATCCTTCCGAGAAGAGTAACAGGCAGCTGTGCAAAACATCAGCGTGCCCTTACAACCGCAGTTAAGAGAGCAAGACATATCGCGCTTATGCCTTATACCTGCGACTAAGCCATAAGAAAGTAACTTTTGAGACCAATCATCATAGGATGGTTGGTCTTTTTTGCTAATCCCTAAACTTTCATTTTCCTTTTCCAGTCCATGTATTCCTGTTCTAATTGTATTGCAAAAGAATCATTGGCGCATTTCGCAGCTGCAATTCCTTTTACGAATAAATTACCATACATATTCGTTCTTTTCTGTATAAATGGTTTTGCCCATTTCCATAATTCAACGGAATCCTTAACACCGCCACAGATAATTTCAAAACATTCTTCAAGCACATCACCAAAAAGACGGATCCTTTCTATCTCTTTGAAATCAGCTGTATCTATCATTTCCCGCAAATAAGTGTCTGCAATTTCAAACTGCTTCATATCAATGTAATATCGGATCACTTTATTATATGCCTGAACGATATTAAATGCTTTACCGGATGAAATCGCATTTTCTAATAGCTCTTTATATATTGATTCATTTTCCTGTTCCTTGCCTAAAAAGGAATTGAATCTTGTAAGTGTGGTTCTATCCGTATCTGTCCATTCTGTAATGCTGCCTTTCCAATTGCTTACCAGCACATCCATAACGTCTTTATAATCCAAATCTTGAGAAAGGAAAATACAATCCATCAGATCTAAAGAAATTATTTTATCATCTATATGGTAGTTTTTATCGAAGCCACAAGCACAATCAAAATTTGCGTTTTTTGCTTCTTCCAGCATTTTATCATGTCTGCCATCAGTATTGTATTTATTTAGAATGGAAGTTAAAACATTCAGTGTATTTCCAATTCCCTGAAAAGAATTACTTTTACGATCTTTTAACTCTTCCTGAAACAAATATACAATTAAATCTTCATCATCAATATCAGCATATAACAGGTAGTATGCCAAACGCATACGATTGAGATAATTGGCATCCCTTGTTCCCCATCTTTCATCATAATATCCACTGTATTGAATCAAAGACGTGTCTCCGCTTTTAAAGGCTTGGTAAGTATCCGATTGTTCAAATAATTTTGCTTTCAGCATGGAAACAGTTGCGTCTAAAGTGCTCATGGGAAAGCTTCCTCTCATGTTATGATTTGTAGAAAAAAGTATTTGTTTCTATGGGTAAATTATACATGAAAAAGAGGTATAATACAAATTCTTTTAGTTTTAGAAAATATTATTGCGGAACAAGATTGGGAAAGATTAATCGAAATTTAATTGAATTGTGCAGGCGTACTTGATAGAATAATTACGTTGACCAAATCGACAAATCAAGATTGTGGAGGTACATATGGGTAATAAAGCAATATTTGATAGAAGAAGTATTAGGAGTTTTACAAATAAGGCTGTGCCAAAAGAAATTATAGACACCATCATAAGTGCGGGTATAGCTGCGCCATCAGCAAAAAACAGACAGCCTTGGAAATGTATTGTGTTGGAAAATGAGCATAAAGAAGAATTTCTTGCTTGTATGGAAACAGGAATCAAAAGAGAAGAAATCAATGCAATGCTGCCACATTCAAAAAGCGGCTTAACAGACGCAAAAAACACATTACGAATAATGAAGGAAGCCCCTGTTTTAATTGTTATATTAAACACAAATGGAAAAAGTCCATTTGAACCACTTAATGCTGATGAAAGATTTATAGAAATATGCGATATTTTGTCGATAGGCGCATTTATTGAAAACATGCTGTTACAAGCGCAGGAATTAGGAATTGGAACATTATGGATTGCAAATACTTGTTTTGCTTACAGTGAGTTAATTTCACATCTTGATACGGAATTTCAGTTGATAGGAGCAATCTCTTTGGGATATGCGAATGAAAATCCAACTGCAAGACCCCGAAAAATTTTTGATGATATAGTTGAGTTTAAAATATAAATTCATGACTGCGCCGGAATTAAAAATTTAGATATCCGAAAGGGAAAATATGATTATTTTTATATAGTCCGTCATGGGGAAACTTTATTAAACAGCTTAAATAGGGCACAAGGTTGGAGTGATTCAGCAAGGTCAGTAAGTATCTGTTCCTGACTGACAGGGACAAATGGATTTGCAGGCTTTCTGGAAGTTTTTTTAGTATACAATAAAGAGAATAGCACATGCCGATGACTTGTGGGGAAGCGCAAAATGATGATAAAATAAGTGAACGAAACGCTAAGTTGACAATATGAAACTATAGATTGGTTGTTTTTCTATTTTGCTTAGAAGTAGAATGTGTGCAGGAGGTGGCAAAAATG
This sequence comes from uncultured Lachnospiraceae bacterium, assembly GCA_964421915.1. Taxonomy (GTDB): domain Bacteria; phylum Bacillota; class Clostridia; order Lachnospirales; family Lachnospiraceae; genus NK4A136. The sequence continues at coordinate 108,019 of CAYQZB010000005.1, forward strand.
ACATTAGGACAAAAATTAAAAGCACTTTTGAAAAACAACGGTATGACACAAGAGGACTTAGCTGAAAAGCTGGATGTATCCCGACAGGCAGTAGGAAAATGGGTAAATGATAAGGGAATACCCGAAGTAGGGAAATTAGTACAAATCAGTAACCTGTTTGGCGTATCGACGGACTATCTGCTGAAAGAGGATTATGAAGAAAAAAGCGTATCAGAAGAAAAAGCCGTTACAAAAGAAGATGACGTTTCGAAGAGCGGGTATTATGTCAGCCAAGAGATGCTGGATGGGTATTTGATGTACAGCAGGCAGAATGTAAAGCAGATTACAGGTGGAATAAGTCTTTTTATACTATCAAATATCTTTTACAGTTTTGAGCATCATAACATGATCATGTCCTTTCTTTATTGGCTTACAATGATAACGGGGATAATCATTATTATTTGGAATTTTCTTCAGACCAGACAGTATCAGGAAATCAAAAATGAGCGGCTTACCTTTGATGAAACGGTATACTTGGAGTTTAAGAAACAGAGGGAAAACAGAAGAAAGAAATACGCCGTTATGATTATCGTGGGAGTGGTTATTCTTATGGCAAGTTCTGAAATTGGACTTGTGTTAAGGAATTATTTTGGACAGACAGTTTTTTTGGCTTTTGAGTGGGTAGCCGATACCACATGGTTAGCGCTTATCATATGGGCAGGTATGTCCATGCACATTGACAGCATCATTATTAAAAATACGGAGCATACACCTAAAAGTGGTAATATGAAAAGGTATCGTTGGATATATGCGGCATTGCCGGTTACGGTGATTGCGGTTTTAATTGGAATAATAACAAACGCATGGAGTCCGTATGCGCCTATCATAATTTTGTTTTGCTGCTTATTGGTTACGACGTGTAAACTGCTTATTGAAAGAGGAGGCAAAGATGAATAAGATAAACAACATAAAAATCGGTATTTTGCTTGTGTTTGGACTATGTATTTGTTCAGGGTGTTCCGCACATCAGGAAGGAAAATATACCGTAGAAGAACTGGATAACTTGGCGGAAATCAGAATATATTCAGCGGAGAATAATGAACTTATAAAAACAGTAAATGACGAAGAACTGCTATATCAATATAACCAATGTGTGGTTTTTGATGATTCGGATATAGAAGAACGCCAAGACGAATTGGAAAAGGATTTGGAGGGAGTAAAGGAACAGTATTATTTGGTTTCATATAAATACCCTGTTGCACGTTTTGGCGATAAGGAATTGGAAGAAAATATTACGATTACGTTATATGAAGATACAAATATTATTAAAATGACAGTATCGGAAGAAAGCATTAAAGCATTTCCCATTGCTGAGGAATTTCTGATTTTTTACTATGAAATTTCTGAGGAAGAAATGAATTTTTATCGTTCATTGGTTGAATGATATATCCGCATATAAAAATAATTATTGCTTTCTTATGGCAGCGATTTATCTTGATTCTGATAAATCTTTTTGTTATGTGATTTTTATTTAAATTTGTGAGGAAAAATAAATGGATATATAATTGGTCAAGGCGGAATTGAAAGATGCCCAGACAATATGGGAAATGCAAGTAAAATCATTTCAGAAATTACTGGAATCGCATGAGTGGCACAAAATTGACGTAATCTTATAAATTAGGTAATATTGAGAAACAGAGGGTTATAAAATAGTCGGAATTATTCCCGACAATGAAGTCGATTGACTGATAAGTTATGATAACCTAAAACTTAAGCCAAGTGATGTATATAAATTAGTAAAATTGAAGTAATTTATGTCCGCCATGATGATGGCATCGGTCAGGAATTGACAAGAGGAACAGACGGATTCGAAATATATGAAGAATTTGAACTGGATAACGAGGAAAAGATTTTTGGCAAAACAGTAAATAGTTCCTTTAAAGATACCGGTTTATTGGAATATCTGATTGAAAAGCGGACAAAACAGATTATGGTTGTCGGCTTGCAGACAGATTATTGTATTGATGCCACCGTCAAATGCGGCTTTGAACATGGGTTTGATGTGATAGTGCCTGAAGGAGCGAATTCCACTTTCGATAATCAATATATGTCTGCCAAGGAAACCTATGATTATTATAATAAGTTCATGTGGAAAGGCAGATATGCGAATTGTGTTTTCATGGAAGAAGCACTTGAATTAATGAAAAGCTGAGGAGGAACCAATCAGTGATAATTGAAACAGAAAGACTTATATTAAGAGAATATGCTCTGGACGATTTTGATTCCCTTTATGAAATTGTTTCTGATGCCGAAACAATGCAGCACTATCCTAAGCCCTTTGATGAAGAAAGAACGAAGGGCTGGATTGAATGGAATCTGCAAAATTACGAAAAATACGGCTTTGGATTATGGGCGGTCGTATTGAAAGAAACAGGAGAATTTATAGGCGATTGCGGAATAACGATTCAGGATATTGATGGAGAGAAGCTTCCTGAAATCGGATATCATATCCATAAAAAATATTGGAGAAGAGGATTTGGAAGCGAGGCGGCAAAAGCTGTCAGAGATTGGGCATTTAAAAATACGGATTATGATTGTCTGTATTCTTATATGAAATATACAAATGTCGGTTCTTATTCCACCGCCGTTGCAAACGGTATGAAAAAAGTAAAAGAATACCCTGACGAAAAGAACGGCATTTCATATGCTTATGCTATAACACGCAAAGAGTGGGAGACAATCAGATGAAAAATCCATGGGAAGAAATTCCGCTAAATGATTATGAAAATCATATGAAACTTGGTTCTGTTATGCAGCTGCAGACTATGAATGAAATGATGAAAGAGCAATTTGACGCTTATCCTATTTCCAGTGTAATGATATTGGGTATTGCAGGAGGCAATGGTCTGGAACATGTCCAAAAGGACAAGCTTGAAAGAGTATACGGGGTAGATGTCAATTCGGCTTATTTAAAAGAAGTTATTCACAGATACCCGAATTTGGATGGGATTTTGGAATGTCTATGCATCAATTTAATAGATGAAAGTGATAAGCTGCCAAAATCAGATATGATTATTGCAAATTTACTGATTGAGTATATTGGATATGAATGCTTTCAGAAAGTAATCCAACATGTAAAGCCGAAATATGTTTCGTGCATTATCCAAATAAACATTGAAGATAATTGGGTGTCAGATTCCCCATATTTGCATGTGTTTGACGGACTGGAACAAGTACATTGTCAGATGGAAGAACAGACATTGGAAGAAGCAATGGATAAAATAGGCTATCATATAATCAAAACATTGGAGCGCATGTTGCCTAACGGAAAAAAATTGGTTCAGATGGATTTTTCTTTATAAAATAAACAAAGGGGGAACACATCATGAGCGATATCATGGAATTTGCCAACAGAGAGGAATTTAGGAAATGGCTTTCTGAACATTGCCAGTCAAATGATGGCGTTTGGCTTTTATTTGGCAAGGCCGGCGGACCGAAAACAATCAAAGCAGGGGAAGCCCTTGAAGAAGCTCTCTGCTTTGGATGGATTGACGGACAGATGCAAAGCCTTGACGATAAAACTTATAAGAAGTATTTTCATTTGCGTAGGGAGAAAAGTAAGTGGTCGGAGAAAAATAAGGCATTGGTCAAAAAGCTTGAAGAACAGGGGATTATGACCGATTTCGGCAGAAAGAAAATAGAGGAAGCCAAAGAAAACGGCCAGTGGGATGCACCCAAGCCCATGGAGATTACAGAAGAACAAATTGCTAAACTTTCAACATTGCTGGAGGAATATGAGCCTGCTTATACAAACTTTCAAGCTATGTCCCCATCAGTAAAGAAAACCTACACCCGGGCCTATTTTGATGCAAAGACAGATGCCGGACGGGAAAAGCGAATTGCCTGGATGGTGGACAGGCTCAATAGAAATCTAAAACCGATGTAATTGTTATGTGCGTCTTAGTGAGGAAAACTTATGGAAAAATTAGATAATTACCAAAAGATTTCACATTTACTGGATCAAGTCGATGTAGAGAAAGTATATCCTTTTTCCATAATGGAAGGACTTCAACAGGGAGAAGTGTATGTAGATAATAAGGATAATCCGTCTGTAGCTTTAATATGGCATTATTGCGGGTTTGCACATATTGTTGGGAAATATGATATGGATAGTATCCGGGATATTCAGAAAATGATGCATAATCCTTCAAGATGGTATTCAAACCGCATGGTACTTCAAACCGGAACCGATTCCAAATTGCAGGAAATGATTTTGTCTGATTCTGCAATTAACAAACGAGAGCGATATATATTCAATTTTGTCAATGAAAATATATCTATGCCGGAGTTTGCAGATTGCAATCTGAGAGAAATAACAGCAGAAAATTATGATTTGCTCAATGGACAAATTGTACCTGCTTTTTCCTGGGAATCTAAAGAACGTTTCTTGCGTAACGGTTTTGGGTATTGCCTTATGAAAGATAAACAATTCTTGGCATGTGCATTTTCCTCAGGCATATCAAAAGATTATGTTGATATCGGAGTGGAAACGGCGGAAGAAATCAGAGGAAAGGGATATGGGAAAATTGTAGCATTAGCTATGGTAAAGGAAACATTACGGAGAAAGAAGAAGCCTGCGTGGGCGTGTGACACTTTAAATGAAGGTTCTATGAGACTGGCTTGTTCTGTAGGATTTGAGGTATGCGGGACGCATCCTGTATTTATATAAAGCTGAAATACATATTAACAACTTTGATTTTACGAGATAAAAGGAGCGACAACATGTTAAGACTTAGACCATACAAAATCAGTGATGCCAAGACAATCATCTCTTGGTGTAAAGATGAGGTTGCATTTAGAAAATGGACTTCTGACAGATATGAATCATTTCCCATTAATGAAGCGGATATGAACAAAAAGTATATGGATAACAACGGGGATTGTATGGAACCTGATAATTTTTATCCAATGACAGCATTTGATGAGAGCGGCATTGTTGGACACCTCATTATGCGTTATACGGATGAAAAAAAGACAACTCTTCGCCTGGGGTTTGTAATTGTAGATGATACAAAAAGAGGCATGGGTTATGGAAAAGAAATGATTTCTCTTTCCCTCAAATATGCTTTTGAGATTTTTAAAGCAGAGAAGGTAACCATTGGAGTTTTTGAAAATAATATGCCGGCATATTATTGCTATAAAGCTGCCGGATTTAAAGCTGTTGAAAAGGAAGGAGAGATATGTGAGTTATTTGGCGAAAAGTGGAAGATTCTCGAATTAGAATTTACAAAAGAAGAATACTTTTTAATGGTTTCATAAATGCCGTTTTTTTAACATATATCAATGAAAAGAACGTGATAATGTATTATAGTTACCATGGAGGTAACGACAAATGAATATTCTCCAGTTCTGCAAAAACTATATCTGCGTCAACAGCGTGTGCTCCATTTAATAATTCTTGTTCAGAATCATAAATAGCTTGGTCAATACGGTTGATTTTTGCAAATTTATCATACAATTCACTACTCATTACAACTAAGTCACTATATCCGTTTTTGGTAATAAAAATGGGTTCCTGTTCCTTGTGGGCGATGTTGGAAATCTCAGTTGTATTGCGTAAATCTTTGATTGGCATTATAAGAGGCATAAGATTTCACTCTTTTCTTCTGCATAATTATGCGTTGAAAACAACAAATACATGCGATATAATTACGTGGAAGTTTTAGGAAGCGTAGATTCAATTCATAAAGTAAGGAAAAAAATTCTTGTATTCATAAACAGAGACTAGATGATGTGTCGGTTTTTGTCGTTAAAATACCATATGTAGTTATGGAATCATCATTTCAGAAGTGTTATAATGGTAGTCATGAAAAATAAACTGAAGTTAAAAGGAAAATTAAAGACCTATCTGGAAATGCCTTTGATTTTGGGATTTATCCTTGCGCTGTTAGATATATGGATCTTCAGTATTGATTTTGAAGCGGGGATTCTTTTGGCAGTATTTACCTTTTTTTATCTGGTTATTATTATCGTGACGATGACGTTTACGAAGCCGGGACTAATCAATGAGCTTGTCACATTTGCAACAGAGTATGGGCAGATACAGAAACAGCTGTTAAAGGAACTGGAACTCCCGCATGCATTGCTGGATGAGACAGGAAAGCTGATCTGGTCGAATCAGGCGTTTGATGCGCTGGTCGGCATGGAGAAGCTTTATAAGAAATCCATTACGACCCTCTTTCCGGAGATTACAAAAGAGGGGATAGCATCGCTGGAGACTATATTGGAGTACAAGCTGTCCCACGAGGAAAAAGATTTTCTGGTCAGATTAAAGCGCGTGGATATGCGTGATATGGCGCTGTTGTCTGAGACGGTGGTCGTTGGTAAGGAGTATGAAGGGTATCTGATCGCTCTATATATGTTTGACGAGACGGCGCTCAATCTGGCATTGAAAGAGATAGACAACCAGAGTCTTGTGGTCGGAATGATCTATATAGATAACTATGAAGAAGCCATGGAAAGTGTTGAGGATGTGGGGCGAAGCCTTCTCAGCGCATTTATCGACAGGCAGGTCAACCAGTATGTGGCGGCGATTGACGGGATCGTCCGTAAGACAGAGAAGGACAAGTATCTGCTGATCTTAAGGAAAAGCGCATTGACAGAGCTTCGTGAACAGCGTTTTAAGCTGTTGGAGGATGTGAAGGGCATCAATATCGGTAATGAGACGGCGGTCACGCTCAGCATCGGAATCGGTTTAGAGGGCTTGACCTATTCTCAGAATATGGAATTTGCGCGTAATGCCATCGATCTTGCATTAGGCCGGGGCGGTGATCAGGCAGTTGTTAAGAGTCCGTCCGGAATCACCTATTACGGAGGCAAGAGCCAGCAGAAGGAGACCACAACAAGAGTAAAGGCAAGAGTAAAAGCACAGGCGCTGGAGGGCATTATCACGGCGAAGGACAAGGTTCTGGTTATGGGGCACAGGGACAGTGATGTGGACAGCTTCGGCGCGGCAGTGGGTATCAAATGTGCCTGTGATAATCTGGAGCGTAAATCCCATATCGTGCTGGAAACGATATCCACTTCATTGAGACCATTGGTAGATCTTTATAAGACGCATCCTGATTTTACGGAAGATACGATTCTTTCCGGACAGGAGGCGCTGGAGATCGCGGATGCCAATACAGTGCTGGTGATCGTGGATGTGAATAAACCGAGTATTACGGAATGTCCTGAGCTGATCAAACGGTGTAAGACGATCGTGGTATTGGATCATCACCGTCAGGGGGCTGAGTATGTGGACAATGCCACATTGTCTTATGTGGAGCCTTATGCATCTTCCGCATGTGAGATGGTTGCGGAGATCCTTCAGTATATCAAGAACGGTATCAAGTTAAAGGGGATCATTGCAGACTGCTTATATTCCGGCATTGTAGTAGATACGCAGAATTTTACGGCTAAGACCGGCGTCAGGACGTTTGAGGCGGCGGCATTCTTAAAAAGAAACGGCGCTGACGTGATCAGAGTAAAGAAGATGTTCAGGGAGGATGCGCTGGAATATAAGACAAAGGCAGACGCGGTAAGACAGGCGGAGATTTATCGGAAAGATTATGCGATTTCGCGGTGCCAGAATGAAGGGATTCAGAGTCCTACCGTCATAGCTGCGCAGGCGGCTAATGAGCTGTTGAATATTAATGGAATCAAGGCAAGCTTTGTCATGACAGAATATATGAACCGGATCTATATCAGCGCGCGTTCCATTGATGAGGTAAATGTACAGATCATCATGGAGCAGTTAGGCGGAGGCGGACATATGAATATCGCCGGTGCCCAGCTGGAGGATACGACGGTGGAAGCGGCGATGATCACGCTGAAAAATACATTGGACAAGATGATACAGGAGGGTGAGATTTAATGAAGGTGATTTTAAATCAGGATGTGAAATCTCTTGGAAAAAAGGGAGATATTGTAGATGTCAGCGACGGATATGCAAGAAATTTTATCCTTGCGAAAAAGCTTGGCGTGGAGGCAAGCGCGTCCAATCTGAATGACCTGAAATTAAAAAAGGCAAATGATGAAAAGGTTGCGCAGCAGCAGTTAGAAGACGCCAGAGAATTTGCGAAGGTGATCGAAAGTAAGAAGGTTGTATTGAAGATCAAGCAGGGCGAGGGCGGCAAGACCTTCGGTTCTATTTCCTCTAAGGAAATTGCGGCTGCCGCAAAGGAACAGCATGGGCTTGAGCTGGACAAGAAAAAGATCGTATTAAAAGATCCGATCAAATCTGCCGGAGCATTTCAGGTGCCCATAAAGCTGCATCCGAAGGTAACGGCTTCCTTACAGGTGAGCGTAGAAGAAGCGTAAGAGAGTGTGATAGGAGCTTCTAACAATGCTTATATGAAATTGTCTGAATATATGCATGGATATCAGAAGGAAACGATCGTAGGAAGCTTAGAAGGATGATCTTGGGAAGGGAATGATTGCATGGAGGAAGAGGTACATAAGAGAATCAAGCCTCACAGCGAGGAAGCAGAACAATCCGTAATTGGCGGAATGTTTTTAAATACGCAGAAGATCCCTGAGATATTGGAGATCATTCCCAAGGGTTCTTATTTTTATAACAGAACTTATGGATCGATCTATGACGCAATTGCAGAGTTAAACAGAGAAGGGAGATCTGTTGATTCCGTAACGGTACAGGACAAGCTTCGGGAGATGAACGTCCCTGAGGAAGTCAGCAGTATGGAATATATCGGAGGGCTGATCGTTTCGGTTCCCACATCCGCGCATCTGGAGGATTATGCCCGTATTGTTATGGAGAAAGCAGTCCTGCGTGAATTGGTCAAGGTTACGGAAGGAATTACAGAGGATTGCTATCAGAGTAAGAAAAATTACAAGGATCTGATGGAGGATGCGGAAAAAGAGATCTTCCGCGTAGTGCAGAAGCAGGATCGTGGTGATATCGTTCCCATCGGAGAAGTTATTATTGAAGCATTGGAAAGTATCGACCGTGCAGCACGGATCACCGGCGATGTAACGGGTCTTGCTTCCGGATTTATTGATCTGGACCATAAGACGGCGGGATTTCAGAAAGGCAATCTTGTCTTAGTTGCGGCAAGACCGGCGATGGGAAAAACGTCATTTGTATTAAGCATGGCAAGAGATATTGCATTCCGGCAGCGCAAGACTGTTGCAATGTTCAGTTTGGAAATGTCGAAGCAGGAGCTGGTCAATCGTCTGCTGTCCATGGACTCCAAGGTCGATTCTCAGAAATTTAAAACGGGCAATCTGACGGAAAGAGATTGGGAGAGTCTGGTGGAAAGCGGCAGCAACATGGGCGAATGTCCGCTGTACATAGATGATACTTCCAAAACAGTCAAAGAAATGAGATCTAAATGCAGACAGTTAAAGCTGGAAAAAAATCTTCAGATGATCATCATAGATTACTTACAGCTGATGGACAGCATGGGCAGGACAGATTCGCGTCAGCAGGAAATTTCTGAGATTTCCAGAGCATTAAAGCTGATGGCGAAGGAGCTGGAGATTCCGGTGGTGGCATTATCGCAGTTGTCGCGTGCTGTCGAAGGGCGTACCGACCACAGACCGATGCTTTCGGATCTTCGTGAATCCGGAGCGATAGAGCAGGATGCGGATATGGTCATGTTTATCTATAGGGATGAAGTGTATCATCCGGATACGGAAAAGAAAAATATAGCCGAGATCATCATAGCGAAGCATCGAAGCGGACCGATCGGAACGATCGAGCTGGCATGGCTGCCGGAATATACGATGTTTCACAATCTTGGAAAATAAATCACGTAAGAGGACAAGCCAAATGGCATGTCCTCTTTTGTATATTAATGCCAAAGGAACAAAGGAAACGCCAAAATGTATCAATGTAAAGAAAGGAGACAAGGTATGGCAAAATCAGTATATTTGATTTCGGAGGCTGCAAAAGAGGTATGTGTGGAAAATCATGTATTAAGATACTGGGAAGAAGAGCTTGCGCTTCCCGTTAAGAGAAATTCCCAGGGACACCGGTATTATACAATGGAAGATCTCAATACATTTAAGAGGATAAAATATTTAAAAGAACAGGGGCTGCAGTTAAAAGCAATCAAATTGTTCCTTTCTAAGGATGGACGCCAAAATGCTTCTTTGATCCTTCATCAGGGAGATAAGGTGACGGCGTTCTGTAAAGAGACTTCGCCGCATGGTATGACAGAGCAGAATACTTCAAGACAGGCTGCGCCGAAGCTGATCAAAGAAGGAAACACAGCTTTGTCAGCGTCAAGACCTGCCAAAGAAGGAAACGCAGCTTTGCCCGTGTCAAGACCTGCCAAAGAAGGAAACGCAGCTTTGCCCGTGTCAGGACCTGCCAAAGAAGGAAACGCAGCTTTGCCTGTGTCCGGGGATGAAGCTCAGATCCGGCAGGAGGATCGAAACGAGAAAGCACAGAAGCTTCAGATGATATTAAAATTGATGATTGAGGAAGTGCTTAGAGAATACGACAGCGACCTGAAAGAGGGATTGAAGGAGGAGATAAGCGAAAGGCTTTGCACGGATGTCAAGGATGCAGTTATCAAGGAGATGGATTATCAGTTCCGTATGCAGGAGGAGCGGGAAGAAAAGCGCGGACAGGAACGAGAGGAAAGAGATCAGGAACTGCTTCAGCGCATTAATGAGATCTTAATGTCCAAAAAAGCAGAAAAGCGGGATAAAATGACAAACAAGAGAGCATACAAAACATCGGACAAAGCTGAGAAAACAGATAAATCAGATGATAATACAAAGGACGGCAATACGGATAAAGAAGAGATGATCTGGAAAGGAGAAATAAAGGACAAGCCGGAAAAACCGTTCAAAAAGAAAAAGCCGGGGATCTTTCAATGGAAAGCTAAAAGCTCTCTTTCATAATAAGCATAAAAAACCAAGCACAGATAGACAACATGTGCTTGGTTTCCTACATGCTTTGCAGCACTATCCTGATGGAAAATTGGTCTTATTCCTCGGAAATAGCGCCTACAGGACATGCGCCTGCGCAAGCGCCGCAGCTGATGCAGAGTTCCGGATTGATCTCAAACTTTCCGTCTCCTTCAGAAATAGCGCCTACAGGGCAGCCGCCTGCACAAGAGCCGCAAGAAATACATGAATCAGAAATAACAAATGCCATAATAGCGTTCCTCCTTGTTTTTGAATAATTGCTAAAGCTATTTTAATACATTTCTGCGTATATGACAAGTGTTAATCTATTCCTTTTCATCCTCACGCCGTTTGCGGATGCCGTTTAAGATGACTTCTTTCTTTTCAATGACATCTTTCTGGCTCATGGCCGGAACATCTTTTAATTTATAATCCATGCCAAGTTTTTCATATTTTGGTTTTCCCATGGTGTGATAGGGAAGAACATCCAACGCTTTCAGATTATGGAGTCCTCCGATAAAGTAACCAAGTTTATAAAGATACTCATCGTCATCCGTTAATCCGGGTACTACCACATGACGGATCCACATGGGAACATCCCGGTCAGAAAGGTACTGCGCAAATGCAAGGATGCCGTCATTAGGCTGCGTGGTCAGCTCCTTATGTTTTTCCGGATCGATATGTTTGATATCCAGCATAACGAGATCCGTCACTTTCATAAGCACGTCCAGTTTTTCGATCAATGCCGTATTGTTTGGCTTAAATACGATGCCGGAAGTGTCGATACATGTATGGATATCGCGTTTTTTTGCTTCTGTAAACAGTTCAATCAGAAAATCCACCTGCAGCAGCGGTTCGCCGCCGGTTACGGTCAGACCGCCATCCTTATAGAAACTGCGGTTCCGCTCATAGGCTTCCATAATTTCTGAAACTTCCACCATCCTGCCGCCGTTCATTGCCCAGGTATCCGGATTGTGGCAGTAAGCACACCGCATGGGGCAGCCTTGTACAAATACGACGAATCTTACGCCGGGTCCGTCAACCGTTCCAAATGATTCCAGTGAATGAATTCTTCCGCTCATATGATCTGTCTTATCCTTTCTTAAATGAAATCCTATACAGGATAGTATTAGTATACTATTTTTTTTAATTTCAAACAACAGATAACGTAAAGATAAAGGAAAAATATTATAATTAACTAGACTAAGCTACGGTAAAATTGAAAAAACGCATTTGTTGACAGGACATAAACTAAAAATTATAATGATTTTATTAAATTTTTAAATGAAACATTGTAATTTGGGAGGTATGTATTATGGAGGAACAGAAGAATATAACCAAGAGTATAGTGGTAGGAGTTATAGTGCTGATTGTAGCAGCGGTTTTCATTTCTATTTAAGTTACAGCAAAGCTTTGACAAAGAAGGAATATTATGAAAGAACAGGAAAAATATACAGCGGGGCAGCTGCTCAAAAGATTTCTGCCTTATTATAAGAAATATCGGTGGATTGTAGTGTTGGATCTGTGTTGTGCCGGTCTGACTACGGTTTGTGAGCTTGTATTGCCATTGATCATACGTTATATTACTAACATGGGTATGAATGACCTGCAGTCTCTCACTGTAAAGCTGGTTTTGCAGCTGGGGGTGATCTATCTGATCCTGAGGGTGGTGGATCTGCTGGCTAATTTTTATATGGCGAACACGGGGCATGTGATGGGTACCCGTATTGAAACCGATATGCGCAGAGATGCTTATGAGCATCTGCAGAAGTTGTCTGATACCTATTACAGCAATACAAAAGTGGGACAGATCATGGGCAGGATCACCAATGATCTGTTTGATGTGACGGAATTTTCCCATCACTGTCCGGAGGAATTTTTTATTGCGGGAATCAAGGCGGTGGCTGCGTTTATCATATTGGGAAATATCAATCTATGGCTGACACTGATCATCTTCCTGATCGTGCCGCTCATGGCTGTCGTATGTACGATTATCAACCTGCGCCTGCGGAACGCATTTCGGGAGCAGAGAGTCCGGATCGGAGACCTGAACGCAAGGATTGAGGACAGCCTTCTCGGACAGAAGGTGGTCAAGGCGTTTACTAATGAAGAAAAAGAAATGGAAAAATTTGAAAAGGATAATCTTCATTTTTTCCGGATTAAAAAGAAGACTTATTGGTATATGGCTTTTTTTCAGACGACAACAAGGGCATTTGACGGACTGATGTATCTGGTAGTGCTGGCGGCAGGGGGACTGTTCCTGATTTATGGACAGATAAAACCGGCAGATCTGGTGGCATATGTGATGTATGTGACAACGCTGATTGCAACGATACGGCGTATCATAGAATTTGCGGAGCAGTTTCAGCGTGGTATGACCGGTATTGAGCGATTTGTTGAGATTATGGATTCTGATATTGAGATCTTTGATGAACCGGACGCGGTGGAATGTATTGCGCCGAAAGGGGAGATAGAGTTCAGAGATGTCAGCTTTGAATATCCGGATGATCACAATGTGGTATTCCGGAATCTGAATCTGTTCATCCATGCCGGGGAAAAAATAGCGATAGTCGGACCTTCCGGCGGTGGGAAAACGACGCTTTGTAACCTGATTCCGAGGTTTTATGATATTGACAGCGGTGAGATCTTTTTGGATGGAGTAAATATCAGGCATTACACACTGAAAAGCCTTCGGAAAAATATCGGTATGGTACAGCAGGACGTATATCTGTTTTCCGGAACCGTATATGAAAATATTGCCTATGGACGGGAGGATGCCGGGAGGGAAGAAGTCATGGAAGCGGCGAAACGCGCCGGCGCGCATGAATTTATCATGGCGTTGAAGGACGGCTATGATACCTATGTCGGAGAGCGGGGCGTGAAGCTGTCCGGAGGACAGAAGCAGCGCATCAGCATTGCCAGGGTATTTTTGAAAAATCCGCCCATATTGATTTTGGATGAGGCTACTTCCGCACTTGATAATGAGAGCGAATTTCAGGTGGCAAGATCACTGGCGGAACTGTCCAAAGGAAGGACGACGGTGACTATTGCCCATCGGCTGTCCAGCATCCGCAATTCAGACAGGATACTGGTGCTGACGGAGGAAGGGATTACGGAAGAGGGCAATCATGAAACATTGTTGGCGAAGCAGGGGATTTATTATCACTTTTATCAGACAGCTAATGAATTGAAGTAATTACCGTAAAATAATATCAGCATAAGAAAATGGCGGGAAAGGGGGTGTAGAAAGCATGACAGAGCAGGAAATAGCGGAACTTCGGGAGTTAAGAAACATGGATCAGCTTTTGAAAGATAAAATTAATATGATAGAAGCTGAAATCATGGATGTGGATATCAGGATGAATTATTTTAAACGTACCAGACACGGAAAAGGCATGGGATTATTTATTTCGCTGATCTGCTTTGGGCTTTCTATCGCCGGACTGATCTCTTATCTGCTGTTATTTCTGGATTCTTCAGGGAAAAATATGAACGATTACGCTGCGACCATCGCCTTTTCGGTAACTGCGACGATGATCCCTTTTCTTTTGATATTCGTGCTGATCTTTGGATTGACCACTATGGTATTGTCGCTGATCCTGATTATGGAATTGTTTCCCAGTGAGGGTGCATACCGTTCGGCAGTCAGATGGCGCAGGGTGAATATCCCGCATGAGAAAAAGATGTGTCTTCTGCGGCGGAAAGAACTGGAGCAATCGTTAGGGGAGTTAAAACGCGATCGGTACGACCTACAGGTTCGGTTAGAGGAATTGAAGGAATTGGAACGGAAGATGTTATGGGGATAAAATAGCATTGCCGGAAAATAATGACTTAAATGTCTGATGGCAAATAAACACTATATTAAAGGGTATTCTAGGGGCAGGTGTCGGATAGACGGCATCCGCCCTATCCGTTTTTTAAAGGATATTTGAGAAAAATAATAAAATTTTTTTATATGTCTTTATGAAAATAATTTATACGCACATTTGGCAATGCTGCAGCGTTATACATTATGAGAGGAGGTTTCGCTATGGCGGAGGATTTGGACGATATTTACAATAAGATATACCGATACTGTTTTTATAAAGTCAGAAATTCCGCCATTGCCGAGGATATCACGCAGGAAGCCTTTCTCAAATATTTTGCGCGCAATAAAATATTAAAGCGTGGAGAAGATATGGCATATTTATACACAATTGCCAAACATCTCTGCATTGATTTCTTTCGGAAAAGGCGTGACGACGCTTTGACCGGCGATTATCCGCAGGAGGATTTCTGCGATAACAGTGACACGAAAATAGCCGTCAGGGACGCATTGGAAAGACTTGGAGAACAGCACAAAGAAATACTTCTTTTGCGTTATCTCAGCGGTCTGTCAGCTGATGAAACGGCGGAAATCATGGAAATATCAAGATTTAAGGTATACCGTCTTGAGAAAGCCGCTCTTGCGGAGATGAAAAAGTATCTGAAAGGGGCGTTAGGTTGAAAAATAAGCTTGATAGCTTATTTTTCAACCGGCAATTTGAGTCAGAGCCTCAAATTGCTTTGATCGCAGCAAGTTGCTCTGACATGGAGGATTAGATTGAAAATCAAAAGTATGATTATAATGAGACTAAATTTAAAAAGTGAAATCAAAAAAGCTGTTAAACCCCCTGAACCAAAGGGTAGAGCGGACTTTCTCGCAGCATTACCTTATCCGAAACTGACATACCCCGAATTTGTTTTTTCACAGATCGGCTATATACGAAAGAGGGTATGGTTTGTTTCGGCAGCAGTTGTATTTGCGGCAGTCAGAACCGTCTGTGCCATTCCGGAGGAAGCGAAGTTTCTCGTATGGTTGATCGCCGCGATCATTCCATTTTTGGCGATGCTGACAACTGTGGAAATATCACGATCCGCGATAAACGGTATGTCGGAATTGGAAGCAGGATGCAGGTTTTCTCTGCCGCAGGTCACGGGAGCGAGAATGATCATTTTGGGAGTCTGTAATTTTGCGGTCATTATAACTGTTTCGATGCTTTTGGGAAATTATGTTCCTTTTGGCGTTGCAAGGTCGGCGTTGTATATTTTTACGCCATTTATTGTTGCGAGTGGGATTTCTTTTATGATTTTCAGCAAAGTAAAGGGACAGGAAGCGGCTTATCTGAGCGCTGCAGCAGCTTTAGCGGTCAGTCTTGCGGGAGTTATCCCAATCAGGGGTATTTATGAAAAACCACTGGCAAATCTTTATATCATTGCTGCCTGTCTTGGCGGGACGCTGATGGCAGCCGTGCAGATCAAAAAAATACTGTTTGGAAAGGATCATTATTTATGGAATGTAAGATAGGACTTACAAAAGATATGATACGGAAAGAACTGTTATTTAAGGAATGAAAGATAGGGCGTACAAAAAATATGATACGGCGTGCAAAAAATATGATACGGAAAGGATAGTTATTTATGGAATTAAAGATTGACCGTGTGACAAAAAAATATGGAAGTAAGATAGCCTGTGACAGGATCTCGCTGACGCTGGAAAAGGGTGTTTATGGACTTCTTGGCGCCAATGGCGCGGGAAAAACGACGCTTATGCGGATGATATGCGGGATCTTAGATCCTTCTTCAGGAAGCCTTTCCTGTGACGGAACAGACGTTTCACAGGAAGAATATCGCGAACTTCTGGGTTATCTGCCGCAGGATTTCGGATATTATCCGGAATTTACGGCACAGGATTTTATGCTGTATATTGCTGCATTAAAAGGCATTCCAAAAAGCAGGGCAAAGGTAAAAACTGCTGAGCTTTTAGAAATGGTATCGCTGAAAAACGAAGCGAAAAAGAAAATAAAGACCTTTTCAGGCGGAATGAAACAGCGTCTGGGAATTGCACAGGCATTGCTAAACGATCCGAAAATTCTGGTGCTGGATGAGCCTACCGCAGGACTTGATCCCAAGGAGAGGATAAAATTCCGCAATATTATCTCCCGAATGGGAGCGGACAGGATCATACTTTTATCTACACATATCGTTTCCGATGTTGAACATATTGCCAATACGATACTGATTATGAAAGACGGGCAGATGATCCATGAAGGTTCTCTGGAAGAGATTATTGCGGTGATACGGGACAAGGTCTGGGAGTGCAATGTCTCTTGTAATGAGGCGGACGAATACGGCGTAAAATATCCCATAATTAACACAAGAAACGAAGGAGACATGGTTTTTCTACGGCTGGTAAGCGATGAAAAGCCGTGTGAAGACGCTAAAAATGTAGAGGCAACCTTAGAGGATCTTTATCTGTATTATTTTAGCGGAGAGGAAGCATAAGAAAATCAATTCGTTTAAGAATATTGTGCCTGGGGAATAGCACTAAAGTGCATTAAAATTCGCAGGCTGCGGAAAGGCATGGTTATTAATTATGAAATTATTTTTTCAGCTTACAGGATATGAATTAAAAAAGATTTTATGCAGGAAACGCAGTGTTATTACGCTTCTGGTTGTTATCCTTTTGGGGATCTTCAGCGTTTTTGGGACCATTGTGGGAAATTATTACTTTATGGATGAAAACGGTGAGGAAATAGCGATTTCGCGTTATGAGGAAGCAATGATCGACCGCAGGAACGGCGAGGCTCTTTCAGGACGTGTGGTCGATACAGACCTGATTATGGAGGCTGTGGATGCATACAGTCAGGTGCCGTTAGACAAAGTCTATTATGATATTACTCCGGAATATCAAAGTGCGAGAAAATACAGCGAAATACTTGAGATTGTCTGTGAGACAATGGATTTGAGTATAGACGAATTTCAACAGCTTACCCGTGAACAGGCAGAGCAGTTTGATCAGATACGAAGAGAAAATAAAGAGTATATGATTGAAAATTCGGATATCAATATGAGTGAAAATATGAAGGAATACTGGCGTGAGTGCATAGAAAAATCCCCGGAGACGCTGACTTATGAGTATAGCGGCGGATATTACCGGTATGTTGCTGTTATGTATACGACTGCATTTATGGCTGCGGCAGCGGTTGCAATCATGATATCCGGGATTTTTTCTGAGGAGTACGTGAGCGGTGCGGACAATCTGATCCTGTCGTCAAAGCATGGCAAAGGGCTTGTGATCGGTGCAAAACTGCTTGCAGCATTTGGAATTGCTGAAGTCCTAATTATTTTCCTTATGGTAATCAGTTATATCGAAGCAATGGCTGTCTGGGGTACAAGCGGCGCGGACGCTGCCCTCATGTTGTGGAATATTTTTGAGTATCCTATTACCATAGGACAGAGCGCACTGTTTTATTCTATATGTACGCTTGGAAGTATGCTGTTATTTACTGCGCTTACAACATTTTTTTCAGCGGCGTTTAAAACCCCGTTCAATACGATTGTGGTAATGGCGATTATTTTGATCGTACCTATGTTTATAGCCATACCGGACAGCGCGCCTCTCTGGGTGTTTCAATTGGAACAACTGATGCCCACGAATATGATGGCGTTCTGGGGTGCAATGAGTGATCTTCAGTATGAAATATTTGGCGTCGTGATTCCGCCTTATGTTTTTCTTCCTGTCTTTGCTATCATTGCCTCCTGCGTTTGTGTCTGCTTGTCATACCGTATTTTTAAACGGCATCAGGTAGTGTAAGTGCATCCCCCGAGGCTAATGTTGAATTAATCAGCGTTTCCTTAGAAGATAATAAAGACCTCCATAAGCAGCGCTTGGCATACTTATGGAGGTCTTTTATAGTGCTTTAAAATTTTCTAATATTTTCCTATTAGATAGATCTTTTATTAAGGAAACGCTGATTTAATCAATTATTCCTTAGATTGCTTCATGGAACGTACGGGAGATAACATCTGCCTGCTGCTCCGGTGTTAACTTAATGAAGTTAACAGCGTATCCGGATACACGGATCGTCAACTGGGGATAATTCTCAGGATGCTTCTGAGCATCTAAAAGAGTATCTCTGTTTAATACGTTAACATTCAGATGATGTCCGCCCTTTGTAGCATATCCATCTAATAATGATACCAGGTTGTTTACCTGTGTTGCACTTGCGTCTGCCATGATTATAATCCTCCTTATTTTTTGAAATAGATCTTAGTAAAATTACTGATAATCGTCTAATCCTTGGTGAAGTGTAGGAACACTGCATGCCAGTGGTGTTCTGGAACAGTCAGTGCATCCCATAGTCTGAACATCTTTTTTAGCGTCTGCATTCTCGTCAACATCAACATTCACATGACCAACACCTTTAGAAAAACCATTGTCTAACTGTGCAACCATATCCTGTATCAGTTCTTCTTCGCTTTTTGTTGTGCCCATACTCAGAACCTCACTTTTTTGTTTGATATAGATATCTGCGCTTTGCGCTTAGACAAAGCGCAGAGTATCATAACTGTCAGTTAAAACCTTCAGTTTATTGTTTTATTTCTTGCTCAGGTCAATATCGATGTCGCCTGCAAATACCTGATCCTCTTTACCAAGAGCGCCCGGAATGATAGAGAAGGTATTGGAGATACCATCCTGTGCATCCTTAAACGGAAGCTTGGATACAGAAGCCAGGGAAGCTACCGCACCATGAGTATCACGACCGTGCATCGGGTTAGCGCCCGGAGCAAACGGCTGTCCCTTCTTACGTCCATCAGGTGTGTTACCGGTTGCCTTACCGTATGTTACGTTAGAAGTAATGGTAAGGATGGAAGTTGTAGGAACACCATTTCTGTAGGTGTGATGTCTTCTGATTGCTGTCATGAACTTGTGAACGATGTCCTGTGCAATCAAGTCAACGCGGTCGTCGTCATTACCATATTTCGGGAAATCACCGGTGGTTTCAAAGTCAACGATTACACCGTCCTCGTCCCTGATCGGTTTAACAGTTGCATACTTAATTGCAGATAAGGAGTCAGCAACGATGGAAAGACCTGCAACACCTGTTGCGAAGTAACGCTTAACATCTCTGTCATGAAGCGCCATCTCAGCTCTCTCATAGCAGTATTTATCATGCATATAGTGGATGATATTTAAGGTGTTAACATATACGTCTGCCTGCCACTCCATCATATCCATGAATTTTGCATATACATCATCATAATCCAGTACGTCGCCGCTTACAGGACGATATTTAGGACCAACCTGTTTCTTGGTAACTTCATCAACACCGCCGTTCAAAGCGTACAGCAGACATTTAGCCAGGTTAGCACGAGCGCCGAAGAACTGCATTTCTTTACCAACAACCATGGAAGATACGCAGCATGCAATTGCATAATCATCGCCGTGGGTAACTCTCATCAGATCATCGTTCTCATACTGGATGGAAGAAGTCTTGATGGACATCTTAGCACAGAACTCTTTCCAAGGCTGAGGAAGTCTGGTTGACCAGAGAACCGTTAAGTTAGGCTCAGGTGAAGCGCCTAAGTTATTCAATGTGTTCAGGTAACGGAAGGAAGTCTTTGTTACAAGAGAACGTCCGTCAACGCCTACACCGCCAAGGGATTCTGTAACCCATACAGGATCGCCGGCAAAAATCTGGTTGTATTCCGGTGTACGTGCAAATTTGATCAGACGAAGCTTCATGATAAAGTGATCAACAAATTCCTGAATCTCTTCCTCTGTAAACGTACCGTTCTTAAGATCTCTTTCAGCGTAGCAGTCGATAAAGGTAGAAGTACGTCCAAGGGACATAGCAGCGCCGTTCTGCTCTTTAACGGAGGAAAGATATCCGAAATAAGTTGCCTGGATAGCTTCCTGTACGTTAGTAGCAGGTTTGGAAATATCGCATCCGTAAGAAGCAGCCATTTCCTTCATCATCTTTAATGCTACCATCTGCTCGGAAAGTTCTTCACGAAGACGGATCACATCATCAGTCATCACGCGTCCTGTGGAATCCTTCTGTGCCTGCTTGTCTTCGATCAGGTAATCGATACCATACAGAGCAACTCGTCTGTAGTCACCGATGATACGTCCACGGCCATATGCATCAGGAAGACCTGTAATGATATGGGAAGAACGGCATGCTCTCATTTCTGCATTGTATGCGTCGAAACATCCTGCGTTGTGTGTTTTTCTGTGTGTGGAGAAGAACTCGCTGATCTCAGGATCTACGGTATAACCATTATCTGCGCAAGCTTTCTCTGCCATTCTGATACCGCCGTAAGGCTGTAAGGAACGCTTAAACGGCTTGTCTGTCTGGAAACCTACGATCTTTTCCTTGCTCTTATCAAGATATCCGGGAGCATGGGATGTGATGGTAGATACTACCTTGGTATCCATATCCAATACGCCGCCTGCCTCGCGCTCCTGCTTTGCAAGATCCATAACCTGTGCCCATAAGTCTTTGGTTGCCTGTGTGGGTCCGCTTAAGAAGGAATCGTCTCCGTCGTACGGAGTGTAGTTTTTCTGGATGAAGTCGCGTACATTGACTTCAGTCTGCCATTTTCCGGCTGCAAAGCCTTCCCATTCGGGTCTCATTTCTGTGCTCATTAGAATGCCTCCTATTATATATTTTTTACCCGATCCATTCGGGTTTAACGGTTTTCCACCGTTGATCGCTATGGTCTAATTATAGCTAGAAATCGGGTAGATAGTCAATAATCCCTTTGCATTTTTTTGTATACAATTTGTTAAATTTTTTCGAACAGCTTAAAAAATAGTGTATTGGAAATTTTAGGCACAAGATATAGTGCCGATAAAAATTCAGACAGACATAAAGAGTAAGGGAAGCAATCAGAAAGAGTACGGTTGCCTGTTTTTTAAGATAGTGTTATAATATCCACATAAAGAATAAAATAGTAGTCCTCGGAAAAAATATTTAATGTAATCAGAGGAATGAAGGAGGTTTGATTCATGGCAGCAATTACGAAAGACACTACGATCGGTCAGGCATTGATGGAGAATCCGGATATAGCGCCTGTTCTTTTGGAGGCAGGGATGCATTGCCTCGGATGTCCTTCCGCACAGGGTGAGACATTGGAAGAGGCGGCAATGGTACATGGATTTGATGTAAATGATCTTCTTGCTAAGATTAATGCCTGAAAGAAGAATTTTAGTTTAAAGGAAAGGCAGTAGGGGATTTATAAAAAAAGGCTGATGCGTTGCATTGGTCTTTTATTGCAAAAAGGGGGGTGCGGATATGTTAAAGGATTGGGAGAAGCCGGAAAGACCGTCAGATGAGGAGATTGAGGAACGCCTATCTAAAGCAAGGGAAGTATTGGCGACAAAGCAGACTGCCATGAAAGAGCAGAAGCTTCCTGTGTTGGTCGTGCTGGATGGATGGGGTACAGCAGGCAAGGGAAGCGTGCTTGGCAGGATCATCCGTAATATTGATCCGAGATTTTTTAAGGTAGAGACAATGGACCGCGAGACGGAAGATGAGAAAAGGAAGCCGTTTTTATATCGGTACTTTATTCGGATTCCGGAGGCGGGAAAATACAAATTTCTTGATGGAAGCTGGATGGATGAAGCGGTCGGAGAATATATCCGCGGAAGACAAAAAAAATCGGAATATAAGAAATGTGTGGAGAGTATCTGCCGTTTTGAACGCCAGCTTACGGATCAGGGATATCTCGTGTTGAAGTTTTTCTTCCATATCGGAAGAAAGGAACAGAAAAAAAGAATTGATGAATTGTTGTCAGATAAAAATACAGGATGGCGCGTCAGCGGGGATGATCTTTGGCAGAACAAAAATTACGCAAAATATAAAGAAGTCTATGATGAATATATGACGGCAACGAACCTGCCCGCAGCACCGTGGCATCTGATTGACGCGAAGCATAAGAAGTGGGCGGAGCTGCAGGTATTGGAAATTTTGTTAGAAGGGATCGATCGTGCATTGGCAGAGAGATCAGAGGTCAATGCGGACAAAGCGCATGCAGCGTCAGATGTGGAAGCAGATGCTGTAATGGCGGATATGAAATTTGCGAAAATAATGCCGATTCCAAAGCTGTCGGAGATCCCGTTGGACAAATCATTATCAGAGGAAGAATATCATAAAGAGCTGGATGAATGTCAGAGGAGATTAAAGGAATTACATAATATATTATATAGAAAGAAGATTCCTGTTATCATCGCATACGAAGGCTGGGATGCGGCAGGAAAGGGTGGCAATATTAAGCGTATTACAGGTGCGCTTGACCCGAGAGGATTTGAAGTACATCCGATTGCGAGCCCGGAACCTCATGAAAAAGCAAGACATTATTTGTGGCGTTTCTGGAACAGACTGCCTAGGACGGGACATATTGCAATCTTTGACCGGACATGGTATGGTCGCGTCATGGTAGAACGGCTGGAGGGATTCTGCAGTGAGAGCGATTGGAAATCTGCGTATCGGGAAATCAATGAATTTGAGAAAGAGTTGAGTGACTGGGGTGCCATCGTGATCAAGTTTTGGGTACAGATTGATAAGGATGTACAGCTGCAGAGGTTTACCGACAGACAGAATACACCGGGAAAACAGTGGAAGATCACGGAAGAAGACTGGCGTAATCGGGAGAAGTGGGATCAGTATGAGACGGCAGTTGATGAGATGCTGCAAAAGACTAATACCGCATATGCGCCATGGGTGGTACTTGAGTCCAATGACAAAAAGTACGCAAGGATCAAAGCGTTAAAAACAGTGATCGAGGCTATCGAAAAAAGAATCTAAAAAGAATTGCCGGAAACGAAAATGAAAAGAAGTTGTGTTATATCTGTTATACAATGCTATTTTTGATGAAAAAACGTATTTTAGAGACATAAGGAGAGAGATGCACCTCTCTATGACTTTGATCAATCATAGTTTTGGGACACTCTCAACTGGCATTATATTACTAACTTTTGTTTCATTCACAGTATTTTTGCCTCCCCAAAATCCTTCCAGACGGTTAAATATATGCTCGAAATAAACAATTACAAAAAAGTTTCTTTATTTTTTAGGGTGCAATCCTCTAAATTTAACAGATTCATCATTCTGCTACAGACTCAGTAACAGCCTCTTACTGAGCTTGGGAATATAAAGTTTATATCGAAAATCGCCTGTACAGGGATGATTTTCACTTGGGAAAACGGAAGAAAAATTCCCTGTTTTGCACAAATGTCAGTATATTTTTGTGGTTTATCTCTTGTAATAAGCTTTTTCTTTGATGCCCTTGTCGGCAAGCCATCGTTTGGCGGAAACACCGACAAGTCTTTGCTGATATTCGTTTATGATGTTAAACCAGCTGGGCTGCCTACACTTACTGACTATCAGTGGGCAAAATAAAGTAAAAAACAAGAAGCCAGTTAACAATATGTATCACCCAAAAATATTGATATATTTGGAAATTAACTGCTAAAATCAACGTAACTAAAGTGCCAAGCATTGGTATTGCTGCTATTGATTTTTTCTTTTGGCCAGTTATGCAAGCGTAATATAATGCATATAATACCAATATAATAGAAAATCCTGCCCGGAATATAAGCGGATCCAATGTCTTGCTTGTTTCGCATAATTGGCATAAAGCATACGGGATGGTTGTAAAAGCTGTATCATGCCTATACGAACCTTGGTTCAGTTCCGTTATGTTCCTCCAATTAGCAGGCAACAATTCCATGGGCATCAAACTGTCTATGCCCAAGCGGTATCTTCGATTATAGGCTCCCTCACCCATGCTTGGAAAAACATTCCACAGACTCTCAATGGCATCTAGGCGATCCTTGATGACTATATCCGGTCTGCTAAAAAATAATTTGAAGTAGTATTTAAATATTTCGGTCACACTTGTCTGATCAAACTGAAGCCGTGGGTCTGACCAGTAAAAAGTATCTCCATTATATCGATTATGATTGCCCCAATATTCTAATGGACGAATGCGATTCATGTACTCCAGAGTATCCTCCGTAAGTTCAATACCATTATTATAAGCAACAGCCAGAGGAGAAATCAGAGGGTAAACTGTGTCACTTAGTTTAGGTGCATCTCTAATTACATCAAAATATGTGTATATAGGACCGGTTACAGTTTTTACAATAATTATGGTTAACAGTATGGGAATAAGAAAGTTAACCTTTAACTTTTTATGCTGCATCGCATACTTGATGAACATAAAAATCAATATAATGCAAGTGACATATACCGCTAAAAATGAATTATGTCTGCATAAATACAGACAGGGTAATGCAATACCCATTTCTGCAATAAACCCGACAGACATGCCTGCTTTTTCGGGGTTCTCAATCAGTTTAATTAACAAATACGTTACCCATATGCATAATATGGTATACATTGGATTTGTTTTTATTACGGACAGAGTTGTAAAATTATTGGGCAAGACAGCAATAACCGCCGACAGGACGTATGTAATACGGACGGGTATGCCTTTGGTGCAAAAATATGCTAACACCCTTGCTGAAATGAAAGAAAACAAAAACAACTGCAGCATAACCATGCAATATGGTGAATACCATATCTTAGAACATAATCTAAGTAAAATCGTATAAGCTCCAGAAGTATCATCCCGTATTTTCCAAGCATCATAGCCAACAGCCCGTATCCAATGTGATGCACTATCTCTTGCCATTAAGGCAGGATAAAAACCCAATGTCATCAATATCAATATGGAAAATGTTATTATAAAACATACCATTCTAACCTTTTTGATTTGATTATGTGTAATTTCTGCTTTCGATTTTGCTATATACTTTTGACATTTATCAAATATAAATAGCAATATGGTTCCAAAAGGCAATAAGGCCAGTGTAACGACGGCAAAGCTTCCAATTTCTGCCACTCCAAATTTCATCAATGCTTCTGTCATAAATATTCGGTTAGCAATTAATACAAATACAAAATAAGCATGTAATACAAGCCTTGAAAAAGTAAATTCTTTTCCCACAGATTCCGTTTGATATGTGCGGCGGTCGGTATATATTATATGCAAAAGGCAGGATACCAAAAAAATAATCGTTAATCCGTTTAAAAGGTCGTATTTATTTAATATATAAAAAGAAAGTATACAGCAGACGAAACTCAGTTTATTTATCAGGGATGCTTTTTTTAATATTATATCAATTATCGACACAAGTATAGAAATCAAGACAAAAAGTCCGATCCATTGAATTATTTTGTCCCAATACGCATATGTAAAATTGTTTTCTTCAATTATATAGCTATCGGTTTCAGTTGTTTCAGAATATAAATCAATAACAGCGTTTTCGCCTTGGGTGGTTATTTTTACAGAACCGGATTGGATGCTTTTGGTAAAAACCAGTTCGATATCACCCGGGGTTTCTATCCTGAGAACTAATATATTATCAGCAGCCCTTTCCTGAGGATAAAATATATAGTCATCAAAGTCATCTGCATACTCCCAGCCTTGGGTTTTTTCTATTTTCAGTGTAGAAATTGGCACTTCTTCGTGACTCACTACAATGTTGCTTAAGCATAGCTCCTGTCCATGAGAAACAGAATCATCATATACCGCACTTAGCTGGACACGGCATACCTTTTGGAATTTTAATAAATCGGGATTAATAACGCACACAAATATCATGGTAAATATAAGCAATAAGAAAAAGTTATATTTTTTTAGGTTTTTCATTCCTGCAATGGACGCATTAGTAGTATTAGTGAATTCCATTTTCATAATTATAATTTACCTTTCGCTTTTTTAAAATTCCTAATATAGTTTCCTTGTAAAACCGAGAAACTAATAATACTTTTCCACAAACTGCTTAATATCTTCCAAAATGTAATTTTTATTATACAAGTATCCTTGGTGTCCCCTCATAACCTCACAATATTTTGTCCTTATATCATAACATATTTGAGGAACTTTATGATTGTCAAAGCTCTCCTCATATACATACTTGAATACTTCCGCCGCAGAAAGTGGCTCTGTTACTATATTTATTTCTAGAATATCATTGTCAACTATCTTTTCTATTTCTTTCCAGAGCCATCCCAAGTTATAGAATTGGTATTTGCTATCGCTATTTGTAAACAACAATGAGTTGTTGTGTATTAACCTAAATCGATTGCGTAAATTCATATATTCTGTGGAAGGTAAAGGTTTTAGTATATAATTCCCATCCCTGTTTAATTCATAGAAATCTTTAATAGGCATTTCATAAGAGATTTGATCATAGAAGTCTCTTTTTATCAAATGTGGCACAAAATGTATCATATCAAAAAGGAAATTTTTTTTCAAATTATCTCCGTAAATAGCAGGTAAACGAACGATATTATAGTCAGATACATTTTCTTTTACCCAAGTTTCCAGAATATATCTGTGTCTTCCATATGTGCAAAGGCGACTCAAATCAACGACACTATTTTCATCAACACCGCTAAGACAGTCATATATGTCTACGGTGGAAATCAATATTAATTTCTTAGCTGCAATTTTGCCTATATTTTGTATAGCTGAATCAATCACTGCCCTGTCCTCCTTTGGATGACAGTTGGCATACCACTTCGTCCCTGTGACTCCTGCATATATAAGTACATCCGGTCTTGCAGCAAACATATCAGAAACATTAGTGGAATGTGCTGTTTGTATAAAACAGTTATTCTTTAACAAATTTGATCCTACGAACCCTGTATCGCCAACCAAGTATATTTTTCCATCCATCACATTTTCCTCTATATTTTATGATTACTGATTTTTTCCACATTGTCTATAATATATTTTTGTCTGGTAAATACCAATTCCTTAAGGATGGAAAGGTATTTAAGAACAATCCAGAAAAGAAGGAAGACAGCCGCCATGCAGAAAGAGAGATTGGTGCCAATGCACATACCCTCAATACTAAGTAGATATATTGCTAAGATTAATTCAGTAATCGTAAAACATATGGCACACTTTTCACCTATATTTGTAAATATAAGCAACGTGATTACAGCAAGTTCTCTTCGGTAATTATGTTCTAGCTTTATGGACTTGTCTCCAATAGAGTCATACTTGAGTGTAGTTTGCTTCAGTCCGCAGGTAGAATAGAGTATTTGACGGAAAGGTACAGAACTGTTCATGCTTTCAACTCTATTCAATGCTCTTCTTGAAACTACTCTGAATGTTTCGGTCTGGATGGAAGCAACATTTTTATTAAAAGCTTTAATTAATTGATAATAGACGCTTGTACCAATTCTTTTTAGGTTCTGGGGGCTTGCTGACACAATATCGAATCCTTCTTGTGCTTTGTGAAAAACATCCATTATCAATAAAGGTTCGAAATCCAGCACTGTACAGTCGAACTCAAAGACCATGTCGCCAATGGTCATGTCAATGCCAGCATTCATTGCTTTCTCCACCCCTTGGAAATAGCTCAATGTAACAAGATTTACAGTGCAGTCTGGTTTTCCTACAAAAAGAGTCTTCAGTTTATTTACTACTTGATCACTTGATGCATCATCTACACAGATAATTTCAAATTCTTTGAAATTATTTTTTAGCACTTCATACAGTGAAGTCATAAATTTCTCTATATGCTCCTCGTTGTTCCTCATGTATACCACTGCTGATACAAATATTTTTTCCTTATCCATTAAAGAATATCCTCCAAGTCATAAACCGTATTGATTTTGCCAGAAAGTACACTGACAAAAGTTGGATCACTCAAGCTTTTTCTAATAACAGTAGGTCTGGAATCATCAATTTCTGATGTCTTTAAGATGGGTTTCATTGAAAATAGTGAGTGATCGTAAGAAAAGTCTAATTCTTTTCTCATATATTTTCTTGCCATGCTTGACATATATGTCCATGCCGTTCTTGGGCATACTTGACAATCATTACAATTGCCCAGCGAATCAGGAGTGCAATATGGATTATTTTCTTGGCACATGAATCGAGGCAATGGTTCATAGCTCGTGGCATGAGGCGTAAAGGTAACGGAAGTAAGCGAGTGATAGCCGGTCTTCCCAAAAGGCATAATCGAAAAGAAAGGTCCATCCATCACAGTCAATCCCAGTCCGTTTAAAGCGTCGTTTACTTTACACAATATTATTTCACACAATTCATATTTGATCGGGAAAGGTTCCAATCCCAACATCTTTGTAATTTGGTTAGTTGATGCATATGTTGCATTTAATAGATAACTCGTTTCATATATATCACTGTTGGATCCATAAATCAAAATAGAGTTCTCCGTACGATCCATCTCTACGATATCAAAGTTGTATATGACCGTTGTGGTAGGAAATTTTGATATTTCATTTACAAAGTAATCCCGAAGCATTTTTGCGTCATATGTGTATTCTTTTGTTATAAAAGCTCCGTCACACATATTTGGGCAAAAATAATTGTTTGGGGAGACTTCTCTACATGGAATCCCTGCGTCGCTGCAAAACTTTGCAAACTGACCTGCATTTGTCCACGAAAACTTAGAAGAAGTTGCATATATCTGTTCAAACTCACCATTAATACAAAATGAATAGTCTTTGCAGAACCGTTCAAAATAATGAGCTGATTTTAGAGCCGTGGTAAGACTTCTGGGATAATGATAGCCCATATGAACCCTTGCTTGATTTATATAAGTAGCACGCATAAAGGCTTCCCTATCTTTTTCTATTACGAGAACTTTTTCTCCCCTTTTGCTACAAACATAGGCGGCATATAGACCGTATAAACCGGCACCAATAATGATTTTGTCATACGCTTTGTTCATGTATACCTCACTAGATTACACGAAAAATCTTATAGTTCGTTGCTCTTGGTTGATTTTTTGTAAAATAGCTCTAATAATTTGGCAATCGGTTTAGGCCAGAATTTTTGAAACATCCTTAACTCTTCTAATTCTCTGGTCTTGTCTTTTATTACTTGGCTCGTCCAAGAAACATCATGTATTCGGTGTCCAACCATTATTCGGGAGCAATATATAAATTCCCCACTTTTTCTAGATATTTCCTCCCAGGCAGCCCAATCACATAAGCAACTAAACTCATGTTTGAAAATTGGTTCATCAAGATTATCTTTATTAAAAGTAACTGCTGGACAGCATATTGATGAGCCAAATGATAATATGATACGTCTAATAAACTTACATTTTTGCAACAGCTTAATTTTTAAAGGGCATAGCAAAAAACGTTTGATACATAAAAGTTTACTTCGATCTAATTTCTCTCCATTTCTTATCTCACAGTAATCAGAGAA